>JBHHVE010000035.1:0-22949 GCA_046754085.1 Leptospirillia bacterium
GGGGGCTAAGGACGATCAGCCTGAGAAACCCAAACAACCACGCCGGTCGGCCGCCAAAAAAAAAAACCGGTAAAAAAAGCGGCCGCGAAAAAACCGGCCGCCGCGCGCAAGCCGCGGAAGGCCAAGGCCGCCACCGGCCAGAAGCCCAACTTTCCGGTGGTCGGCATCGGCGCCTCCGCTGGGGGGCTGGAGGCGTTCTCGCAACTGCTCAAGGGACTGCCGTCGGACTCCGGAGCGGCGTTCGTACTGGTGCAGCATCTCGACCCCATCCACGAAAGCATGCTCAGCACGCTGCTGGCCCGGGAAACCCCCCTGCCGGTGACGGAGGTCATCGACGGCATTCCGGTGCAGCCCAATCACGTTTATGTGATTCCGCCCAACGCCAATATGGCCATCCTGCATGGCCACCTGCACCTTCTGCCCCGGGCTACCGAGCCGGGGCCGTCCCTGCCCATCGACTATTTCTTTCGCTCCCTGGCCGCGGATCAGGGCAGCAAGGCCATCGGCGTCATCCTGTCGGGCACGGCTTCCGACGGCGTGCTTGGACTCAAGGAAATTAAAGCCGCGGGCGGCATCACCTTCAGCCAGGACGAGAGTTCGGCCAAGTACGGCGGCATGCCCCACAGTGCCATTGCATCCGGATGCGTGGATTTCATTCTGCCTCCCAAAAAGATCGCCGCCGAGCTTGCCCGCATCGGCCGCCACCCGTACCTGACCCCCCCTCCCGGTGTGGTGGCGGAAGAGGGCCTGCCGAGAGGGGGCAAGGATTTCGACAAAATCCTCATCCTGCTGCGCAACCGTACCGGGGACGACTTCACCTATTACAAACAGAGCACCATCAAACGTCGCATCAAGCGGCGCATGCTGCTGCACAAGGTGGACCGGCTGCCCGTTTACCTAAAGTACCTGCAGGATACCCCGGAGGAACTGGACGCCCTGCACCAGGACATCCTCATCAACGTCACCAGCTTCTTCCGGGATCCGGAGGCGTTCGAGCACCTGAAACAGCACGTGTTTCCCAACATCCTCAAGGTCCGCGGCAGCAGTGGTTCGTTCCGCATATGGGTGCCGGGCTGTTCCACCGGGGAAGAGGCCTATACCGTGGCCATTTGCCTGCTGGAGTTCCTGGGGGACCAGGCGTATACCGGCGCCATTCAGATATTCGCCACCGATATCGACGAAATCGCCATCGATAAAGCCCGGACCGGCATCTATGCGGAAAGCATCACCCATGACGTTTCCCCGGAACGCCTGAGGCGCTTTTTCGTCAAGGTGGACGAGGGCTACCAGATCGCCAAACACATCCGCGACATGTGCATTTTCGCCAAGCAGAACGTGTTCCGGGACCCGCCGTTCTCCAAGCTGGACCTGATCAGCTGCCGCAACCTGCTCATCTACCTCGGCCCGGAGTTGCAGAAGAAGGTGCTGCCCATCTTCCACTACTTCCTGCGTCCCAACGGCTACCTGCTTCTGGGCACCTCGGAAACCGTCGGCAAGTTTTCGGAACTGTTCGCCCTGAAAGACAAGAAGCAGAAGATCTACCTGAAAAAGGCCGCCATCCTCGCCCCGGCTCCGGAATTCAACACCCGCTTGCGGATGACGGGGCAGCCTGCCACGGAAGACGAAACAGAACCATCCTGGACCCGTTCCGATCTGCAGCAAGCCGTAGACCAGATGGTGATGCACAAGTACGGACCCGCCGGGGTGGTGATCAACCACAATTTCGACATCCTGAAGTTCCGCGGGCACACCGGTCCGTTTCTCGAACCCGCCCCCGGCGAGGCCAGCCTGAACGTGATCAAGATGGCCCGGCCGGGGCTCTCCATGGACCTGCGCGTCGCCCTGAACCGGGCCGCCAAGGAGAACGAGCCGGTCAGCAAGGAGGGCGTGCGGGTCACCCAAAATGATAATATCCGCATCATCGATTTCGAGGTGACCCCCTTGCAGGCGGGAACGGCCGGGGGACACTACTTCCTGGTGGTGTTCCAGGAACAGAAACCGCCCCCGGTCACAACCCAGTCCGAATCCAAAAAACGCGGAGCAAACCCGGTTGGCGCTGAGTCCGCGCGGGTCCGCGACCTGGAACAGGAATTGGCCGCCAACAAGGAGTACCTGCAATCCGCCATTGAGCAGCATGAAGTGATCAACGAGGAGCTCAAGTCCGCCAACGAGGAAATTCAGTCCAGCAACGAAGAGCTGCAAAGCACCAACGAGGAGTTGGAGACCGCCAAGGAAGAACTGCAAAGCACCAACGAAGAGCTGGAGACCGTGAACGACGAGCTGGCGGGGCGAAACATCACCCTGGAACAGCTTAACAACGACCTGAACAACCTCATCACCAGCATCCAGCTCCCCGTGATCATGCTCGGCCCGGACCTTCGCATCCGGCGCTTCACCCCCCATGCCGAGCGGCTGTTACGCCTGGGAAGCAGCGACATCGGTCGGCCCGTGGGCCAGATCGAGAGCAGCATTGTCCCCGATTCCCTCGGAGCCACGGTGTCCGAGGTGATCGAAACCATGAGCAGGAGGTCAGGGACAAGGACGGGCGCTACTACACCATGCAGGTGCGGCCCTACCGCACCCTCGACAACAAGATCGACGGTGCGGTGATCTCCTATACCGATGTCAACGCCATCACCCAGGCCCTGGTCCTGGCCGAAGAGGCGAAGGGCTATGCCGAATCCATTGTGGCGGCCATACGCCACCCGCTTCTGGTGCTGGACGGCAACCTGCGGGTGGTGTCGGCCAGTGAGGCTTTCTACAAGGCCTTTCATGTGAATGAGAAAGACACCGTGGGCAACCTGATCTACCGTCTGGGCAATGGTCAGTGGGGGATTCCGAAACTGCGTTCCATGTTGGAGCATGTGCTGGAGACCGGCGAATCGTTCGACGATTTTTTTGTGGACCACCGGTTCGAGTCCATCGGCAGGCAACTGCTCAAGATCAGTGGACGCCAGATCACCAAGCGTGGAGAGTTGGGGCCGCTCGCGCTCATGCAGATTGAAGGGCTCGAACCGCCCGAGGGCAAGGGCGGCAAATGAAGACCCGGCATCCGCCTTTCAAGATGAGTAGGGACATATCCGGATAGGATACAGGACGCTATAGTTGATATATAAAGCGATCACGGGGTGTTCTAAGGTGTGGGTCACGGGTGGGAGATTACGAAAAAATAAACACGGAAGGGCTGGCCGACCAGTTGCGCGCCCTCAAGCGAAGGGCCGGGGAAACGGCTGCCAAGTCGGAATCCGAGCATCTGCTACACGACCTGCAAGTCCACCAGATCGAACTGGAGATGCAGAATCGCGAGTTGTGCGAAGCCCAACAGGAGTTGGAGGCCAGTCGCGACCGCTACGCCGACCTGTATGATTTTTCTCCGGTAAGCTATGCCACCTTCGACGCCAGGGGTGTCATTCGTGAGATCAATCTGACCGGCGCCTCCCTGCTGGGACAGCACCGCTCCCAAGTGTTGGGCAAGCCATTCAGCATGTGGCTGTCAGGGGAGGATATCCTGGCTTTTTTCCGCCATTTAAAGAACGCGTTCGATACCCGGGACAAGACCGTCACGGAGCTGCACCTCAAAGGCGCTGGCGGCGCCATGCTCGATCTGCGCCTGGAAAGCACCGTCATGGAAACCCCGAGCGCGAAACCCGCGCAACTCCGCACCGCCTTGCTCGACATTACCGAGCAGCGGCGCGCCGAACAGTGGGTGCGCCAACGTCAGGCGGAAATATGTCATGTGGACCGGCTCTCCACCATGGGGGAGATGGCAACCGGCATCGCCCACGAACTGAACCAGCCGCTGTTCGCCATCATCAATTTCACCCATGCGTGCATCGAGCAGTTGAACCAGCAGTCGCCCGGCGACGGGCGTGACAAAAAGCTGCGGCAGCGCCTGGAACAGGTGGCCGAGCAGGCGGAGCGAGCCGGGAATATCATCGGCCAGATGCGGATATTCGTGAACAAGGGCAGCACCCGGCGGGAGCCGTTGGACATTAACCAGCGAATATCCGATGCCATTGCCTTGATCCAGCCGCTGATACATCAGCAGGGGCATGTAGAACTGCGTTTTGATCAGGGCCGGAATGTACCGGAGGTCATGGGGAATCCCGTGCAGATTGAGCAGGTTATCGTCAACCTGGTGAAAAACGGTGTCGAGGCGTCCGCGGAGCGTCCCGATGGCACGGTAATCATCGCCACCCGGCCAGGGACCGATGGCGGTGTGGAGGTATCGGTGCAGGACAACGGCCACGGCCTTTCCCAGGCGGAGGCCGATCAGTTGTTCCACCCCTTCTTCACCACCAAGCCGGACGGCATGGGGATGGGGCTGGCCATCTGCCGCACCATCGTGGAGTCTCACGGCGGGCGAATCCAAGCCGCTCCCGGTGAGGGAGCGGGCACCACCTTTCGTTTCACCCTGCCACCCTCAGAGGTGGGACCATGACATCCAAAACAGAGACTTCAGCCATCATTTTCGTGGTGGACGACGATGTGGCGGTGCGCGACTCCCTCAGCGCGCTGCTTGAGACAAAGGGGTTCCGGGTGATGGGCTTTGCATCGGCCGATGACTTCCTGGCGGCTTATGACCCCGAGTGGGTGGGCTGTCTGATCCTCGACGTGCGCATGCCGGGGATGAACGGGCCAGATCTGCAGAACGAACTTGAACGCAGGGGATGCAGCCTGCCGATCGTCTTCCTCAGCGGGCACGCCAACATACCGACAGCGGTGCGCACCATGCAGGGCGGGGCGGTCGACTTCGTGGAAAAACCCGGAAACAACGTGGACCTTCTGAAGGCGATTCGGAAGGCCCTCGAGCGTAACGCCCGGGAGCAGACCAAGCACCATCGGCAGAACACGCTGAAACGACGCATCGCAACCTTGACGCCCCGTGAGCACGAGGTGATGGAGCGGATGGTTGAAGGCCTCCCCACCAAGCTCATCGCGGATCGCCTCGGAATCAGCCCCAAGACCGTGGACATTCACCGCGGCCGGGTGATGCGCAAGATGCAGGCCGACTCCCTGGCCAAACTGCTGCACATGGTTCTGGGATAGACCCCCTCCACAATCGATTTTCCACCACCCGGAAAAACCGCTCACCCGGTTCCGGACCTTCCTACATAAAACCCCTTGAAAATAGGGGGTTTCCCTTATTTTAAAATGCTTAAAAACACCTTACACTGAAGTCAAAAGTATTGGCTTTTCTAGGATTCGGGGGGGTACTTGGAAAGGAGATGCCTCTATGACGGCTCAACCATTATTGCTGGAAACCCTGATCACTCAAGCCCGTAAGCAGTGGGAAATGCGGGGGGAGGAGTTTCTGATGGACCCGCATAACACCGAGAAGGCGAAGGCCGTGATGCGGGCCCGACGGGAATACGATGCCGCGTTGTATAAGACGCAACGACTTCACCCCGCCGGGAAGGCAAAGAGCGCGTGACCAGCCGGCACACGGTGTCGGTCATTCGCCGGGACTGGCAGACCGCCTCTGTAACCAGGCGTTGGATGGGAAAGGAGGAACATCGTGGAATGGCACCGTCCGAAAGACTGGATGGTGATCCTGCTCATGTGGCTGAGCGCCGCCGTGATCGCCTTCACCGTATTCCCGATGCTTTCCTGACGGCACGCCGTCCGCTTCCCTGCCCCCTTCCCGGTGGGTAAAACGCCTTGTTTACAGCCCCAATGACGCCGGTATCCACTGCCCGGCGGCAGTGGGGACGAACCGGAGAACCGGGGGGCATCCGGACCGGTTGGTGAAGATGGGGGGAAGAAGTTGTTCCAACTCATTGAAAGCATCAAGCGGTGCAAGTCGGACCCGAAGTTTTCGGATCGCTTCTTCGAACTGTTTTTGAACAGTGACGAGCGCATCCGGAAAGCCTTCGAGAATGCGGACCTGGCGAACGAAAGGTTCATATTCAACCGGTTGCTGCACCGGATGCTGTTGCAGTCCTGCGGCGTGCAGGGTGTCGCCGGCGGGATTGACAGAAGCGACGATGTGCGGCCATGGGAGCCCGGTTTCCAGAGGGACTACTATCACTGTTGGCTCGACTGCCTGATCCGGGCCGCAAGGGAGATGGACAGCGAATTTTCTCCGAAGCTGGAGCAGCAGTGGCGCGATACGTTCGGGCGCGAATTCGAGTGTATTCTCAGCACCCGACCGTAGCTCCCCCCCGGTTAATGGAAACAGCCGACCCTTGACACCCCGCCATTAGGGGGTGATCCCTCGACGAGGAAGGAGAATAACCCGGGTCCTCGGGTTTCCGCCCCCCTGTGCGGGTCACAGCTCGTAGCCCAAGTCCTTGGCCAGGGGGCCGCAAATTTTGCGGATCAGTTCGAGTTGCGGTTGTTCGAGCTGTTTTTTCCACTTGTCCATGGAGGTGGTGTCGATGGCCCGCTCACTATCCGTGTCACCCACCGACTGGCCCTCGTGCAGTTCGTGGTGGCGCAGCACGTCGTCGTGCCAGTCAAGGCCCAGATACTTGAAAATGGAGCGGAGTTCCTCCTCGGGACGGGTCACCAGCTTTTCGTAGACCACCACCCGGTAGTCGATGCCCGCCCTGTCGTACAGCTTCAGCAGTTCATTCTTCAACCGCCAGCACAGGGCCGCCCCGGTGGTCAGCAGGTCCGGGGGCCATTCTCCGGGCGGCGTGGTCATTCGCTCCGCGAACCAGTTCATGGTGCCGACCAGATCCGGCGGAACATTCTTGAACGTGTTCACCCAGGTTGTTAACTCCTGCATCCCCCCATAAGGGTGAGCCGCCCACGGTACCTTCTGGCCTCTTAAGACAAGCTTGAGCTTGATCATGGAGGCCGTCACCGCTCGAGGGTCCCTGAGCGCCCACAGCACCTTCACACCCTTGATCTGTCGGATAAGCGGCAGATTTGTCGCCTCCACCGGCAGTTTGAAGCAGACCCAGGGTCCATACTCGGGCTCGCTGAGGTACTCCCCCAATTGAGCACGGTTGAAATGCACCTCGTCGATGCCCCGGACATCGGGATGGGAATCCATCGCCAGGTTCAGCATGGTGGTGCCACTGCGCTGGGAGCCGGTGATGAGGATCGCTCGGTTGGCCATCGGTTCACATCCATACAAGAAGTTGTTGCCAAGGATGCCCAGTATATCGGAACCGGATGAAATAGACTTACCCCGGCCTTGCGGGCGCCCTCTGCCCTGTCACGCTGGCAACCGGGTTTGAGCCCCTTCCGGAGCGCCATTCATAGGTAGCGGATTTGTGTCAATTTCCAACCCCCGGTAAGATTGAGCACGCTGTGCGCGTGTGCATGAGGGTCGCAAACGTCCCTCCACCATCCTCGAACAAGGGAGTCGAATGAAGGAAGTGCTGAGCATGCTGGGGGGCCGGGACACCAATCATCCCCCCGAAATTTCCTTCGTCATCCCGCTTTTGAATGAAGCGGAGACCCTCGAATCGCTGTTCCGCCAGATCCGCCAGGTGATGACCGATATGGGACGCGCCTTCGAGGTGGTGTTCGTTGACGATGGCAGCACCGACAACTCCTTCGAAATCCTCAAAAAAATGCACCTGGACGACCCCCGGGTGCGGGTGCTCCGGCTCGGCAAGAACCGGGGCAAGTCCGACGCCCTCGCCGCTGGCTTCGACGCAGTGTACGGCGATATCGTGATCACCATGGATGCGGACCTGCAGGACGACCCGGCCGAGGTGCCAACCCTCCTCGCCGCCCTGGAAGAGGGCGACTACGACCTGGTCTCCGGCTGGAAGAAAGACCGCAAGGACCCTCTGGAAAAACGCATTTTCTCCAAGCTGTTCAACCGGGTCACCAGCCGTTTCTCCGGGGTCCGTCTGCACGACTTCAATTGCGGCTTCAAGGCATACCGGCGCGAGGTCAGCGACTCCTTTCTGGTGTACGGCGAAATGCATCGTTTTCTGCCGGTGCTGGCCCACTGGAACGGCTTTCGGGTGGGTGAGGCGGCGGTGCGCCACCACCCGCGCCGCTTCGGAAAGTCCCACTTCGGCGCCTCACGAACCATCAAGGGGCTGTTCGACTTCATCACCGTGATGTTTCTGGTCAAATTCGAGAAACGGCCGCTGCACCTGTTCGGCTCCATCGGCATCCTGTGCCTGCTGGCCGGTAGCGGCGTCAGCCTCTACTTTCTGTTGCAGTGGGCCTCCGGCGCCCCCATGCACCTGCGCCCCATCATGGTGGCGGGCTGGGTGCTGATTGTGATGGGAATTCAGTTCTTCTCGATCGGACTGGTCGGCGAACTGCTCGTCCGGGGCCATCAGGAGCATGCGCGGGTGCCGGTCCGGGAGCGGCTGGGTTAGTGCCAAATCAGCCCCGCGGCGTCTGCCTGATTTCATCGTCCTATCCATCCCCCACCTCCCCCACCCGGGGCGCGTTCGTGGAGGACATCGCCCTGGGCCTTGCCGAAAGCACCCCGGTGCGGGTGGTGGCGCCCCGCATCTACCCGGACGATCCCTGCCGTGAGGAGCGCCACGGCCTTGCCGTCACACGCTTCTCGTTCGGCGCCAGCGGAAGGTTGCTCAAGGAGTACGGCGGCACCCCGATAACCCTCATGATCCGCTACATGATCGCGGGCTTTTTGAGTGCCCGGCGGGAAGCCCTGAAAAGCCGCGTGATTTTTGCCCACTGGGTGGTGCCCGCCGGTGTGATCGGCGCCGCCGTGTCGTGGACCACCGGTCGCCCCCTGGTGCTGTACGGGCACGGCTCGGATATCTGCGTATATGCGGAAAAATCACCGATGTACCGCATCCTGACCCGCTTTGCGCTGTCCCGTGCCCGCCACGTGTTTGCCGCAAGCCGCGACCTGGAAAAACGCCTGGTGGAGCGACTCGGGGTAAAGCCCGAGGCGGTATCGATGGTGCCATGCGGGGTCGATACCGGCACCTTTTACCCTTCCGGGGCCGCCCCTGAAACGGCTGCTCCGGTGCGGTTTCTGTTCGTCGGGGACATGGTCCCGGCCAAGGGTGTTCAGGAGTTGATGACGGCGGCGCTTGCCCTGCATGAACAGGGTATCGGTTTTTCCCTCGACATGGTGGGGGACGGACCGCTCAGAAATACACTGTCCGAACAGGTGGAACGGGCCAGCGCGGGGTCGTCCATACACCTCCACGGCCCGCTGCCACGGGACGAGGTGGCCCGCAGGATGCGGCAGTCGGACTGCCTGGTGTTGCCGTCCCATAACGAGGGCACGCCGGTCTGCATTATGGAGGCGCTCACCTGCGCGCTGCCGGTGGTGGCCACCCGGGTGGGCGGCATCCCGGACTTGATTGACGATGGCGGCAACGGGCTGCTCATCCCCCCCCGGGACGTGACCGCGCTTGCCGACGCCCTCCGGCGCGTGGCGCAGGACACCGACACCCGCAGCCGCCTCCGCCAGGGCGCGGGCGCCACCGGCGACAAATTTTCACTGGAGAGCCGCCGCCGGGATATCGGCGGGCTGTTCGAGCGGCTGGTGCCGGAAGCCATGGATCCAGACCCCTCGGGGCACCCCTGAAAACCGTTTCGCCGCCTCCGGGCTATTCCCGCGTCCCGGAGCACACCGCCTGAATACTGCCGATCATCTGCTGCACGGGCGGGGATTCCAGCACCATGTCCGTCTCGGACACGGCCCGCCCGACAAGGCTCCGGGCCGCCTCGCAATCCCCCTTGGAGAGCCGGATACGCGCCAGATTGAGATAGGCGCTGCCGGGGGCTTTCTGGCCGTTCACCGCACGGACAAAGGCCGCTTCCGCCTCGTCCCACTGCCGCTGTATCACATGCAGCACGCCGATGTTGTTCCAGGCCTCGCCGTTATGCGGGTTCAATTCCCCCACCCGGCGAAACGCCTTGGCCGCTCCGTCCAGATCCCCCGTCTGTTGCAGGGCAATACCCAGGCCGTTCCAGCCGGGCAGATGCTTCGGATTGACCTGTACCGCGCGGCGGTAGGCGGCCACCGCCTCCATCGGGCTGCCCATGTTGCGCAACAGCGTACCGAAGGAGGTCCACGACACCGCGGAAGCGGGGTGCAGCGTCACCGACTTTATCCACGCCGCCCTGGCCTCGCTCAGACGTCCGGCCTCCTCATAGGCGTGGGCCAGGTTGGCCTGGGCCCGCCAGTTGTTCGGATGCACGTAAATCTGCGCTTCCAGCACGGTGATCTGGCTTTCAAAATCCCGGTTCCGGTCCCAGGTGCCGACCCCCAGGGCCAGCACCATCACGGCCCCGGCCCCCGGGGCCGCGCGGCCACCGCCCCCCCCGGCCCCGGACGCCGCCGCGATGGCCATGCCCCCCAGCATGCAGGCCCCCACGGAAGGCAGATAGAGGTAGTGCTCGGCAAACAGCTCAGCGTGGGGAATGATCTGCATCACCGGCAGATAGCTCACGCCACACCAGAGCAATGCAAACAGGGCGGCGGGGCGGCCCCGCAGGAGATAAATCCCCGGTATCAAAACCGCCAGAAGGAACCCTGCCGAAAAAAGACAACGGGGCTCGAAAAAAGAGACCACCGGCGTGAAAAAATCACGGTAGTCGAGCATCAGGGAGGTCGGCAGCACCAGCAGCTTGACCCCGTAAGCCAGCACCACCGCCTCGGTCATGAAGTTGCTGGCCCAACTGCCGCCGTGGGGAGGCGGCAGACTGCCGAGCTGAAAAACCACCACGTACACCGCAAAGGCGCAGACCAGTGCAAAGCCGCCGCCGTACATGCGCCAGTGGGCGGCTAGCACCCTGCCCGCCGCCGGTTTCAACCGCAGCCCGTCCGCCATGGCGCGCCACACATCCACCATGAACCAGGCGGCGGGCAGGGTCGCCGCCATCTCCTTGGACAGCACCCCCAGCACGCCGCAGCCGGCGGCCAGCGCCATCCACCCCCAACGCTTGCAGTCCCGGAAGCGAATGAAGGCGAGCACCCCCGCAAGATAGAACAGGGCCGACAGCAGGTCGCGCCGACCGGAGATATAGGTCACCACATCGGTGTGCACCGGATGCACCGCAAACAGCAGCGCCCCCCACATCGCCGCCACCGCACTTCCGGTCAGGCGGCGGGCAAGCACAAACAGAAGCACCGTGACGACGCCGTGATAAATGATGTTGAACAGGTGATACACCACCGGGTTCAGGCCACCGCCCACGCTGTAGTCGAAGGTGTAGGACAGATCCCGCATCAGCCGGTACCCGAAGCGGGCGTCGCCCCACCCGAACAGGGCCGGAATATGGGACAGACCATGGGTACGGAGGTTGTTCACCACCGTGTAGTCGTCGTCCCAGATGAAGCCGCCGCCCACGCCGTTGCCATAAGCCAGCGCCACCACCAACATCAGAAGCAGGTAGGGAACGGCTCGATCTATACCGGGGTAACCCGATTTCATAACGGCACCCCGGATGCGTCATCAGATGGAGGGCGTTTTGGTGAAAAGCAGGGATCGCTTTCCTTGAGGGGCTGACCGGCCTGCATGCAAGCCAGTTTACCCGATCGGGGTCCACGGCTTTCTGTCCAGCGGTGGAAACCTGTAAAATACTTGCCCTGTGGGTACGCGGGGTCCGAAAGCGCCAAACCCGGCACGGCTTCTCCCCCAGTCAGGAGATCTACATGAAAGCGGTCATTCTTGCGGGCGGACTCGGCACCCGGCTGAGCGAGGAAACAGACTTGAAGCCAAAGCCCATGGTGGAAATCGGCGGTCGGCCGATCCTGTGGCACATCATGAAAATCTACAGCGCCCACGGCATCAACGACTTCGTCATCTGCCTGGGCTACAAGGGCTACGTCATCAAGGAGTATTTCGCCAACTACGCCCTGCACATGTCCGACGTCACCTTCGACATGCAGAACAACAAGATGGAGGTGCACCGAAACAAGACCGAGCCGTGGCGCATCGCCCTGATCGACACCGGCGACGATGCCATGACCGGCGGCCGCCTGAAGGCGGTGGCCGGTCATCTGGACGGCGGTGATTTCTGCTTCACCTATGGCGATGGCGTCAGCGACGTGAACATCAGAGAGAGCATCGAATTTCACCGGAACCACGGCCTTGCCGCCACCCTTACCGCAGTGCAGCCGCCGGGCCGTTTCGGCACCCTCAAAATGGCGGGGGACGGCGACCGGGTCGAAAGTTTCGAGGAGAAAGTGGCGGGGGATGGCGGCTGGGTCAATGGCGGCTTCTTCGTGCTTTCGCCCAAGGTCATCGACTATATCGACGGCCCCGATACCATGTGGGAGAAAGAACCGCTGGAACGGCTGGCCAGGGAGGGCCAGATGGCCGCTTACCGCCACAACGGCTTCTGGACCCCCATGGACACCCTGCGGGACAAACACCACCTGGAAGCGCTCTGGGATACGGGCAAAGCCCCCTGGAAGGTGTGGTAAAGACGTGGTGACGGCCTCATTCTGGCGGGACCGCCGGGTCTTTATCACCGGCCACACCGGCTTCAAGGGCAGCTGGCTTTCCCTCTGGCTGCAACAGATGGGCGCCAACGTCACCGGCTACGCCCTGGCCCCGCCCACCCAACCAAGCCTGTTCGAGGAGGCCGGGGTGGCGGACGGCATGACCTCCCTTATCGCCGACGTACGGAACCTGGACACCCTCAGCGCCGCTATCGACGAACACCGTCCGGAGGTGGTGTTCCATCTGGCGGCCCAGCCCCTGGTGCGCTACTCATACGACGCCCCGGTGGAGACCTACGCCACCAACGTCATGGGCACGGTGCACCTGCTGGAGGCGGTGCGCAAGCAGGGCGGCGTGCGGGCGGTGGTCAACGTCACCAGCGACAAGTGCTATGAAAACCACGAGCGCATGACCGGCTACCGGGAAGACGAGGCCATGGGCGGCTACGACCCCTACAGCAACAGCAAGGGCTGTTCGGAGCTGGTCACCGCCGCTTACCGCCAGTCGTTCTTCAACCCGGCGGATTACCGGAATCACCGGACCGCCCTGGCCTCGGCCCGCGCCGGTAACGTCATCGGCGGCGGCGACTGGGCGGAGGACCGGCTCATCCCCGACCTGATGCGGGCATGGGAGGCCGGTTTGAGCGCCCCGATCCGAAATCCGAACGCCATCCGTCCGTGGCAGCATGTGCTGGACCCCCTGAGCGGCTACCTGCGGCTTGCCGAGCGCTTGTGGGAGGACGGCCCGGCCTATGCCGGGGCGTGGAACTTCGGCCCGGCGGCGGCGGACGAGGTCACCGTGGAGACCCTCGTCACCACCCTTTCCGAAAAATGGGCCGGCCCCTCCAAATGGACCACGGACGACGATGACCACCCCCACGAGGCCACCTACCTCAAACTCGATTGCGGCAAGGCCCGGGAAAAACTGGGATGGCGGCCCCACTGGACCCTGAACGACGCGCTCGCCGCCGTCGCCGACTGGTACGGCGCCCACCGGGACCGGGCCGACCTGAAAAAGAAAACCGTCGAACAGATCGCGCGCTACATGCAGCCGTCGGCACATGCCGCATGGGAAGTGTCATGAGCGATACCGAACTGCGCCGGCAAATTTTCGATCTGGTCGAGCGCTACGCCGCCGAGGCCCACGGGCCCAGGGCGTTTGTGCCGGGCAAGACTCCCATCCCGGCCTCCGGCAAGGTGTACGGCGGCGAGGAGATGGTCAGCCTGGTGGATGCCTCCCTCGATTTCTGGCTCACCACCGGGCGCTACAACGATGCCTTCGAGAAGAAGCTGGCGGCGTTTGTCGGGGTGCGTCACGCCCTCACCACCAACTCCGGCTCGTCCGCCAACCTGCTGGCGGTGGCGGCGCTCACCTCACCCCTGCTGGAAGAACGCGCCCTGAAACCGGGGGACGAGGTCATCACGGTGGCGGCGGGCTTTCCCACCACCGTCAACCCCATCATTCAGCACGGCTGCGTGCCGGTGTTCGTGGACGTGAGCCTGCCCACCTACAACATCGACGTGGACCAGCTGGAGGCCGCCCGCTCCGGGCGCACCCGCGCCATCGTCCTCGCCCACACCCTGGGCAACCCGTTTGACCTGGATACATTAGAAGCGTTCGCCAAGGCCCATAACCTGTGGCTGATCGAAGACTGCTGCGACGCCCTGGGCTCCACCTACCGGGGGCAGACGGTGGGCAGCTTCGGCGACATCGCCACCTGCTCGTTCTACCCGGCCCACCACATCACCATGGGCGAGGGCGGCGCGGTGCTGACCAACACCCCCAGGCTCAAGCGCATCATCGAATCGTTCCGCGACTGGGGGCGGGACTGCTACTGCCCGCCGGGCAAGGACGACACCTGCGGCAAACGCTTCAGCCAGCAGTTGGGCGACCTGCCGGAAGGCTACGATCACAAGTACACCTACTCCCATGTGGGCTATAACCTCAAAATCACCGACATGCAGGCGGCGGTGGCGCTGGCCCAGATGGAGCGACTGACCGCCTTTGGCGAACGGCGCCGCTTTAACTTCGCCTACCTCACCAAGGCCCTGGCCGGGCTGTCGGATCAACTCATCCTGCCGCAAGCCACCCCGGGCAGCGACCCGTCCTGGTTCGGCTACCCCATCACCCTGCGGGAAGGGGGGATGAAGCGGGTCGACCTGCTCACCCGTCTCGACGAGAAAAAGATCGGCACCCGACTGTTGTTCGCCGGCAACGTCACCCGGCAGCCGTATTTTTCCGGGGTGGCGCACCGGGTGGTGGGGGAACTCACCACCACCGATACCGTCATGCGCGACACCTTCTGGATCGGCGTTTACCCGGGCCTTTCCACCGATATGCTGGACTACGTGGTGGAACAGATCGCCGCGGCCCTGTCCGCCTGACGGGATTCTTTTATGTCGCCTCAATGCATCATGGTGACCGGCGCCACCGGATTTCTCGGCAGCCACCTGGTTAAGAGCCTGCTTGCGGCGGGCCACGAGGTGGTCGCGGTCAAGCGCAGCACCTCGTCCATGGAGCGGCTGAACAAGGTGGCGGACCGTGTGACCCTGGTGGATGCGGACCGGGCCGATTTTGACCGGGTATTTTCCACGCCGCCCCATATCAACGGGGTGCTCCACACCGCCACCAGTTACGGCAGAAAAGGGGAGCGTGAGGCTGACGTGCGGGAGGCCAACACCGGCTTTCCCACCCGCCTGCTGAAGGCGGCAATCGATGCCGGGGTGCCCCTGTTCATCAATGTGGACACCCCCCTTCCCGCCGCCACCAGCCTCTATGCGGAGACGAAGAAAGCGTTTCTTGCCACCGCGCAACGGATGTGCAAGGGCAGTGCGACCCGCCTGATCAACGTACCCATGGAACAGGTTTACGGACCGGGGGACGACGATTCGAAGTTCACCAGCTACGTCATCGGCGGCTGCGCCGATGACGTCGAATCCCTGGCCCTCACCGCCGGGGAGCAACGCCGTGACTTCATCTACATCGACGATGCGGTGGCCGCCCTGATGCTCTTGATCGAACAGCGGGGCGGGACCAGGGCGGATTTTTGCGAATACGGCCTCGGCATGGGTGAGGCAATCACCATCCGGGAATTCTGCGAACGGGTCAAACAGATCACCGGCGCTGCCACCACCCTCGATTTCGGCGCCCTGCCGTACCGGGGAAATGAAGTGATGGAGTCGTGCGCCGACATCGGCCCTCTGGAAAAACTGGGCTGGCGCTGGCGGGTGGACCTGGACACCGGTATCGCCAATACCGCCGAAACCTACGCCCGACAGGAAAAGGCGTCATGAAGTTACTTATCACCGGCGGTGCCGGGTTTCTCGGCAGCAACCTGGGAGCAGACGCCCTCGCCCGTGGTGACGCGTTGCTCATCTACGACAACTTAAGCCGCGTCGGCGCCGGGTCAAACCTGGAGTGGCTCTCCGAACAGGGAAAATACCGCTTTATTCAGGGCAACACCCACGATGCCCGGGCCATGGCCGATGCGGTGGCGGGCTTCGTTCCGGACGCGGTGTTTCACCTGGCGGGGCAGGTGGCCATGACCACCTCCATCGCCGACCCCCGCAGCGACTTCAACACCAACGCCCTCGGCACCCTCAACCTGCTGGAGGCGGTGCGCGCCCACGCCCCGGAGGCGACGGTGGTCTACTCTTCCACCAACAAGGTGTACGGCGATCTGGAACAGTTCCAATATCGGGAAACCGCCACCCGCTACGAGTGCGTTGAGCAGCCGGACGGCTTCGACGAGTCCTGCCCCCTTGAATTTCACTCCCCCTATGGCTGCTCCAAAGGGGCGGCGGATCAGTACATGCTCGACTACGCCCGCATATTCGGCATGAAGACAGTGGTGTTCCGTCACTCCAGCATGTACGGCGGCCGCCAGTTCGCCACCGCCGACCAGGGCTGGATCGGCTGGTTCTGCCAAAAGGGCGTGGACGTAAAACGGGGCACATCAGACGCCCCTTTCACCATCTCCGGCAGCGGCAAGCAGGTGCGCGACGTGCTCCATGCCGAGGACATGAAACGGCTCTACGCCGCCGCCGTCACCCACATCGACCGGGCACGGGGCGAGGCCTTCAACATCGGCGGCGGCATGGCCAACAGCCTCTCCCTGCTGGAGTTGTTCGCCCTGATCGAGGAGTTGCTGGGCATCACCCTGGAGTATACGAAGCTGCCGCCCCGGGAAAGCGATCAGCGGGTGTTCGTGGCCAACCTTGCCAAGGCCCGCCGCCTGCTGGACTGGCAACCCCGGGTCGGCACCCGCGAGGGCATCGCCGCCATGCTGGAGTGGACCGAAAACATCACCGAGGCCGCAGGCAGCAGCCGGGAAGGCACTGCGTGAAGGACGCCCCGGAAACCTCCATTCTCATTCCGGTCTACAACCGGGAGCACCTAATCGGCCCGTGTATCGAGTCGGCCCTGTCCCAATCGGTCCCCGACCTGGAGGTGGTGGTGGTGGACAACGCCAGCACCGACGGCACCTGGTCGGTCTGTGAACGCTACGCCAGGCAGGACCCACGGGTCCGCGTTTTCAAAAACGACCGCAACATCGGACCCGTTCTGAACTGGAAACGCTGTTTCGACGAGGCCCGTGGCCGCTTCGGCAAGGTGCTGTTCAGTGATGACCTGATGGCCCCGGCATTTCTGGAAAAGGCCCTGCCGCTGCTCTCCAACCCGGAGGTGGGATTCGTGTTCTCCTCCATCGAACTGGGCCCCGAACCGGGCCGGCCCCAGACGGTTTACTGGTGGAAGCCGTCCACCGGCACTTACCCCAGCCGAACGTTTATCGAGTCGTCCATCTGCGGCATCAGCATCCCGGTGTCGCCGGGGGCCGGGCTGTTCCGTATGGACGATTTGAGAAAACACCTCATGCTGGAGATTCCGTCCCCCACCGGAAGGGAATTTGCCAGTCACGGCGCAGGTCCCGACGTACTGCTCTATCTGCTCACCGCCCGCGCCTACCCGAAGGTGGGCTACGTGGCCGATCCGGTGAGCTTCTTCCGCGCCCACGGCGGCTCCATCACCGAGCAGGAATCCGGCAACGACAAGATCTGGGAGCACCACTACCAGGCCAAGGTGTGGTTTGCGGAAACCGGTGAGGCGGACGGCGCTCCGCCCACCGGACGGTTATTGGGCATGTGCCTGGCCCACGGCTGGACCCGGCATGTGAAGCGCTACAAGGAGCGGCTGCCGACGGAACAGTTCGCCGCCCGCTTCGCGGCGGCCCCGGCGCCCATTCCCCTCTCCGCCCAATGGAATGTCTACTGGTACCGCTTCAAGGCGCGCATGGCCCGCAAGCTGGAGGCCGCCTTCGGGGGGCCGCCAGCGCCCGACCGCTCCCTGTTTGACCGGGGATAGGTCCGGGAACGGCCTACCCCCTGGCGGGACTTACGTCCCGGCCGCCATGGCGATACGCATCAGTTCCACCAGGCTGCCGGCTCCGGTTTTTTCCATCATGTGAGCGCGGTGCGCCTCCACCGTGCGGCGACTGATACCGAGTTTCTCGCCAATCTCACGGCTGGAACTCCCCTCCAGTACCAGTTCCAGCACCTCCCGCTCACGATTGCTCAGGCATTCAATGACCTTACGGCTCGCCTGCTTTCGGGCGTGGCGGTCGCGCACCTTCTGATCCAGCTCCAGGGCTTCGTGAATGCGGTCGAGCAGATCCTGATGGGAAAACGGTTTTTCCAGCAGATCGATGGCCCCCGCCTTCATCACCCGGGTCGCCACCTGTACCTCGCCATGACCGGTGATGAAGATAATCGGCAGGGTCATGCCGCGCCCGGCCATTTCGCGCTGTAGCTCGGTGCCGTTCATCCCCGGCAATCGTACGTCCAGCACCAGGCAACCGGGGTCTTCGGCACGGTAGGTGTCGAGAAAAGCGGCGGCATCGGCAAAGGTTTCGACCTCAAGCCCCACCGACCCGATGAGCCAGGTCAGGGATTCCCGCATGGGCGCATCATCATCCACCACATATACTTTGGGAGGCCGGGCGTCCGCCATGTGCTACTCCTTTGCCCGTGCAGGCAGGACAAAGCGAAGGATGGCACCTTGCGCCCGGTTTGGCAATGCGCTCAATTCACCCTCATGGGCCTCGATAATCGACCGGCTGATGGAAAGCCCCATACCCAGCCCCTCCGGCTTGGTGGTGAAGAACGGGTGGAACAACTTGTCGGCCACCTCCGGGCTCAGCCCGATACCGTTGTCGGCCACTGACACCTCGACCCGGTTTTTCCCGTCCATCGCCGTGCGTACCGTCACCTCCCTGGGGTCGTCACCTTCTTCCACTGCGTCAAAGGCATTGCGCAGCAGGTTGATCAATACCTGGTCAAGCTGAATCCGGTCGGCCTGCACCTGGCTCAGGTGGTCTTCCAGTTCCAGTTTGAGGTTAATGTTGCGGGAACGAATTTCGGGGTGCAGCAGCCGCACCGCCTCCTCCACCAGCGTGTTTACATTGAGCGGTACGTGAACCCCCGTGCCCTTGCGCACCATGCTGCGCATGTGACGCACGATATCACCGGCGCGCTCCGCCTGGCTGGCGATCTCCCCCAGGCTCTGCCGCATCCCGTCGGCGGCGATGTTTCCTTTTTCGATCCGTTCGATACTGCCGTGGGCGAAATTGCTGATGGCGGCAAGCGGCTGATTGATCTCATGAGCAAGACCCGAGGCCATCTCGCCCAGGGTGGACAGGCGGGTAACGTGGGCCAGTTCCGCCTGGTAACGGGCCAGTTCCTCCTCCGCCTTTTTACGCTCGGTGATATCAACCCAGAAGCCAACCAACTCGTCCGGATTGCCCTCCGCATCCCGGATCAGGTTCAGTTGGTCGGATATCCAGCGGTACCCGCCGTCCTTCATCAGAAAGCGATATTCGTGCTCGTGTTTGCCGCTTTCCAACAGGTGCTTCAGGTCATCCAGCACCCGCTCCCGGTCGTCCGGGTGGATGTGATCGACCCAGAAGGTGGGAGAGGAGAGGAAATCCGCCTCACTGTAGCCAAACAGCTCCTGCATGTTGTCGCCGACGAAGGTGGCGGGAAAACCTTCCTCGCCGGAACACGTATAGAACACCGCGGGGCCCTCGTTGAGCAGGAAACTGAGCCGTTCCTCGCTGTCTTCCAGGGCCTCCACCGCCCGCTTGCGCTCGGTGATGTCCTCCACCATGCCGACACCGTAGAGTGGCTTGCCGTCCGCGTCCCTGATTACCCCCAGGGACAATCGCCCCCATACCACGGTGCCGTCCTTGCGGATATAGCGCCGCTCCAAGGTACCCTCCTTCCCGGCGCGG
The DNA here is from genome assembly GCA_046754085.1 of Leptospirillia bacterium. Lineage (GTDB taxonomy): Bacteria > Nitrospirota > JACRHL01 > JACRHL01 > JACRHL01 > JBHHVE01. The sequence continues at coordinate 19,642 of JBHHVE010000035.1, forward strand.
AACTGCTCCATAAACTGCTGAAATGCGGGCAGGTCGTCCGGGTGGGTAAAGTCCTCGAAGCGTTTTTTCCCGATGAGTTCTTCACGGGAATACCCCAAAAACGCCTCGTAGGCCGGATTCATGTCGACGATCCGCGAATCCATATCCCCCAGCCCGATGGCCACATGGGAGTCGTCGAAAATGCTGCGGAAGCGCGCTTCGCTCGCCCGCAACGCCGCCTCCGCCTGCCTGCGCTCGGTGATGTCCCGGGCCTGGGCCACCACCCGCTCCTCCGTGCCCTCGTACATTAGGCCGAGGGATACCTCCACCGGGAAGGTGCTGCCGTCCTTCCTGCGGTGTACCCCCTCTATCCGGGCATGCTCCTTGGCGCGCAGGCGTTCCCACAGGTCGGCCAGCACCTCGCCCCGTACTTCGACCTCGATATCCTCAACCCCCATGGACAGCAGCTCATCCCGGCTGTAGCCCAGCGCTTCGCAGGCCCGCCGGTTGACGTCCAGAAAGCGTCCCTTGCCATCGTGCAGGAGGATGCCGTCAGCGGCGTTTTCCACCAGGGTGCGGAAACGCCGCTCACTGGCGAGGAGGCGCTCCTCGGCATGGTGGCGTTCGGTGACATCGAGCACGGTCCCCATCAGGCGCAGGGGGTTGCCGGTTTCCGGGTCCAGGGTGGCCTCCCCCTGGGCCTGCACGTAACAGAGGGTTTCACCATCCGGATAGACCACCCGATAGTCGCAGCGGTAGGGCTCGCCGCTCCGGATCGAGTCCATTACCGCCGTCGCCGTGCGCTCCCGGTCGTCCTCGTGCAGGCTGGCAAGAAAGCCTTCGTAGGTGTCCCCCAACTGTTCGGGGGTGCGGCCGAAAATGCGGTAGCATTCGTCCGACCAGGTCACCTTGTTGGTGGTCACCCGCCAGTCCCAGTGGCCCAGATGGGCCGTGGCCTGGGCTTCGGCATGGGCCTGCTCGCTCTCCCGCAGGGCGTGTTCGGTCTCCGCCTGCCGACGCAGGGTTCGGGAGAGGTTGCGAAACAGCAGGAGGGCGACGGCGCTTCCGGCCAGAACACACACGGCGTTCATGACCAGAAAGATCCTGACGAAGCGTTTATCATTCGCCTCCAGCACATGGATGGTCGCCATGTCCTCCACCACATGGCGGTGCTGCAGGTCGGATACCGCCTGTTCCAATGCGTGGGTCGACACCACAGTCGGGCCGGGTACGTTTACCCGCCGTTCGAATTCGGCAATGCCACGCTGAAGCTCCCGGCTGGCCTCGGTAAACACCCCCCTGGCATCGTAACGGACCCTCAGCGTCTCAAGCTGACCCCAGACGGCGCGTACGGTTTTCAGGTGGGCGGTGAGTTTCTCAGGGGTCAGCGGCCCTTCCATCGCTTCCATTCCCAGGCGCTCCAGGGCGACCTCCAGGTCAGCGAGAAGAATCACCGACTGATCGTGAAAATCCTCGGCGGACCGGTACCCGGTACTGGTATGGGCATGGTGAACAAACAGGGGGATTGTGCTGGTGGTGCCGAGCCCCACGAGCAAGAGGGCCAACAGCAGGACGTAGCGGCGAACGGCAGAGACGTGGGGCGTACGCCCCACGGGCACGGAAACGGTGTCTCCGTCTTTCCCCATCCTTCATCCCCCAACTGCCGGCCACGAGCCGGCTTCCGAATCACCCGGCAAGGCGCGCAATGCACGAGGCGAGGCCTTCCGGCACCCGCTTCAGCAAAATAAGTATAAATACCTAAATATTTCGGATACAAATACCTAAAACATCGTTTATACTTTATAGGTAGGGACGTTGTTCACGCAACTCCTCAGGGCGCGGGGATACCCTTTCCCCCATCGAGGTATCCCGGCGCCCGACTTTTATTCTGAGGCTGTTCGCCTCACCCTCCCCAGGATCATGTCATTCCCCAGCCGGTTCTCATCGAGCGACGGGACGTTGACCCAACCATCCGACCCGGATACCTTGGTTCAGCATTCGGAAGCCCTCTCCGAGATTGAAATCACACGGCATGATGGAGGTTTTACGTGTCCGCCAAGGTCATCTGGCTGTTCGGTTTCATCGGTCTGTACTGGACCTACTGCATCTTCTGGGGCATCAAGGGGATGCGGCAGGCAAAGACCGCGAGCGACTATTTTATCGCGGGACGGGCACTGCCCATATGGGTGTTCGTGCTTGCGGCCACCGCCACCTCCTTCTCCGGATGGACCTTTATGGGCCATCCGGGGCTGGTCTTCCGGGACGGCTTCCAGTACGCCTTCGCCTCATTTTACGCCATCACCATTCCACTCACCGGCGTGATCCTGCTCAAGCGCCAGTGGCTGATCGGCAAGCACTACGGCTACGTCACCCCCGGCGAAATGCTGGCCGACTACTTCAAGGGGGACGCCATCCGTATTCTCACGGTGTTGGTGGCACTGTTGTTTTCGGTGCCCTACCTGGGGGTGCAGCTGGCCGCTTCCGGCTACCTGTTTGAGGTATTGACCGATGGTCTGGTGCCCCAGACCGCGGGCACCTGGATCCTTTCTCTGGTGGTGTTGATCTATGTTGCCTCCGGCGGCCTCAAGGCGGTGGCCTACGTGGATACCATGCAGTGCATCCTGCTGGCCGTGGGTATCGTCATCACCGGCGGCATCGCCCTCTCCCTGATCGGTGGCTGGGACGCGCTCACAAGCGGCCTTGCGACACTCGCCGCCAGCGACGTGGGAAAATGGGGCACCACCCAGGGCTTTGGGGGCGGCGACTACAATGCCTACTTCGCCATGCCGGGGGCGGGCCAGGCCACGGCGGGGCTGGGGGTCGAAAAACCCATCGGCGGCCTGTGGACCGGCACCATGATGCTGACCTACATGTTTGCATTGATGGGCATCCAGTCCTCCCCCGCCTTCACCATGTGGGCCTTTGGCAATGCCTCACCGCGCTCGTTCGCACCCCAGCAGGTGTGGGCATCGTCCCTGGTGATCGGCGGCATTTTGATCTTCTTTACCGCCATTCAGGGCATGGGCGCGAACCTGCTGGGAGCCAACCCGGCGGTGAACGAAGCCGGGCTTGCGCTCTCCAATGTGCTGCCCGAATCGATCGCGGACAAGCCCGACTCCCTGGTGCCCTATTACTTCAACCAACTGGCTGACTCCATGCCATGGCTGGTGGGGCTGTTGGCGGTATGTGCGCTGGCGGCGATGCAGTCCACCGGCGCGGCCTACATGTCCACCGCCAGCGGCATGCTGACCCGCGACCTGTTCAAACGCTACATCAACCCCAACGCCGGGCACCGCACCCAGCTGCTGTTCGGCCGCGTCGGGGTTACG
>JBHHVE010000036.1:0-21853 GCA_046754085.1 Leptospirillia bacterium
ATCCCTGGAGAAGGTGGCGACGATCAGCGCCAGAAATACGATCACCGTAACCCCGACGCGGCCGAACAGCAGCTGGGTGCGGTGCCCGGCGTTGGGGTTACGGTGATCGTATTTCTGGCGCTGATCGTCGCCACCTTCTCCAGGGATGCGCTGGTGCTTCTGGGGGGGCTTGCGGTGGCATTCGGCTTCCAGATGTGGCCGAGTCTGATGGCGATCTGCTACTTCCCGTGGATCACCCGGCAGGGCGCCACCTGGGGGCTTGCGGCGGGGCTCGTGGGCGTCATTCTGACCGAAACCATCGGCCGCCAGTTGTTCGGCGGCGTGCTACCGTGGGGCCGCTGGCCGCTCACGGTGCATTCCGCCGGCTGGGGCATCCTGGCGAACCTGACCGTCTGCCTGACGGTATCGGCCTTCACCCAGAGCAAAAAGGGCACCGCCCACCGCATGATCTTTCACCAGCTGCTCAGGGATTATGCGGCGGTGCCCAAAGAACGGCGTCCCCTGATTCCAATGGCGTGGGGCATGGTGCTGTTGTGGTTTTTCCTGGCCGTCGGCCCTGGCGCGGTGCTGGGCAACACGGTCTTCGGCCAGCCCCATGACGCAGCCAGCTGGATGTTCGGCATCCCCTCGATCTGGGCCTGGCAGATCCTGTTCTGGGCGCTGGGGGTGGGCATGATGTGGTTCCTGGCCTACAAGGTGGGGCTTTCCACCCTGAAGCCGGGACACTTTCCGGTGGCCCGGGATGATGTGGGGGAACTGCCGCCCGAGCGGCAGCCCCACGGCTGACGCGTATCAGATAAACCCGCCCGTGGTGCGCGCACACGTACACATCCCCGGCAATCTCCGGTTGTGGGGAACGCTCAGACCCTGGTCAACCAGTCCATGTGACCGGCGTCCCTGCCGTTGACGCAATCGAAGTAGGCGTTCTGCAACAGTTCGGTGAGCGGTCCGCGCTTGCCGTCGCCGATGGTGCGGTGATCCACCTCGCGCACCGGGGTCACCTCGGCGGCGCTGCCGGTGAAGAAGACCTCGTCGGCAATGTACAGATCGTCCCGGGTCAGACGGCACTCGATCACCTCGTGGCCGCGCTCCCTGGCCAGGGTCATGACGGTTTCGCGGGTGATGCCCTCCAGCACGGACCCCAGGGGCGGGGTACGGATGACACCGTCGCGGATGACGAAAATATTCTCCCCGGCGCCTTCGGCCACGTAGCCGTCCACGTCGAGAAACAGAGCCTCGTCATAGCCGCAGGACTTCGCCTCCATCTTCGCCAACACCGAGTTGATGTAGTAGCCGCACGCCTTGGCGCGGGGCATGGCGGTGTTGACGTGGTGCCGGGTGAACGATGAGGTCTGAACGCGAATGCCGGCAGTCAGCCCCTCCTCCCCCAGGTAGCTGCCCCACGGCCAGGCGGCGATGGAGACGTTCACCTGATTGTCCGGGGCATACAGCCCCATGGCGCCGGTGCCGAGAAACACGATCGGCCGGATATAGCAGGAGGCCAGGGCGTTTTCGCGCACCACCTCAATGGTGGCCCGATTGAGATCGTCCTCCGAATACGGGACCTTCAGGTTCAGGATGCGGGCGGAGCGCAACAACCGCCGGGAGTGTTCCGCCAGCCGGAAAATGTGGCTGCCACCCTCTCCCTCATAGCAGCGCAAGCCTTCGAACACCGCCATGCCGTAATGCAAAGCATGGGTGAGTACATGGACGTTGGCCTCCCCCCAGGGAACCAGTTTGCCGTCCATCCAGATGTATTTTGCCTCTTGTAGCATGGCTCTGCCCGAACACCCTTCGCCAAACGCCTGTTACACACGCGTTACCGCGTGTGGTGGCCTGATCATCATAAAAATTCGGGAAATTATACCGCAATCCGGCGGATGCCGGAACGGCCCTGGAAACAGCGGGCTTATGCGCTCTTTCTGCGTGCCGCGAAAAGCCCCACCACCCGGTCGAGAATCGCCCCCGCCACTTCACCCTTGGGGGCAAGCGGCAGGGCCTCCTCGGTGCCGTCCCGACTGATCAATACCACCCGGTTGGTATCGGTCTCAAACCCGCTCCCCGGCTCGCTCACGTCGTTGGCCACGATCAGGTCGAGGCCTTTCTCCGTCAGCTTTTCCCTGGCGTAGCGGGTGATGTCGCGGGTTTCCGCGGCAAACCCGACCCGCACCATGCCCGCCGGGGCGGAAGCGGCGATACCCTTCAAAATGTCGTCGGTGCGGGTGAGCCTGAGGGTCTCATCGGTATCACCCTTCTTGAGCTTGTGATCGTGTACCTGGACGGGCCGGTAGTCGGACACGGCGGCGGCCATCACCAGCACGGTGGCGTCCGCCAGGTGGGCATTCACCGCCTCCCTCATGTCGGCGGCGGTGACCACGTCCACGCGGGTACAGCCGTGGGGGGTGGCAAGCTGGGTCGGGCCCGCCACCAACGTCACCCTGGCGCCGCGCCGGGCGGCGGCTTGCGCCACAGCAAAACCCATGCGACCGGAAGACGGATTCGACAGAAAACGGACCGGATCAATCGGTTCACGGGTGGGGCCCGCGGTAACCAGCACATGCTCGCCGGCCAGATCCAGGGGCAACACCGGAGCAGCCTCGGCTTTCGCACCCAACCGGGCGGCGACAGCCGCGAGAATCTCCTCCGGCTCGGCCATTCGACCGATACCGGACAGGCCGGATGCGAGAGCGCCCTCGTGAGGTCCGACAAACTGCACGCCGCGCTCGGCAAGACGCCCCACGTTGTCGCGGGTGGCCGGATGATCCCACATACCACCGTCCATGGCCGGGGCCATCAAAAGCGGGCCGCGCAATGCCAGAAGCACCGTGCCCAGGGCGTCGTCGGCAATGCCCGCGGCATGGCGGGCGAGGGTGTTGGCCGTGGCGGGCGCCACGATACCCATATCCACCGACTCGGCCAGTTCAATATGGGCGTTGGGGGGACCTTCAAACAGGTCCGACAGCACCGGGTTTCCGGACACCGCCTCAAATGTAAGGGGAGTCACAAACCGACCCGCGGAGCCGGTCATCACCACATGTACCCGTGCACCCGCCTCGGTAAGGCGGCGCACCAGATACACCGATTTGTAAGTGGCAATGCTCCCGCTCACCCCCAGGAGGAGGCGGCTGCCCTCAAGCGCTCCGGAAGTCACGGGCGCGACCTAGGAGGTCTCCGGCTTCTCCGCCTGCTTGGCTGCGGTCTCCCTGGTGGCGGCCTCGTTCGAGGCGACCGGCGGGCGGGAAGGGGTGTGGATGGGCTGCCCCGCGGCAAACAGCGGGTTGCCCTCTTCGTCCACGTAAGATGAGCGGGCATCGGAGAGCACCTGCTTGTACATCTCCTCGTCTTTGCGGCGCGCCTCCACGGCCACTTCACCCGTGCAGAACGGAACCTCCCCTTCCTGAACCTCGATCAGGGCAATGGTGGTCGGCTTGCGGAAGCTGGTCTCCACACGGGGCTTGCTGCCCTTGCTGACCTGGAGGGCCCGCTGGCCGGCAATAACGGCAAGGCGGTACTTGCTGTCCACGCCCGGACCCGCAGTTTCCATCGGTAACTCGACGATGTCATACATCTTTTAACAAACTCCTTGTTCGGAACTGTTCATTCTAACCGAAAAAGGTGGCCTTAAACCAGTCACCATCCACCTGACCCGCGCGCACGTGTTCGGCACGGATCACCGACTCCAGGTTGCGGGTGGCTTCATCCAGGTCGTCGTTGACGATGACGTAATCGAACAACTCCACCCGGGAGACCTCCTTGACCGCGATGGTCATGCGCCGTTCCACCTCGACGGCGTCGTCCTTTCCGCGGGTGACCAGGCGCTGTTTGAGTTCCTCGAACGACGGCGGCAGGATCAGACAGAACACCGCCTCCACGCCGAGGCCGCGAATCGACTCCACCCCCTGCACGTCCAGATCGAGCAGAACGTCGAGACCCCGGGCACGCATTTTTTCCACATCGGCCCGGTGGGTGCCGTAGAAGTTGCCGTGCACTTCGGCCCACTCCAGGAACGCCTCATCACCAATCATCTCCTTGAAGCGGGCGGTATTCACGAAGTGGTAGTGCTCGCCGTCCACCTCACCCTCGCGGGGTTTTCGGGTGGTGTAGGAAATGGCGTAACACAGGTTCGGAAAACGCTCGGCCATGCGCGTGCACAGGGTGGTTTTTCCCGCTCCCGAGGGTGCGGCCACCGCCACCAGCAGGCCAAAACCGGTCTGCCAGGGGGCGTTATTCGACATTCTGCACCTGCTCCCGCACCTTTTCGAGCTCCCCCTTGAGGACCACCACCTCGGCGGACATATCGGTGTCCTGACACTTGGAGCCCACCGTATTGACCTCCCGGTTCATCTCCACCAGCAAAAAGTCGAGGGTACGGCCAACTTCGCCACTGCTTTCCATGGCGCTCCGAAACTGCTCGATATGGCTGGCCAGCCGCGTCAGTTCCTCGGTCACGTCGGTGCGGTCCACGAGGATCGCCACCTCCTGGGCCAGGCGCGCCTCATCCATGGCGGTATCGGCGCATAATATCCGGACCCGCTCGGTGAGCCGCCGCTGCATCCCGGCCACTGCTTCCGGGCGGCGAGCGTTCAGACGCTCCAGCCCCTGTGCAATGGCGTCCATGCGCCCACTGATTTCACGGGCCAGGACCTCCCCCTCGCGCTCGCGCATGCGCACCACCTTGCGGCAGGCCTCATCCACCCGTTCGATCAGTTGCTCCCGCACGGCATCGGCTTTCGGCACATCCTCGTGCTGGCTCACCACACCGGGCAGGGCCAGCAATCCGGCAAGGTCCACCCGGCTGGAGTCGGCATCGGCGGACAGGGATTGGGCCCACTCCAGGTAGCGGGCCGCCTGCCCGGAGTCGAAGGAAAATTTACCCTCCGATGACGGCAATTCCAGCCGCACCCCCACCTCCACCCGGCCGCGACGAAGCAGGCTTCCAATGCGGGTGCGGACCACCGGCTCAAGTTCCGCCCACATGCGGGGCAGGCGAAGGGAGATATCCAGATGGCGGTGGTTGACCGTGCGCACCTCGACCGACACCCCGGTGTCGTCATGGGCGCGGCCGTAGCCGGTCATGCTGGAGAGACTCATGCGCCCCCTTCGGTCAGGGTGATGCGCTTCATGGCGCGTTTTCCGGCGCGTACCACGTAGGGGCCGCCGACCGGCAGGCGGGCTTGGGGATCGTCCACCTTCTCTCCATCGATCTGCACCGCGCCGGACTGGATACGGCGCCGGGCCTCGGAGCGGCTGGTCACCAGGTTCGCCGAATCCAGCAGTTCCGGTAACCAGATGTCGCCGCCGTCACAGGCGATGGTCAGTTCCTCCAGATCGTCCGGCACCTCGCGCCTGGAGAAGCGGGAAACCCATGCGGCATTGGCATCGGCTGCCAGATCCTCACTGTGATAACGGGCCACGATCTCACCTGCACGTCGCTGGAACTGCCTGAAGTGATACGAGCCGTTTTTTGACCCCCATGGGGTCCCCGTCGAAATCGGTAGCCTCCAGGTCCCAATCGGTGAGCAGTTCGATGTAGCGCCGCATCAGCGTATCGGAGATCGACATGACCTTGCCGAACATTTCCACCGGCGGCTCGGTCACACCGATGTAGTTGCCGTAGGACTTGCTCATCTTGCGCACGCCGTCGGTGCCTTCCAGAAGCGGCACGGTGAGCACCGACTGGGGAGGGACGTCATAGGCCTTCATCAGGTCGCGTCCCACCAGCAGATTGAACTTCTGATCGGTGCCGCCCAACTCCACGTCCGGCTTCAGCACCACCGAGTCGTAGCCCTGCATGAGCGGGTACAAAAATTCGTGGATGGCAATGGCGTGACCGGCCTTGTAACGTTTGGAAAAGTCGTCGCGGGTCAGCATGGGGGCGACGTTGTAGCGGGCGCACAGGGCGATCAGCCCGGCCAGGTCCATGCCGGACAGCCACTCGCTGTTCTTTCGAACCTCGGTGCGGGCCGGGTCGAGCACCTTGAACACCTGCTCGGTGTAGGTTCGGGTGTTGGCCTCGATTTCGGCCTCGCTCAGCCGCGGACGGGTCTCGGAACGGCCGGTGGGGTCGCCGATGCGGGCGGTGAAGTCGCCAATTACCAGCACCACGGTGTGACCCAGACGCTGGAACTGGGCCAGCTTGTGCAGCAGCACCGTATGGCCCAAGTGAATGTCGGGGGCGGTCGGGTCGAAACCGGCCTTGACCCGTAACGGGCGGCCTTCCTTGTCGGCCGCCTTGAGCTGCTCAATCAGTGCCCCTTCCGGAAGCACATCCACGGCACCACGCGCAAGTTCACCGAGCGTCTTGAGGTCGCCGCCGGTCACCGGGCCGTTTCCACGGAGCCTGCCCCCCCGGAGGCCGTCATGGGCATGGTTTCTTGCTGGTTCACATCGTTCCCCTGCTGCGCGCGCTGACCGCCCGCCTCCCAATCCGCCTTCATGTATGCCCGTAGTGACACCACGGCCACCACAAATAACAGGAACAGTACCAGCCGGAGCCGGATACCGTCAGTTGGAAAGACCTTCCACATAGGTCAGGTAGGCCGTCTCATCCATCAGGGCATCCAGTTCCGAACGGTCCGTCGGCGTCACCGCGAACAGCCAGCCGTCACCATACGGGTCGTCGTTGATCCAGTTGGGATTACTCCCCACCGCATCGTGCACCTCGACCAGCCGACCGGACACCGGTGATATCACCGCCGATACCGTCTTGGTGGACTCCACCTCCATGATCTGCTCACCGGCGACGGCCTGATCGCCTTCCGCCGGCATGTCGCAGAATACCAAATCGCCCAAGGCGCTCTGGGCATAGTCGGTAATCCCCACTACAAGGCGGTCGCCGTCATCTCTGACCCACTCGTGATCCTCGCTGTAAAACAATATCGATGTATCGTCCATAACCCCCTCCCAAAGATCCGGAAACCCTATGTAATCTCGTACCTGCCGAAGAAGAAGCCGATCTCTTCCGCTGCCGTCTCCGGGCTGTCGGAGCCGTGCACCGTGTTGGCGTCGATACTCTCGGCAAAGTCAGCGCGAATGGTTCCGGGGGCCGCCTCCTTGGGGTTGGTGGCGCCCATCAGGTCGCGATTCTTGGCAATTGCGCCGTCTCCCTCGAGCACCATGATGACCACCGGACCCGACACCATGAAGCTGACCAGATCGGCAAAGAAGGGACGCTCCTTGTGGACCGCGTAAAACGCACCGGCCTCACGCTCGGAAAGCTGGGTCTTACGCATGGCGGCAATACGCAGGCCGTTGGTCTCAAAGCGGCTGATGATCTTGCCGATCACGCCTTTTTTCACGCCGTCCGGCTTGATGATTGAAAGGGTCTGTTCCATGACGTCTATTATCTCCTCATTAACTCTATAATTTCAGCCGGATTCCGCCTCCCGGCAAAGGGGTGGCTTTCTCTACGGCAGGAAGGTCGCGCGGGCGGTTTCCGATTCCCACACGGTAACCCGGGACACCCACAGGTGTTCGCTATCAACCCGCTTGGAAAGCATCTCCCAGATCCATTTGGCGATGTTCTCGGCGGTCGGGTTGATTTCGGTAAAGGGGAATATCTCGTTGAGGTAGGTGTGGTCCACCTGGTCGGTCACGTGTTCGGTCTCGGCCTTCAAGGCGGCGAAGTCGAGGGCCATACCCACCTCATCCAGCCGATCCGAGGTGGCGGTGACCACCACCCGCCAGTTGTGTCCGTGGAGATTGCCGCATTTGCCGGCATAGGCGCGCAGCATATGGGCGCCGGAAAACCCTGTCTCTACCGTGACCTCATACATGGCAGCATTGGGCCGCACGGCACAGTGGATGGGCGCAGGGCGCGGGGCGCTTTACTGCGGGTCGACCAGTTCCAGAATCGCCATGCGGGCGGAGTCGCCTGCACGGGTCCGGGTCGACAGAATGCGGGTGTAACCGCCGGGACGGTCGGCACTGGCGGGTCCCACGGTCTCAAACAGCCGCTGGACCGGCTCCTTGCCACGCAAAAACGCGGCGGCGCGGCGACGGCCCGCGAGGGTATCGTCCTTGCCGAGGGTCACCAGCTTCTCCACCACCGGGCGGAGCGACTTGGCCTTCTCCAGGGTGGTCTCGATGCGACCGTGGAGAATCAGGGAACTCGCCATGTTGCGAAACATTGCCTTCCGATGGCTGTGGCTGCGCCCGAGCTTGCGTCCGGCTTTTCTGTGTCTCATGTCAACACCAACATTTTGATATAGCGGGCCAGGCCCGTTACGCCTCGTCCGCTATGGCGGCGGGCTCGGGAATCTCAATGTCGCTCAGGTCCATACCGAGGGACAGGCCCATATCGGCCATGACCTCGCGAATCTCATCCAGCGACTTCTTGCCGAAGTTCTTGGTCTTCAGCATCTCACCTTCGGTACGCTGCACCAACTCGGCGATGGTTTCGATGCCAGCACCTTTCAGGCAGTTGGCAGCGCGCACGGAAAGCTCCAGCTCACTGACCCGGCGGGCCAGCGTCTTGGCCAGTTCGTTGTCGGTCTCGCTGACCTGGGGAACGACCTCTTCTTCTTCCTCGTCGAAGTTGATGAAGATGGTCAACTCATCCTTGAGGATCTTGGCGGCGAAAGCCACGGCGTCCTCGGGCGATACGGAGCCGTCGGTCCAGACCTCGAGGATCAGCTTGTCGTAGTCGGTAATGCGTCCGACACGGGCGTTTTCCACCGTCAGATTGACCCGGACAATCGGCGTATAGATCGCGTCCACCGCGATCACACCGATGGGGTCGCCCTCTTTCTTGTTGCCCGCGGCAGGCTCGTAGCCCCGGCCGATGTTGACGGTCAGCGCCATCTCGAAATCGGCGTCGTCGTTCAGGGTGGCGATCGCCAGATCCTTGCTGAGCACCTCGATATCCGCATCATGCTCGATATCGGCACCGGTCACGACACCGGGGCCCTTCTTCTTGATGTGGATGACCTTTTCGGTCTCGACGTGGCTTTTCAGGCGCAGCTTCTTGATGTTGAGAATGACGTCGGTGACGTCCTCCCTGACACCCGGAATGTTGGTGAACTCGTGCAGCGCGCCCTCGACCCTGATGGAGGTTACCGCCGCCCCCGCGATGGAGGAGAGCAGCACGCGCCGCAAGGCGTTGCCGATGGTGGTGCCGAAGCCCCGCTCAAACGGTTCAGCGGAAAACTTTCCGTAGGTCGCGGTGAGGCTACCGCGGTCCACCTCCAACAATTTCGGCGACTGAAAATCAGGGGTACGAATCAGCATGAATTCTCTCTCACCATTAATCTCTTTTGAGGCCTGAAGACGGGCCTTGCCCACACGAACCGAAACGGACTACCTGGAGTAAAGCTCCACCACCAACTGCTCGTTGACGTCCTGATCGATCTGGTCCCGCTCCGGCACCTGAAGCATCTTCCCGGAAAACTTGGCAGGATCCACCTCCAGCCACTCCGGAAGCCCGCGTCCCAACACGCTTTCCATGGCCTCCTGCACATTCGGATTGGCTTTGGTCTTGTCCTTGATGGTCAACTGGTCGCCGGGGGAAACCACATAGGATGCGATGTCCACCTTACGGTCGTTGACGCGGATATGGCCGTGGTTCACCAACTGACGGGCCTGGGCGCGGGACTTGGAAAAGCCCAGCCGGTAGACCACGCTGTCGAGCCGGGTCTCCAGCATCGACATCAGGGTATGACCGGTCACACCAGGGCGCTTTTCAGCCTTTTTGTAGAGGTTACGGAACTGCTTTTCGAGCATTCCGTACATGCGCTTGATCTTCTGCTTCTCACGCAGCTGCACCTGGTAGTCGCTGGCCTTTCGGGGCCGACGGGACTGGCCGTGCTGACCAGGCACATAGGCGCGCCGGTCGATGGCGCACTTCTCTTTAAAGCAGCGGTCCCCTTTCAGGAACAGCTTGACACCCTCACGCCGGCAAAGCCGACAAACAGAATCCGTATACCGTGCCACAACAGACCTTTCGCGAACGTTAGACGCGGCGCCGCTTGCACGGCCGACACCCGTTGTGGGGGATCGGCGTGACATCGCGGATAACCGTAATCTTGAGCCCGGAAGCCACCAGCGCACGAACCGCTGATTCGCGCCCCGGGCCGGGGCCTTTTACCTGAACTTCCACTTCCCGCACACCGTTGTCGATAGCGGCCTTGCAGGCCGCCTCGGCCGCGCGCTGGGCGGCGTACGGTGTGCTCTTTCTCGAACCCTTAAAGCCCTGGGAGCCGGCGCTCGACCAGGCCACCACGTTGCCCTGCCGGTCGGCCAGGGACACGATGGTGTTGTTGAACGTCGCGTGGATGTGCGCGATCCCGAGCGGGACGTTCTTCTTCTCTTTTTTCTTGCCGCTGCGGACTGCCATCAGTCAGGCTCCCTATTTCTTCTTGGCCTGCATGCGCGCGCCGCGGCCCTTGCGGGTGCGGGCGTTGGTCTTGGTACGCTGCCCGCGAACCGGAAGACCTCTCCGGTGGCGAAGGCCCCGGTAGCAGCCGATATCCATAAGCCGTTTGATGTCCATCTGGGTCTGACGCCGCAGGTCACCCTCGATGGTCCAGCTCTCTTCCAACTCATCGCGCAGCTTGACCACTTCCTGCTCGGTCAGGTCGCGGCCCTTGGTGGCCGGGTCAATGCCCACCTTCGCCAGCAGTTTTTCAGCCGCCGAGCGTCCGATGCCGTAAATTGCGGTAAGCCCGATTTCAATCCGCTTGTCCTGCGGAATGTCGACGCCAACAATACGTGCCAAAGCCCTGAACCTCCCTAACCCTGACGCTGTTTATGTTTCGGGTTCACACAGATCACCCGCAGCACACCACGGCGCCGGATCAATTTGCACTTGTCACAAATCGGCTTGACCGAAGCACGTACTTTCATGAGCGCACCTTTAAAAACCGATCCCGCGGGCACCCAACAGGGTCGCCCGCACGCTAACTTCCTACGCCGCAAGCACCTGGTTAAGTGCCGCGGCCACCTCTTCCACCGCCGTCTCCGCATTCACCCTTACCAGGTTGCCGCGGGCGGCATAATACTCAAGCAACGGCCGGGTGCTTTCGGCATACACCGAAAGACGGTGACGAATCACCTCTTCGCGATCATCGTCGCGCTGCACCAGCTCACCGCCGCATTTGTCACACACCCCTTCCACTTCGGCCGGAGCGAATACCGTGTGGTACATCGCCTGGCAACCGGAGCAGGTCCGGCGACCGCACAGACGCTCAACCAGCGTCTCCTCGTTCACCTCAAACGCGATCACCCGATCGATAGGGGCGGAAAAGCTTAGCAGTATATCATCCAAGGCTTCCGCTTGACCAGCGGTTCTTGGAAATCCGTCGAGGATAAATCCATCGGCGCATTCCGGACCCGCCAGTTTGTCGCGAACAATGCCGATCACCACCTCGTCCGGCACCAGTTTGCCGGCGTCCATACACGCCTTGGCCTTGATGCCCATCTCGGTACCCGACGCCACCGCCTGCCGCAAAATATCGCCCGTGGAGATCTGCGGAATCCCCCGCGACTTCTCCAGCATTGCCGCCTGGGTGCCTTTTCCGGCACCGGGCGCACCCAGCAGGATCAGCCGCATCAGTCGTGTCTCCCCCGCACCTTGCCCTGCTTGAGGAAACCTTCATAGTTACGCTGGATCATGTGCGTTTCAATCTGCTGGGACGTATCCAGCCCCACGCTAACCACGATCAGAAGCGAGGTGCCGCCGAAGTAGAACGGCAGCCCCAGGTTGTAGATCAGAAGTTCCGGGATCACACAGATGGCCGCCAGATAAAGGGCGCCGGCGAAGGTGATCCGCGTCAGCACGTAGTAAATGTAGTCGGAGGTGCGCTTGCCGGGCCGGATGCCCGGAATGAAGCCGCCACTCTTCTTCATATTGTCGGCGATGTCCACGGGATTGAGCACCACCGCCGTGTAGAAGAAGGCGAAGAAGATGATCAGCCCGACATACAAAATGGTATAGGGCACCTGCCCCGGAGACAGGCTGGTGGCCAGCCCCTGTACCCACGGAATCGCGAAAAACCCGGCAATGGTGGCCGGGAAGGCGATCATCGAGGAGGCAAAGATCGGCGGAATCACGCCCGCGGTGTTGACCTTGAGCGGAATATGGGTGTTCTGGCCGCCGTACACCCGGTTGCCCACCACCCGCCGGGCATACTGCACCGCAAGTTTTCTGCGCCCGCTCTCAAGGAACACAATGGCGCCGATCACCACGCACATCATCGCCAGGATCGCCAGGATCAGCACCGGGTTCAACTGGCCGGATTCGTAGAGCTGGTAGGTGTTCACGATGGCCGCCGGCATACCCGCCACGATCCCCGAGAAGATGATCAGGCTGATGCCGTTACCGATGCCCCGCTCGGTCACCTGCTCGCCCAGCCACATCAAAAGGGCGGTGCCACCCACCAGTGTCACCACCACCACAAAACGGAACGACCAGCCCGGATTCATCACAAAGGCGCCGTCATTCATGCCCTCAAGGCCCACCGCGATGCCGCTGGCCTGCACCAAACCGATGCAGATGGTCAGGTAGCGGGTGTACTGGGTGATGACCCGCCGTCCGGCCTCGCCCTCCTTGGAGAGCTGCGCCAGGGTGGGGATCACCACCGTCATCAACTGCATGATGATGGACGCCGAAATGTAGGGCATGATGCCAAGGGCGACGATCGTCAAGCGTGACAGGGCGCCTCCGGAGAAGATGTCCAGAAAGCCCATAATGGCGCCGCCCCGCTCCAGCAGGAAGGCGGAAAGCTCATTGCCGTTGATGCCGGGGGTCGGCACGTGGGCGGCGAAGCGGTAAACCGCCAGAATCGCCATGGTGAAGAAAATCCGGGAACGGAGTTCCGGGATTTTGAAGATGTTTTGAATGGACGTTGCGACGCGGGCAAGCACTTTCGCAAGCTCTCCTAAATCAGTTCGACCGAACCGCCGGCCTGTTCGATCTTGCCGCGGGCGCTCTGGCTTACGGCATGCACACTCACCTTGATGGAGCGTTTCAACTCGCCGTCACCAAGGATTTTCACCCGTTTTGCCGACTTGCCGATCAGGCCCCGCTCCAGCAGGAGGTCCACGGTGACTTCGTCCACATCAAGCGCCTCCAGCGCATCCACGTTCACCACCGCAAACGGTACCCGGAAAATATTAGTGAAGCCGCGCTTCGGAACCCGGCGCACCAGCGGCATCTGACCGCCCTCGAAGGCCGGTCCCTTGCCCTTGGAGCGGGCCATTTGGCCTTTTTCACCCCGGCCACTGGTCTTGCCCCGGCCGCTGCCTGGCCCGCGTCCAACACGCTTTTTCTTTTTGCGGCTTCCCGGTGCCGGCTTTAACTCGTCGATCCGCATCAGGATGTCCCTTCCTCAAGCACCTGGACCCAATGATCCACCTTGGCCACCATGCCGCGAATCTCCAGCGTATCCTGCCGCTCCAGCACCTGCTGGGTGCGCTTGAAACCAAGGCTCTTGATGGTGGCGCGCAGTTTCGGCTTGGAGCCGATCATGGAGCGCACCAACTGGATGCGGATCGTCGATGCTTTTTTCTTGCCAGCCACGTTACACGTCCTCGGCTTGCGCCTGCCGGACCCGCTTGATGTCGTCCGGATGGCGAATCTGCTTTAAACCTTCCATGGTGGCGCGCAACACGTTGCTGACGCTGCCGCCGCCCAGGGACTTACTCACCACGTTGCGGATGCCGGCGGCTTCCATCACCGCACGCACGGCACCTCCGGCGATCACACCCCGTCCCTCGCGGGCAGGCTTGATCAACACCTGGCCGGCACCCCAGCGGCCTTCCACCTGGTAGGGCACGGTACCGTTGACCAGGGGCACTTCAATCATGGTGGTCTTGGCCTTCTCAATGGCCTTGCGGATCGCTTCGGGCACTTCGCGGGCCTTGCCCTTGCCGAAGCCAACCTGACCCGCGCCGTCTCCCACCACCACCATCGCGGCAAAGGAAAAGCGTTTGCCGCCCTTCACCACCTTGGCAGTGCGGTTGATGTGTACCACCTTCTCTTGAAGGGCATCTTCCTCTATCTGGTAAGCCATATCTCTTTGTGCTCTTGCTGGGCGACGCTAGAACGTCAACCCGCCGTTACGGGCGCCTTCGGCCAATGCCGCGACCCGGCCATGATATTTGTAGCCGCCCCGATCGAATACCGCGGCAGTCACCTTCTTTTTCTTGGCGCGTGCAGCCAGCAGTTCGCCGACCCGCTGGGCCATGTCCTTGTTCTTGCCGGAACCCGTGCCCTTGGCCTCGTCGTCTCGGCTGGAAGCCGATGCCAATGTGCGCCCCGCCACATCGTCGATCAACTGAGCATAGATGAACCGGTTGCTACGGAACACCGCAAGACGCGGCCGCTCCGGGGTACCGGACAACCGTTTGCGAATCCGCACCTGACGACGGGAACGCGCCCGAATTTTATTTTTCTCAGCCACCGTTCAATCCCTTACTTCTTGCCGCTCTTGCCTTCTTTGCGGCGAATCTGCTCATCCGAGTAGGCGATACCCTTGCCCTTGTAAGGCTCGGGCGGACGCAGCGAGCGGATGTTGGCCGCCACCTGGCCGACCTTGGCTTTGTCGATACCCGATACCACCACCGTGGTCTGACCATCCACCGACAGGGTGATCCCCTCGGGGGCCTCCACCTGCACCGGATGGGAGAACCCCAGGGTGAGGTTCAGGGCCTTGCCCTGCGCCTGGGCGCGGTAGCCCACGCCGGAAAGCAGCAGCCGCCGCTCAAAGCCCTGGGACACACCCGTGACCATGTTGTTGAGGTCGGCCCGCATCAACCCATGCCGGGCGCGCGCCTCGCGGTCATCGCCGTCCCGGCTGACAATCGCGGAATCAGCGCCCGCCTCGATGGTGGTGCGATGCTCCACCCTGCGAGCCAGTTCGCCCTTGGGCCCCTTTACGGTAACCGTGCCGTCCGCGACCTTAATGGTCACACCAGACGGAATGGCCACCGGCAATATTCCAATACGTGACATCCCGACTCTCCGTTACCAGACCGAACAAAGCACTTCGCCGCCGATTCCGGCGCGGCGGGCCTGCTTGTCCGTCATCAGGCCCTGCGAGGTGGACAGGATGGAAATGCCATACCCCCCCTGCACCCACGGGATCTCGTCCTTGGCCACATAATTACGCAAACCCGGCTTGCTGACCCGCTTAAGACCCTCAATGGCCGGCTTGCCATCCACATACTTGAGGCCCACCTTCAGGGTGGGGTGCCCTTTTTCGCCCTCGCCCGGAGTCACCCGCTCGACGCTGCGCAGATAGCCTTCCCTGACCATAACGTTCAGGAGGTTTTCCTTGGCGCGGCTGGCCGGCATATCGAGGGTGGCGTGGCGACGCATGTTGGCGTTGCGGATACGGGTCAGAAGATCGGCTATGGGGTCGGTCATGCTCATTATCGTATCTCCTACCAACTCGCCTTGATCACGCCCGGAATGCGTCCCGCCAGCGCCTGCTGCCGGAAGCAGATACGGCACATGCTGAAGCGGCGGATATAGCCACGGGGACGGCCGCACGACCGACACCGGTTGCGCTTGCGAACCGGGAACTTGGGGCGCTCGCCCTTCGCGATCATCGACTTTTTGGCCACGTTCTTCCTCTTCCTTTTACTTGCGGAACGGCATACCGAGATGGGTCAACAGCGCGCGCCCTTCCTCGTTGGTCCGGGCAGTGGTCACAAAACAGATGTCCATGCCGTGGATGCTTGCCGTTTTTTCGTAATCGATCTCCGGAAAGATCAGCTGTTCCTTCAAACCCAGGGCGTAGTTACCGCGTCCGTCAAACCCTTTGGGGGAGATCCCGCGGAAGTCACGAATACGGGGCAGCGCCAGGGAGATCAGGCGATCCATAAATTCATACATGGTGTTGCGGCGCAGGGTCACCTTGCAGCCGATGGCCATGCCCTCGCGCAGCCGGAACCCGGCAATGGATTTGCGGGCGCGGGTAATCACCGGCTGCTGCCCGGTAATCGCCGCCACCTCCTCGACTGCCGAATCGAGCAGCTTGCCGTTTGCAATGGCTTCACCCAGACCCACATTGACGACGATCTTGGTCACCTTCGGCACTTCCATGACGTTGGTAATACCAAGCTCCTTCTGCAGGGCGGGGAGAATTTCCTTGTTATATTTGTCCTGTAGCCGGGCCATCTTGCTGCCTTAAATACGAATCAACACTACTTTTTGTCGACGCTTTCGCCGCACCGCTTGCAGACGCGAATTTTGCTGCCGTCCGCCAATGGACGCATCCCCACACGAGTGGGCGCGCCGCATCCGCCGCACACGACCATCACGTTGGAAACAGTGATCGGCGCTTCAAATTCCATAATGCCGCCCTGCTGGTTCTTCTGGCTCGGCTTGGTATGGCGCTTGATCATACGGATTTTTTCCACCACCACGCGGCCCTTGTCGGTATCCACCGACAGCACCTTGCCGCGCTTGCCCGCGTCCCGGCCAGCCACCACGACCACCTGGTCGTCCTTGCGAACCCTGATCGTACGGGCCATCAGATCACCTCCGGAGCAAGGGAGACTATTTTCATGTACCGCTTCCAACGCAGCTCGCGGGCAACCGGGCCGAAGATACGGGTGCCTACGGGCTCCCCGTCCTTGCCGATCAATACCGCGGCGTTGCCGTCAAAGCGAATGTAGCTGCCGTCGTCCCGACGCACTTCTTTTTTGGTACGCACCACCACCGCCTTGACCACGTCGCCCTTTTTGACGTTGGCATGGGGGATGGCCTGCTTGACCGTTCCGACGATTTCGTCTCCAACACTGGCGTAGCGGCGCCTGGAGCCCCCCACCACGTGAAAGCACATCAGTTTCTTGGCGCCGGAATTGTCGGCCACCTCGAGCATGGTTTGCGGCTGAATCATGACAGCACCTCCACCACCCGCCAGCGCTTCAGCTTGGACGTCGGAGCGGTTTCAACGATACGCACACGCTGCCCGGTCTTGGCCTGACCACTTTCGTCGTGGGCGTACACCTTGCTGTGCTGACGGATCACGCGCTTATACATCGCGTGGCGCAGCTTGCGCTCGGTCTGCACAATGACGGTCTTGTCCATCTTGTCACCGATCACCACGCCTTCGACGGTCTTGCGGCGCGGCTTGTTCGATTTCTGCGAGTTGGCCATGTTACGCGCCTACCTTTTCCTTCATGATGGTGAGCACCCGGGCCACTTCAGCCCGCACCTGGCTCACCCGCGAGGGGTTGGAGAGGGTTCCCATCACCGCCTGAAAACGGAGATTGAACAGTTCCTTCCGCAATTCCGCCTCGCGCCCTTTCAGGAAGTCGAGGTCTTTTTCTCTCAGTTCGGAAGCCTTCATTTACGCATCCTCCCGAGTAACGATTTTGCACGGCAGCGGCAACTTGGCCGCAGCCCGCTCCATGGCGCTCCGGGTCAGGTTGGCGTCGGCGCCGCCGATCTCGAACAAAATCCGTCCCGGTCGAACCACCGCAACCCAGTACTCCGGGGAGCCCTTACCCTTACCCATCCGGGTCTCCTGGGGCTTCTTGGTGATCGGCTTGTCCGGGAACACCCGGATCCAGACCTTACCGCCACGCTTGATGTGCCGGGTCATGGCAATACGGGCCGCTTCGATCTGACGACTAGTCAGCCAGCCGCAGCTGGTGACCTTCAGGCCGAACTCGCCGAACGCGAGGGTCGCCCCCCCCTTGGCCATACCCCTCATACGACCTTTGAAGGTCTTGCGATGGCGGACTTTTTTGGGACTTAACATCTTGCCCTAAACCCTACAGAACAACAAAAACCGTTACGACGCCGAAGCACCACCCACCTCGGGCAGCACGTCGCCGTTGTAGATCCACACTTTCACACCGATCCGTCCGTAGGTCGTATGGGCCTCGGCCGAACCGTAGTCAATATCTGCACGAAGTGTGTGCAGCGGAACCCTGCCCTCGCGATACCATTCGCGCCGGGCAATCTCCGCCCCACCAAGACGACCGGAACAGGAGATTCTAATACCCTGGGCACCGAACCGCAAGGCGGAAGCGACGCTCTTCTTCATCGCACGCCGAAACGCGATGCGCTTTTCGAGTTGCGCGGCCACACTCTCCGCCACCAGGGTGGCGTCGACCTCGGGCTTCTTGATCTCGCGAATGTTGATGTAGACGTCGGAAGCACTGAGCTTGTCCAGATCCATCTTGAGCTTGTCCACCTCGGCGCCCTTGCGGCCGATGATTACGCCGGGACGGGCGGTGTGCAGGTTCAACCGCAGCTGGTTGCCGGAACGCTCAATCTCGATCTTGGCGAGACCGGCATGATACAGCCGCGTCTTGACCATGTCGCGGATCTTGAGATCCTCGTGCAGAAAATCGGCATAGTCCCGTTTGTTTGCGTACCAGACCGACTCCCAGCCTTTGATATAACCGAGACGGAAGCCGGTAGGATGAACTTTCTGACCCAAAACGAATCTCCTAAAGCCTTGTTAGGCGCTTGCGCCCTTTGGCGACACAACGATGGTGATATGGCTGGTGGGCTTCAGAATCCGGTTCGCTCGACCTTGAGCCCGCGCCCGAATGCGCTTCAGCGTCGGACCCTGATCAACCCATGCCCGGGTCACGACCAACTCGTCCACATCGCCGACCTCCCGGTCCTCCGCGTTGGCGACAGCACTCTTGAGCACCTTTTCCACCATACGCGCAGCCTTCTGCGGCATGAATTTGAGACGGCTCAGGGCATCCTCTGCCCCGGCGCCGCGGATCACGTCCACCACCATGCGGACTTTGCGGGCTCCGATGCGCTGGTACTTAGCCGTTGCTTGAACTTCCATCGCCTTCGTGCCTACCTTACCTTGCTCTTCTTGTCACTTTTCACGTGTCCCCGATAGGTGCGGGTGGGGGAAAACTCACCCAACTTATGCCCTACCAGATTCTCCGACACGAACACCGGAATAAACTGCTTGCCGTTGTGAACCGAAAACGTCATCCCGACCA
Organism: Leptospirillia bacterium; assembly: GCA_046754085.1. Classification (GTDB taxonomy): domain Bacteria; phylum Nitrospirota; class JACRHL01; order JACRHL01; family JACRHL01; genus JBHHVE01. The sequence goes on from JBHHVE010000036.1 coordinate 18,928, forward strand.
TGTCCGGGCTGATCATCGACCGGCGCGACCAGGTCTTGATGACCTCCCTGCTGCCGGAACTCTCGGCCTTCTCGACCTTGCGCGCCAACGACGCATCGATGAACGGTCCTTTTTTTAGCGAACGCGGCATCTACAACCTCTTGTTACCTGCGGCGCTTGCGCCGGGTCACGATCATTTTGTCCGTCCGCTTGTTGTTGCGGGTACGGTATCCCTTTGCCGGCGTGCCCCACGGGCTGACCGGGTGACGTCCACCACTGGTCTTGCCCTCGCCGCCACCCATCGGGTGGTCGACCGGGTTCATGGCCACGCCACGCACCTTGGGGCGGTGCCCCAGCCAGCGACTGCGGCCAGCCTTACCAATGGCAACCTTGTTATGTTCCATGTTGCCGACTTCACCAAGGGTCGCCATGCACTCCAGGCGCACCTTGCGCACTTCGCCGGAGCGCAGCCGCAGGAGGGCGTGCTCGCCTTCCTTGGCCATCAACTGCGCCGAAGCCCCGGCCGAACGGGCCATTTTTCCGCCGCCCTTGGGCTGTAATTCAATATTGTGCACCACGCTGCCCAGGGGCATGTTGATCAACGGCATGGCGTTGCCGGGATGCACCTCAACCTGTTCGCCAGACACCACGGTGTCGCCCACCTTCAAACCCGCCGGGTGAATGATGTAGCGACGCTCCCCGTCCAGGTAGCAGATCAGGGCGACCCGCGCCGAACGGTTGGGATCGTACTCGATGCTCTCCACGCGACCCGGCACGTCGAACTTGTTACGGCGGTAATCCACCGTGCGGATGTGGCGCTTGTGGCCCCCACCCCGGCGGCGCATGGTGATGCGGCCGTTGTTGTTGCGGCCGCTGGTGCGCTTTTTGGACTTGAGCAGCGGTTTGTGAGGCGCATCCCGGGTAATCTCGTCGAACCCGGAAACACTCATCCCGCGGCGGCCCGGGGAAGTCGGCTTGTAATTACGAATCGGCATCGGCTCGGATCCTAGTTTTCAAACAGGTTCAGGGTGTGACCGGCCTGCAAGGTGACCACGGCGCGTTTTCTGTCCGGGCGACGGCCCTGGGACCTGCCCATACGCTTGACCTTGCCACGTACCGTGCGGGTATTGACCTTGGCCACCTTGACTTCAAACACGGACTCAACGGCCTTCGCCACCTCGACCTTGTTCGAATCCCTGGCCACCTCAAACACCACACGACTGCCGTCATCGCTCATGCCGATGCTTTTTTCCGACAGTACCGGCCGAAGAATAATGGTATGCGGATCACGACTCATCGCTGGTCTCCCCGAAGATGCCCACGGCGGCCTTGGTGAAGAACAGCTTCTCCGCCAGCACCACGTCATAGATGGTGAGGTCACTGGCCTCGACCACCTGCACGCCGGGCAGGTTGCGGCTGGCCAGGCCGACGTTCTCGGTAATCTCGTCCACCACGAAAAGGGCTCCATCGGTGGCGCCCAGCTTCTCTGCAAAGGTGGCGAATTCCTTGGTCTTGGGCGTCTTCATTTCCAGCTTGGCCAAGCAGCTCACCCGTCCCTCGCGCAGAGCGTCGGACAACGCCACCTGAAGTGCCAGACGCACCTTTTTTTTCGGCATGCGGTAGGCGTGGTCACGGGGCTGCGGACCAAATACGGTACCGCCACCCTTCCACAGCGGCGAGCGGGTGGAACCGGCACGGGCCCGGCCGCTGCCTTTCTGGCGCCACGGCTTGCGTCCACCGCCGCGCACTTCGCCGCGGGTCTTGGTGGCGTGGGTGCCCTGGCGCACGGAAGCCAGGTGACGCACCACCGCTTCGTGCATCAGCGCAACGTTCTGCGGTCGACCGAACATGTCGTCCGACACCTCGACCTTGCCTGATTTTTTGCCCGTTTGGGCGATGACATCAATCTGCGCCATGACGATCCTACTTCTTCACTGACGGCTGGATGGTCACCACCGAGCCGACCGAGCCGGGTACGGCGCCACGCACCAGAAGCAGGTTCTCATCGGCGAGCACCTGCACCACGGTCAGACCCTGGACAGTACGCTTGACGTTACCCAGTTGACCCGGCATTTTCCTGTTTTTAAACACCCGGGCAGGCCAGGCGCACTGACCAATGGAACCAGGCGCGCGCACATTGTGCGAGCCGTGACCTTTGGGGCCGGAGGTGAAGTTGTGACGCTTGATGGTACCGGCGAAGCCCTTGCCTTTGCTGGTACCGGACACGTCCACCTTCTGGCCGACCTCGAACAGGTCCACACCCAGTTCGTCGCCGACGCTCACGTCCCACTCACCACGAAACTCGCGCAGCACGTCAACTTGCTTGCCACTGGCCTTGAGGTGGCCGATGCGCGCTTTCGACAGGTGCTTCTCCCTGGCGGGACGGAAGCCCACCTGGGTCGCCTCGTAACCGTCGCGCTCCATTACCCGTTTCTGGGTAACCACACACGATCCCACATCGATAACGGTGACCGGCAGCACCCGGCCGTCGTCATCGAACAGCTGGGTCATGCCCAGTTTTGATCCAATCAATCCACTCATGGCTCTAGATCTTGATCTCCACGTCCACACCGGCGGACAGGTTGATTTTCATCAGCGCATCCACCGTTTCGGGGTTGGGCTGAATGATGTCGATCAGACGCTTATGGGTCCGAATCTCAAACTGCTCGCGACTCTTCTTGTCCGTATGCACCGAACGGTTCACGGTGAACCGGTTGACGCGGGTCGGCAGCGGGATCGGTCCGACCACGACAGCGCCGGTCCGGTTCACCGTGTCCACGATCTCCTCCATCGACTGGTCGAGCAGCCGGTGGTCATAGGCCCGAAGCCGGATACGGATTTTCTGACTGGCGGTAATCATCGTCTGACCCTCTTAAACGCGCTTACTCGATGATCTTGGTAATGACGCCGGCACCGACGGTGCGGCCGCCCTCACGGATCGCGAAAC
>JBHHVE010000037.1:0-21227 GCA_046754085.1 Leptospirillia bacterium
CCTGGGCCGGGGAGGAGGCGGCGGCGGTGGGCACCGTGGCTCACCGGGTGCTGCGGCGTATTGCCGAGGACGGCCCGGATGCATGGAATGAAGACCGGGTAAAGCGGGTACGCCCCGGCATTGTCTCCGCCCTGGCGGGTCTGGGTATGTCCGAGGGCCTTTTGAACAATGCCGCGGAGCGCGTGGAATCCGTGATTCTTAAAACCCTCGCCAGCGATCGCGGCCGCTGGCTGCTGGGCCCCCGCGAGGCGGCGGAAAATGAGCTGGCCGTCAGCGGGGTGCAGACCGGACCGGAGGTTGCGCCGGGCCAGGTTGTGCGCCGGGCCATTGATCGCACCTTCATTGATAACGGCGTGCGCTGGATTATCGACTACAAAACCGGCGGCCACGAAGGCGGCCGGGTGGATGAGTTCCTCGATGAGCAGGTGCGCCGCCACCGCCCGCAACTTGAAGGCTATGCCGAGCTGATGCACGGCCTGCAGGCGGGGGGAGAGCCGCTACCCATTCGCCTTGGCCTGTTCTTTCCCGCCCTGTCCGGCTGGCGCGACTGGGCCTGGGAAGAAGGCGGCGAAACCCTGGAAGCCGGAAAGCCGCCGGTGCCGTTTTAAAAAATCAGGACTGATCCATGTGAAACTCCGGCCCCCCTACCTGTCCGACCACACTCCCAGTTCATAGCCGTCCGGATCCGTGAAGTGAAAGCGCCGTCCGCCGGGAAAGGCGAAGATCGGTTTAACGATGGTGGCTCCGGCACCTTCCAGACGCTGTTGGGTGGCTTCCAGGTCATCAGCGTAGAGCACCACCAGCGGCCCGCCGGGTGTGGCGCTCCCTTCGGTGGTGAAGCCGCCTTTCATGCGGCCGTCGTTGAACTCGCAATAGGCCTGGCCGTAGTCCGTGAACGTCCAGCCGAAGGCCCCGCCGTAGAACGTCTTTGAGCGGGCGATGTTGCCGACGATGAATTCGATATAGTCGATGCGGCGATCCGCCTCTGAAGCGGGCATGGGAACCTCCTTTGATGTGCTGCTGTGCGTTAAGCGTAGCTCCGGATTTCGATGATGTGACCGCTGGGGTCGTCCACGTACACCGCGTCCGCCATGCCTCGGGAGCCCGCGGTCCGGCCCGGCCCTTTCATGTTGTCACGGTGGCGGGGGGAATTTCCATAGGGGATGCCGGCGTTCCGGATCCGGGTGAACGCCGCATCGAAGGCGTCCCTGTCCATGGCGAAGGCGAAGTGCCTGGGCGGGGCCGGGTCTCCCTCCGCGAGATCGATGGTGAGATCGGTGTTGACACGGATCACTTCCCACGAATACATGGGGCCGTCGTGGGAGAACCCCAGCACCTCCGTGTAAAAACGGATCGACGCCCCCATGTCCGCCACCCGCAGAATGGTGTGGTCCAGAACCGCGCCCATTTGCTGGTCCTATGGCAGGCTTTTGATGATGTAACCGCCGGACTTCCGGTCGTGTTCAAGATCCAGCATGCCGCGCGCCTTGGCGTCCTCCAGAAGCTCCTTGAACGTGCGGTACCCGTGGTACGACTCGCTGAACCCCGGTTTTCGGCGCTTCAAGGTCTGCTTGACCATCGAGCCCCAGATCTTGTCTTCCTCGTCCCGCTCCTTGGACAGGGCCTCGATGGTTTCCAGCACCAGATTGAGGCCTTCGAGTTTTCTGTCCTCCTCGTTGCTTGCGGTGTCCTTTTTCTTGCGTGCGGCGGCGGGGCGGGCGGGTTTGGTCCGGCTCTGTTTTTTGGATTCCAGCACCAGATCGTCGTAGTAGATGAACTCGTCGCAGTTGGATGTCAGCAGGTCGGATGTGGAGTTTTTCACGCCGACGCCGATGACGATCTTGTTGTTCTCGCGGAGTTTGCTGACCAGGGGTGAAAAGTCGGAATCACCGCTGATGATCACGAACGTATCCACGTGCGCCTTGGTGTAGCAAAGATCAAGCGCGTCCACCACCATGCGGATGTCGGCGGAGTTTTTGCCCGACAGGCGCACGTGCGGAATCTCGATCAGTTCGAAGGCGGCCTCGTGCATGGGGGCCTTGAAGTCTTTGTAACGCGCCCAGTCGCAGTAGGCTTTTTTGACCACGATGTTGCCCTTGAGCAGCAGCCGCTCCAGCACCTTTTGAATGTCCAGCGCGGCGTACTTGGCGTCGCGAACGCCGAGGGCGACATTCTCGAAATCGCAAAACAGGGCCATATTCCGGACAGTGTTTTTTGTGCTCATGACACCCCTGATTCGTGGATCGGCCGTTCACCGCGCCCCATGGGTCTTTCCCACCATGGGAGCGCGCCCGTCGAATTTGGCAGCATGTCAGACGCCCCACCGTGAAGCAAGGCGGGATTGAGCCGTTCCATTTCGTCCACAGTGCACACATTATGAACGGTTTTGTGCTGCATCACCACGCTCTCCAGAGATTGTATGACCCACAAAAAAATCATATTAAACAATAGGATGTGACTCACTTTGATGAAGTGGCCGGCAAAATGCAAAGCCCCCTCCGTCGCTCCGTTACGGGTCTGATCCCCGCCGGGTGCGGCAGCAGAATTTTGTCAGGAAGGAGGTGGCGCCCATGTCACAACCCTATTGGATCATCATCCCGAACCAGCCCGGCCTGTCCGTGCTGTTGCTCGCCGTGTTGGCCATCACCGTGCTTTATCTGGGGCGTACCCCGGCCCATGAGGCCATCCGCGCCGCAGCCCGGGTGCTGGGCAAGGCGTTTCGGCTTTCAGCCCGCTCCGTGTCCGTGGCCCAGGGGCGTCTGATCGAGCGCAACCGGCAGGTGCTGCTGGCCAGCGGGCTGGACGCTGCCGAGCGCATGGTGGAGCGGGAATTCGAACGGGTGGGAACCGCCGTGCGCCGTGATCTGGGGGCCTATCCCGCCCTGCATCGCAAGCTTTCCGATCAGGTGACCAAGGTGGACGAGGACTACCGGGAGGCCACCGATGCGCCGCCGCCGCCGCCGGGCTGGACCGAGGCCCTGAGCCGGGTGGCGGATCTGAGCAAGGCGGGCGACCCCAGCACGGCCCCCGTTTTAAAGGCCATTCACAAGGGCATGAAGCAGGCCCACGACCAGGCCATCGGTGAATACCGCACCGCCAGCGGCAAACGCCACACCATTTTAAAGGGGCTTCAGCCTTACTGGCGCCGGGTGGACGAGACCCTGGAGGGCATGAGCCGCAACATCAACGGCCTGGCGGAGCGCGCCCGCCTGATCGATGCCCACATGGAGCGTTACGAAGGCATCTCCACCGGTTCCAGAAAGGCCGAGCGGGCGTTGTCGTCGTCGTCCCTGACCCACTTCTTCGTGTCCGGGCTGGTGCTCGTGATTGCCATCATGGGCGGCCTCATCAACTTCAACCTGATCGCCCTGCCCATGAGCGAGATGGTGGGGGCGGGCAGCCACATCGGCAACTTCCGCATCTCGGACGTGGCCGCCATGGTGATCATCATGGTGGAGGTGGCCATGGGGCTGTTCCTGATGGAGTCGCTCCGCATCACCAACCTGTTCCCGGTGATTCACGCCCTGGACGACCGCATGCGGCGGCGCATGATCTGGGTCACCTTCGCGATCCTCTTCACCCTCGCCGGGGTGGAGGCGTCCCTGGCCTACATGCGCGACCTGCTTGCCGCCGACCGGGAGGCGCTCACCCATGCCCTCGCCGGCACCGTGGCCCTCAGCAACCCGGAGTTCCGCTGGATCCCCAGTCTGGGGCAGATGGTGATGGGGTTCGTGCTGCCGTTCGCACTCACCTTCGTGGCGATTCCGCTGGAGTCGTTTGTCGCTTCCGCGCGCACCGTTCTGGGTGTGCTGGGCGCGGGCGCCCTGCGGGCGCTGGCCTTCCTGCTGCGTCTGACCGGTCAGGTGTTGCAGCAGATGGGCGATGCCCTGGTGGCGGTGTACGACCTTGCCATTTTCGTCCCGCTCCGCATCGAGGCCGCCGTGGCGTCGATGGGAAAACGGAAGACCAATACACCCTCTAACCCGGCCCGAGAGCCTGTCAGTGGAGGCGTAAAATAATGAAGAAACATATGCTCATATTGTCGGTTGCCCTGTCGCTGACCCTGGCTGTGGCCGGGTGCAGCAACAGCGTCGAGACCCATCGCAGCCAGGGGGTCTATATGCTGCTGGACACCTCCGGCACCTACACCGAGGAACTGGTCAAGGCCCAGGGGATTCTCAATTACCTGCTTGGCAGTCTGGAACCCGGTGATTCCCTTGCCGTGGCCCGCATCGACTCCGGTTCGTTTAGCGAGAAGGACATCGTGGCGCGGGTCATCTTCGACGACCGCCCGTCGGTGGCCAACGAGCAGAAACGCCGCTTCAAGCAGGAGATGGACAACTTCGTCAAGAACGTCCACTCCAGTTCCCATACGGACATCACCGGCGGCTTGTTGCAGGCCTCCGAGTGGCTCAACGAGTCCGGCGTCGGCACCAAGCGGGTCTTAATTTTTTCCGATCTGGAAGAAGACCTGGCCAAGGGGCACATCCGGGATTTCCCCATCGAGTTGGGCGGGGTTCAGGTGGTGGCGCTCAACGTCACCAAGCTGCGCTCGGACAACGTCGATCCCCGTGAGTACCTGGACCGCCTGTCGTCCTGGCAGAGCCGGGTGGTGTCGGGCGGGGGAAGCTGGAGCGTCATCAACGATCTGGAGCGGCTGGAGCGCATCTTCGCCAAGCCCGCATAACGGAATCCCTCCCACGCACAACGGGAAGGACAGACGGAAGGCCGGGAGTGAAAGCTCCCGGCCTTTTTCGTTTATCCCGGCCCCCCCGGCTCCGCCAAAAGCGGACCTTGCGCCGGGATCAGCCGCTCGGGGGCGGGGCCTCCGCCTCAATCAGCGCTTTGACGCCGATGGCGGCGGGCACCCCCAGCAGGACGCCAAGAAAGCCGAAGGCTTCACCCCCGACAAACAGGGCGAAGATGATGGCGATCGGGTGCAGGCCGACACGTTCTCCCACGATCTTGGGGGAGATCAGGAAGCCCTCCAGAAACTGCACCACCCCGAACACCAGCACCACGTAAAACAGATGGATCAGGTCGAAGTGGGTGAGCAGGGAGACCAGCAGGGACAGGGACAGACCCAGCACGAAGCCCAGGTACGGCACCATGTTGCCAATGCCCGCGATCAGGGCGATGGGCAGTGCCGCTTCCACCCCGGCCAGGGTGAGGCCCACGGCATAGAGACCGGACAGAATAAGGCCGACCAGCAGCTGACTGCGCAAAAACTCCCCCAGCATGCGGTCGGTGCGGGCCAGCCGCTCCTTCGCCCAGTCGTGGCGGGCGCCGGGTATGCGGTCCAGCAGCCAGCCGCTGACCCGGTGAAAATCCATCATCAGGTAGAAGGTCAGGATCGGAACGATGGCCGCGCTCAGGGTCCAGACAATGGCGCCCCAGGTGCCGGAAGCGGCCCACTTGATGGCGCCGCCGGTCTTCTTGAGCAGGTCCGGTCCAACCGTCCCCAGGCCGTCGCTGAGGGCCTCGAGCCAGGCCCCGGCGGTTTGTGGCAGGGGCAGGGTGTCGAGATGACCGGCCAGAAACGGCAGGCCCACTTCCTTCAAATGGGCGACCGCCGCCGGCAGCCGCGCCACAAGGCTCATAATCTGGCGCTCCAGCACCGGCAGCAGCCCGAGCAGCAGGGCCGCACCCAGAGTGGCCATGGCGACAAACACCAGTGCCGTTCCGGCCGGGCGGGGCAGTCGGGTGCGCCGCTCCAAAAGGTCCACGAACGGGGCAAACACGTAGGCCAGCACAAACGCCACCAAAAACGGCAGCAGGGCGGTCTTAAGCACGAATACCAGGGCCGCGCCCGCTGCCGCCAGAATCAGCCACAGCACCCAGGTGAGGGGCGCCTCGTAGCGCGCCCCGGTGTTTTTTGCCTTCCTGTCTCCACCCAGAATGCCCATCAGACCAGGTCTCCGTTCAGGCGTCTTACGCCCCGGAACAGGTAGTGCAGACCGGAGGTGACGGTCACCGCTGCCACCATCCACATGGCGCCGTCCATGTACGGCTCGGTGTTCATGCCGACCAGCGCCGAGAGTACCATGACAATCAGCAGAAGCTGGGCGGCGGTGGTGACCTTGCCCAGCATGGAGGGCGCAATATCGAAGCCGCCCTGGGTGACGTGCATCACCACCGTGCCCAGCAGCAGGATCACGTCGCGGCTGATGACGATAATCAGCATCCAGTACGGAATCAGCGCAAGCATCGCAAGGGCGACGAAGGCGGTGGTGATGAGCAGTTTGTCGGCGATCGGGTCCAGGTATTTGCCCAGTTCGGTCTGCTGGCCGGACATGCGGGCGACGGCCCCGTCAAGGGCGTCGGTGAGGCCGGCGACCACAAACACGCCAAGCGCCCAGACGGTAAAATCGTACACCAGCAGGTAGACGAACAGCGGAATCATCAGAATCCGCAGCATGGTCAGAAGGTTGGGAAGGTTCACCCGGAATGGCCTCTCGTCCGCCACGACATTCATATATGCCGGATGCCGCTTACGTCGGGGGAGACTGCCAGCCCATGCCCGGCGGCGACTGTGAGCGCAGTATAGGTGGGGTCCGGAAGGGGAGTCAAACCGCTCCACAGGGGGCAATCCCCCGGTTTTCAGGCGGTTTTCAGGGGGGGCTGTGCAGACATCCACATAATCTGTGGATAACCTATGGAATATTCGGTGCATGAGCTACTGTGCTCTAGGACTCATACGGGATCGAGCAAAGTGCATAGAATTTGTGCACAAAACTATTATCTTTAAAAACAATGAGTTACGCTCTCTCCACGAAGAGTCGGGGGGTTACGAGGCCATTTTATTGTTGACACCCGTGTTGCCCACAAGTTGTCCACAGGAAGGGGTGGGGGGATACTTTTCGGGAGCCGAAGTCAACCGTGTTTTTGGATTTTTTTCGATTTTTTTTGGGTTCCGTGGAACTTTTTTAAAAACGGGGGTTTGGGGAAATGTATCCGGGTCCGGACACCCTCGTGTATACAATGAGCGTGCCGAAAAAGACACCCACCCGAAGTGGTTTTTCCAGGATGACCCCTAAAGATATTGCAGACCGCGACCATCGTTACCTGTGGCACCCGTTCACCCAGATGGCCGACTGGGAGCGGGAAGCGCCCCTGGTGATCACTGACGCCAGGGGATGCATGCTCTATGATGACAAGGACAACGCCTACCTGGACGGCTCCTCCTCCATCTGGGTGAACCTGCACGGCCACAGGAAGGGCAGGATCGACCGCGCCATCCGCGCGCAGTTGAAGCGGGCCGCCCACACCACCTTTCTGGGGGCCACCAACCCCCCGGCGGTGGAGTTGGCCGAGCGCCTGGTCGAAATATCCCCCACAGGGCTTGAGCGGGTGTTTTATTCGGACAACGGTTCCACCGCCGTCGAGATCGCCCTCAAAATGGCCTACCAGTACTGGCGTCAGCGCCGCAGGGACCCGAAGCCGGAAAAAACCAGGTTTATGAGCTTTCGCCATGCCTATCACGGGGATACGGTGGGGGCGGTGAGCGTGGGAGGAATCGCGCTGTTTCACGAGACTTTCCGTGACCTGATGTTCGCCTCCACCCAGGTGCCGTTCCCGTACTGCTATCGCTGCCCGGTGGGTAAAAGCCGGCCGTCCTGCGCCATGGAGTGTCTGGCGCCGGTGGAGGAGGCGCTCAAGGCCGAGGCGGATGTCACCGCGGCGTTCGTGGTGGAGCCGATGGTGCAGGGGGCATCCGGCATTCTCACCATGCCGGACGGCTACCTGAAGGCGGTGGCCGATTTGTGCCGCCGCTACGATGTCTTGTTCATCGCCGACGAGGTGGCCACCGGCTTTGGCCGCACCGGCCGCATGTTCGCCTGTGAGCACGAGGGGGTGGAACCGGATCTGATGTGTCTGTCCAAGGGGCTGACGGGTGGCTACATGCCGTTGGCGGCGACCCTTGCCGGCGGGGAGATTTACGACGCCTTTCTGGGCCGCTATGACGAATTCCGCACCTTCTTTCACGGCCACAGCTACACCGGAAACCCCCTCGGCTGCGCCGCCGCCCTGGCCAGTCTGGAGGTGTTCGACGAGGAAGATGTGCTGGCGCGCATACAGCCGCGCATCCGTCATTTCTGGAGCCTCCTGGCCCGGAACCTGGGGGACCACCCGAATGTGGGTGAGATACGCGGCCGGGGGTTGATGGTGGGGATCGAACTGGTGCGGGAGCGGGATACCAAAGCCGAGTTCCCACTGGCGGATCAGGTGGGGGCGCGGGTGGGGCGCGCCGCCCGGGAGCAGGGGGTGCTGATCCGGCCCATCGGCAATGTGGTGGTGCTTGTCCCGCCCCTGGCCATGACCGGCCCTCAACTCACCCGGCTGGTCACGACGGTGCGCGCCGCCATCGATGAAGTGCTTTAGGCCGAACGGCCCATGGCGCACCTAGTTGTTGTTATTGCCGCTGTTCTCGAAGTGCAGGAAATCGATCAGAAACACCGCACCCAGCAGCAGTGACTTCTGGGTTTCGTTGGCGCCCGCCGGAAAGGACATGCCGAAGTTGTCGGCGTCGGAGAATACCTCCTTGAGCACTCCGGACCACTCCTTGCGGATCTCTCCGACCTGGGTTCCGTTCCGGCGGATTTCGAAGGTCCACGGCTTCCACATCGGCCCGAACAATTCATATACGGTCCGTCCCATGTGGTCATGCACCGTGTAGACGCGATGCAGCAGGGCGAAGCGGCGCGCCACCTTGCCCATGACCACGCCGCTGCCATTCGCCACCTCAACCTCGTGAAAATAGAAACGAAACGGTCGGGTGAGGCGCAGCGCGATGCGCTGGTCGGCACCCCGCAGGTTGATGGTGAACGGGCGCGCAGCCTTGAGAAACCAGCGCATCAGGGTGGGGCCGTCATACTCGTCGGCATCGAACAGGCGGTCGCCGCCGGGGGTGTTGACGGTGTAGTGGTTGGTGGCTTCCAGACCCGTCAGCACTTCCGACATATTGCGGCTCTGGCTGATCGCCACGCTGCTGGCGGAGACAAGCTGTTCCATGAAAGACCTCCGATACAAAACCCGTTGGTGTGTTCTCTTTGTCGGAAGAGGTGGATGATGGGTTAAGGGGGATTTGGAGGGTGTTCAGAATTGACCGGCCGCGCCTGATTTGAACAAATTTGCACCGTTTTCAGGGGGTGGAAAAAGGTGGGAAACGCCCCGGTAAACCCATTGTTGATTTATCTATAACCCATTGAATTATTTAGTTAATAATGGGTATATTCGAGAGTTTTTCGCGCCATTCCGGTCGATGGCACGGTTAATGCTCACTATTTAATCGACTGAGGCGTGACCCCATCCGGGCAGCCTGTTTTTCGTTGAAGGAGTGAGCAGCCATGATTATGCAATCCCGTGGAAAGTGTTGTCCGCACTGTGGTTCGTCGAGTTTAAAGGGCGTGGCTGGCGAAAATCCTCTTCTGGGCGTGGCGGGCGGTGCCGGTGGCGGCACCGGCGGTTCCGTGTCCAGTATCAACCAGTGGATCTACTGCGCGGTCTGCGGCTGGGAGGGCGGCAGCGGCAACCACGGCATGATGAGTATCTCCGGCTAGGCGCAAGACCCCGCACAGGGATGATGCGCGCGGCCAAACGGATTGAGTACAAAAGGCAACGGCGGCCTCGCCCGACCGCGGTCGGGCGAAGGTCGGCCGACCTCCGGTATCAGAAATTTTACGGAAGCTAGAAGTCGCCCGCCGGGGCGGTTTTCGAAGTCGACAATGAGCCCTTCACGGCATCGCCGACCGGGCCGGGCCGGAACGGTTTCTGCACAAACCCCACCGCCCCCATCTCAAGCAGATCGTAGGCCTGACCGTGGCGGGAGAAGGCCGAACTGATCACCACCCTGACCGCCGGATTTTTGTCTGATAATTCCTTGAACAGGGCGCGTGCGCCGGGCTCCGGCAGGGATGCGTCCAGCACCACCAGGGCAATCGCCTCTCCATACCGTTCATAGATATGCAGCGCTTCGGCGGCATCCCGCGCCAGCACGGCGCCGTAGCCGCTCTCCTCCAGTGCTTTCTTGGCGTCGGTGCGGGTCCGGGGATCGCTGTCCACCACCAGTATGGTGGTGGTGTTGGCGGGAAGCGTCAGGTCCGTCTCCGCCTCCGCCTCGAACATCTCCAAAGCCGGCAGGTAGAGCCGCACGGCGGTGCCCCGTCCTGGCCGGGAGGAGACCGTGATGCGCCCGCCGTGGCTTTGCAGGAAGGCTCTCACAATAGCCGGATCCAGTCCGCCCGCGGGATGATCCAGGGAGCCGTCCTGGGTGTCGTTCGGTGGCGGGGAAAACATGCGCTGGCGGGTTTCCGCCGCCATGCCGGAGCCGGTATCCGCGACCGTGACACAGACATAGGTGCCCGGTGACAGGCCGTTGACCGACGCCCCCGGATGGACCGTGACGGTCTCGTTAATCAGCCGGATGCGACCGCCATCGGGCATGGCCTCCCGAGCCGCCGCGCACAGGCTGGCCAGGGCCTGGCGTAGTTGCGGGGCATCCACCGCCACCAGGCGCGGGTTGGTGGATTTTCGCGTGTCGATGAGGATGCCGGATTTTTTTAATCCGCCGCTGATCGATGCGGCAAGCTCTTCCAAAAAAGGGTCGGGGTTAAGCGGCACCGCTTCGCCGGATTCGCCACGGGCGTACCCGGCCAGCCGCTCGGTCAGTTCCGAGGCGCGCGATGCGGAGCGTTCGATCACATCCACATACCGGCGGATACGGTCGTTTTCCCCCACCTGCCCCTTGATCAGCGAGGCGTAACCCAGAATGCCGCCCACGATGTGGGTGAAATCGTGGGCGATGCCTCCGGCCAGGCTGTTGACGCCGCTCTGCATGGCGCTGTGCAGGGTGTGGGCTTCGCGCCGCTTACGCTCGCCGATATCCCGCACAATGGCCTGTACCGTGGGGTCCGGGTCGGTGTCCACGAGACCGATGCTGACCTCCACCGGGCGCACGCCACCCGTAGCGGTGGCGAACAGGGTTTCAAATACATTGCGGCGGCCTTCGAGGGCCTGCATGAAGTGATGATAGGCCTGCTTCCGAAGTCCGGAGCGGTCGGGAATCAGGGATACGATGTCGTGGCCCACCGGGTCGTTTTTGTGGCTGCCGAGCAATATCCGGAGCCGCTCGCTGGCAGCGGTGACGCGGCCGTGGCGGTCGAACAGCAGGGTGGGCTCCACAGCGCCATCCAGCAGGGTTCTGAGCCGGGCAAGCTCCTTGCTGTCTTCCCGCGGGGGTTCCGGCAGGGCGGCCGGGCGGGCCGGGGGCGGGGGTGCGGCGCTTCGGCCCGCCCGCACAATGCCGCCGCCGATGCGGAGGGCAAGCATGGTCAACAGAAGCACCATGGAGGCGGATGCGGCGAACAGCCAGCCGAAGCGCTCGATCAGGTTTTCGATCCGCATCCGTGGCTGGAAGCGCACCAGAATGTCCGTCGCCTCTATGGACCAGGCGGTATTGGCGGGGCGCAGCACGGTTTCGAACATCTCTCCAAGACGCAAGTTGGCGATGGTCGGTGCCGGTGCAGCGTGTGGCCGGACAAATTGCAGGCGGCCCCCCACCACCTGCTCCCATTGGCGGATGTGGTAATCGCTGACCCGGCGTCCGATGACCAGCACGTCGGCGGGGGCCGTGGCCCCGTCGTTATTGAGCAGCGGGGTGGCGGCCAGTTCGTAGAGCTGGTTGCCGATCAGGGTGAAGCCGGCGTCTGAAATACCTTGCCGCGCTGCCTGAATCTGGGGGAAGGAGTCGAGGGCGGTGTCGCCTTCGGGGGGAAATACGGTGGTGTTGCGGTTGCTGACGACGGCCAGGATTTCCGGGGCGTCGGCGGTGACGCCGAAGGCTTCCTCATAGGCCAGGGCAAGTCCCTCTTTGTGGGGGAATCCGGTCGGGTCCAGATCGTTCAGGGCGGAGTGGCCGGCGACGGCGTCCGCGCGCTGGCTCAGTCGTTGGGCCTCGGCCCCCCACAGGACGGTGAGCCGCGTGCGCGCATCTTCCGAAAGCCGCTCGGCGTACTGCTGAAACTGGATGTAGAGCGGAAGCCCGGCCACGCATGCCGCGGCCAGCGCCATCACGGCGGCAAGTGCGAGAAGCTTCCCTTTGATTGGCGTCTGATGCATAGTCCCCCTTTGCGGACAACGGCTTGCGGGATGATAGCACAAAAAGCCGTCAATTAAGGGGAAGCGAAACTTGTCCGGGTTCCGCCACCCCCGTACCATGCGATTTATGGAGGGATCTCCAAGCAAGACGGTTCCGGTGGTGCGCATCCGCGGGGGAGCGGTTGAAAAGGCCGATGACGCCGTCGCCGTGGAAACCGTGGTGACCTTCTTTGTGAACGGCACCGAGGTGGCCACCCTGCTGTGCAGTCCCGGTCATATTGAGGCCCTGGCAGTGGGGTTTCTGGCCGGGGAGGGGGTGTTAAGCCAGCCGGATCAGATCGTCTCCACCGATTACGACCGGGGACGGGGCATCGTCCGGGTGGAGGTGACTGACGACGTGGATCTGTCCCCGTTTTCCGGGGAACGCAAGGGGACGTTCACCTCCGGCTGCGGCAAGGGCCAGACCTATACCTTCGTGCGTGATGCGGCGGGTTTGCCGCCGCTGCCGCCCGGCCCGGTGCTTGAGGCCGGTGTGATTTCCAGAAAAATGAAGGCGTTTATTCACCGCTCGGAAACCTACCAGGCCACCGGCGGCGTGCATTCGGCCCTGTTGTGGGACGGTAACGGCCTCGACCTGTTTTGTGAGGATCTGGGACGCCACAACGCGGTGGACAAGGTGTTTGGCCGCTGCCTGCTGGAGGGTATTCCCGCCGAGGGCAAGATCCTGTTGAGCAGTGGCCGGATCTCCAGTGAAATCGCCATCAAGTGCGCCCGTCACCGGATACCGATCGTGATTTCCAGAAATGCGCCCACGTCGTTCTCCGTCCATCTTGCGGCGGCCCTGGAGCTGACGTTGGTGGGGTTTGTGCGCGGCGACCGCATGAACATTTACACCGCCCCGGAGCGGGTGCGCCCCGCACCGGGGTAATCCGGAAGACAGGCCGCCGGATCCAAAGTGCCCCCATGCGCCGCTTTCCCCCCGCCATGCCCCTGTTGTTCCCCGCTTTTCTGTCCCCTCCTCCAACAATTTGCTAGGTTACGGGTCGAGTTCGCGTGATCCGGTCGCCGCCGGCAGGTTAAATCATGGTTGATGACGGAAAACATGGGGACGGTTCGGAAGGGGCGGAACTTCCGCCGGAGAAAGCCGCCCGCGCTCCATTCGGTTTCATGAACCACCCCCGGTGGCTGTTCGGGGTCGGCATGCTGGCCTTTCTCGGGATGGCCATTCTGGGTTGGGTCAAGCTCCCCTACGGCGTTTCCTTCATGGACGAGGGCCTGGCCATGACGGACGGCTGGCGGCTGACGGCCGGGGACCGGTTGTTTCCGGACAGCGCCATCAACGCGGTGCGGATGTACGCCACGTTCAATGCCGTGGTCTTTGCCCTGGTTCCGGACGTCACCCTGCTGGAATGCCGCCAGTTGCAGTACCTGCTGACCCTGCTGGCCAGCGGACTGTTTGCCGGAGCAGTGTACCTCTGGACCCGGAATTACTGGTACCTGCCCCTGAGCCTGTCTTTGTTCGCCTTCACCGGGCTGGACACCGCGGGCATGATGTCCAACCTGACCTACTACGTCTATCCGCACCTGTTCATTACCCTGCACATTGCGCTGCTGCTGATCGGGCTCAAGTGCACAGGGCGAGGGGTGCGCACGGCGGTGCTGGCACTGTCCGGACTCTGCCTGTGGGCGGTGGGTTTTTCGGTGCTGCCGCTGTCGGTCACCATGGCGGCGCCGGTGCTGACCTGGATGCTCCTGCGCCGTACGGGATGGCGAGATCCAGGGTTTTCGGGACGGGATCTGCTGGTGCTTCTGGCGCCGCCGGTGGTCTTGTGGCTGGGGTTTCTCGGCCTTCATGCGGCCTCATTCGCCGAGGCTGTAGGGGATGTGTTTGCCTCCCACTTCTCCCAGAAAAAACCGGTTCACACCGGTGTTGCCCTGGTGCTCAAATACATGATCCCCATGACCGTCTTCGTGGCTGTCTTCCGATGGTGTGCGAGGTTCAAGTCCGGCGTCGTGGCGTTCGTGGTGGCCGGACTGGGGGTACTTGGCTGGATACTGGTTGACACGGGAGGCTTGGGTGCTGTTTTCGCCTACCGTGCGGCAATGTTCAGAGAAATAAGCTGGTTTTCGGCCTTGCTGGCGGGATGGCTCCTGATCATCGGCGGCGGCCTGCTGTACTGCCTGGCGGGCCGTCGCGATTACCATGAAAACGAGCCGCTGATCTGGCTGCTGGCGATTCCCAGCGCGCTTTTGGCGGGGACTTACGGGGTCAGCTCCGGACAGGGCCTGCTCACCTTTGCCTATGTGGCCATTCCCTGCGCCGTGGGCCTGACCCTGTCCATGGTGTCGTGGTATGAGCACCATCCCCGGGGTATCCAGTTCGTGGCCGTGGCCGCGCTTTTGGCGCCATTTTACCTGACCACCGCCCGAGCGGATTGGAACATCACCTATTTCGACGGCCCCGTTCACGGACTGACCACCACGATTTCCTCCGGCTTTCTGGAAGGCATTCGCACCCGGCGGGAAAACGCGGAGATGTTCGCGTGGATCGAGGATCTCGCGGAGCGCTTTTCGGAACCGGACGACTTCGTGCTGGCCTACAACTGGGCGCCGATGGTGAATGTGGTGGTGAAACGCCGCCCCCCCATGAACCATTCCTGGGTGGGGATGGGGGACTCGGTGCTGGAGTCGGGTGGGTGGTATATGGCGAATGCGGGGCGCTGGCCCAAGCTGGCCTTCCGGTTTTCACCGACCACCCGCCGTGGGGATACCGGCCCCCTGGATAGCTATCTCGTCAAGAATATGCGTTTGCTGGATCGGTTTGACCTGGCGGATGGGGTGCTTGAATGCTTCATCCGGAAGGACGCGGTTACGGGGGAGGCCCACGATTCACGCCGGGGGTGACGCGGGCAGGCGTTTCAAGCGTTCCGTTCGGATACGACCGGGGTCGCCGTTCCCGAACGTGGAAGCCTTTCCTCAGCCCCCCAGTCCGAACATGATCTTCCACGGGCTCTTCATCCAGAGCCGGGGGAATACCTCCAGATCGAAGCTCTGAAAGCGCTCCGGGCCGCTCCCTTTGAGGGCGCCGATGGCCCGTTCCAGCCGCTTCAAAAAGCGCGGCAGGGTGGGGGCGGGGAAGGCCCCGGCATTTTCGCGGATGTGATAATAACCTTCTTCCAGCTGGTCGATGGCGTAGCGCCCGGTCTCGATCTGATACAACCCCACCGCCACCTGCATCAGCCCCTGCAAGAGTCCTTTGGCCGGGGGTTCCTCGCTCATCCAGCGGATTTCCAGCAGCTTGTAGGCTTCCAGGTAGAGGCGCGCATTGAACAGGGCGGCGTACTGGTGACAGAGCCGGGCCAGCGGCACCTCCCGGTCCGCGCCCGGATCGAACCAGTCGGACAGCACGGCCAGATAGGCGGTGCTGCGGCCTTTTAGAAAATCGACCCGGTCGGCGTAGCCGTCGAACAGGGTCAGGTGGTGGTCGGTGGCGTTCCAGTCCACACGGGCAAGCTCTATCGGCTCGGTCAGCAGTTCGCCGTCGGGGGTGCGGATGCCGAAGATCGGCAGGGCGGTCATCAGCGGGCGGGGGGATTCGTCCCCCTTCCAGATTCCGGCGGGGAGTCTGGCGTGGGTGGCGGCAAGTTCGGACAGGGCCACTGGCGCGCCGTCCGATTGCATGAAGGCGTGAAACCATCCCACCGCCGGGGCCTTTTCCGGGGTTTCCATGGCGTAGACAATCAGTCCTGCCAGATGCCCGCCTAAATCAAACCCGCCGGTGGACATGGTCACACCACCCGGTTGGGCGGTTCGTCCCCGGCAAAAAACGCCGACAGGTTATCCGCCACCATCAACCCCATGCGGGTGCGGGTCTCGCCGGTGGCGCTGCCCACGTGGGGGGCCAGCACTACGTCGGGAAACTCCAGCAGGCGCGGATTGACCGCGGGTTCGCCGTCGAACACGTCGAGCCCGGCGCCGCCCAGTTTCCCGGATTCGAGGGCGTCGATCAGGGCGGCCTCGTCCACCACCTCGCCGCGCCCGGTGTTGATGAACAGTGCGCCGTGCTTCATGCGGGCAAAGGCATCGGCGTCGATGAGGTGATGGGTTTCCGGGGTGAGCGGGCAGTGCAGGGAGATCACGTCGGCGCTCTCGAGCAGTGCGTCCAGGGCGGAATAGCGGACTCCCAGTTTCTGCTCGGCATCTTCCGGCAGGCGGGTTCGGTTGTGGTAGAGCACCTCCATGCCGAAGCCCCGTGCACGGCGCGCCACGGCGGAGCCGATGCGCCCCATGCCGACAATGCCGAGTCGTGCGCCGGTCAATTCCATCCCCAGCAGCATGGTCGGCCCCCACCCCTGCCAGCGGCCGCTGCGCACGAAGGCGTCACCCTCAATGATGCGGCGGGCGACCGCGAGCAGCAGGGCAAAGGACAGATCGGCGGTGGCCTCGGTCAGCACGCCGGGGGTGTTGGTCACCACCAGACCCCGGTCCCTGGCGGCTTCGAGGTTGATGTTGTTCACCCCGGCGGCGTAGTTGGCGATCACTTTTAAGTCCGGCATCCCGTCGAACTCCTCGACATCGATGCGGTCGTTCAACATGGTGACAAGCCCCGCACAGCCCTCGGCGGCCCGAACGATGGCGGCAGGCTCCATGGGGACGTCGCTGTCCGGGCAGGTCAGGTCGAAGCGCTCGCGCAGGGCGGCGAGCACCGGGGCGGGCGGGATGCGGGTGATGAAGACGCGCGGTTTCACGATGGTTTCCCGGTTAAGGTGGTGAAGTGCGCCCAGTATAAGGCGGTGGCGGGGTTTCAGACCAGCCTCCGACCCGTGCCGGGCAGGTGCGTGGGCAAGGTGGGTTCGGGAAAGCGGGTCCGCCTGTGCGATAATTCACGCTGATGAGAGCGGTGACCCGGATACGGTGGGTTTTTGGCGGCATCCGTCGCCTGATTTTTGCGGCTCTGTTGCCAACAGCCTCGCTGTTGTTGGTGTTCGCGCCCACCCTGCATGCCACGCTGATCGAGGGGCCGATGGCCCCGGTTCGCCCCCTCTATACCCAATACAAAGCCGACGTGCTGACCCTGGAAGCGGCGCTCCGCGGCGCCCCGGACACGGCCCTTTCCGGTCTACCCGGATTTGCCGTGCTGCTGCTCTCCTGCGAGGGCGAGGGGTGTATCGGCCCTCACGACATTCGGATCACGGGGTTGGCCGGCCCGCTGCGGGTGGACCTTTCGGTCGAGCGCATTCAACATTGGCTGGCCGCCGCCTTTCCGCAAGGGGGCTGGGTGCCGGTGGTGTTACCCCGTAGTGCGGAGGTGGTGGAGATCAGTTGGGGCATTCCCGGCCACGTCATCCCCGCGCGGGTGACCTTGCCGCCGCCGGGCCGGGTGACGAGGGTGGTGCGCGGCGGGGTCCAGATCGCCGTGGAGGCGGAACGCAAACCGTCCTCGGAACATGCCTGGCGAGTGGCCCTGGCCGAGCGCGCCCGGGGCGACCTGTTGGCCGGGGTGGCCGTGCTTGAGGCCGGGTTGCAGGAGCAGGATGCCGACCCCGCCCACCGGTTGTTGTTGGGCGACCTCTACCGGGAGGCGGGGCTGCCCGATCGCGCCCGGAGCGTCTATCGAAAACTGATGACGGAGGCGGGGGATACCGCTCTGTGGGCGCGTATCGGTATCGCCGGAATCGATCTGGAACAGGGTGACAGTCAGGCGGTGGCGGACGCGCTTGCACCGCTGGACCTGCCTCCGAACCACCCCCTTGCAAGCCGGGTGGCGGACCTCCTGGTGCGGGCCTACCTGAAAATGCAGAAGGGGCAGGCGGCCATTGCCCTGTTGCCGCAGGCGGCGGGCGACCCGTTCGTGGCGGTGAACCGGGCCATGACCTACGTGGCCGTGGGCGATACCTTTTCCGCCATTCTGGAACTCAAGGAAGCGGTGCGGATCGCCAACCCGTCGATCCCGGTGGAAGCCTACCTGACCGAGCGGGTGCTTCTCACTCTGGGCACCCTGTACGCCAGTCAAGGCAAGCTTGATGAGGCGTTGAGCGCCTTTTCCCGTATGAGCCGGGAAGGCCCCCTGGGGGCGCGGCAACTGTACGCGCGGGGACTTGCGTTCTACCAGAACGACGACCGGGTGAAGGCGGCGGCGGAGCTTTCGGCGCTGGCGCAAAAGTGGCCGCGTACCGATACCGCCCTTGAGGGCACGCTGCTCAAGGCCGACGCCTACCGCCAGTTAAATGCGCCGCATCAGGCCATTACCGAGTACCGTCAGGCGCTGGAACAGCTTCGGGACAAGGAGAAAATTCTTCGGGCGCTGATCACCGAGGTGGAGGGGTCCTCCTTCGACGAGGGCTTCACCGGGCACATTTTCTCGGAGCGCTGGAAGGAACCCGATGGAGCCCCTGGCGCCAAAGTGGGAACCCGCGCCCTGTTCCGCATGCCCGGATTTTCGCGGGTGGTGGAGGACTTCCGCCAGATCGGTCTGACCGTCCATCGGCTGGAAAAGATCGGCCGCCGCATGGCCGGGAGCGGGCAGAGCAGGGTGGCCGAACGGCTGCAAAAGGACATCGAACACTTCGGCGTGTTTCGCACCCTGTACGAAACCGCCGCCCGCCAGGTGGTGCTGGACGGTCTGAAAGATGAGGTGGACCGTACCGTGGACCTGTCGGTGGTGGCGAGCCTCGGCATCACCCAGAACATCCTGTTCCAGCACGGCACTGGCGCCGTCACCCGGGACCTGTACTTTGCGGAGTAGTGGTGGGCGATACACGTCACATCCTGATCCTGCTGGTACGCGCCATCGTGCTTGCCATGCTGGCGGTCAACTTCTACTACCGGGGCGATGTGCCGCCGCCGGGAGGGGTGTCGTTGTGAGTCGGCTTGCGCCGCTTTTTGCCGCCGCCCTGTTGCTGTTGGCACCGGGGTGCGGATCGACACCCTCGCCCGGTGTGGATCGGGCCGAGGTGAGCCGGGTGGTGAGCCAGGTGATGAGCCCCCAGGTGCGTATCGGGGTGCGGGAAAAACTGCAGGCTCTGGAGGAGCTGGAAACCTTCCTGATGGCCACCGAGCGCCGCAGCGAACAGGTGGCCCGCGCCCTTACCCAACTCGCCGATCTGTACCTTACGGTGGAGCTTTCCACCTACGAACGAGCGGTATCCCGCTACAACCGGGAGCCTTCCGGCACGCCGCCGACCCTGAATCACGACCGTTCCATCCGGATTTATGAAAAGGTGCTGGCGGATTATCCGAAGCGCCCGAGAAACCACACGGTGCGGTACCAGTTGGCACGTGCCTACGACGACCTGGGGCACTTCGAGAGCGAGGTGGCCATGCTGGAAGGGCTTTTGCGCCGGCACCCCACCAGTGAATACGCCCTGGAGGCCACCTACCGGCTGGGTGAACTGGCATTTGACGACGGCCGTCTGCAACACGCGGTGAAGTACTACGACCGGGTTCTGAAAAAGTCCCCGGAGGGGGAACTCGCCGATTACGCCGCTTACAAGCGCACCTGGTCCCTGTACCTGATGCCGGACCCGGATCGGGCGGCGCGGGCGGCGGTGGCGTTTATCGACTCCCGCCGGGTGCGGCGGGGAGGGCGGCTAATGCTGTCCAGCGACGCCATGCCGGAACCGGATTGGGAGCGGGTGCGGGAGATTCTTACGCTGCTGGCGCGGGTGCTTCACGAACAGGGAGGCGCGCGGGCTTTGGCGCGCTATCTGCCCGAGCACCGGGACTATCTGCATCAAGTCTATCGCAAACTCGGCGAGGTGAGTGTGCAAATGGGCAATCCCGCCGGGGCTATCGCCACTTACGAGGCGTTTTTATCCCGCTTTCCCAACGACAGTCAGGCCCCGTCGGTGCTGGGGCAGGTAGTGGACATCCACACCGATCAGGGGGATGTGGATTCAGCGGTGGCCGTGCGTGCGCGGCTGGTGGATGAGTACGGTCCCAAAAGCGATTGGTGGTCGCACCAGTCCGCCGCGGTGCGGCGCACGGTGGGGCCGGCCATCGAAAAAACCGTGCACCAGCTGGCGCGGCACTACCACTCCGTGGCCCAGGAGAGCGGGGCGAAGGCTGACTACGACCGCGCCGTTCACTGGTATAACCGTTACCTGAGGGAGTACCCGAACGTAGCGGCGGCGCCGGGCACGGTGTTTCTGATCGGTGAGGCGTTGTTCGAGGCGGGAGATTATTCCGGCGCCGCCTTTGCCTATCGCCGCAGTGCCTACGACTATCCCCGCCATAAAAAAAGCGGCGAGGCGGCCTATGCCCAGGTCTATGCCCTGGAGCGTTACCTGAGCGAAGCCAAACCCGGCAGTGCCACCTACCGGGAGCGTCTTGCCGCCCTGTCCGACGCGTTCAAGTCACTGGTCTCCGCCTACCCGCGTGAGCCGCGCCTGCCTCAGGCGTACGAGCGCATCACCGGCCTGCTGTTCGAGCAGGGCGATCACAATACCCTCTACGAGGTGGCCGACCATGTGATTCGCTACGGCCCGAGATTACGTGATCTGCACGCCCGGGCCTGGCGCACGTTTGGCGAGGCGGCTTTCGAAACCGGTCGCTACGACACTGCGGAGGAGGCCCTTGGCAAGGCCCTGACGATTCTTCAGGGGGATGCCAACGCATCGCCGGAAACCATATCGGAATTAAAAAAGTTGCTCGCCGTGAACGCCATTTCCCGAGCCGAGGAAGAGGGTGGGGGGGCGGATGCGCTGCTCAAGGCGGTGGCGTTGGTTGACCCGGACGATCCCCTGGCGGAGCCTGCCCGTTTCGATGTCGCCATGGCCCTGTTCCGGGACGACCGGCTGGAGGAAGCCCTCCAGTCGTTTGGTGATTACGGCGTGGCCTACCCGGACAGTCACCGTATCGGTCAGGTGGCCCAGACCGTGCTCGCGGTGGGGGAGCGGGCGCTGGAACTGGGTGATACCGAGCTTGCGCGGCGTGCCTGGGCCCGTTACCGGGAGTGGTTCGGCGGGGTGGATTCGGCGCGGGATCTGGTGGTGGTGGGGCTGGAGGCCCGCGCCTATCTGGAAGAGGGGGACCTGGCCGCCGCCGATGAGGCCTTTGCCGGGCTGTTGTCCCGCTATTCGGACGGCATGGCGCCGGAGGAACTGGTGGACCGCCTGGCCGGCGTGCGTTTT
>JBHHVE010000038.1:0-20945 GCA_046754085.1 Leptospirillia bacterium
TCACTCCCTTATTCAACCCGCCTCGTTTGTCCCATGAGTGCTGACGACGGACAATCGGGATCCAGGGATGCGAGCGCGCGCTGAATCTTTTCCCGAAGGCCCGCAGGCGGGTCCACCGAGGCCAGCCGTTCCTTGAGAAACCCCTTCAAACGCGCCTCCATCTGCTTTCTGGCCTGGCAGTCACTGCACATTTCCACATGGGCCCGCACCCGATCCAGATCGTCGAGTCCCAATTCACCGTCCACCAGGGCGGTAATCATGACCGATGCATCCTGACAACTGGTCATCACATCATCCTCCCCGCATTTCACCGGCAATGCCGTAACGGCGCGCCGCCTGGGCAAGCCGGCCGCGCAACGCCTTGCGGCCACGGTGCAACCGGCTCATCACGGTACCGATCGGAACCTCCATCACCTCGGCAATTTCCTTGTAGGACAACCCTTCCAGATCCGAAAGAATCACCACCATGCGGTATGTCTCCGGCAGTTCCATGAGGGCGCCCATCACGTCGTCCTCCAGCACCCGGCCAAGCATCTCCTCATCGGTGGAGGCCTGCATGCCGATGTCGGCATCCTCCTCGCCCAGAAACGGCTCCAGCGCATCCAGGTCCGTCGTCGATGGGCGGCGCTTGTCCTGTTCCAGGCGGTTGAAAAAGGTATTGCGAAGTATCTTGTAGAGCCATGCGCGGCAATTGGTTCCCCGGGTGAACTGATGGAAGAACCGAAACGCCTTGATGAACGTTTCCTGCACCAGTTCCTCCCCCTCCTCCCGCGACCCGGTGAGGCGGTAGGCGGTTTTGAACAGGGCGTCCATATGGATCAGCGCCGTCTCTTCGAACTCCTGATGGCGTAGGGACTCCGTCATCGAACCATGCACCCTGCCTCCGGGTTTCCGTACCTCCACCCGTCTAAACCACGGCCCACACGAAACCATTCCCGCCTGTGTTCGATTTTATTTGCTTCGGCACCCGAGACCTCCCCCCCCCGGAGCGGAATCATGCGGCCTCACACGTGCCAGTGATGAGCGGCGTAATCCTTATCGGGCAGGCTCACCGAGATATATCCCTGCAACGGCCAACGCTCCTTCTCCACCCCGCTGCCGTTGCCGTTGACCGGGTCGATCAATACTTCGGACTCCGGGCCACCCACGGCTTCGAGCACCCGTAGAAACAGGTGCAGTTCGTCCCCCGGTTTCCACCCCGAGGCGCTGTACGGTACCGACATTTCCAGAATATCCCCGTAGGCCACCTGCCCGGTGAACGGCACCTCGGTCGCTTCACCGTCCTCGCCGTCGACGGTAAAGCGCGGGGTACACCCATCCTCCTCCACGGTGAACGACAACTGGCTGGCCACTGGCGCCAGAAAACGCACCACGAAGGTCTGACCCTCAAAATCGGAACGGTTCAACCCCGCCTGCAAATCGAGCCGGAGATACAAAAACTCCCAGTCGAAGCCGTAATGGATGCGCCGCACAAGGTGTTCCCCGGCGTGCATGGCGCCACCACCGCCACCAGCCACCTCGAACAGACCGGCGGAGAGCCACTTGAAGTAGCTGCCCACCGTGCCGTCGATGGTCGGGGAAATCAGGTCCGCCTCGGCGCGGGTCGCCACCACCTCCTTGACCTGCCGCAGGATCGGAATTTCCAGCACCTCCGGCACCGGACGGTCGATGAGGGTGTAGATGTTGGACAGATGCTTGCGGAACAGTTGGTCGAACTCTTCCAGCATGCCCGCGTGCTGACCGCCGTACCACCAGCACCAGTCGCTGCCCTGGGCCACGTACAGTTCCTCCCAGGCCAGCCGCAGTTTTTCCGGGTCGGCCTTACCCCCGGAGATGGCGGTGTATTCGGCCAAGGCGTCGCGGGCTTCCTGAAGCCGGTCCCAGGCCTGGTTGTCCTCCTCCCGGCCAATCCATATCTCGAAGTCGCGGTTGATCCAGGACCCGGCGAACAGGCGCGGCAGATCGTCCGTGGGCGGCGTCTCGTCCAGGTGCTCGGACACGGTGGTACAGATCAGATCGGGATCCTCATTCAGGTGGCCGTACAGGGCGTGCAGAAAATCGTGGCCGTCCCCCGGATAGTGCTCCCAGCAGTTCTCGCCATCGAGAATCACGAATACCGCCGGGGGACGTTCCCTGCTGCCGACGTGCTTGCGGATGCGGTGCAGGGTGCGGACAAAGTCGTCCGCCGCCGCTTCCGGGTCCCAGTCCGAATAGACAAAGCCGATGCGATCCGACAGCCGGTGGTCGCGGAACACAATGGACAGTTCGTGCTCGCCTCGCTTCATACGGTAAGGGCGGAAGTGGTCATGGCGGGGGATTCCGCTCATGTGCTGGGACTCGCGCAGCACCGCCTCGTCGCTGGCAATCCACCGGATGCCCGCCTCCGCCGCCAGCGGAATCATCGCCTCCGACACGCTGCCCTCGGAGGGCCACATGCCGACGGGGGCCCGGCCGAACATCTCGGTGTGATGACGCACCCCCCGCAGGATCTGCTCGCGGGCATCCTCCGGGTGCATAAAACGGCGCGGCAGCGGGTGGTTCGGCAGGGATTCCCGCGCCACGTCCGTGTCGCACAACAGGGGCAGAATCGGATGGTAGAACGGTGTGGTGGTCAACTCCACCTGACCCCGCTCCATGGCCGTCCGGTACTCGGGAATCACCATGCCGAGAATGGCCTGATGGCGGGCCATCAACGCGGCCTTGTCCTCGGCGGTGTAGTCGCGCCCCTTCTCGACCAGCTTCCGGATCACCGGGTCGGTACGGTGAAAGTGGGGGTCGCACCAGGCCAGGTTGAACCAGACCTGAAGGTCGGTGAAATCCTGTTCGGTGAAGTAGCGGGCCATGCGGGCAAGCGCCTCGGGATCGGTATCGGAACCGCGTTTCTGCAACAGATCGGCATAGCGCGGATGGGGGGCGATCATGCAGACATGGTTGGCGTTGAAGAAGGTGGATAACAACTCCGTTTTGTCGGCGTCATCCAGGTCCGCCGCATCCTTCAGGGTTAACTCCATGTAGTGGTCGTTCGCCACACCGGAGGCGTAATCCTCGATCTGCGTCATCAGGGACGGCACCAGATTGAACGTCTGGTGGACGTTGGGGTAGTCCTCCAGGATGTGCACCATGTCGTAGTAGTCCTTGGTGCCGTGCAGACGGGTCCAGGGCAACACGTAGTCGCCGGTCACCAGATCCTTGTAGTAAGGCTGGTGCATGTGCCAGACAAAGGCCACATGGAGGGGCTTGATCATAGGTTCATCATACCGCTGTTATGGTGAACCATCCGCCGGTAGACCGGCCTGGGAATCGGGCGGGTCGAACAGAAACACGGTTTCCCCCGGACGCGCCATCCCCAACCGCTCGCGGGCGATACGTTCAATGGCGTGGGGGTTCCGGGTCAGAGACTCGACCGTTTCCGACAACTCCGCGATCTGGGCCTGGCTCCGGGCGATCTCGGTTTCGATGCGGTCGGCCTCGTCTTCCAGGCGGAGGTGGGCCACAAGCCCCATGCGCCCGAACACCAGAAAGAACAGGAGGTAGACAGAGAACAGACCGATCCCGCCCCAGAACAGCATGCGGCGGGAGGTGGACGGCCCCTTCCGCGCGCGGCGGTTTTTACGCTCGACGGTCATGCCGTCAGAAATGGTAGGACAATTGACCGGACAGGGAGTTCTGATTCAGCAAGCGCACCTCCAAGTGGAAGTCCATGTGCCGGTAAAATTTTAGACCCATCCCCATGTAAACGCCAATCAGGTCTTTCTGGTCGATGTCGGTGGCGCGGTCCGGAAGCTTCAGCTCGCCCACCAGCCAGGACATGTTGGCGCCGGTATAGAAGCTGAGGAACGGCCTGTCGATCTCAATACCGAGAAAGGCATCCCACTCATTGTAGCGCAGGCGCATGGCCGGAAGCCCGGAGTCGGAACTGGAGGAATACATGATCTGCGCGCCACCGGCAACCTGCATGGAATTCAGCTTGAAGAAGCGGGCATGCAGGGCACCGCCCCAGGTGGATCCGAAGTTCTCGCCGAACTTGAGATCCCGAACGGCGCCGACCGCGACGCCGCCGGGGTCGTAAGTGTTCCAGAACGTCCCTCCGTCCCCCATGTCCACCGCACCGAAGTCCATCTCCGCCCGGCTGATGCCGAACAGCCCCGAGACGTTGACCAGGATGTCGCGCCAGGCAAACATGCCGTAGGTTTCCCGCGCGGTCAGCCGCACGTTTCTGAAGGTCAACTCCGGCGTCCAGCGGGAGGATGTGACCTTGCGCTCGGTGTAATCGATATCGACGCCGTGATGGAACTGGTACAGCCCCACCCGCGGGTTCGGACTGCCAAGGAACGCCGCCTGGGTGGACGCCGGCATCAGAACCAGGGCAAGCAGCAGAAGTGGGGCGAATCGGGCGGCCCGGCGGGGTGCCCGGAATACAGACAAAACCATGGGTCCAGTGTACCCCATGTCTTCAAATCCCCAAAAAAAGCCCCTCGACCGGGTGGGTCGAGGGGCTTTTGTCACGCCGGGGCGTGTTCAGGATTTACCCATTCACGATGTCTTGCGAATGACAATGTGATGGTGGGTCCCATCACCGATCGGCTCGTTGACCAGCACGTCGTGACCATCGTTGGCAACACTCTTCGGCACGTTCTCGATCGGTGCGCCGTCGTCCAGAATCACCTCCAGGGTGCTGCCGACCGGCATGGTCTCCAGCTTCAGCTTGGTTTTGACATAATTCATCGGGCACGGCACGCCCTCCAGCTTTAACACCTGATCCGGGGCGTCGGCGGAGCCGCCGGCGCCTTCCTCCGCCGCCGGGGCCGCGGTGGGGGCCGCTTCCGCCGCCGGAGCGGTTTCCACCGGCTGGCCGCTGCGCACCGCCTCGGCGGATGCCTCGGTCACCGGGCGGGTCAGGCGCAGGTCGTTGCCCATGCTCTCGTAGGCCGCCTCGCTCAACAGCACGAAGGTCTCGGCCGCATCCATGTGGGCCTTGACGGTGTCGGGCACCGCGGCATCGCCGGTGTGGCGTCCGAGGGCAAAAAACACCCCGGTGCAGGTGGCCGGGAACAACCCGGTAACCACGAATTTTTCGGTAAATTTGGCCACCGCCTCCGGCACCAGTTCCACCTCCTCACCCTCGGTGACGAGCAGCGCCTGGGCCGCCGAGAATACCGCCTCGTCGGCACGCTCCGCCGCCGTGCTCCAGTCGCCGCCATCCCGGGCGCTCTGGGCCAGGGCAATGCCGGTACGGGCCTCCTTGAGACCCACCTCGATCAGGTCCAGCACCCCACCGGCGCACTCACCCGGACCCAGGTCCTCGAGCTGGAACTCCTCGTCGGCGCCAATGTCCCGGTAGAACGACGGGTCCGCATCGTAGGAGGGAATCTCGGTCAGCGGCGCCAGCAGGGTCTTGAGGGGGTCCTTGCCGACCCGCTCGACGAAGGCGTCGAACGACTCTTCCGGCCCCTGCCGGTTGGCGCGGTAGTGATCCAGCAGGGTATCCACCACCTTGGGGCCGTTCTGGGCCGGAATCCGCAGGGTGGGGTTGGCGATAACCGTTCCCGCCGCATCCGCGTGGCCGCCCAGATGGACCTCATAAAACGGCGCCATGTGGCCATCGTTCTTCTTGGCGGTGCCGTGGAAGCCAATGGAGGCGATGTGGTGGTGGCCGCAGGAATTGGGGCAGCCGCTTGCCTTGATGCGGGCGCCGCCGACGTCGTCGTAATTTTCCGGGTTGTTTGCGATATGGTCATCAATCAAACCGGTCAACTGACGGCTGGCCACCAGACCCAGGTTGCAGGTTTCGGAACCGGGGCAGCTCATGATGTCGCCAATGCGCTGGGCTCCTTCACGGGCAAGCCCGGCCTCGGCCAGTTCGCCGTGAAGCGCCCGCAGGTCGCCTTCCGGAACCGACAGGATGGCAATGTTCTGACCCACCGTGAGGCGCAGCTCATTGATGGTGGAGTGGCGACGGGTGATGCCCGCCAACTGGCGGAGCTGATCGGTGGTCATGTCGCCACGGTACAGGTTGAGCTGCACACTGACCAGGCCCTCGCCGCGCTCGGCGTAGACGTTGGTCGCACGCCACCTTTCAAAGGTATCGCCGCTGGGTGGGCTGGTGTTCCAGGCCACCACGTTGGGGTTCGGCGAAGGCGCGGGAAGCGTCGGGTAGTCCGCCGCCTCGGCGGCAACCTTGGCGCGCTCCTCGTTGAACAGCCGCCGGATCTCCTCCTCCCCAAGCCGTTCCACCAGGAATTTGAGGCGGGCACGGGCACGCTGCTTCCTGTTTCCGTACAGGTCGAACAAACGGATCAGCGCTTCGCAGGTGGGCAATAGCTCGGAGACGGAAATGAAGTCCCCGAACGGGTGCGACACACGTGGGGCCGAGCCAAGTCCGCCACCCACCACCAGGGAGAAGCCGTACTCGCCGTCCTTCACGGCGGGCTTCAGTCCAATGTCGTGGATGCTGGTGTGGGCGCAGTCGGTCTCGCAACCGGAGAAGGCGATCTTGAACTTGCGCGGCATGTTCTGGGTCAACGGGTGCCGCAGGAAGTGGAAATACACCGCATTCGCATACGGCGTCACGTCGAAGATCTCCTGGCTGCACACCCCGGCGAAGTGGCAGGCGGTGACGTTGCGCACCGTGTTGCCACAGGCCTCGCGGGTGGTGATGTCCGCCGCCGCCAGATCCCGGAACGCGCCGGGAGCGGCGTCCAGAGGCACGTAGTGGAACTGAATGTCCTGGCGGGTGGTGACGTGAGCCGGTCCCTTGCCGTACTTCTCGCCGACGTCGGCGATGGCCTCCAGTTGGTCCGGGTCCACCCGGCCGTAGGGTTGCTTGAGACGCAGCATGTGGACGTCATCGTCGCCGCGCTGGCCGTAAAGCCCCTGGCGCAGACGGAAGCCCTGAAATTTCTCCGCCGGAATCTCACCCGCCTTGAAGCGGGCCATCTCGGACTCGAAGTGCCGAACCTCTTCCTCGATCACCTCTGGAGTGCCGATGGGAGGGCGCTCCTGCCGTACCGTTTCACTCATTTGGACTTGCTCCGGTATATTTCCTACTAATTCGATCGGATTACGTTTATTACGTCAAGCATACCCGCAACCCCCCGTTTGGCGCAAATTCCGCACCGCCCGGCCGGTTCCCGGGCACCCCGACATCGGTGGCGCCGTCAGATTCAATTCGGTACCCTACCCCGATTTCATGATTCCTTTAAACCCTTTCCTTCATTGTCCTTCATACTAGCGCGGTCATGTTCAAGAAGCGGCTGAAAATAGGTATCGCCCTGGGCGGTGGCGGCGCCCGCGGGCTGGCCCATGTGGGCATCCTGCGGGTGCTGGAGCGGGAGAATATCCCGGTGGACGTCATTGCCGGCGCCAGCTTTGGCTCGATCATCGGCGCAATCTACGCCATCCATCCCGGCACCGATCACCTTCTGGAAGAGGTCGAGCGGGTACTCACCAGCGACATGTTCCACAAGGCCAAGGTCAATTTCGTGCGCCACGAGGTCGAGGAGGAACGGCGCATCGGCCTGATTTCAAACCTCAAAAACTTCTTCAAGCAGCAGATGTTCTACAGCATTGCGTTCCGCATGCGGCAGCTGGTCAGCGAGGAGGAGTTCACCAAGATTATCGATGATCTGGTGCCGCCGATCCATTTTGAGGACACCCGAATCCCGTTCGCCTGCGTCGCCACCGACATCACCCACGGCGCCACCATGGTGCTGGACGAGGGGCCGCTACGCCCGGCGATATACGGTTCATCCGCCATCCCCGGCGTATTTCCGCCAATCTTCCATCGCGGCCGCCACCTGGTGGACGGAGGCTGGTCCCAACGGGTTCCGGTGGCGCCCCTCAGGGACCTGGGCGCCACCCGGGTCATCGCCGTGGATATCTCCGAGGATTTTTCCCGTGATCCGGTGGACAACCTCAAAAACGGCCTGGAACTCCTGATTCGCGCCAATAACGTGACCGGGCGGCTGCTGTGCGACACCCAGCTGGGCGGTGCCGACGTGGTGGTCCGCCCCGCCGTCGGCCACCTGCACTGGGCGTCGTTCGATCAGGCGGAGTTTTGCATCCGGGAAGGGGAGCGGGCCATGGAAGCCGCCCTGCCGGAGGTGATAAAAACATGCACCTGATCTCCCGAAGCACCGGCATCGAACAGAGCGGGGATAATTTTACGCCGTGAACCCAAAGCCTACCGTTCTGGTCATCGACGACGAGGCGGGCATCCGCAAGTCGCTCTCGGCCATCCTCACCGACGAGGGCTATCGCGTTGCCGCATGCCCGGACGGACCGTCCGGCCTTGCCGCCATGGAATCCGAGCCGGTGCAGCTGGTGCTTCTGGACATCTGGATGGACGGCATGGACGGCGTCGAGGTGCTGGGGCAGGTGCGGGAAAGGTGGCCCCAGATCCCGGTGGTGATGATGAGCGGCCACGGTACCATCGAGACTGCGGTGTCCACCCTCAAGGCCGGCGCTTACGACTACCTGGAAAAGCCCCTGTCCCTGGAACGGGTCACCATCACGGTCTCCCATGCCATCAAGGAGTCCCGGCTCAGCCAGGAGAACAACCGCCTGCGGGACCAGATCCACGGCAAGTGGGAGATGGTGGGGGAATCTCCCTCGATCCAGCGCCTGAAAAGTGAAATCGAGCGGGTTGCGGGATCGTGCGCCCGGGCACTGATCACCGGCGAAAACGGCAGCGGCAAGGAACTCGTCGCGCGCGCCCTGCACACACAGAGCACCCGGCGGGACAGCCCGTTTATCGAGATCAACTGCGCCGCCCTGCCGGAACACCTGATCGAGAGCGAACTGTTCGGCTACGAAAAGGGCGCCTTCAGCGGTGCCGAGAGCCCCAAGCCCGGCATGTTCGAAATGGCCGATCAAGGCACCCTGTTCCTCGACGAGGTGGGCGACATGACCCTGGCCACCCAGGCGCGGGTGCTCAGGGTGTTGCAGGAGGGCACCTTCCAGCGGCTCGGCGACACCCGAAAGCGCGAGGTGGATGTGTGGGTGATCGCCGCCACCAACCGGGACCTCAAAAAAGAGATCGCGCAGGGGCGCTTTCGCGAGGATTTGTTCTATCGTCTGAATGTGGTTCCCCTGGAGGTTCCGCCCCTGCGCGAGCGGCGCGAGGACATTCCGGCGCTGGTGGCGTACTTTGCCGAAAATGCCGTGCATGAACAGGGGCTGCCGCAGAAGCGGTGGGCCCCGGAAGTGATTGAGATATTGCAAAAAGCACCCTGGCCCGGCAATGTGCGCGAATTGAAAAACACTGTCGAGCGACTTATTATTATGAGTCCGGGAAATCAGGTTGGCACCGACGATCTGCCGGACGAGTTGGCGGTCGCCCGGCGGGACGGCGGCATCAGGTCCGACACGAAAACCCTGCCCCTGCGGGAAGCCCGGGATGCATTTGAAGCCGAGCACATCCGCCGGGTGCTCGCCGCCTGTGGAGGCAACATTTCCAAGGCCGCTGAACGGCTGAAAGTCGAGCGCAGCAACCTCTCCAAAAAGATTCGCCAGCTCGGCATCGGCCCCGACGACAAGTAACCCCTTCATCACCCTCAACAAAAAGCCTTAACACATTGCCCGAATTTCGACAGGATCCGGTCACCAGCCGTTGGGTGATCATTGCCAGTGAGCGCGGCAGGCGCCCCTCTGACTTCGCACCGGCCCCATTACAGACGGGGGATGACTTCTGCCCGTTCTGCCCCGGTAACGAGGGCTTCACCCCGCCGGAAATCCATTCCCTGCGCAAGGATGGCGAAAAGGCGTGGGACCTGCGGGTGATCCCCAACAAGTTTCCGGTGCTCCAGGTGGAGGGAAACCTGGACCGGGAGGGCGACGGGCTGTACGACAAGATGAACGGCCTCGGCGCCCATGAGGTCATCATCGAAACCCCGGAGCACCATCTCGAGATGGCGCATCTGCCCCTGGAAAACCTCTGCCACGTCATCCGCGCCTACCAGGAGCGTTACATCGACTTAAAGCGCGATTTCCGCTTCCGCTACGCTCTGATCTTCAAGAACCAGGGGCTGGCGGCGGGGGCCAGCCTCGAACACCCGCACTCCCAGTTGATTGCCCTGCCGGTGGTGCCCAAACGGGTGCAGGAAGAGTTGGCGGGGGCCCGCCGTCACCACGACTACAAGGAACGCTGCATTTTCTGCGACATCCTGCGTCAGGATTTGAAGAACGGCTCCCGGGTGGTGCTGGAAAACGAGGACTTCGTGGTGCTCTCCCCTTATGCCGCCCGCTTCCCGTTCGAGACCTGGGTGCTGCCCAAAGACCACCAGTCGTGTTTTGAGGCAATCTCCGCCGATCAGGTGCACAGTCTGGCCCGCATCCTCAAGAACCTCCTGCTGCGGCTGGATCAGGTGCTCTCCGACCCACCGTTCAACTTCATGATCCACACCACGCCATTGCAGGAAGGCCCAAACGACTACTACCACTGGCACGTGGAGGTGATTCCCAAGCTGACCAAGGTGGCCGGGTTTGAGTGGGGCTCCGGCTTTTACATCAACCCGACGGCGCCGGAAGAGGCCACCCAGTTCCTGCGAGAGGCAAAAGTGGAGCGGGAGTTTTAAAAATTAACATCCTGTTCGCATTCCCGGAGGCAACCCCCTACCTGAAAACCGGCGGGCTCGCCGACGTGGGTGGTGCCCTGCCCGCCGCCGTGGCCCACATGGGGCACCGGGTCGCCACCGTCATGCCGCTCTACCAGGGGGTGGAGCGGAAGCTACACGGCATCAAGGACAGTGGCAAACGGCTACACGTGAATGTCGGCGGCCGCACTGTGGAAGCCGCGCTGTGGCGTGCCACCACCCCCCACGGCGACGACTGGTTCATCGAGCACGCCCCCTACTTCGACCGGCCCCGTCCCTACGGCGATGCATCCGGCGACTATCCGGACAACGCCGAACGCTTCAGCTTCTTCTGCGCCGCGGCGCTGGCGCTGGCGGAGTCGATCGGCGCCGGCATCGTGCACGCCCATGACTGGCAGGCGGGCCTCATCCCGTCCCTGGCGGCGGCCGCCAGAAAAAGCGGGAGCAAGACGCCGGGCACCGTGTTTACCATCCACAACATGGCCTACCAGGGGCTGTTCGACATGGCCGAGCAGTCCGTTACCGGACTGCCGCCTGATTTTTTCGGTATGGACGGGCTGGAGTTCCACGGCCGCATCAACTTCCTCAAAGGTGGCATGGTGCATGCCGACCAGGTCACCACCGTCAGCCGCACCTACGCCGAAGAGATCCGCACCGCCGAGCATGGTTGTGGCCTGGACGGGGTGGCAACGGCCCTCGGCCCGCGTTTGTCGGGCATCGTCAACGGCCTCGACCCGGACGAATGGAACCCCGCCACCGACCCCGACCTGGCCGCCCCGTTCAGCGCCGACAACCTCAAGGGCCGCGCCGTGGGCCGCAAGGCGGTGCAGGATGAAATGGGGCTCACCGACGGTCCCGCCCCCCTGGTGGGCATGGTGGGGCGCCTGGTGGAGCAGAAAGGACTGGCCCTGGTGCTGGAGGTGCTTCCCACGCTGCTCGCCGGCGGTGCCCGCCTTGCGGTACTGGGCTCGGGAGATGCCGCCATCGAAAAGCGCCTGCAACAAGCCGCCGACCACCACCCCGGCCAGGTGGCCCTGGCGCTCGGCTACGACGAGGGCCTGGCCCGCCGGATTTACGCGGGCGCCGACCTGTTTTTGATGCCGTCCCGCTTCGAGCCGTGCGGCCTGTCCCAGCAAATCGCCATGCGTTATGGCGCGGTGCCGGTGGTCAGCCGGGTGGGCGGCCTGGTGGATACGGTGGTTCCCGACGCACCGAGAAAGCGCAGCGCCACCGGCTTTGCCTTCTCTCCGTTTTCCGCCGACGCTCTGGCCAGCTGCCTGAAACAGGCCTTTACCCGCTTTGCCAAAGGTGCACCGTTCGCCCGCATCCAGCAGAACGGCATGCGGCGGGACGTCTCCTGGGACCGCAGCGCGGAAGCATACGAAAGCGTTTACCGAAAAGCCGCCAAAGAGGCTGGAAAAGCCCCCAATTGGTAAAAACACTTAAAAACGGTTAACATGTTCCGCTATGCCGGAAACGAAACAGATTATCTTCGTCGTCGATGATGAAGAAAGCATTCGTTTGTTCCTCAAGGAAGAGCTTTCAGACGAAGGGTACGAGGTCACGACGTTCCCCAACGGCGAGACGGTGCTCTCCACCCTGGAGCACATTTGCCCGGACCTGGTGATCCTCGACATCCGCATGCCCGGCATCGACGGCATCAAGGTACTGCAGCGCGCCAAGGACCAGTACCCGGACCTCCCGGTAATCCTGTGCAGCGCCTACAGCGACTACAAACACGACTTCGGAGCGTGGAGCGCGGACGGCTACTTCGTCAAAAGCGCCCAACTCGGCGGCCTCAAGGACATGATTCGCAGCGTCCTCGGTCCATCATCGCCCCGGGGCGAAGCACCGGAAACCGCCGCATAACAATCCCCCCCCTCCTCACAGGCCAGGAAGAACGAACCAGATGGAACGTAACGTGATCATCCTCGGCAGCGGCCCGGCCGGACTTACCGCCGCCATTTATGCCGCCCGCGCCAACCTGTCACCCTTGGTGGTGGAGGGACCGCAGACCGGCGGCCAGCTCACCATCACCACCGACGTAGAAAACTTTCCCGGCTTTCCCGATGGGGTGCAGGGGCCGGAACTGATTATGCAGATGCGTGCCCAGGCGGAACGCTTCGGCACCGAGTTTCTCACCGGTACCGTGACCCGGGCCGACCTGTCGGCGCGCCCGTTCTCCCTCACCGTGGACGATGGCACCGTCTCCTGCAAAACCCTCGTCATCGCCACCGGCGCCTCCGCCCGGTTGCTTGGTCTGGAATCGGAAACCCGCCTCATGGGAGCCGGGGTCTCGGCCTGCGCCACCTGTGACGGCTTCTTCTTCAAGGACAAGTCGGTGCTGGTGGTTGGGGGTGGCGACACCGCCATGGAAGAGGCCATGTTCCTCACCCGCTTCGCCACCTCCGTCGGCATCGTCCACCGCCGGGACGAACTACGCGCCTCCAAGTTCATGGCCGACAAGGCGCAGGCCAACGAAAAAATCCACTTCCACTGGAACAGCGCGGTGGACGAGATTTTAGGAGACGCCCACGTCACCGGCGTGCGATTGAAAGACACGGTTACCGGCGACACCCGCGAGGTGGCGACCGACGGCGTCTTCATGGGCATCGGCCACACCCCCAACACCTCCGTGTTCGAGGGCCAGCTGGAGATGCTGGACAGCGGCTATCTGGTCACCAAAAACGGCTCCACCGCCACCAGCGTGGAGGGGGTGTTCGCCGCAGGCGACGTGGCCGACCCGGTCTACCGTCAGGCCATCTCCGCCGCCGGCACCGGCTGCATGGCGGCCCTCGACGCGGAACGTTTTCTGGAAATGAATGAGTAGGACAAGGCACGGGTACGAATGATGCTTCATCTGTTCGGGTGATACGCCAACCCGCCCCCCCACGGATATAACCGAACAAAGGAGCCTCCGTATGATGTCTGGCCGTAGAGCTTTTCCTCTTGCCGTAAGCCTTCTCCTTGTGCTGTTCGCGAGCGCGTGTACACACTTGGACACGATGCTGTTCCATAAGAAGCAGAATCACAAAGCCACCAGTGTCATGCAGTTTCTGTATCCGGAAGGGAACTATCAGGCCCTGCCCCGGACCGCCGAAATCCAGGTGCCCGTCAACGTAGGCATCGCCTTTGTACCGGAAGCGAGGTCAGAGAAGGGGCAAGATGCACGCTCCCCGATTTCGGAAAAAGAAAAGGCCCGTCTTCTGGAGTTGGTAAAGGCCAACTTCGACCAGTACGACTTCATCGGAAAGATTGAGCCGATTCCTTCCACCTACCTACGGAGAGGGGGCGGCTTTGACAGCTTGAAACAGGCGGGCGGCATGTTCGGTGTGGATGTGATGGTGCTGCTTTCCTACGACCAGATCCAGTTTAATGACCCCAAAATAAGCAGCTGGGCCTATTGGACCGTTGTGGGGCTGTATGTGGTCAAGGGAGAAACCAACTCCACCCAGACCCTGTTGGATGCGGTAGTGATCGACATCCAGAGCAAAAACATGTTGTTCCGCGCCCCCGGCACCAGCGACATAAAAGGGGATGTCTCCCCGCTCAAACAGGTGAAACTCCAGAGGGAACAGTCCGCATCCGGATTCCGGGTGGCAACCGCCGACCTCGTGGATAACCTGGACCAGGAGTTGAACGCGTTCCGGGAGCGGATCAAATCCAAAAAGGAAACAGACGTCCAGATCACCTACCGGGAGGGATATAGCGGCGCTTTCGGAGGCTTCGGAGTCGCCTTGGCGTTGGCGGCGTTGGCGGTCGGGCGGCGGCGCAGACGGTAATATGCTCCGCCTGACGTTTGGTATAGGCACCGTGGTGGTCCTGTCATGGCTGTGGCCGGATGGACACGCCTGGCTTGCCTATGACCGCAGTGCCATTGCCGCGGGAGAATTCTGGCGGCTTCTGACGGGCCACCTCTGCCATGCTTCCGGTGCCCACCTGGGGTGGAATCTCGCGGCCTTTATCTGCCTCAGCTCATGGCTGGAACGCTCCGAAGGCCGACGCCTCCCCATATTGCTTTCGGCCTTCGCCCTCGGTACCGGCATCGCGCTGTTTGCCTTTACACCAAAGGTTGGAGTCTATGTGGGGTTATCCGGTCTGAATACCGCGTTAACCGTGTATCTGCTCACCACCCTACTTGTCCGGGAAAGCGGCTGGAGACGCGGCACGGCAGCCACCCTGCTACTCGCAGCAGGGGCCAAGCTGGTGTTTGAGAAGAACGGGGAGGCGTTTATATTCGTTCCGGCCATCCACGGCTGGGCACCACTTCCGGAAGCGCACATGGCGGGTGCCGTCGTGGGCCTGATACTGGCCACAGCCCTTGTGACGAGGGACTTCGTTCGAACTTACTCCGAAATCCGAACCCGCCTGCCGTCCACCTGAACCCGGCCCTCGGCAAACGCCTTCACCGCCGCCACGTAGATGCGGTGCTCTTCCACAAGAATCCGCGCCGACAGGGTGTCATCGGTGTCGTCGTCTTCCACCGGCACCGTCGCCTGCATCACGATGGGGCCGCTGTCCATCTCAAGCTCCACCATATGCACCGTGCAGCCGGCCACCTTGACGCCGTAGTCCAAAGCCTGTTTCTGGGCATTCAGTCCAGGGAAGGACGGCAACAATGACGGATGGATGTTCAGCACCCGCCCGGCAAACGGATCGATGAATTCCCGGCTCACCAGCTTCATGTAACCGGCAAGGCACACCAACTCCACCCCGTGTTCCTTAAGCGCCGCCACCAGCGCCCGGTCGTAGGCTTCGCGGCTGCCGTGCGCGCCCGGGTCCAGATAAACCGCCTCGATACCTTTGCCGCGGGCGGTTTCCAGCGCACCGGCGGAGGACCGGTCGGAGATCACCACCACCACCTCAGCCGGGATCTCCCCCGCCTGGCAGGCGGTTACCAGGCGCTCCATATTGGAGCCGCGCCCACTGGCCAGTATGCCGATCTTCATGCCGTCCGCGCCTTATACATAAACCACTTCACCATCCCCCGGGATCACCTCGCCGATGCGGCTGCAGGATATCCCCGCCGCTTCAAGCCGCGCTATCGCATCGACCACCTCATCGGCGGACACCACCGCACACATGCCGATGCCCATGTTGAAGGCCCGGAACATCTCTTCCGTATCGACCCCGCCCAAGGCCTGAATCCGTTCGAACACCGGCAGCGGTGTCCATGCGCCGCGCGCGATCCGCACCGACACCCCGTCCGGCAGCACCCGGGGCAGGTTTTCGGTAATGCCGCCGCCGGTGATGTGGGCCAGGGCGCGCACATCGTGGTGCGCGATCAGGTCGAGCAGCGGTTTGACGTAGATTTTCGTGGGGGTGAGCAGGGTTTCGCCCACGGGCAGATCGAACCCTTCCACCCGGTCCGTGAGGGACAGCCCCGCATGCTCGAAAAACACCTTGCGGGCCAACGAAAAACCATTGGAATGCAGCCCGGAGGAGGCCAGGCCGATGACCGCATCCCCTGCCGCCACACGGCTGCCGTCGATCATTCCGGGGCGGTCCACCACCCCCACCGAGAACCCGGCCAGGTCGTATTCGCCGTCGCTATAGAAGCCCGGCATCTCGGCGGTCTCGCCGCCGATCAGGGCGCAACCGGACTGGGTACAGCCCTCGGCAATGCCCTTGACCACCTCGGCCCCGGCTTCCACCTCGAGCTTCCCACAGGCAAAATAATCCAGGAAAAACAGTGGCTTCGCACCGGTTACCACAATATCGTTGACGCACATGGCGACCAGATCGATGCCCACGGTGTCGTGCTTGTTCAGGTCGAAGGCCAGCTTCAGCTTGGTGCCGACACCGTCGGTGCCGGATACCAGCACCGGCGCCTCCATGCCGGCGGTATCCAGACCGAACAGGCCGCCAAAGCCGCCCAGGCCGGACAGCACGCCGGGGGTTTTAGTGGCGGCAACCAACGGCTTGATGCGGCGCACGAAGTCGTTACCCGCATCGATATCGACGCCTGCGCCCTTGTAGGTCATGTCGCCCATGCGTGCCTGTCGGCGCCTCCGGTTTCAAGCGGTCAAAAGGGGGATAAATATAGGGTGCAAAGATCTGGGCGTCAAATAACCCACACCGCTTAGGGACTTGCCGAGTGCCGGACAGTGGCCGACAATGGAGGCCCGCGCCGGACCCAAAACGGCGCGGCACGATCCACCCATTTCGGAGTCATCCATGAGCAGCGACCGCATCGCCCAATACCAGGCCTTTCTCGAGAAGGATCCGAACAACGCCTTCGCCCGCTACGTCATCGCCCAGGAGTACCTCAAGCTCGACCGGCTGGACGAGGCTGTGGCGGCATTCCGGGGGGTCATCGAGGTCGATGCGGATTACGTGGCGGCCTACTACCACGGCGGCAAGGCACTGGAACGGGCGGGCGACAGCGACGCCGCGCGCACCCTTTACACCGAGGGGATTGAGGCAGCCAACCGCAAGGGCGACGGCCACGGACGCGCCGAACTGGAGGAGGCCCTGACCGCCGTATAGGACAAAGGCCAACCCCCGATTTCCCTACGGGGGCGCCCCCCGCTTATCCTTGTTCTGGCTCCCCCACCGCCTGACAGTCGGGGCATTCGCCAAACATTTCCAGCCGGTGGTGGCGCAGCGCGAAACCATGCTCGGCAGCGGTGCGCTCCTGCAAATCCTCGATCTCCTGACATTCGAACTCCACGATACGGCCGCAGACCACGCAGATCAGGTGGTCGTGGTGATGCTGGCCGACGGCCTGCTCGAAGCAGCTTTTCCCCTCCTGAAAGTGGCGCTGCTTGGCCAGCCCCGCATCGCAGAACAGCTTCAGAGCACGATAAATGGTGGACAGTCCGATGCCGCCATCCACCTTGCTGACCTTTCTGTGCAATTCCTCCGCGGTCAGGTGCGGCGGCATGCGCAAAAAGGCATCCAGAATCAGGTTGCGTTGGTTTGAGCCCCTGAGGCCGTTGGCCTTCAGGTACGTCTCCAGCATTGCTTTGGGCGTGGAATTCCCCATTGGCCGCATGATAAGTGAGGTGCTCCGGACTACACAACCTGTGGGAGGATTGGGCGCAAGCCGGTCAGGACGCTTTCCGCTTCCGTTCCCGCGCCGCCAGCACCAGCCCGTAGACCACCGGCAACACCAAAAGGCACAGCACCGTGGTGGTGACCATGCCGCCGATCATGGGCGCGGCGATACGCTGCATCACGTCGGAGCCGGTGCCGGTTCCCCACATGATGGGAAAAAGGCCCGCGATCACCGCCGTGGCGGTCATCGCGATGGGGCGCACGCGCTGGGCGGTGCCCGCGTGGGCGGCGGCCATCAGCGCTTCCCGGCTCAGGGGGGCATCCCGCCCCTCGCGCAGACGCACCACCTCCTGGTCGATGAAGGTCAGCACCAGCACGCCGATCTCCACCGCCACCCCGGCCAGGGCAATAAAGCCCACCGCCACCGCCACCGACAGATTGAAACCCAGCCACCACACCACCCAGATGCCGCCCACCAGAGCAAACGGCACCGACAGCATCACCACCAGGGGGGCGACGATGTTGCCAAAATTGAGGAACAGGAGCAGGAAGATCAGCCCCAGGGTGAGCGGAATCACCACCTGCAACCGCTTGGTGGCCCGCTCCATGTACTCGAACTGGCCGGACCAGACCAGGGTGTAGCCCGGCGGCATGGCGACCTGCTCCCGCACCACCTGTTTTGCCCGGGCCACAAACCCGCCAATGTCGGAGATGGCGATATCGACATAGACCCAGGCGTTGGGACGGGCGTTCTCGCTCTTGATGCCAGGTGGCCCCCGGTGGGTGCCGATCCTGGCCACCTGCCCCAAAGGAATCTGCACCCCGCCGGGGGTCGGGATCAACACCCGGGCAAGCTGCTCCGGATTGTCGCGCAACTCCCTCGGGTAACGCAGATTGACCGGGTAACGCTCCAGCCCCTCCACCGTATGGGTGACGTTCATGCCTCCCACCGCGGACTTGATCACGTCCTGCACGTCGCCCACGGTCAGACCGTAGCGGGCGGCCTCGTCCCGGTCGATGTCGAAGTCGAAATAGTAGCCCCCGGCGGCCCGGTCGCCGAACGCCGAGACGGTCTCGGGCATCGATTTTACAGCCTGTTCGATAGCGATCGAGAGCTGCTCCAGCACATCCAGATCCGGCCCGCTCACCTTGATGCCGATAGGGGTCTTGATGCCGGTGGAGAGCATGTCGATGCGGGTCTTGATCGGCATGGTCCAGGCATTGGCAAGGCCGGGAAAATGGATTGCCCCGTCCATCTCCTGCATCAGCTCCGCCGTGGTTTTGTCCGGGTCGGGCCACACCTCTTTCGGTTTCAGCCGCACGGTGGTTTCCATCATCGCCAAGGGCGCCGGATCGGTGGCGCTCTCCGCCCGCCCCACCTTGCCGAACACGCTCTCCACCTCGGGAAACGTCTTCAAAATTTTATCGGTCTGCTGCAACAGTTCACGGGCTTTGGTGATGGAAATGCCGGGGAAGGTGGTGGGCATGTAGAGGATGTCGCCCTCGTCCAGGGGCGGCATGAACTCGCTGCCCAGCCTGGAGGCGGGAAAGGCCGCCGCCGCCAGCACCAGCGCCGCCACGATCAGGGTCATTCCACGCCGCTTGAGTGCGCCCTTCAAGAGTGGCGAATGGGCCCATTGCAAAGCCCGGTTCACCGGGTTTTTCTCTTCCGGCGGGATCCTGCCGCGAATGAAGTAGCCCATCAGCAGGGGTACCAGGGTGACGCACAGCAACGCCGCCGCCGCCATGGAATAGGTGGCGGTAAAGGCCAACGGCTTGAACAGACGCCCTTCCTGGGCCTGAAGGGTGAAGATCGCCAGGTACGACACGGTGATGATCAGCAGCGAGAAGAACAGCGCCGGTCCCACCTCGCGCGATGCTGCGGCCACCGACCTCCAGCGTTCGCCGCCGGTTAATTTCGCCCCCTTTTCACGGGCCGCCCGCTCCAGGTGCTTGTGGGCATTTTCGATCAGCACGATGGAGCCGTCCACCATGGCCCCCAAGGTGATGGCGATGCCCCCCAGACTCATGATGTTGGCGTTGATGCCCTGGAACTTCATCAGGATGAAGGCGGTCAGGATGCCCAGAGGCAGCGTGATGATCGCCACCAGCGCCGAGCGGGCGTGCAGCAAAAACAGCATGCACACGGCGGACACCACCAGAAACTCCTCGACCAGCTTTTCCTTAAGGTTGTCCACTGCCCGCTCGATCAGATTCCCACGGTCGTACACCGGGACGACCTCCACCCCTTCGGGCAGGCCCCCGGCCAGTTCCGCCAGTTTCTTTTTCACTCCCCGGATGGTGGTCAGGGCGTTCTCGCCGTAACGCATGATGATGATGCCGCCAGCCACCTCACCCTGGCCGTTCAACTCCGCCACCCCGCGCCTGAGCTCCGGGCCGATCTGCACATTGGCCACGTCCGCCACGCGGATCGGGACACCGTTCTGGTTGACCCCCACGGGGATACTGCGCAGGTCGTCCATGGACTTGATATAGCCCAGACCGCGCACCATGTATTCGGTTTCCCCCATCTCGATCAGACGGCCGCCGACGTCATTGTTGGAACGCATGATGGCGTGCCGCACCCTGGCCAGGGGGATGTTGAAGGCCGCCAGG
Organism: Leptospirillia bacterium; assembly: GCA_046754085.1. Lineage (GTDB taxonomy): Bacteria > Nitrospirota > JACRHL01 > JACRHL01 > JACRHL01 > JBHHVE01. The sequence continues at coordinate 20,208 of JBHHVE010000038.1, forward strand.
ACGTTGGGGTTGACCTCCACCTGATACTGCTTGACGAAACCACCCACCGATGCCACCTCGGCGACGCCGGGAACGGTCTGCAGGGGATAGCGCAGGTACCAGTCCTGAAGCGACCGCAGTTCGGCCAGATTGTGGTTTCCGGAACGGTCCACCAGGGCGTATTCGTACACCCATCCGACGCCGGTGGCGTCCGGACCCAGCGACGGGTTGACCCCATCCGGCAGACGTCCGCGGACATAGTTGAGGGACTCCAGCACTCGGGAGCGGGCCCAGTACATGTCGGTACCGTCCTCGAAGATGATGTAGACGAACGACAGCCCGAAGAACGAATAGCCCCGCACCACCTTGGCGTAGGGCACCGACAGCATGGCGGTGGTGAGCGGGTAGGTCACCTGATCCTCCACCACCTGCGGGGCCTGCCCCAGATACTCGGTGAACACGATCACCTGCACGTCGGACAGGTCGGGAATGGCGTCCAGCGGGATGTTCTTCACCGCCCACAGCCCCGCAACCACCACCACGGCGCCAAGGAGCACCAGAACCCGGTTGCGCAGGGAAGCGTCGATGGTCGATGTAATCATGGCGTTGATTCACCCATGTCGTGACCGCTCATGTCGTGACCGCCCATGTCGTGACCGCCCATGTCGTGACCGCTCATGTCGTGACCGCCCATGTCGTGACCGCCCATGTCGTGACCACCCATGTCGTGACCACCCATGTCGTGACCACCCATGTCGT
>JBHHVE010000039.1:0-20337 GCA_046754085.1 Leptospirillia bacterium
AGTCGGTCAGCCGCTCGGCGTTCGCCGAAGGCGCCAGCGGATCGATCTTTTTACCGGTTTCTACGTGACTGCCCCCCACCTTGAGGTCGGCGGTGTGGCAACTGGAACACTGCCGCACCTTGCCGTCCACCATGCGCGTACGCTCCCACAGCGCCTGCCCGGCATCCACCGAAAAGGAGGCCGCGCCCGCGGAACGATAAGCGTCCAGACGCTCGTCCAGAGCGCTGACGGGGGCCGCCTGCGCCGCCGCCGCAAGCAGCAGCACCGCCACTCCCAGACCCACGGCCGTACGGGCAACCAGTGGGCTTCCGCCTCCACGGTGCCCGCTCCCCGGACCGTCCGGCGCGGGATGTGAACCCACCCGTTTTTTACCGGTGACCATGGCGCGCACCAGGTTTTCTCCGTGGGCCAGGCTGCTCACCATAATACCGATGACATGCAGGCCCACCAAGGCCAGGGTAAACCCGGCAAAGAACTCATGCACCTCCTCCAGGGCATCTTCCATATAGCCGTACGGCGCCATGCTGGCGGCCAGGGGACCGGCCTGATCGTCTGCTCCGTACAGCATCATGCCGCTCACGCCGGTGACAACCAGGGACACCAGCAAGGCGATCACCATCATCCCGGCGGCCGGGTTGTGGCCGATGTAGGCCGGGGCTTTAAGGAAGACCAGATCCTTGAGGTATTGAATGGCGGCGCGCGGCCCTTTTACGAACTCGGAAAAGCGCGCATGACGCGGGCCGATCAGACCCCAGACCAGACGAAACGCCACCAGCCCCAAAATGGTGTAACCGGCGCCGGTGTGCAGAAATTCATAGTCGCTTTCGGCGGTCAGCCAACTGACCGCAAACGCCGCCACCAGCCCCCAGTGAAACAGCCGGACCAGCGGGTCCCAAACCTTTATTTCTCTTTTATCTTCCATTTTTCATCTCCTTTGAATCCCCCTTTAACTCAAAGGTAGACAGCTACTCTGAAGCCAACCTGAAACCGAAAAAAATAATTTAAGGACATACCACCATCTCCTGCCGCCCCAAGGCCCCAGGTGTTTACATTGGCCCCGGCGGCATGCTCCAATCGGGCCTGTCAACGGTGCCTGATAGGGTGCAATCGCACACATGCTCTGGGTCAAAGCACTTCATATTATTTTCATGGTTTCGTGGTTTGCGGGGCTGTTTTACCTGCCCCGGCTGTTTGTCTACCACGCCAATCACCCGGACGGGCCGGTGCACGATCAGTTCTGCGTGATGGAGGGCAAACTCTATCGCATGATCATGACCCCGGCCATGGTGCTGACCGTGCTGTTTGGCGTCATCATGACGGCGGGTCATTGGTCATATTTGTCAGTTTCCGGCTGGTTCTGGGTGAAGATGGTGCTGGTGGCGGTTCTGATCGTGTTTCACTTCCACGCCGGTCGGGTGGTGGCGGTGTTCGCCCGGGGTGAAAACACCCGACCGCACCGCTATTACCGGGTTTACAACGAAATTCCCACCTTGCTGCTGATGGCGGTGGTGGTACTGGCGGTGGTGCGGCCGTTCTGAGCCGGGCCCGGATGCTTCCGTGATCCCCCCCAGCGAAAATAAGACATCCGGGCGCTACCGGCGCGCCGCCCGCATCCACGGGCGCGGGTGGATATTCACCCGTATGCTCGGTGGCCTGCTGACCGGGGCGGTCACCCTGGCCGGGTTCGGCGTGGGCTACGAAACTGTCTCCGCCAAATTCGACTTGAGCACCCATCCCGCCCCCGGCCTGGATGTGCCGATTGACGACCACAGGCTGCACTTGGACTGTGCCGGGAGCGGTAAACCCACAGTGCTGCTGGAGGCCGATGTGGGTGAATGGTCGATCCACTGGCAGCCGGTGTTCGAGCGGCTGGCCCGGCGGGTGCGGGTGTGCGCCTACGACCGGGCCGGATACGGCTGGAGCACGGAAGGCCCGCACCCCAGAAACGCGGACCGCAACGTCAGGGAACTTCGCGAACTCTTGTATCTGTCCAAAATCGCCACCCCTGTGGTGCTGGTGGCCCGAGGGCGCGGGGCGGTTTACGGGCGGACCTTCGCCCGCCGCTTTCCCCAGGCGGTATCGGCCCTGCTACTGGTGCCCGGACGCGAGGCCGCGGACGCCCCCGGCCTCAAACAGGTCAAGCGCCACCTGCCCGCCGCCTACTTTGCATGGGAGCGCCTCAACGCCCCCCCCGGATGGGCACTTCAAAACCTGCCACCGGACGCCCGCTGGCAGGTGTCGCGGGCCGGTTACTACAGCACGCTGATGGCGGAACTGGACGCTCTGGAACAGGACGGTGGAGGCAAAAAACCGCCCCCCGGAGTGGCCGTAACGGAGGTTCCGGATATGAACCGGCTCATTGACGCGGTGCTGGATACCGTGAGCCGTCTGGCGTCTGGCGCCTGACTCCGGTCAGGCCGTCACCCCGGACCGGGTACCGTCCGCCAGCACCTTCAAGGACGCCACGCAGGCTTCCGAACCCATCGTTTTGGTGACAGTCGTCAATTTCCCCTCCCCATAATTCAGATGCCTTGACCACCCGGACTTTGTATAAACGGATATTCATATGAAACCCCGTTCCGCTCAAACAACGACAAACGCTCATGGGCGGGCTTTATTCCCATGCCGCCATTTGCACGACCCCGCGGGGCGGCGTAAGGTGCGATTCGGGGAGGATGCGGGAAATGATTCACCGAAGGGCGGCTCCGATTGGGTGGGCGTTGTGGGGCGTGCTGTTGATACTCACCGCCCTGACGGGTGGCTGCGCCTCCACCCCAAAAACGATGGCGGCCTACACCGCAGTGGACGACGGCAGCCTGCTGGCGCGCCACGCGCCGGTGTTCATGGTGGAGCGCCCGGAAAAATCCTATAACCGTATCGGCACCCCCAAGGCCCGCATGGACGACTCTCGGGTGCGGGTCCGCATTGACCCGGACACACCGGCCATTTACGCCGAAACCCGCGATTTCACCACCGAACGGGGGAGCTACCGCAACCTGATCTACCGGGTGCATTTCGAACGGGTGCCGTTCAGGCCGCTGCCGTCCTATGTGTCGGCCGGGCGCAACGTCGGCCTGCTGGTGCTGATCACCCTGGATTCAGAGGATCTGCCGGTGCTGGTAACCACGGTGCACAGCTGCGGCTGTTATCTGGCGTTTCTGCCCACCGAACACCTGCCCGACGACGCCTACCCGTCAGGCTGGACCCCGGCGCCCCAGCGGGTCTGGGGCGAGCGTCTGCCGGGCCGCCTGAGCACCCCGGACGCCATTTCGGATGCCCGCCCGGTGCTCTCGCTGCGCCACGGCACCCACCGGGTCATGGGTGCCTTCATGGCCGATCCGGCCGCCCTGACAGCTGCGCCGCTGGCGGTGGCGCTCACCCCCATGGCGAGTCTCACGCAACTGACCCTGCCCGAAGGCGGAACGGTCTCCCTGTTTGAGCAAAGCGGGCGCCGCCGGGGCTATGTGCAAGGCGCATACAAACCCCTTGAGACGCTGCTTGTGGGATGGTGGGCATGGGACCGCTACGTCGGCTCGGACAAGGCCTATGCCCCGGCGGACACATTGGCGGTACCGTTCTACACCAGCCTGAAACCGTGGGCGCGAGAGGCCTCTGACATGTGGCCGTTCGCCCGCTTCCTGAGCTACTGGGGCTGGCGACTGTAGCCCCTTGAAGCCCCGGAAGCCTGCGCCCGGAAGCGACAGGCGGTAAGCTCTGGTCTTCTCCAAACCACGGATGTACACCATGTCCCGACGCACCATCGGCCTGCCGAATCCACTTTACCGCTACCTGACCGATGTCTCCCTGCGGGAGCACCCGGTGCTGACCGAACTGCGGGAGGTGACCGCCGGGCTCCCCGACGCCCGCATGCAGACCGCCCCCGAACAGGGTCAGTTTATGGGTTTTCTGGCGCGTCTCACCGGTGCCTGCCGGGTCCTGGAGGTGGGCACCTTTACCGGTTATTCGGCCCTTGCCGTGGCCCTCTCCCTGCCCGACAACGGTTGCGTGGTGACCCTCGACAACGACCCTGAGGCCACCACCACGGCGCAGGTCTTCTGGCGGAAGGCCGGGGTGTCGGAGCGCATCGAGCTGCGTCTGGGAGACGCCCTCCCCAGCCTTGATGGCATGCTGGCGGCGGGGGAGGCCGGTCACTACGACATGGCCTTCATCGACGCCGACAAGGTGCGCTACGAGGACTACTATGAGCGCTGCCTCGCCCTGGTGCGTCCCGGCGGCCTGATCCTGGTGGACAACGTGCTGTGGGGCGGCCGGGTGGCGGATCCGAAGGTGACGGACGATGCCACCCGTGCGATTCGCGCCTTCAACAAGGCGCGTCGGGACGACGATCGGGTGGCGCTCTCCCTGGTGCCGATCGCCGACGGCCTGACCCTGCTTCATATACGCTGAACAGCACCCCGGCGGGCGCGCTCATAAGCCGGTTGATCGGTCCACTTAACCGGCGGATATCCGGATTTCGCTCCGAAGTCCCGCCACAGCACCGCTTTTTTCGCTGAAAATCCGGGAACTTCCTCTAAATAAAAGGGCAAAGCCTGTCGATAAGAATCGGGAGGGAGCCCGTGCCGTTCGTACCGGACCCGGTTGAAGGAAGCAAAGCATCGTCCGACTGACTTTATCCATCCCCAGGATCATCCTCGCGATGCCGTGCCCGGGTGTATGCCGATGACACCCCCGGAACCCACCCAAAAACCCCTTGTCCTGGTAGTGGACGACGACCCGCAGGCCCGTGTGCTGGCCGAGGAATCCCTGGGCCGCGCCGGTTTCCGGGTGTCTCTGGCGGCCAACACCGGCGAGGCCATTGAGCAATTCTCCGCCGAAACGCCGAATGCGGTACTGCTCGATGTGGTCATGCCGGGAGACGACGGCATCGCCGCCTGCCGTCGTCTGCGTGAGTTGGAAAACGGCTCTGACGTGCCGGTGGTCATGCTCACCAGCCTGGACGATGTCTCCTCCATCGAGGCCGCCTACAACGCGGGGGCCACGGATTTTGTCAGCAAGCCGATTCAATGGACCTCGCTCAAACACCGGCTGCACTACATGTTACGCCAGTTCGCCATCTCCGAAGCCCTGCACCGCAGCCAGTCACGCCTCGCCGATGCCCAGCGCATCGCCCGCATCGGCGACTGGGGGTGGGACCTGATGTCGAACGCCATGAACTGGTCGGATGAGGTCTATCCGATTCTGGGTATCCAGCCCGAAGGGTTTGGGGCAACCTGCGAAAGTTTTCTGAACCGGGTACACACCGAGGATCGCGACCATTTGAAACAGTCCCTCAGCCACGCCCGCGAAACCGGTGAGCCGTTGCACCAGGATTTTCGGATATTCACCAGCGCAGGTGACTTCCGTTTCGTCCATATGGAGGCCGAGGTGCTGCTCCGTCCCGACGGCGTGCCCTACCGCATGGTGGGTACCGTGCAGGATGTGACCGAGATGCGGCAGGCCCAGGAACGCATCCGCTACCTCGACCGGCACGACCCGATCACCGGACTGCCCAATCGAAAGCGCTTCAAAAGCCATCTCACCCGCTTGATGCGGCGCAAAAACACCTCGAATGAAAAGGCCGCTGTGCTGTTTGTCGGGCTCGACCGGTTCAAACGCATCAACGATACCCTCGGACACGATACCGGCGACACGCTGCTGCGGGAGGCCGCCTCACGCCTGCAACGCCAACTGTCCCATATCGCCCCCAATGAAGACCACGGCATGAGGGCGACCCTCGCCCACTTCGGCGGTGACGAATTCACCATCCTGTTAAGCCGCATACCGGACTCGGAAACCGCGGAGCACGCCTGCCGCGCGGTGCTCGACGCCCTGTCGGAGCCGTTCCATCTGGGCAATCAGGATATTTACATCACCATCAGTGCGGGCGTCGCCCTGTATCCGGACCACGCCACCACCCCGGGGGAACTGATCAAAAACGCCGATGCCGCCCTGCGTTCCGCCAAGGCGAACGGCAAGAACACCTGCCAGTTCTACAACACCGACATGAATATCGACACATCCCGTCAGTTGCTGCTGGAAAGCCACCTGCAGAAGGCGGTGGAGCGGAATGAACTGGCGCTGGTCTATCAGCCCAAAGTGGATACCCGCACCAGCACCGTGATGGGCATTGAGGCCCTGGTCCGGTGGTATCACCCCAAGCTCGGCATGGTTTCCCCGTTTGAGTTCATCCCCCTGGCCGAGGAGACCGGGCTGATCGTGCAGATCGGCGAGTGGGTGATCCGGCAGGCATGCACACAGAGCAAGGCATGGCAGGATGCGGGCCTGCCCCCGGTTCAGGTGTCGGTCAACCTGTCTCCCCGGCAGTTCTGGGAATCCTCCCTGGCCCAACGAATCGGAGAAATTCTGGTGGAAACCGGGGTCGACCCCCGCCATCTGGAAGTCGAAATCACCGAGGGCACTTTCATGCAAAACCCGGAGGCGACGGTTCACACCCTCACCGCCCTCAAGGAGATGAACATCGACATCTCGGTGGACGATTTCGGCACCGGCTACTCATCTTTGGCGTACCTGCAAAAGTTTCCCCTCGACACCCTCAAGGTGGATCGTTCGTTCGTCAAGGACGTCACCACCAACCCCGACAGCGCAACCATCACCCGGACGATTATCACCATGGCCCACAGTCTTGGGCTCAAGGTCATCGCCGAGGGGGTGGAAACCATCGAACAACTCGACTTCATCACCGCCGAAGGCTGCCACCTGATCCAGGGTTATTTGTTCAGCCCACCCATCGAGGCCGACGATGTAGCGAAAATCCTGAAGGAAAACAGGACCTTCGTGAAGGGCAAAATCACCGCATAAAAAAATCCCGCTCGTCCGCAGCGGAATTCCCTCATCCCTGCTATATTCGTACTGTTCAGTTTTAGTTGACTTGAGGTTGGCCCCTTCCCCCCCGTGGAGGCCCCGATGGCATTCGCTTCCGCATACGTTGCCCAGCACCGTAGCGGTGCTCTCCGCGCCCGCGTTCAAACCGCCGCAAACCGCCTGACCGATTGCGATCTGTGCGCCCGCTACTGCCGCGTGGACCGCACCCGTGAAAACCACGGCGCGGCCTGCCACACCGGCGCGTTGGCAAGGATATCGAGCGCCAGCCCCCACCATGGCGAGGAGTCGCCGATTCGCGGTATCGCAGGCTCCGGCGCCATCTTCTTTTCCCACTGCAACCTGCGCTGTGTTTACTGCCAGAACGCGGAAATCAGCCAGCGAAGCGCGGGGCACGAAGTGACTCCGGAGGAGTTGGCCGCGATCATGCTCGACCTGCAGGATCAGGGCTGTCACAACATCAATCTAGTCAGCCCCAGCCACGTGGTGGCACAGATACTCTCCGCCGTGGAAATCGCCGCAGCCCACGGCCGGCGGCTACGACTCGCCGGAGGCATTGCGCCTGCTCGACGGGGTGGTGGACATCTTACATGCCGGACCTCAAGTACGGCGACAACACCTGCGCCCGAACCTATTCCAAAATAAAGAACTACGTCACGGTCAACCGCGCCGCAGTGCGTGAGATGCACCGCCAGGTGGGCAACCTGGTGCTGGACCCGCACGGCATCGCCCGGCGCGGCCTTTTGGTGCGGCACCTGGTACTGCCCAACGGACTGTCCGGCACCCGCCAGGTACTGGAATTCATCGCCCGCGAACTGTCCCCCAACACCTACGTCAACCTCATGGACCAGTACTACCCCGCCTACCGCGCCGGGGAGTACCCGCCACTGATCCGGCCGCTCACCCAATCCGAATTCCAGTCCACCCTGGATGCCGCGCGCGCCCTCGGCATCACCCGTCTGGACAGCATCCACGAAAACCAGCTGCACGCGTTTCATCAGTAGGTCCGGTTCAGGGCCTCGCCCCATCTTCCGGAAAAAAACCTGTTACCTTCCTTGGTGGATTGCACCGTTTGTGGAGAGTCGGCCGAAGCATGTCATCAGGAAAAAAAAATACCTCCCCGGCGCGGACGGGCAAGTTCGGACTGCTCGGCACCGTGCTCATACTCGTCGGCGTGGCGGTGCCGTTGATCACTTATAACTCCGACCGTGCCCGCTACATCCGCGCCGAAAAGCAAGTCACCATCCTGTCCCTGGCCCTGCAGGCATTCCACCGGGACATGGGCAAGTGGCCCACACGCGGAGCCAGGGGACGGGACGGCACCCTCTCCATTCTGGTAAGCGGAAGCGCCAGCAAGCGCGGCACCCGGATCCGGAGCAACGGCTGGCATACGGATACCCAGACCGAGGATGTGGATTTCATCGCCAACCACCTGCTGCACAACCGGCCGAAGGGGCTGTCATCCTATCCGGGAATGGGCAGAAACGCGTGGCGCGGACCGTACATCAAGGACGCACCGCTCGATCCATGGGGCACCCCCTACCTGATCAACATCGGCGTCACCGCGCATGCCAACGGCGGCGCCGGGCTCGTGGTCTCCGCTGGTCCCGACCGGGTGGTAAATACCCCCTACGACGGCAGCGCGGGTCAGGAGCCGGTGGGTGACGACATTGTCACGCCGTTCTATGTGCGCTCGCGGCAAAGCGAAGAATCCCTCCTCGGGCGGTCAAGTCCGTAACATACCATCCCCCCTCCGATGCATTTCTGCGGGTCTTCCGCCGGTCATCCGGAAGGGGGGTGACAACGCCGGAACAGACCGCCAACCACCCGCTGCCAGCGCGCAATTTTTAGGATTCGGTTCGGATTCTGTTAAATTTCCGTGAAGAACGGGACAACCTCCCCCCGGGCATGGGACCATTCCACATACGATGAACCGAGCACCTCACCAATACCTCATGGGGCGCCACCCCCGGCACCCGGAGACCGCGTGAAACCATTGCGAATTCTGGTGGTGGAGGATGAGCCGGATATCCGGGAGGTCATCCGCTACAACCTGGAGAAGGCGAACTATGTCGTCGTGCCCACGGGTTCCGGCGAGGCGGGCCTTGCAGCGGCCCGCGCCGAACCGCCGGACCTGGTGCTGCTGGACCTGATGCTGCCCGGCATGGATGGCTTTACGGTCTGCCGCGCCCTCAAGGCGGACGAGGCCACCCGCGACGTGCCGGTGGTGATGCTCACCGCGCTCGGTACCGAGGCCGACATTGTCAAAGGACTCACCCTGGGTGCCGACGATTACATCAGCAAGCCGTTTTCCCCCGGTGTGCTGGTGGCCCGGGTGGGGGCGGTACTGCGCCGCGCCGGAACTGACGAACCGCCCGTGGAGGCATTGCTCTCGGTACACGATGTCACCATCGATCCGGGCCGTCACCGGGTCGCCGTGGGGTCAGGGGCAATCGACCTCACCCCCACCGAGTTCGACATCCTGCACTTCCTTGCCCGCCGTCCCGGCTGGGTTTTCACCCGCGGCCAGATCGTGGACGGCGTCAAGGGCGTCGGCCACCCGGTCACGGAACGCAGCGTGGACGTGCAGGTGGCGGCCCTGCGCAAAAAGCTGGGTGACTCCGGTAACATCGTCGAAACCGTGCGCGGTGTAGGCTATCGGATGAAGGACCTGTCATGACCCAGCGGACGTCACCCCATATACTCAAGGTACTGCTGAGCCTCTGCCTCGGCGCGCTGACGCTGCTGACCCTTTATGCCGTGCTTCTGATCGAAAACGCCAGCGGCAATACATTCCAGGCCGGGATGCAACTGGAACTGGTGGTGGCGGCCCTGGCCATCTCCGCCGGGGTCTGCCTGATCGCCTACCGCATCGCCCGCAACGTCGCCCGTCCCCTGGAAGAGGCCGCGGACGCCGCCACCCGCATCGGCCGGGGCGAGCCCGGCCACCGGCTGTCCGCCTCCGAGAACGAGGAGTTGCAGGCCCTGACCGACGTGATCAACGGCATGACCCGGCAACTGGAGTCCGAGGACGGCGCCGGCACCCAACCGCGCGAAGAACTGGAGGCCGTGCTGGCCAGCATGGAGGAAGGCGTGGTGGCGGTCGATACCAAAGGCCGGATCATCACCCTGAACCCCGCCGCAAAACGGCTGTTCGGGCTGGAGGAGGTGTCCTACCCGCCTCGCACCCTGACGGAAATGGTGCGTAGCCCCGACCTGTTGCGCTTCGTCACCCACTTGCAGCAGGACGGCAAAAGGCACGAGATCGAAGTCACCCTCCCCGCCATCGACGGCGACCGCCGCATCCGGGTGTACGGCACCCCCCTCTCCGGGAGCGACGGCAGCCGCATGGGCAGCGTGCTGGTGGTGGCGGACGTGACCCGCATCCGCGCACTCGAAACCATGCGACGCGACTTCGTGGCCAATGTCTCCCACGAACTCAAGACCCCGATCACCGCCATTCACGGCGCCGTCGATACCCTCCTGGACGGCGCCGCCACCGACCCCGAATCCCTCAACCGCTTTCTCGACGTCATCCGTCGGCACAGCGACCGGCTCGGGGCGCTGGTCAACGACACCTTGAGTCTGGCCCGCATCGAGCAGGGGGTGGAGAAGGCGGACATTACCCTGCGGCCGGAAAAGCTTAAAAAGCTGCTGCGCGAAGTCACCTCCATCTGCGCCCATCAGGCGGAGGATCACAAGGTGGTGATGCGGGTGGACTGCCCCGACGGCCTGAGCCTCCCGGTGGATGCGCCTCTGCTGGAGCAGGCGGTGGTCAATCTGGTGCAGAACGCCATCGCCTACAGTCCGACGGCGGCGGAAGTGACAATACGCGCCCTGAAAAGCGACGATGAAGTGGTCATTGAGGTGGAGGACCAGGGACTCGGCATCGCCGCCCAACACCTGCCGCGCCTGTTCGAGCGCTTCTACCGGGTGGACCCGGCCAGAAGCCGGGATCAGGGCGGCACCGGCCTCGGCCTTGCCATCGTCAAGCACGTCGCCGTGGCCCATGGTGGCGATGTCTCGGTGGATACCACCGTGGGACAGGGCAGTTGCTTCCGCATCCACCTGCCCGTGCGGGCGTAGTGCCCGCTGGTTCTCACTCTTCCCGCAGCAGCGCCAGTAACGCCCGGACCTCCTTACCAATCCGGTCCCGCACCCGGCGAAACCCATTCTCTCCCATGTTTTTGGGGTCCGGGATGTTCCACTCGATACGATTCCTCGCCGCCACCTGAGGGCAGACATCGCCGCATCCCATGGTCACGGCGGCGTCAAATGGAAGCTGCGGCAGGTCGGCAAGCCCGTTCGAAGCGTGTTGTGACAGGTCGTAATCCAGCTCCGCCATGGCGGCGATTGCCTTCGGGTTGGCCCGCCCACTCGGGCAAGACCCGGCGCTGTAGGCCACCACGCCATCCCCACCGTGAATACGTGTAAATGCTTCCGCCATCTGGCTGCGGCAGGCGTTCTCCACACAGACAAACACCACCCGGAGCGGTTCGTTTACATCTATCAACAGCTCTCCCCAAACACCGGGGTACAGCAATTCCGCCTGAACCTCCGGCATCCGGCGACCGCCAGCAGACTTCCCGCAACCGGTGCCGTCAGGTAGATCCAGACCCCGTTCAGCTGCCCGCTTACCAACCCGGGGGCAAGCGAGCGCGCCGGATTCATCGAGGCCCCGGTCAGGGGGCCTCCGAACAGGGCGCAAAGCCCCACCGTGCCACCGATGGCGATCCCCGCCAGGGTGCGGCCGCCGGGCGTCCCGCCGTCCACATTCAGGATGACGGACATCAACAGGAAAGTGAAGGTCGCCTCCAGTGTGAACGTCTCAATGAAACCCATGTGCGGAACGGTTGCGCCCAGCGCGCCACCATCGGCAATGAGCCAGGCAAGCAGGCCACTGGCCGCCACGCCACCCGTTAGCTGGGCCACAAGGTACGGCAGCACACCACCCGCCGGAAACCGGCCCGCCGCCCACAGCCCCAGGGTCACCGCCGGATTGATGTGGGCGCCGGACACCCCGCCCAGGGCAATCACCATCGACATCACCACCAGGCCGAATGCCAGGGATACACCGGCGCCCCCGGGGCTTCCGGTGGAAGCATCCACGACAATCGCACCCGTGCCGACGAAGATCAGGGAAAAGGTGCCCGCCATCTCCGCCAGACACGCCCGATTCATTGTTTGTGGGTTCCTCACATCCCGCTCCCGAAGTGTTGCAGCCATTCCGGTTCAAAACCCCGCCACCCGCCAAACATTCCACCCGATTGTTAGAAGTTGATGAAGGTGGCGAAAACCGCCCCTTCATCGAATCCCAACCGAACATTCACCGAATCCGAACAAAACACTCATTTTCCCCTCACACACCGACTCTAACCTTCCCTCCAACAACACGGGATATTTGGTTTGGCACGGCGCTTCGCCGATACCGAACCCCTCAAGTAGAAACCGCAGTAGAAAAAAACAAATGGAGAACAACATGAAACGGATTCAGAACAGCCTTCGATCAATCGCGACTGCAACGGCAGTGGTGGCGGGAATGACCGCCACGGCATTGCTGGGAGCCTCCCCGGCCCACGCCTACAAGGTGGATGACTCCCTGGAACTGAAGGTGAAGCTGTACGCCGACTGGACCCTGTCGGCGGACAACGACGCCGACGCCGGTTTCCACAACACCCGTCAGTATTTCGAGGCGCGCAAGCACCTGGATAACGGCGACCTGATCCGGCTGACCCTGGACACCAAGGCGATCGAGGACAGCACCACCCTGAAGTACGCCTACTGGCAGCACAAGCTGAACAGCAACAACAAGATCAAGGTGGGTCTGCACCACACCCCGCTGGTGGACTACTACCAGAACGAGATCTGGGGTCACCGCTTCGTGAACAAGGAGTTCACCGACGAGTGGAAGGCGCAAACCTCCTCCGACGCCGGTGTGTCGCTGATCGGCAAGGCCGCCGAGGGCATGGTGAACTACCACCTGACCGTTTCCAACGGCGAGGGCTACGGCCACGCCGCCGACGGCAATGGCTACGCCGTGTCGGGCCGCGTCGAGGTGGCCGCCAACGGCGTCAAGGTCGGCGCCTTCGGCTATTCCGAGACCGAGCACGGCGCCGTGAACGGCCCGGACCGGGAGCGTTACCTGGGCTACCTGGCGTGGGAGAACGACACCGTGCGCGTGGCGGGTGAGTACCTGACCGCCGACGACAGCGACGGCAGCACCTTCAAGGACGGCACCGGTTACAGCCTGAATGCCAATGTGAAGCTGCCGGCGGGCAACAAGGCCCAGGCCTTCGCCCGTTACGACAGCATCGACAAGACGGATAACGGCACGGACGAAACCCTGACCATCGCCGGGGTGTCCTTCGAGGCCGCCAAGGGAGTGACCCTGGCGCCGACCTTCAAGTCGAAGGACAACGGCACCACCACCGAGGACACCGTCGCCGTCTATGGCCAGTTCAAGTTCTAGAAAACCCCGAAGTAACACCTTTGAAAAAGAGATAAAAAAAACATGAAACGCACATGCTTTACACTGTTGGCCGCCGCCATGCTGACTGCCGGAGCGCTGTCATTCGGCACCCCGGCCCAGGCCGGTTCCACCATCTCGGGCGCCGGCGCCACCTTCCCGTATCCGATCTACGCCAAGTGGGCGTACAACTACAACAAGGAAACCGGCGTCAGGCTCAACTACCAGTCCATCGGCTCCGGTGGCGGGGTCAAGCAGATCAAGGCCAAGACCGTGGACTTCGGCGCCTCGGACGCACCCCTGAAACCCGAGGAACTGAAAAAGAACGGGCTGCTCCAGTTCCCCATGATCATGGGCGGCGTGGTGCCGGTGGTGAACATTGCGGGCATTGGCGCCGGTGAACTCCGGCTCACCGGTGACCTGGTGGCGGACATCTTCCTGGGCAAGATCACCCGCTGGAACGACCCCCGCATCGCCCAGACCAACCCCGGAGTGAAACTTCCGGAGCAGCAGATCACCGTGGTACACCGGGCCGATGGTTCCGGCACCACCTGGATCTTTACCAACTACCTGACCAAGGTCAGCCCCGCCTGGAAGGATCAGGTCGGCAACGCCAAGAGCGTTGCCTGGCCCGCCGGGCTGGGCGGCAAGGGCAACGAGGGCGTGGCCGCCTTCGTCAACAAGACCAAGGGCTCCATCGGTTACGTGGAGTACGCCTACGCCCTCCAGAACAAAATGGCCAACGTGCTCCTGAAGAACCGGGACGGCCACTTCGTCGCCCCCACCTCCGAGAGCTTCCAGGCCGCCGCCGCTGGCGCCGACTGGGCTGGTTCCGACCGTTATTATGTGGTGCTGACCGACCAGCCGGGCGCAACCGCCTGGCCCATCACCGGCGCCAGCTTCATCCTGATGCACACGGTGCAGGACAAGGCCGAGAACGCCGAGCAGGTGCTGAACTTCCTCAACTGGGCCTATAACAACGGAGGCAAGGACGCCCTGGACCTCGACTATGTGCCGATGCCCGACTCGGTGGCGAACATGGTGCGCACCACCTGGACCACCCAACTCAGCGATACGAAGGGCAAACCGATCTGGACCGCTCATTAATCAATCCCTGTTCTCCATGATTGGTAGCGGCCAGCGGGCCGGGGGCCACCCAGGCCACCGGCCCAACCCGTTTTCGACAGTACGGGCGGAGCGGATAACCACATGCCATGAACAACCCGTTCCACACTCTGCCCATCAACCCCAGGTTCTGGTTCGACCGGGGTCACCGGTGTCATCTTCGGCATCATTCCGCTGTTGATCGGCGTCGGCTCCGTGATGGTGTTTCAACGGGAGCGTCGCATGCTTCACGACCTTATCCGGGACGCCGTCAGGCAAGCGCAAACCCGTCCCGGGGAAAATTAATCAATTCCTAACTATTCATTCGTACTCTTCCGGGCAATAATGGTCGCGTAACGCGATTCGAACGCAGATCCCCGTGACCGCCAGGAGGAGAGTCCATCCCCATGCAGCACCGTTTCAGTGCCGTCCTCGTTGCGCTTTCAATCATGCTCGCCGGCGCCGCCCACGCGGGTGAGAGCATCACCGGCGCGGGCGCCACCTTCCCCTATCCGATCTATGCCAAGTGGGCGCACGCCTACAACAAGGAGAGCGGGATCAAACTTAACTACCAGTCCATCGGTTCCGGCGGCGGCGTCAAGCAGATCAAGGCGAACACCGTCGACTTCGGCGCTTCCGACGCCCCCCTGAAGCCCAAGGCCCTGAACAAGGCCGGGCTGGTGCAGTTTCCCATGATCATGGGCGGCGTGGTCCCGGTGGTGAACGTCAAAGGCATTGCCTCCGGTCAATTGCGCCTCACCGGCCCCCTGCTGGCCGATATTTTCCAGGGCACGGTCAGCCGCTGGGACGACCCCCGGATCAAGGCCGAAAACCCGGAACTGTCCCTGCCCGCCAAAAACATCGCCGTGGTGCACCGGGCCGACGGCTCCGGCACCACATGGATCTTTACCAACTACCTGTCCAAGGTCAGCCCCGCCTGGAAGGATCAGGTCGGCAACGCCAAGAGCGTCTCCTGGCCCACCGGCATGGGCGGCAAGGGCAACGAGGGCGTGGCCGCGTTTGTGGCCAAGATCGCAGGCTCCATCGGCTACGTGGAATACGCCTATGCCCTGCAGAACAAGATGACCACCGTGCTCCTGAAAAACCGTGACGGAAACTACGCCGCCCCCACCATGGAGGGCTTCCAGGCCGCCGCCGAAGGCGCCGACTGGGCTGGTTCCGACAGTTATTATGTGGTGCTGACCGACCAGCCGGGAGCCGACAGCTGGCCGATCACCGGCGCCAGCTTCATCCTCATGCACAAAAAGCAGCGCAAGCCGGAACGGGCCGAGCGGGCACTCAAATTCTTCGATTGGGCCTACCGCAACGGTGGCGATGCGGCGCTGGCCCTGGACTACGTGCCGATGCCCGCCTCCGTGGCCGACCTGGTGCGTGGCACCTGGCAACGGGAAATCAAGAAAGCCAAGGGTGGTGATGTCTGGCCCGGCCACTAACGCCGCCGCGGCCATCCCCCCGTCCCCCGCCCGTGCCGCCTCCCGCCGGGAGGCGCCCGGCGATCGCCTGTTCAAGGGGCTGACCGCGCTCTTTGCCGGCGGCATCCTGCTGCTGCTGGGGGCAATGTTCTTCGTCCTGTGGCGGGAGTCCGCCCCTGCCATCGAGGCCTTTGGCTGGGGCTTTCTGACCTCCGCCGACTGGAACCCGGTGACCGAGAAATTCGGTGCCTTGTCCGCCATCGTCGGCACCCTGCTCTCCACCGCCATCGCGCTGCTGGTGGCGGTGCCGGTGAGCATCGGCATCGCCCTGTTCCTGGCGGAGATCGCCCCCCAGTCCCTGCGTACCCCGTTCGGGGTCGCCATTGAACTGCTCGCCGCCATCCCCAGCATCGTGTACGGCATGTGGGGGTTATTTGTCCTGGCCCCCCTCATGGCCGACTACGTACAGCCCACCATCCAGAACCTGTTCGGCTTTCTGCCCCTGTTTTCCGGACCGGCCATCGGCATCGGCATGTTGAGTGCCGGTCTGGTGCTGGCGCTGATGATCATTCCGTTTATCGCGTCGGTCACCCGGGACGTGTTCCGCATGGTGCCGGGCACCCTCAAGGAATCCGCCTACGGCATGGGCGCCACCACTTGGGAAATGGTTCGGGACGTCATGATCCCCTACGGCCGCAAGGGCATCTACGGCGCCGTGTTTCTCGGCCTGGGACGCGCCCTCGGGGAAACCATGGCGGTCACCTTCGTGATCGGCAACGCCCACCGCCTGTCCGCGTCGCTGTTTGCACCGGGAAACTCCATCGCCAGCACCCTCGCCAACGAGTTCACCGAGGCGGACGGCGACATCTATCTGGCGGCCCTGATCGAGTTGGGGCTGGTGCTGTTCGTTATCACCTTTGTCATCCTGGGGTTCGCCCAGCTATGGCTCAAGCGCATATCGGCACCGGGCAAGGGATAACCCGTGAGCGACTCCCTCAACACACGCCGCCGCAAGATCATCAACAAGATAGCCATGGGCATCTCCACCGCCGCCGCCGTGGCCGGGCTTGCCATGCTGGTGTGGATTCTGGGCGACGTGGCGATCAAGGGCGCGGGCGCCATTAACTGGGCGTTTTTCACCGAGCTCCCGGCGCCTCCGGGGGAGGCGGGCGGCGGCCTCGCCAACGCCATTGTCGGCACCCTGCTGCTGACTTTCGTGGCGACGGTGATCGCGGTGCCGTTCGGGATACTGGCAGGCTCCTACCTGTCTGAATTCGGCAAGGAAAGCAGCTTCGGCGCCGCCGTGCGTTACGTCTCGGACATCCTGGTGTCGGCGCCATCCATCGTCATCGGGGTGTTCGTCTACCTGGTTCTGGTGCTGCCCACCGGCAATTTCTCCGGCACCGCCGGGGCGCTGGCGCTGGCCATCATCATGATCCCGGTGGTGACCCGCACCACCGAGGAGATGCTCCGGCTGGTGCCCACCGAGATGCGCGAGGCCACCCTGGCTCTGGGCGCGCCCTACTGGAAGATGATGCTGGGCGTCATCTACCGGGCCGCCGCCACCGGCATGACCACCGGCATTCTGCTTGCGGTAGCGCGGGTCTCCGGCGAAACCGCACCCCTGTTGTTCACCGCCCTCAACAGCCCGTACTGGATGGAAGGCCTGATGGAGCCGACCGCCAACCTGACCGTCACCCTGTTCAACTATGCCATGAGCCCATACGCGGACTGGCAGCAGATGGCGTGGGGCGCGGCCTTTCTGATTACCGCCTCGGTGCTTGTATTGACCGTGATTTCCCGTATTATCCTGTTCAGGAGAACCTCTTAATGGGTGCCGCCGTGACTGACGAGTCGTCCACCAACATCCCCATGCCCGAAGTGGCCCTCAAACGGCCGCCTGCCAAGCCTTATCTGGAACCGGCCGAAAGCCCGTCCCGCAAGGTGGAAAATCCCAAGATATCGGTGCGGGGCCTCAATTTTTTCTACGACGACAAACAGG
Source organism: Leptospirillia bacterium (assembly GCA_046754085.1). Classification (GTDB taxonomy): domain Bacteria; phylum Nitrospirota; class JACRHL01; order JACRHL01; family JACRHL01; genus JBHHVE01. The sequence continues at coordinate 17,846 of JBHHVE010000039.1, forward strand.
CCCTGTTCGACAACACCCTGGACATCGCCGAAGGCAAGGTCACCTCCTTCATTGGCCCGTCCGGCTGTGGCAAGAGCACTCACATCCGCACCTACAACCGTATGTACGACCTTTACAAGGGGCACCGGGCGGAGGGGGAGATCCTGCTGGACGGCATGAATGTGGTAGGCACCGGGGTCTCCTCCCTGGAACTGCGCCACCGCATCGGCATGATTTTCCAGAAACCGACGCCGTTCCCCATGAGCGTGTTCGATAACGTCGCCTACGGCCTCAAGCTGCGCGGCGGCCTCCCCAAGAGCGAGTTGGAGGGCCGGGTGGAAGAAGCCCTCAAGGCCGGCGCCCTGTGGGAACAGGTGAAAGACGACCTGCACAAGCAGGGCACCGACCTGTCCGGCGGCCAGCAGCAGCGCCTGTGCATCGCCCGCGCCATTGCGGTGGAGCCCGAGGTGATCCTGATGGACGAGCCGTGCTCCGCCCTCGACCCGATCGCCACCGGCAAGATCGAAGAGCTGATCGACGGCTTCCGGGGGCATTACACCGTCGTCATCGTCACCCACAACATGCAGCAGGCGGCGCGGGTGTCCGACTACACCGCATTCTTTTACATGGGCAAGCTGGTGGAGTTCGGCGACACCGAAACCATCTTCACCAACCCCCGCAAAACACAGACTGAAGACTACATTACCGGCCGCTTCGGCTGAAGGAGATACCCGTGGTCCAGGCCCATACCATCCGGAAATTCGACGAGGAACTGGCCGACCTGAAAAGTCGCGTGCTCTCCCTGGGGGGGTTGGTGGAACGGGCCATCGTCAACTCCATGACATCGCTCCTGACCCAGGACGCCGCCCTCGCCGAGACCACCATCGAGCAGGACAAGGCGATCAACGCCCTGGAGGTGCAGTGCGACGACCTGACCCGCTCCATCCTGGTGCGCCGCCAGCCCGCCGCCGGGGACCTGCGCTTCATCATCTCGACCATCAAGGTGGTCACCGACCTTGAGCGCATGGGCGACCTGGCCGCCGGCATCTGCGAGGGGGCCTTGCGGCTCCAGCAGATGCCCACCCAGCCCAAGACCAACCTGGGGGGCATGAGCGAGCTGGTGCAGTCCCAGGTCGCACAGGCGCTCGACGCCCTCTCCCGGGGGGATATCGACCTGGCCATGAAGGTCATCGAAAAGGATGCCGCCATCGACGAGATGTACTACGCCTCCTACCGGGAGATGCTGACCTATATGCTGGAAGACCCGCCGCAGATCAGCGCCTACATCATCCTGTCCAACATCGCCAAGAACCTGGAGCGGATCGGCGACCACGCCACCAACATCTGCGAGATGGTGATCTATATCATTCGCGCCCACGACATCCGCCATGTGGATCACGAGGCGGCGGCAACCCTGCTCCGGGGAGAAGACTAGGCGCGCCCCGCAACGGGGGCATACACGGGCGGATAAACGGTTCCGGGGGTCCCCACGGACCGTTTCCGGGCAAAATAAAACCCCCGCCCGACATCATCGGCTGCGGAGGTCTTCTGACGGGCCGTGGCGTGTGCGCGCCGGGGTCAGTCTTCCATGATGAATTCCAGTTCCAGACAGTGGGACGATGCGTCCACCACCTTGGCCACGCGGGTCTTGATCACCGGTGTTTCGTCCACCTCGGACGCCTCCATCAGCTTGGCGTACAAGACGGCGCCGTGGGGCGGAATCTCGTCAAACCGGGCCTCCACCACCACGCCTTCGTCGGAAAGTTCCCGGGTACATCCCTTGACGGAGTCGTGATCGGGCCAGGTGATCTCAACGTCCAGAGACACCACGGTGGAACCGCCGGCTCCCTGATCCTCCATCATGTCCGCAAATTGCTCGTCGACGTTGATGTCGTTGTGTTCCATTTAGCCGCCTGTCCTTGTTCACACCTTCCGCCCTGCCCGAAGGCGCGGCTCCATCCTTAAAATCGCCGCGCCCCGTCCCCCTAGTCCCGCATGAACTCCAGCGCAAATCCGGTCGGCGTGGTGCGCACCACCTTGCCGGTCAAAACAGGCGGTTCGCCCCCGTCGACGGTGGCCTTGACCTTGGTTTGCATGAGGGTGCCCAGAGGCGGCTGTACGTCAAACCGGGCCTCGACAAACACACCAGCATCGCTCACGTCCCTGGTGGTGGCGGTCACGGAACCGTGCCCCTCCCAGGCCACCTCGACCTCGAGCATCATGTCGTAGCGCTCATGCTGGCGATTGTCGATCGACATTGTTAAAACCGCTCCTTAAAAAGGCGAAAGATGGTGGTCCAACCGGTTTTGCCTACCTATTCCCCCGCTTTCCCCTCCCAGTCCGGATATTTCACCACCACCCCCAAAACCCGCACCACGGGCATCGGAATTAAGCGGTGACTCTATCCCTTTTCGTCACACACGCCCATTTCTTTAGGGTTTTCCATATCTGGACCCGCCTTATTGCGCCCCCACGCGGTTCGACCGGGCACGTCACCACGATACTGAATCGGG
>JBHHVE010000040.1:0-20122 GCA_046754085.1 Leptospirillia bacterium
CCCTGAAAAACATCCTCCTCGACCGCACCCTGCGCGGCACCGGCGCCGCCACGGGCGGGGTATTGGACGGCGGTACCGCCGTGCTGGAGATCTACGACGGGGTGCGCCCCGCCAACGCCGACACCGCCGTGGGCGCCCAGACCCTGCTGGCATCCCTGGTCCTACCGGCCTCGGCCTTCGCTGCGGCCGCCGCCGGGGCATCCAGCCTTTCAGCGCAGATCCAGGACAACCTGGCGGACGCCTCCGGCACTGCCACCTGGTTCCGTCTGCGGGATTCTTTGGGGACCTACGTCATCGACGGCGCGATCACCGCCACGGGTGGCGGTGGGGACATCGAGCTCAGTGACGTGAACATCCTGGCGAACGGCACGGTGACCATCACCGCCTTCAACATCTCGATCCTCTAAAAAATCCCCGTGGCCATCGCATTCGACTTTGCGGCGAGCGCCGGGGACAAGGAGGTCGGCAGCCTCACCTGGTCGCACACGTGTGCCGGGACGGACCGGATCCTTCTCGTCTTCGCCGGGTCGAACAACGCCGGGGGGCCGGGGCCCGCCGTCTCCTCCGTCACCTACGGCGGCACCCCGCTCACCTTCCTGCTGGAGCAGTTGAGTGGGGTTCGGACCGAGGTTTGGTATCTCGTCAACCCGCCGGTGGGAACCGCCAACGTGGTGGTCACCTATGCCGGCAACCCGAAGTTCCAGGCGTCCGGATCCCAATCCTTCACCGGGGTGGATCAGACCACGCCCATCGAGGCCCAGGCTCAGGGCGGCGGGACGACGGTCCCGATCACCCTGAACATCACCACCCTTACCGACGGGGCAATGGTGGTGGACGGGATCCACGTCTGGAAGTCGGGCGTGGTCACCGCCGATGCCGCCCAGACGGAGGCGTTCAACCTCCAGTTCGTGGATGGCCAAGGGGCCGGGTCCTACAAGGCGGTGCCCACCGCCGGGTCGGTGCCGATGACCTGGACCCACGACGGGGTCACGTCGGGGCTGGCCGTGGTGGCGCTGAAGCCGGCGGCTGCGGGAGGGGTGGTCAGTGGGGCCGGTGGGGCAGCCGTTTCCGCTGGTGTCTCGGGTGTCGGGAGCGCGGCGGGGCCGGCGGCGATCTCGGGACTTGGTGGCGCTTCGGGTGTCGTGGCCGTGGCGGGGGCGGGATCGGTGGCCGTGCCGGGGTCCACGGGTTCCGGGGCTGCCGGGGTGGGGGTCGGCGCTACTGGCAATGGATCGAGCGCCTCGCCGAGTCCGGTGAGCGGTTCCGGCGGGGCCATTGCCACGGCTGCGGCCCTGGGAGCCGGTACGGCAACCCCACCCGGTGTCTCCGGCTCCGGAGGCGTTGCGGCGGTGGTCACAAGCTCGGGCTCCGGGGCGACTCAGGGACCGGCGCCGGTGGATGGGAGCGGTGGCGTGACCGGGCAGGTCACGGTCGCCGGCAGCGGACAGGCCATTCCGCCGGGGGCGAATGGCTCCGGTGGGGCCGCCTTCAGTGCTGCCGTGGACGGGAGCGGAGCCGTTGTCGTCCCGCCCGGATCCAGCGGCGTAGGCGGAATCAACATCACGGCAGACGCATCCGGAACTGGAAACGCGACGCCTCCCGGTGTTAGTGGTTCAGGGGTGGCCAAACTGCAACCTGACCTGGGTGGCGTGGGAACGGTGGGCACTCCACCGGGTATGTCGGGGGCTGGTGGTACTGATATTCCGCTGGTTGCCAATGGCAGTGGTGGGTTCACGCCTGCGGGCGTCGATGGTCTGGGTGCCAGCTTTGCCTGGGTGAATGCCACCGGCTCCGGAGCGGTGAATCCAGCACCCTCGGTAACCGGGTCCGGTGGCCTGGAAACTCAGGTGGGCATGACTGGTGCCGGAACATCGGTTCAACGCGGCAGCACTGGATCCGGGTCTGCCCGCTGGGCGCTTCGGCCACTGGGAGTGGGCGTGACGCTGCCCCCGGCATTCCGAACGGGATCGGGAGTGGGTGGGGTGGCATTGCGGACCTTTGGCCAGGGCGTCGTCTTCGCCGGCCAGCCAGAGCCCACGATCGCGGTGGTCATCCGCGAGGGCCCGGGTGGCGTGGCGCTTGGGCCCGAGGTGGACATGGTCGAAATCCAGGATGAACCAACAACGGTGACGGTGGGATGATGCGCACGATCACGGCAAAGCTCGACGGCCCCACGGAAATCCCAGCGGCCAAGGACCCGGCGGACAATACCCAGTACCGGATGGACTGGACCCCTCTGCTCACGGGCCTGGGAGAGACGATCCAGTCGTCGGTCTGGACGGTGGAGTCCGGGCTGACGGCCGGAATCAGCACCGTGTCGCCCCCAGGCGCCCCCACCACGGCCGAGATCTGGCTCAGCGGCGGCACCGCCAGCCAAAGCTACGAAGTCGCCAACACCATCACCACCAACACCGGGCGGGTGCTGCGGCGGTCGATGGTGGTGCGGGTGGTTGTCAGGTAAGGCGCCTGGGTCCGCCTGGCGTAGTAGCAACACCCCGCCGTCGCTGGTGATGTCGCCCCCGCTGAACTCGGCCTGAACGGCCCGACGACACGGCTGGAAATTCAAGAACCGTTTGAGTACAGTTTGTCATCGGCGGAGCCTGCCTCATTCAGGCCAAGCTGGAGGAACATAGGGCCAGGTTCAACCTGACGATGAAGGCGGCGGTCTACAACATGAGGAGGCTGGTTTGGCTCAAGGAGGCGGGCATCCAGCCCACGTGACGGGAGAGGTGCGCCCTGATGTGCCCAAATCGGGCGGATCGGGGCAAAACCGAGGGGATTTCCCCCTCGAAATGGCAGGATTTCGGTCAGATGCCGGGCTTCAACCGCCTTCCGGTTCCTGACCCGGCGTCAATGGCGGTTAAAAGAGGTGCCCGGGTGCTACATGTTCGTCAATGGTTGGGGATCGGGATGTCCTGCTGGCTGGCGGTGGTCGCTGCGGGATGTGCGACTCCGTCCGGGGGCGGTCTCCGTCCCACGGTGGACGAGTTCGACTCGGCGTGGGTGACCATCGATTCCGGTGGAATGGCGGGTGAGCCGGGCGGCGGGGTGCGAAAGCTGAACCTGCTGTTGCACAACAAGACTGCCGAGCCCATTTGGGTGCGCGTTCGATTTCGTACGCCCGCACCCAATCCCGGGTGCGAGGAGGTGCAGATGATCGGCGCCGACCAGACGTACCTGTACACCTGCGTTCAGCAGACCGTGGTCGCCGACCTGGACTATCCGGTGACGGTGGAGTCCTTCGGCGACGCCAAACTGGGACGGGCACTGGAACAACGGGAAACGCGGATGCGCTTCGGAAAGCAGGGAATTGCCGCACTTGAGGCGTTCATTGCGCCCGTGGATATGCCTGCCCGTTTCGATAAGGTTGTCCACGTGGAAAAGTTCGGTCTGGGTAGCGCGTTATTCGGCGACCTTTTTAACAAGACCGGGACGTTGGTGGTGGATGTGGACGCCATTACCTACACGGCGGGTGACGTGGCCATCGACATCCCCATGTCGGCGGTGAAGGCGATCGACCGATACCGGCAAAAACCGCCTCCGACCCCCGCCTGGGTGGTGGTGAAGTACACGGTCTCCGGCCAGGAGCGGATGCTGGGGTTGAACAGCAGCGCGTTTGCCGGCTCTACGGATATGGGTGATGTGTACCGGGCACTGGTTGCGGCACAAACCGCCCATGCTCGCGGACGTTAGGTCCTCGAAGAGGTGGCCAAGGACGGTGCGTCGTAGTCCAGACATAGCGATCCTGGTAATCGCGAAGCCGGGCCACCGCTGGGCTGGACTTTAGCCAACACCGGGTGCCGGGTTATGAACTTCGCCCGGTTTGAATTTGACGAGGGGGCTCCTTTACAATCCTAATCCCCAGCGGTCCTTTTTGAACACACCACCCTTGGTGATTAGAGTTGGGGGTGCTAGGGCCGACCCAAATGCCAATGGCGGCGACGATACCCATTTTATTGCAGAGCAAGGCGCATCGAGCGGTGCGCACCGCGTGTCCGGAGACGCGATGCAACGCGACACTGGGCCGCATCACCCAAAAAGTGGAAACGGTGCTGGGCGTGACGGATACCTACGACTACGTCTACGACAGCGCCGACCGGCTGGCCCGAGTCGACAGGAACGGCGTGACCGTGGAATCGTACGCCTACGGCCAGAACGGCAACCGACTTGGCGGCACCTACGACAACCAGGACCGTCTGCTGTCGACCGCCACGGCCAGCTACACCTACACCGCCAATGGCGAGCTGGCCACCAAAACCGAGTAGGTCGTCCAGCAGAGCCTGAACCACCACCTGGTTCTCGGTCGCCCCCATCACCAGGGACAGGGGGTGCTTGATGCCGTCGGCATCAATGCCCAGGGCGGCCACCATGACCTGCCCGGCCACCCTCAATCCGTCGATCTGGATGACCAGGATGTCCAGGTCGGACAGATCCCTGGAAAGCCAGTCCGCCAGCTTCTCCCGGCTGATGGCGATGAAGCGGCGGGATACCGCCGAGCGGGAGGTACCATCGTCCGGCGGGGTCTCGTCGCCCGGTAGCCGCAGCGACTGTCCAAACCGGCGGGTAGAGACACCCAGGATCATCTGATTGAACGCCCAACGCTCCAACAGGTCGTGGTCACGGGCTACCTGATAACTGGGCAGAACAACCTCCCTGCCGTCCCGCTTGCGCACGCGCGGCCGCTTGACCGGTACCTTGCCGCCACGCAGCACCACCTCGCCGGCGGCGCTTCCCCAACGGAAGGCCTCGGCGTTGCGTCCGTGCCGTGGTCCGCACAGCTGCCGCACGTCCTCCTCCATCAGCGCTTGCAGCGCCTCCAGCCCGGTCTGAATGCAGAACCGTTCAAAGCTCTTCTCTGGCTGAACATGCTGCATGATGCCTTCACGTTGGGCCTCCGTTGGTTTGGGATCGGGTGGGTGTGGTGACTTTACCCGTACCCTATACCTCCGGACGGCCCAACGTCATATGCTGTTTTGGACAAGAGTGTGATCGGATATTTGTGGCCACCTCCGCTCAATTGCCGTGGTGGGGAAATAAGCCACCCTCGGCAAATGGTTGTCTATGTGGTGCCCGTCGGCATTTGAACGCTTTCCTTTGGGCACCCCCATCTCCTGCTGCCATCCTTTTGTCCGAGAGGTCTTTCAATGTCATTTCCGCTCCGGGCCACCCGGCAACGCGTCCCCTCCCCCCACTTGAGCAAGGGTTGTTTACAGGGTGGGTTGTGATTGCCCTGATTCGCGCTTGCCTGTGCGCACACATTATCGGAACCGCGATACAGGTTTCCATCGTGGTGGGGACCGTGCTGAACCTCATCAACCAGGGCGAGGCGATCCTTCATGGTGGCCCGGTGTCGTGGGGCCGGTTACTACTCAACTACCTTGTGCCGTACCTAGTGGCCAGTTACAGCGCCGGCCGCAACGAACTACGGCGGCGCTCCGGAAATGACAGCTGCTAGTCCTCTGCCCAGTTGATGGTGTGGTGATCGAACCCTCCTACCAGGGACGGCTTGATGACCTCGAAATAGGGCGACACGTCAAAATCCCTGGGGGTGAATAGGGTGTGGTGGCGGCGCAGCCATACCTCGCGCATCGGCTTTTGGTGGTTGACGCCGTCGGCGTTTTCCAATTGAACCGTTGGCAAGATAGGGTATCGGATCGACTGGAACGCCTGGGCGACCAACGTGGAGCAGATGGCGCGGGTGGGATCACCACTTCCAAAGGCGAGCAGCCGTCTTCGAAAGCGTGCGGGAACCGGCGGCGTGGGGAACAGGAACCGTGCCAGATCAAACACGTTGCGCAGGTCGTAGTGGTGGCCGATACGGGCGATGGCGAATCCGGTTACCTGGCGGATTTCCTCCGCGCTCAACCCCACCGGACGGCAAATGCGGGTGTGCAAGCCGACAAACGGATCGATGCCGACGCCGCGCACCCCCTCACGCGGGTCAGCCTCCACGAACACTTGGTCGGAATCATTCCCCGCCGTCGCAAGGTGATCTCCCACGAATAGGGCGGCGTGAGACCATGTGGACTGGGTCAGGTAACCGATGGCGACGCTGATACGTGTGCCGCCTTCTACCAAAAGCACGTCGCCGGGGCGCAGGCAGGCGACCAGCCGTTCCCTTGGTGTGGGCCGCCCCGTGCCGCCCGTGCGAACCGGCTCGGTGAGGTAGCGGGCCAGTCGTTCGCCGGCCCAAGTCAGCATGCCGTTCATGGGTCGTGGCGCCGGGTGGAAGCGGTCCCGCAGGAAACCGCGTCCCGCCCGGCCTCCAAAGCGCTCAGGCGCGCGTCCATCCCTCCGCCTCGAACGGCGCGTCCAACGGCGTGCCCAGCAGCCGGTTGGCATAGTTGCTCAACGTTTTCTGGGTGATGCCCACCACGACCTCCAGTGCCTGAGCCGGCGTGTATCCGGCATCAAGGAAGGCCTGATGCTCGGCGGAACCCTCAACGTGGCCGCGCTCCCGAACGAGGGCGTGGGCGAAGTTGGCCAGGGCAGCCAGGCGGGGGTCGTCCGGCGCCTTTCCGCAACGCATGGCGTCCACCACCGAGTCCGGCGCACCCACCATGTTGCGGGCGATCATCGAGTGGGCCGCCACGCAGTAGGGGCACCCGTTGTCCACGCTGGTGGCCAGCAAAACCACCTGCTGCTCCACGGGGGTCAGGCTGGATTTTTCGAATGCCCCCGCCACCGCCAGGTACCCCTCCAGGGCCGCCGGGGCGTTGGCCAGACCGGCAGCCAGGTTGGGAACGAAGCCGAAGCGCTTTTCCACCGCCTCCAATACGGGGCGGGTTGCCTCCGGGGCACTGTCGACGGTGTGAAACGTATAGTCACTCATTTGGTGGATTCCTCATCCTTGTGGGTTGAAACCTGGTTCCCGTCCACTACCGGCAGGCACAGGCCGGCTGGGCATCCGACTCAGGAGCAGGAGACGCCTCAGCCGGACCGACCGCGTCCGCCTCCACCGACTGAGCCAGGGCCGCCAATACCTGCTGCATCATCCCGCCCATCATGCGGCGCATCATCATCCGGTCCATCAGCCGGCCCAGCGGGCCGAACTTGGGCGTGTAATCCATGATCATGTACGCCTCGGATCCGCCGTCCGCCGCGTCGCTCACGCCCAGGGTGCCAAACGCGCTGGCCAACGGCATGGAGCTTTCAAATATCTCTACCCGGTACCACTCCCCCTCGTTCCAATCCACCACACGCTCGCGCAAGAACTGGCCGTCCTTGAGGTCGCAACGGCGTACCGCGCCAATCCCGCAGGCCTCTGGTGTTTCCTGCGTAACGGTGTTGAGCAGCGGGTGAAAGCGGTGAATGTTGGTGTAGTCCGCAAGCCACTCCCACACGGTGACGCGGGGTGCTCGGATGTGGCGGGTGTGGGTGATCTGTCCCATGGTCTTTGCTTCCTTTACATCGCGTATTAATCAGAGCTTGCCAAGTGTCGCCGACCTGTTCGGATAAGGGCCTGCAACGGAGTGGCAGGTTTGTTAACCCGCGTCGGATTCAGCCTATTCCTGAGCGGGGCACCGGCGGCACGCCGGAATGCCCAGGCGATCCAGGGGGTTAGCGTAGAGAGAAATCATCAATACTGAGTAAAGGTGCCCCGTGATGGATGGACCGATTGCGCTCCTGGACAACTTATATGAGGTGCTTCCCTCCCACGTGGTGGGAATTGGCGCCATCATCGCCGCCGCACTGTGCGGCGCCGCGATAGGCTGGGACCGCGAGCGTCTCAAGAAGCCCGCCGGGCTGACCACTATGGCACTGATCTGCGTCGGGTCGGCCATCTACACCCAGTCCTCCCTGCTGATGGGGGAGGCATCAGGGGACCCGGCTCGGGTGGCGGCGCAGATCGTCACCGGCATCGGCTTTCTGGGAGGCGGTGTGATTCTCCGCGACCGGGGCCGCGTGACCGGTATCACCACCGCAGCCACCATTTGGGCGGCCGCCGCCGTGGGCATCGTGCTGGGGGGTGGTTACCTGGCCGGTGGAATTGGGCTCACCATACTCGTGCTGGGCATCCTGATGGGGGTCAAGCGGGTGGAGCACGTCTTTCTGGGGCCGTGCGCGGTGGGTGCCTTGGAGTTGGCCTTTTCGCCGGATGAAGGACGCTCGGAGTTTGCGCTGCGCGCCATCTTGGACCAGTACGGCATTGCCAACGATGCCTATCGGTTTGAGCCCACGGAACAAGGCGAATGGGGATTGGCTGTCAGTTATTGTTCCGTGCACCGGCACCATCGGGGCGTGGCAGCTGAGTTGGCTGCGCACCCTTCGGTGGTGCGGGTGAAATCGGTGCCGACATCGTGATGCGGGGGGCATTTGCCGGTGCCGCTCTGGCACTGTTGCTGTCGTTCCTCGCAATCCCGGCGGCGGCTGAACGCAAAAACGGCTTCGAACTTAACGGCGCGACGGTGCCGATGGAGCTGATCCTCTCGGGTGGACCGCCCCGTGACGGCATCCCCGCCATCGATCGGCCGCGCTTCGTTCCCGCTGGGAAGGCTGGCTTCCTGGCGCCGACCGACAGGGTGTTGGGTTTGGAGGTTGGTGGAGAGGCGCGCGTCTATCCCATCGCAATCCTTAACTGGCATGAGATCGTCAACGACCAGGTGGCGGGACGGCCGGTGGTGATCACCTTCTGCCCTCTATGTGGTACCGGGATGGCCTTTGACGCCAACGTGGTCGGGAGACGCCGCGTGTTCGGGGTGTCGGGGCTGCTCTACAACAGCGACGTGCTGCTGTACGACCGTGAGAGCGAATCCCTCTGGTCGCAGATCCTCGGCAGTGCGGTGAGCGGCCCCCTCAAGGGGGAACGGCTGGTTCCGCTGCCCCTTGCGCACACCACGTGGGGAGACTGGCGTGCGCGCCACCCCAACACGATGGTGCTCTCCACCGATACCGGCTATGACCGGGACTACCGGCGCAACCCATATGCGGGGTACGAGGCCAGTCGTTCCGTCTATTTTCCAGTGACGGGGGAGTCGCGCCGCTACCACCCCAAGGAGCGGGTCGTGGGACTGGTGATCGATGAAAAGGCGAAGGCCTATCCGTTCTCGGAATTGGACCGTGCGGGCGGAAGGATTACGGACACCGTGGCGGGGCACCGGCTGACGGTGCGGTTCGATGGCGACCACGGAACGGCCCGGGTGCTGGAAGATGGCCGGGAGATCCCGTCCGTCATCGCCTTTTGGTTCGCCTGGTACGCGTTTCACCCCGACGGAGCAGCGTTCACCGTCCCCTGAGCGCCGCTTCAACATGCCAACTGAGCACTTGTCGATGACGTGTGGAAACAGGGGCAACGACGCGGTGTTTGGCCGCATGGAATCCCACCGGGTATCACACTCTCCGGACTGACACTTCGGGCATCCGGAGTGCGTGCAGGCTCACCTTTTAACGGGAGACGCGGCCAAGGCCTTGTCTCATGGTTCGCTCCGAGAAGAAGCGGTCGCGCAGACCCATGTTCACCCGCACGTCGCTCACATCCAGCATGGTGATGGCACCGGATCGGGTGTCGAGTCCCGTTACCTGGCTCCATACCCACACGCCATCTTCCATCCGCCAGGAGATATCGATCTCCTTCCGTGTGCCATCCGACCTCAGGTAGTGGGTTCGCACGGGCAACCCATTGTGCTGCGACGACCATATGCGCACCGTTTCGTACGGAAAGTTTCCGATCCTGTGGGGCGGAATCACATCCACCCATTCCACCGGCTCCCCACCGATCTCTCCGGATCCGGAGGCGCGCTGAGTGCCCCATCCGGACGGGCGGTGCTCCAGCTCCAGGCGTTGCAGTACGGAGGCGTCAAACGGGTCATCCCCCTCATCTTCGTGGTGATGGGCATGGGAGCCCACCAGGCGGCGAACCGTCCTAAGTTCCGGAATATAGAGCCATTCGTCATTGGCCTCATCCGGGTAGAACCAGCCCATATAGACGAATCCCTTTGCGGTGGCCGGCTCTTCCGCAAAAAACAGGGCTTTTGATGTACCTTCGTCAGCGGCTGAGCGAGGCATCCAGTACATGACGTACACAAGTCGCTTGGTTGGCTCCCCCTCCTGGGTGACGGTGAAGGTCAGGCGCGCACGCATATCACCGACCACCGAGGCACTTTCCTCCTGTGGGCTAGCGAGCGCCTCCTGTGGGCTAGCGAGCGCCGCCACACTGGCTACCGTTGCACCTATCAGTGCCACAATGACCCAACCAATCGCTAACCATACACCCCCTTTCATATGGGCATACCGAAACCGCCGGGGACCGGGCGCGGGCCGGTTTTTTCCTCACTTCCCCCTAACGCCTGGCTTTTCCTAGTCCACATGGAGCGTGGCCTCCATGCCGTCGTGCACCATGCAGCGAATCTGGTATTCACCCTTGTGTTGGGGGACGAAGGTCTGAGACGTGTTCTTCTTCTCAATCTTGTCGTTGATGACGATCTCACCTGGCGCCCCGTCGGCGAGCAGGCGGGTGACGCGGGTCTGATGGAAAAACGGGTCCTGATTGGTCAACCGGACCGTTTGCCCCACGGCGGCACGTATGGTTTCGGGGTCGTACGCGAGGTTTGATTCGATAATCTCCACCTCCTCCATGGCCGCGCCAACGGCGGTGATGCTGTATGCACCCAAGCCGACGACCAGGGGAAACAAGGCAAAAATGGTAGGGATGGGTCTCATGGTAAAACTCCGTTAATGGGTTCCCCCTCGATGGCGATGTGGATTCGGCCCCACGGCCCACCGCCCCATGGAGGGGAGAGGGCACAACGGCGGTAGACCATGGGGCCTGGCGGGACGGGGCGCGATGTGCGGGTTTACGCGCGCCTCGCCCGCCGCACCACCTTTGGTGCATCCAGCGCCCTACTTGCGCTTGGTTTTCACCTTGTAGTCCACGTTGCCGAACATGACGTGGAAAAACGGCATGCCGAACATCTTGCCGGCGGCCATGGCTTCCTGCACATGCTCCTTGGTATGGGCCATCAGCTCCTTGGCGGCCTTCATGTCGGCCATGGCGGTGGCTTTGTCGGGGCCGTCCGGCATCTTTTCGATGCGCGCCATGTCCTTCGTCATCGCCGCCTTCACCTGCGGAAACGGGATGTAGCCGGACCGCAGCGGGCTCTTTTCCGGACCGTTCGGGCCCACCTTGTAGGGGGGCACCATCAGGTGGAGCACCTGGCCGGAGCCGTCGCTGACGCCGTCGTGGTTAAGGCGGTAGCCTTTTCCGCGTACGGATTCGGTCAGCATCACGTGGATGATGTGATTGTCGTTGGTCAGGCGGTCATCCACGAAGACGCGGCCCTTGGCCCAGAATGAGAACAACGCGTACTCCGTGGGCATGAGGCGCGTACCGATGCCGGTGACACCGTGCATGAGGTGGTCGGTGACCACGCCGCCGAAGGTGGGATAGCCGAAGCCGTGGGGCAACGGTTCATCCGCCTCGATCCGATAGTGGTGCGTGCCATCCGGGGCGTCGAACTCGGCCACGAAGTGGACCTTGTCCTTGGTGGCAGCACCGTCGATGGCAGTCTTGTCCTCCAGTTTCAGTTCCAGGTCTCCGGTGCCGATCACGCGCCAGTCGGAAAACGGCGTGGCGTGGTCAACGATGGTGAACGCGCCATCACGTGTCTGGCGCATGCCGGCGGGAATGCCGATCAGCGGGAAGGGGGCCTGATCCCAACCCGTGGGGTGCTCTGGGGTGCCGAACACCGCCGGGTCCATCTGCCGGGGGCCGGGGAGGATGAATTGAGCGGCGCCGCCCTTCTGCTTACCGCTGATGATGACGCGGCCACCAAAGCGGTCCGGCGGGTTGGGGTTTTGAGCGTGGGCCTGGGTGTAGGCGTGCAGGCCCACCTTCGGGTAGCCGTCATCCCCGGCGGACGAAGCGGACGCGATGCCGACGCCGCCCAGCAGCAGGGTCATCCCTGCCACTGGGGCCAAGAGCGTCGATAACATACGATGGTAAATGGGATGTTGAGACATGATTTTCCTCTCTTTCCATGGTGTGAAAAACCGTCTGCGGTTTGCCGGAATTTGGGTGCCGGCACGATCGGTTTTTTTCGGGCTTACGAGAGGGACAACCGGGGAGGACTCACCACCCATTCCGGGGAAGTGAGTGGCAATGTAAGGGGGCTTACATTTACCCCAAAATGGCCCGCAGGCCGCTGGGATCGGTGACCGTAAGAGAACGGCGTTCCATGGTGATCAGGCCTTGGTCGCGGAAGTGCCCCAACGTGAGAGAGACGGTTTCCCGGGTGGAGGCGATCAAGCCCGCCATTTCCTGATGTGTCAGTTTCGCCTTGATGCGGATGGCACCCTCCGGGCCACTGGGCGACGGTTCTCCAAGCTCCGCGATCAGATCCAACAGGAGAGAGGCCAGCCGATGGTTGACATCCTGATAGACCAGGTCGTGCAGGCGGGTTTCGATATGCCTGAGCCGTAGGCCGACCAGTTTGGTAAGACGGAGTGACAGGCGAGGTTGGCGGGACAGCATGTCCTCGAAATCCGCTTTTTGGATGACGCAGATGGCGGCATCCTCCATCGCCTCTGCCCGGGTGTCGTGGGGAGAGTCGGTCAGGGCGGCCATTTCGCCGAATACCTCTCCCGGCTCGAGAATGGCCAGCAACAGCTCCTTGCCGTCCTGGGTTCGGGTCAGTTTGACCCGCCCGCTCTTAAGTAGATAGACGGCATCCCCAGGCTGTCCTGCCTCGAACACAACTCCACGACGCGGGATCTTGTCCATGCGCGTGCGTTGATCCAGCATTTCCATATCCGCCGCGTTCAACTCGTCGAACAGGTGGATGCGCTTCAGGAACCAGATCTTTGCAATGGATGGCGAATGCGTTGACATGGCCGCTTTTGATCTGTTGGCATCACCTTGCGTGCGGTTGCGGAGGACGAAACGATATAAAATCGTTAATTGGCGTGCCCATGCCAATTATTCCCGGATGGGCGTGGCCATCTTCTGGTAGGTATCCCTGCATCACGGCAGACCGGCTGCCAAAACGGCATGTGTGCCCAAACTGTGCCCTACTTATCGGGCTCTAACACGCAATAACGGGCAGTTATGGGCTATTGGCCTACTCCCCCACTTTCCGTAACCATTGAAAACAAAAGGGTTTTCAAAACCAAGGGGACGTCTCTTAATCAGCGGGTCGTAGGTTCGATCCCTACACGGCCCACCAAAACAATCAAGGGCTTACGTCACTCGGCGTAGGTCCTTTTTTGTGCCCTGTGCCCAAAGTGTGCCCTAGAATCGAAATTCACCCCCTGTTTATAGGGGCCTTCGGCAGCTACTTCGAGCAAAAGTCAAATAGTCAGGTGCTTGGGCAATCCTTCGTGCGGTGGCCTTGTGTCCAGTTGGGATTCTGTTCCCGTAGGGCAGGAAACTCCCAAGTGCCCAAGTTTTCGGTTCACTTTTTGGCGGTTTAAGTAGCACTCGCAACTTACCGAAAAGAGCGAGAGGGGGGTTATATCACCAAGCCTTCCCTGGAGAGACTGACGCTGACCCATGCGGATTCGATTGCTTGTAACATTGGTTTTTTGTGTGCTTTTAGCAGGGTGCACAACTGAAAAGGCCCCACCCCTCAGAATTGGCACCAATGTGTGGCCAGGCTATGAACCACTCTATCTCGCTCAGGAGATCGGCGCACTGGATGATGCTGAAGTCCGATTGGTGGAATACTCGTCAGCCACACAGGTTCTCCGCGCCTTCCGGAATAATCTGATCGATGCCGCTGCTCTGACGCTGGACGAATCACTGCGGCTTCTTGCGTCAGGTCTTGAGCCAAGAGTGGTCTTGGTGATGGATGTGTCAGACGGCGCCGATGCGATTATCGCTAGACCCGGTATCGAGGATATCAAGGACCTAAAAGGGCTCCGCATTGGGGTTGAAGACGGTGCGCTGGGCGCCTTTTTCCTCCACCAGGCCCTGGAACGGGCTGGTCTGACGGAGTCCGATCTAGTTGTCGTTCCGGTAGAAATCGACGAGCAGGAAAACGCCTACTCAACGCATCATATCGATGCTGCGGTCACCTTTGATCCGGTTCGCTCGCGCCTTCTCTCGCAAGGCGCGGTTCAAGTTTTCGACAGCAGCGAAATACCAGGGACGATTGTCGATGTACTGGTGGTTCGTAAATCCTTCCTTGACCATCACCCTGGTCAGGTCAAGAAGGCTTTGGCGGGTTGGTACAAAGGTGTGACTTACCTGAAGTCTAGCCCGAAAGCTGCCTCAGCCTTCATATCTGAACGCCTTGGCGTTGAGCCCACAATGGTGCTGGAGACCTACGCTGGCATCCACATACCGGACCAGAGTGAAAACCGAACACTTCTATCAAAGGGGAATGCCGACGCGGACTTGGCTGAAATAGCGTCTCGTCTGAATTCGATTATGATGGAGCACAACATCATTACTGACTCGGTATCCACAGATCTTCTATTCGATATCACTCCAACGCTCTTATCTGATTCCTCCTCGTAAGTCCGGCAATGTCTCGGTTCCGAAACATAAGCTTGCGCACGCTTGTCCCGCTGGCTCTGATGGTGGTGTTGCTGTGCCAAAATGGCTTCATGCTCTATTCTGGACTTTCGCATGTCAATCAGAGAATCGTCTCCGATAACGTCCAGAATCTTACCCAGACGTTGACACGCTTGCAGGGCACATTAAATTTCTTGGCGAGAAAACACGAACTTTCCCAGATCCAAGAAGAGATTTCTGCGCTAGGATCTGATGTAGACTTACAGCTAGGTTTACTGGCTTCTTCGAAGGGGCGAGTTATTGCATCTGTCAGACGCCATGATATAGGGAAAGAATTATCCACTGTCATATCGAGTGTTTTAGCGGGCAATTCGGAAGATCTTTTCCAGCATGTTGAAGCGTCTAAAAAAACGCTAATAGGAAAATCCTGGAAGACTCGCGAAGGTGACCTAGTGGTTGGTTCGTTCCCCGTCCTGCCTGTCCAGGAGGAAGAAGCCCATTCCACTGAAAGCATTGCATCTCTAGTGATGGTAAAGGACATATCGGGTCCTCGGCGGGAGGCTGCGAATGAATTTCTAATTCAGTCTGCCTGGGTGGTTGCCTTCTCTTTTGCCATGGTTGTTTTAGCTGGCGTGTATTTTCATTTCCGCGTCAGTTGTCGAGTTCAATCCTTGGTGAAATCGACAAAGGACTTCTCGGAAGGAAGCTACGTCCCTCAACCAGGCGGTGTCACTCGCGATGAACTGGGACTGCTGAGGGAGGCGTTTGATGAAATGGTCAGCGAGTTGCTCGAAGACCGCCGAGAGATTGAGATCCGACAACTGGCTTTGGACAGCCACTCGATTGTAGCGATGACCGATGCCCGAGGGCGCATTACACACGTTAATGACAAGTTTTGTGATATCAGCGGCTATTCCCGGGAAGAACTCATTGGTAATGATCACAGAATCATTAACTCTGGATATCATGACAAGGCTTTCTTTAAGGGAATGTGGAACACCATTCAGAAAGGAGAGGTTTGGAAGGGGGAGGTTTGCAACAGGGCTAAAGATGGATCCGTATACTGGGTCGACTCTACCATCATTCCAAAATTAGGAGTCGGCGGGAATATCGAATGTTTTGTTGCTATCCGATCGGATATTACTGCCCGTAAAAAAGCGGAATTCGCTCGAGCCGAAAGCGGTCGGGTTTTGCGACTCGCTATTGACTCCATTCCTGCAAAGATGTTTTGGAAGGACAAAAATCTTCGTTATTTGGGGTGCAACGCTGAATTCGCTCGAGACGCGCTTCTTAACGATCCTGACGAAATAGTTGGCTTGCGCGATAATGATCTATTGTGGGCGCACGAGGCAGACCGTTACCGCGACGACGACCTTAAGGTCATCAACGGGGAAATGGAAAAACTCGAGCTAGAGGAAGTGAGCGAACGATCGGACGGCACCCATTGGGTCCAAACCACCAAGCGTCCGCTGAAAGATGCATCTGGGGAAATCGTGGGCGTTTTTTGCTGTTTTTCCGATATCACCCGGCAAAAACGCGATCAAATCGAGCGAGAAAAATTAATTGAAGAATTAAACGCGCTTAAGGACAAACTCGAAATCGAGGCGACGACTGATCCATTGTCTGGCTTGCTAAATCGACGGGGGATGGATCGCGAACTCGACCGAGAAAAGCGACGCGTTGTTCGGGGTGCCCCCCCTTTCTCCTTGGTCCTTTGTGATATTGATCACTTCAAATCCATCAATGACACATTTGGGCATGACGTCGGAGACGAGGTCATTGCCAAGGTTGCGCACACCTTTCAGGAAATCTGCCGTGCCTCGGATTCAGTTGCCCGGTGGGGCGGCGAAGAGTTTCTGGTTTTACTGCCAGACACAACCCCTGACGGGGCTGCAATCCTGGCCGAAAAACTCCGAGCAGCTGTGGAAAGCCTCGATTGGACTTTCGATAGAAAGGTCACTATGAGTTTTGGCGTCAGCAAATCGGACAGCAGTCAACCAGATATTGAAGATTGTGTCCAGCGCGCGGACGAGTGCTTGTATCGTGCAAAGACCGCGGGGAGAAATCAGGTCGTCGTTTCTGTTTCTGATGAGGCTTCAGCCGGTCTTGTGGTGTAGATAGCCTACCCCACCGGCATCGCCGCATCCGCATACTTGGCCAGATGCTCCGGCGCCAGGTGGGCGTACCTTCTGACCATCTCCGGCGACTCCCACCCGCCCAGCTCCTGGACGATGTAGACCGGGGTGCCGTTCATGACGGCCCAGGAGGCCCAGGTGTGGCGCAGGTCGTGCCAGCGGAAATCGACCAGCCCCACCCGCTTGGTGGCCTTGCGCCACGCTGTGTTGTTGGCCCGCCGCACCGGCTTGCCGCGGAAGGTGAAGACATACGTCGGATGGTTTCCAAACTGGCGGTTCAGGACTTCCATCGCCACCTGCCCCAGGGGCACGCGGATGGCCCGCCGGGCCTTCGCCTGGTCCGGATGAATCCACGCCACCCTCCGGTCCATATCCACCTGGTCCCAGGTGAGCCGGGTGACGTTGTTCTCCCGTAGCCCCGTGGCCAGGGTGAAGCGGGCCATGTCAGAGATGTGGGGTGGCAGTTCACCCAGCAGCCGCTCAGCCTCCGTCTCGGTCAGGTAGCGGATGCGGCGGGAGGGTTCCCGGCGCATGGGCACCTTGGGTACCCGGTCGATCCACTCCCAGTCTCGCCACGCTTTGCGCAACACGGCGCGAATGAGCGCCATATACCGGTTCACCGTGGCGTCGGTGACGTCGTCTGCCCGCTTGGCCCTGGCAATATCATCCAGCACCTCGCGGTTGATCTCGCTGAGTTTCAACTGCCCCAGGTAGGTATCCAGCCACTTGAACCGGGCCTTATCCTGCCAGAGCGTGGTCTTGTGGGTCTGTTCCTCGAACCACTTCACCACCGCCTCCCGCCAGGTCCGGTCGGGCCGGTCGCCGAGCTTGGCGACCCGCCACAGCTCCGCCTTCAGCCGGTCGTGGTATTCCTGGGCTTCGGCCTTTTTCCGAGTCCCAGTGCAGCGGCGTATTCGGCGTCCGTCCGGGGCGCGGAAATCGGTGAAGTAGATGCCGTTGATGCGTTTCCTGAGGGCCATTCCAAGTACCTGTTTTTGTTCGTGTCCTGACCATACAGCGACCGGCAGAACATGATCAAATCGTCCTGAATGAAGCGCCACTGGCGGCCGAGCTTGAATGCAGGGACCTTGCCGAGGCGGGCCTTCTCCCGGAGGGATTTTGGGGGGATGCCCATTAAGTCGGCAGCTTCCTGAAGGCTGAGGATTCTGGGTTCCGGCCCGGCTTCCGGAGCTACGGGTTGATCCATACGAAGCCACCTCCCTCCGAGATGTGGTTTTTGGCAATGAGGGCGCTGTGGACCTTGCGGAACACCCGCTCCCGGGTGGCCTGGCTGCCGTTGCTCAATGCCTCCTCACCGGCCTCCCGCCACGCCTCCTTGGGAAAGACCCGGATGCCGGGCGGCAAACCGGTGCTGGGCAGTGCCTCCACCCCCTCCTTGGCGATCTTCGACGCCAGCAGGTCCAGGGCCTTCTGTTCATTGCCTTCCAGCTTCTGAGGCCGGTGGTCTGCCTCGGCCTGGCTGCACTGGTGCACGGTGCAGGAGACCACCTCGTCGCCGTCCCGGTCCGTGCCGATCTCCACCGGCACCAGCCGAAACTCCCCCTTGGCGCCCCCGATCAGGTCGCGCTGCTTGGTGGCGGAAATGGTGTGGACATTCTCTTTACCACCGGTGGTGACGATGAGCTCCGTGTCCACCGCCGCCCGCAGCGCCGAACTGCCCCGTGCGCCCTTGCTGGCGTCTTTCCCCAAGTGGTGAATATGCATGATGTGGGCGCCGGTGGCTTCGCGGATCTCGTCACTGGTGCGCACGTAGGCGCCGATATCCTCCGCGGCGTTCTCGTTGCCCCCGGCCATGGCGCGCGCCAGGGTGTCGATGACCACCAGCCCGAGCTTCACGCCGCATTGCGCCTCGAAGGTTTGCAGGATTTCAATGAGCTGCCCCTTCTGCTTTTCCGAGTCCCGCAGGTTGACGTTGGCGGCCAGGTAGCCAAACGGCAGTGCCGTGACCTCGGCATCTGAAAGCCCGTGATGGCGCTTGTAGGCGTGCAGGCGCAGCTCGATGCCGGCAATGCCCTCGGCGGCGATATAGGCCACGGCCCGTTTCTCCGTGCGCTTGCCGAACCAGGGCAGCCCCCGGGCAATGGACAGCAACAGGTCCAGGGCCACGAAGGTCTTTCCCACGTTGCTGTGACCCACGAGCAGGGACATCTGGCCCGGCCGGAGCCAGTCCTTCACCAGATAGGAGCGGTCCAGGCTGGGCTCCCCCGTGGGGAAGGGGGACAACGACTTGAGGCGCCGCTCCTGGGTTTTCGCCTCCTTGGGTTTTGCTCCGAAATCCGCTTCGACCGTGGCGGTCCCGGGTGGCTCTTTGGCGTAGCGGTAGGCGTTGGCGACCTTGGCGGCCAGGGCCTGCGGATCCCACGGCGGCTGGCACCGCTCGTTGAAGTGGTCAAGCATCAGCTCGGTGCACAGGGGCTCGCTGATGGAGAGGTCGCGCACGCCACAGGCCACCTTGTAGGTGTGGAAATCACCCCCGGCGCCCTCGATGGCCGCATCGGCGTGTTGGAGGTACTCCACCGCGCGCGCCACGTTGGCGTCCTGGTCCTCGTCGACCAACGGAACGGATGCCTCGGGGTCTCGCTGGCGTGCCCTGCCGCACAGTTGGACGACCGACCCGTCCGCCTGTGCGAGCCGGCGACCCTCTCCCACCCAGCGGTACACACCCACATCCGTTTCACTGCCCGGCGCCACGATATAGCCGCCGGCGCTGCGCACATCGAGGCCGTCCCCCAGGACGTTGGTGCCGGAGCGGACGGCTTCGTTAACCGTGTAGATCAGGTGGCGGCCGCCGGTGGGGGTGAGCTGCTCCAGGGTGACGGGGATCTCGATGTGGCCGTCCGCCAGCCGCTTGATCTCGGCATCACCGTGCTTGCCGTGCTTGTTGTCCACGTCGATGACCAGCAGCGCACCATCGTCGTCGCCGTACCGGCCGGTGAAGATGCCGATGTTGTCGGCCGGGTGGTTGGACCACCAATCGTCGATGGCGGCGGCATCCCGGGTGGCCTTCTCCTGCCAGCCCTGGTGGCGGGGCGTCTTGCCCTTTGCCCGCAAGGGGAAGACGTAGAACCCCATATCCGCCAGGGCGAGCGCCTGTTCAGCCCTGGTCATGGGATTCTTTCTCGATCAGGCGGGTCAGATACCAGCGGGCCTTTTTGAGGTCGGACAGGCGGTCGTCCTTCTTGCCTGCCCGCAGCACGTACTTGACGACGTTTCCTAAGTGAAAGCCCAACTCGAACGCCTCGATCACGTCGATGGACTCCAGGCCCGAATCGGAGACGTAGTGGGGCGGGTGGTTGATCAGGTCCCGGCTCATTTGCGGTAGCGCTCCCCCTGCCACCCCTCGGCGGCGATGGGGCAGCCTTCGGCCCAGGCGGGCACCACCTCCATCAGGACGAGCAGTTCCTCCAGCGAGCGTTCGCCCACAGGCTCCTCGCACAGGATCTCGTCGTGGACGTGCAACACCGGGTGGAAGCCGGCGTCGGTGACGCGGATCAGGGCTTCGGCCAACAGGTCC
>JBHHVE010000041.1:0-18870 GCA_046754085.1 Leptospirillia bacterium
CAACCGCCTTCCGGCTCCTGACCCGACGTCAAAGGCGGTTAAAAGATGTGCCCATTTGATGGTGCTGTCAACACCACGGTAGGATTGGGCAATAGCAGAATACAGGTACTTGGAATGGCTCTCAGGAAAAGCACCAACGGCATCTACTTCACTTGTTTCCGCGCCCCGGACGGGCGTCGAGTACGCCGCAGCAATGGGACTCGGGAAAAGGCCAAGGCCCAGGAATACCACGATCGACTGAAGGCGGAGCTGTGGCGGGGTCGCCAAGCCCGATGACCGCCCCGACCGTACCTGGCGGGAGGCGGTAGTGGGGGTGGTTTGAGGAACGGACCCACAAGACCACCCTCTGGCACGGCCTGCGCCACACCTGGGCGGTCATCGGCACCCCGGTCTAAATCGTCCAGGAGCTGGACGAGTGGAAGTCGCCAGAGATGGTTCGGCGCTACGCCCACATGGTGCCGGAGCACCTGGCCAAGTACACGGATGCGGCGATGCCTGTGGAAATCTGAAATGATTCACGAAAGGCGACACACAAAAGGGGTGGCCACTGGCTAGGGTACCCATTACAATCCAGATCAGCGGCCTGGGTGCGTGTCACGGTTTTGGAGGCTAACGCCCTAGGACAAGGCCGCACAATTAGTTAAAGCACATTGGCCAGTAGAATGCGCAATCGAGCCTCGCTCTATCGCGGCTCACATTTAATTCCTTCTCCCTCCAGAAGGTTTAGCGGTTCAGGAATATATGCAGCAACAACGCACACTCGAAGCCAACGCCGATGCCTACATTGAGGAAGCGTGTAACGCAAGTAGTGCGTTACACGCACATCCCAATCAGTTGGAACTTGAATGGCACCACTCGAAAAAGGGTATGACCAGTGAGATTAGTGACCGCTTGTCGCAAATAGACTGGAGCTTTGAAGATCGATCAACAGCGCCAGGCGTTGAAGCTATCCACCCATACCCTGCTAAGTTTATTGGTGACATTCCGAGGTCTCTAATCGAGGCTCTCCCTATCCCTAACAATACCGTGGTGTTTGACCCTTTTTGTGGATCCGGGACCACTCTTGTTGAGGCGCAACGCTCTGGCCGGGACTCGATCGGGATAGACCTTAACCCAATTGCTTGCTTGATTTCCCGCGTAAAAACGTCTCCGCCTCCGTCTGGATTACAAGACGTAATTTATGAAATCGTTCGGCAATCCCGCAAAATGACGACGGTTGATGTCCCAGATATCCCTAACGTCGACCATTGGTTTTCTCCTGCGGTAAAGCAGGCGGTCGCATCACTATCAAAATCCATTGCGAGCGACGAATTCCAGGAGTGGTCGAACCACCTCAGACTAGCCCTTTCTAGCATCATCGTCCGAGTTTCAAACCAGGATAGCGATACTAGATATGCGGCTGTTGAAAAAGGGGTTGGACGGGATGATGTTTTTACATTATTTGAGTCCGCTGCATTGAAAGTCGAGCGTTCTTTATCAAACCGGGATTGGGACCTGTGCCCTTCCAAAATTATCGAAGGCGACACACTAACGATCAGCCCAATGGAAATAGGAAGTAGGGTCGGTTTAGTTGTGACGTCTCCGCCCTATCCAAATGCCTATGAATACTGGTTGTACCATAAGTACAGAATGTGGTGGCTTGGCTTCGATCCGATCGGAGTAAAAGAAAAAGAAATTGGAGCGCGAGCGCATTTTTTTAAGAAAAACCACCATACGGCAGATAGCTTTGTTGGCCAAATGCAATCCACAATGAGTTTGATCAACAGTGTGTTGGTTCCTGACGGGTTTGCTTGTTTTGTGGTAGGTCGATCCAAGATACACGGAAAGATAGTCAACAATGCCGACATTATAGAACGAGCTGGGAACGAGGTTGGGCTAGATACTATCTGGAGGTTTGACAGACCTATTAAATCGAGTCGAAAAGCGTTTAATCTATCGCATGCGAATATCAAGACGGAAACTGTCCTTGTATTTAGGAAGAAGTGACATACGGTAATGCGGCTTACCTGGCATAAATATAAGTATTATCCATACGAGAAGGATTTTGCTGTTCGAGAAATAAAGGCCCTCTTGTCGCCAGCCGGTATAAAGGAAGAAAAGGCCGGGCTGCTTCTCGATCGACCGAGATTTCCCGAGGCGGCTAAGCGACTTGTCTACTTTTCCCAAGTTCAAAATGGGGGAGGGATTCCGCACCCAACCCAGCAAGCAATGCTTGAGCAATTCAACGGCAACGAAACAAGTCGCCAATCAACAAGGTACTCCGCCCACGGGCTCCACGAATACAAAGGGAAATTTAACCCTCAGGTAGCTAAGGCAATGCTGAACTTCTTCGGCGTTAAGCCTGGGCAAACTGTTTTTGATCCATTCTGTGGGAGTGGCACATCACTAGTTGAATGTGTTCATGTAGGGGTTCAGGCGTTCGGAACCGATATTAATCCAATGGCCGTCTTCCTGGCCAATGCAAAAATCAGCTCTCTTGGCATTCCAGCAGAAGATTTAAGAGAAGAATCTCGGCTTGTTGTCTCAAGAACGAAATGGTCTACATGGAGGTTGGGTGGCGGAGGCGCCAGGGAGGAGTACTTACTTGCTTGGTTTACTCCTGAGGTCTTGGCTGATATCGAGCGGTTGAGGCTATCGATACAGTCCTCTGATAAATCGACAATGCCGATATTATTAGCTATCGCGTCTAACCTTCTGCGTGAATACTCTCTGCAAGACCCAAAGGACCTCCGAATTAGGCGGAGAAAATCTCCCCTACCGAAAACGCCTTTTTTCGAAGCCTTCAGAGAAGGCGCAGAAAAATTTTGCTCCCACCTCCAAGGTGCCCAGGCCTCCATAGGAGTAGTTAGCTCTGGATCTGAGGGGGTAGTTTCTGATTGTAGAAGCATTCGCCATAATGGGAGCGGTCGTTTCGACTGTGCCATAACAAGCCCCCCCTATGCGACAGCACTGCCTTATATTGACACGCAGCGCCTGAGCCTGGTTTGGCTTGATCTGGTATCTCCCGACAGTATTTCTCCGCTGGAAGCTGATCTACTTGGCAGTCGAGAAATTCGTGGCCAAAGCAAGCGGGCGATGCTCGACGCCGTAATGGCCAACACTGCCCATCTGCCTGATGACGAGGCGCAGCTTTGCGTTCAACTACAAAACGCACTGAGCGAGGGGGATGGCTTTAGAAGGCAAGTTGTACCGAGCTTGCTCTATCGTTACTTCTCGGGCATGTCGGACGCATTCTCCTCCATAAAGCGGCTTATGAAAAAAGGCGCCAAATTTGGCTTGATAGTTGGAGGGAATCATACGGTTCTCGGGGGAAACCGATTTGACCTAGATACGCCAGGACACTTGGCCAACCTAGCCGTATCGAGAGGGTGGAAGCACGAGGAAACCGTTGCGTTGCAAACATACCGAAGGTATGGGTACCACGTAAACAATGCTACAAGCCGCGAAGCACTTGTGGTCCTGCGAGCCTAATTGCAGAAAATGCCCCTAGGCTACCAGGCCGGTGACACCTGTGGCGGGAGCCAGCATGCGCCAGCCCCAACTATTTGACTGGCGCTAATGGCCCCTTGAAACAGAGCATCAGCCTGATTGTACAAGTTCGACTCCGGATCCAAAAACGTCAGATGGAGCGAAGGCGATGCCTCCGTCGGCCATTCGAGGAATGCCAGATGCCCTTCTGTTGGATTCGGCAACCCACGTTCTTTGATCTGGGTTCCTAGATCTCTCACGCGTGCAGGAACAACCATGCGGATATCCGCGTGACCTGTTTCGGTTGGAGTAAACCCGTATCCTTGGATGCTTGTAGTGGTAGGCGCAGTAGGGATGGTTGAGGTGTTGCTCACATAGCGGATGTTGATCTCGAACTCGGCGCGTGGGCTAGAGTGCTTGCCGGCCACTCCGAACCGAAGGGGCGAGACTGATGCTACGGGGATGCTGATGTTTGCGGTTCCGCTTCGACCCATAAAATGCCGGGCGCTATCCCTATTGAGTTGTATGATCAACCCGACGGCACCACCTGGCAGCTGGGCACCTGACAAGGCATTAGCTCCGGATGTCGCTGCTGTTGCAGCTGGGTCAAATAGAAAATATTGAGGGAAGCCAGCTCGTGGCACGGAGGGCCCAACCACTCCAGTAATTAGCTCAGGAGCGCTCTTCCCCGCTTCGGCCGGAGTCACCTCCGCTGTTATCGCGGGGAGATCAAACAAAGCGGTAAGGCTTGGCTTCTTAGGGGTAGAAGCGCTAGTAGTTCCCCCACTATTTGACGATTTAGGCTTTGGGGGCCGAGCAACCGCAAGTATTTGGGTTTCAGCAAGTGCATCAACTGAATCAGTGTCGGTAATAAGGCTTAATCCAGGGCGCTCTTCGGCAAACCATCTGTCAACTGCCGCTGCAATATTTGATAGTTGATGTGTGGAATCGCCTTCCCTGGTATCCAATGCAACCCCGGCTTCAACGTGAAGGGCGAGTCCAGAAGCCGTTAGATTTGCGGAGCCCACAAAGGCAGCCTGGCTCCCATCTGTCCGCGTTATGTGGTAGGTCTTCGGGTGGAAAAAGGCCCCGCTAAAGCTGACGATGCCCAGAGATGCAGCCGGCCGCGGTACGCCCATAAAGCCCACGAGGGCTTTGACATCGTCACGCAGGGTGCTCATATCGTTTGAGCCGATCAGAATTTTTGTAGGCCTGTCTAGCTCTGCCGCCTTCTCGAGGGTTGGAATCAAAAGCCCTATGCCATTTAACGAGAAAAAGCCGGACTGCAGCCGTAGCTCGGCCACGCTTTCGGAAAGAACGGATTGGAGCCAGCCTGCAAGCGACTGAGAATCGTCGCGGCTGCCTGAATCGAGGTATTTCATTGCATGTTCGCTGTACTCAAGTGGGCCAGATGCGGGTAGACCATTACGGATGGTCAACGCGAAATCTTATTCCACCAAGCACGGCGAATGCTATCTTTGGGACCGGGCCTCAGGGACATAAACCTCAGACAAGAGGACTCTTGCGACATGGATGGGGTTTTCAACGGTCACGCAGGGGATTTTTACGATACTGCTCGGCCCAGGCGGGAAGCGGATCAAACCGGCCCCCGTGCCTACCCCACGGGCACATTCAGGGCACGCGTTGGGCACAGGGGTTCCCGCCGGTTCTTCCGGGCCATACCCGCCTCCCGCCTGGGCCAGATAACCAACATTGAACCTGGACTGGTTTGAAAGGGGCAGGTCAGGTCAGACTGTTCAAACAAACGGGGCTACCTCTATGAATTGGGGGGCGTCACAAGTGGAGCGGCAACTTGTAAGAAATGCTTACAGGTTCCTCGGTGGCGCCTGAGATAGGACGTATGGATAGGGGGCTGGGGAATTGTCCAGAATTCCCGGATGGTTCAGACATGAAGGATGCGGCGGAGTGTTGAAATGGCCCGGGGCAGTTATCAAGGATTTCTGAACATCTCACGCGGATTGGCCTGTCAGGCGGCGGACGGGGCTGGCTGAAACGGGGAGCAACACCAATTCAGTGTTGGTATTTTTGTTGGTATTCATCCAGGAGGGTCGAGAAAAACATAAAATAAATCAGTATGTTGTGAGATTCTTCGATTCTGTGTCTCGCACCATTAATAAGAAGGCGCGTCGTACCTGTTGCGGCGCGCCTTTTTTGTGCGAAGTTGGCTTGTTACGGGGCCGGGGATGTCTCGGCCGGAGCGCGCCCGGCGCCGCCGGGCAGCTTGCGCTCCGACCGGATGATGCGTTCCAGTTCCAGCAGGACCCGCTTGCCGGAGTCTTCCTGGCCGTCCCGCCAGGCGGTCAGGCACGCCTTCGAGATCGGCTTGTTGAGCGGCCTGGGGTTGTACAGCAGCTTCTTGATGGAGATCGGGTTCAGGGACATGGGGTCATAATCCGGCTTCAGGTACCCGCTTTTGATCAGGAGTGTCTCCATGGGGGTATGGGGCTGCACGCCGATGAAGAAGATCATCGGATGAATCTGCGCCTCTCCCATGACCGCCACGAAACGGCGGTAGGACTCCACGGTTTCGAGCAGGGTGTCTTCGGTTTCGCCGGGCATGTTGGGGGAGTAATTGAGCACCAGCTTGTGCCGGTAACCGGCATTTTTGAGGTTCTGGGCGCCCCGGTACAGGTGCTCCACCTTGAACCCCAGGCGCATGGCGTTGGCCATCTGCTGGGAGCCGGTGGCGAGTCCCACCTCCAGGTCACCGACCCCGGATTTCACCATCAGGTCGGCCAGTTCCGGGGTGATGGAGCTGGTGCGCACGTAACCGCTCCAGGTGATGTCAAGGCCCCGGTCGATAATGCCCGCAAGCACATCTTCGGCGTTGCCGCGGGCGGCGCGGCCGGTGAGGAACTGGGCATCGGCAAACCAGAAGTCACGGCTCTCCAGGCGGTCGTACAGGTACTGGATTTCATCCAGCACGTGTTCCGGCGGGCGCAACACCACCCGGGTGCCTTCGATATAGGGATACAGGCAGTAGCCGCACCGGTAGGGGCAGCCGCGCTTGCTCTGCACGCTGACCGGCTGGCCCCGGTATTCGTCCCACTGGGCGAAAACCTGCTCGATGTAGGGGTAGTCGATGGAATGGGTCGACAGGTCCAGAGGGGGCGGTGCGTCGCCCCGGATGGTGACGCCGTCCGGGCGGGTGTAGTGAACCCGGAGGGGGGACGGGTCGCGCCCTTCGATGACCGCGTCCATGACCTGCTCGCCCTCGCCGATCACGCCGATCACGCCCTTCGGCAGCTTTTTTGCCAGTTGTTCGTGGAACACCGAGTAGGCGCCACCGCCGAGTAACAGGGTGCGGTGCGGGTTTTGTCCGGCCAGCCGCCGCACCGTGCCCAGATTCTCCCGCAGGTTGGCGTGGTAGGCGGCCACCATTTTAAGGCCGTTAAAGGACGACAGCACCCGCTTGATCAGGCTGTTGGAGTAGAAGAAGTTGAAGGAGTTTTCCAGGGAGTCGTCGGCCTCGTGGGGGGCGAACACCTGAATGTCCCGCCAGGAGATGGAAATCACCTCCGGGTCGAATTCCTCAATCTGGCGTTGCAGGTAATCCTTACGCTCTTTGGGTGGCACCACCGCAAGGTCGATGATGCGCTGGCGTACATGGGGGTGGTGCGCTCTGATGTGCCCCGCCAGGGTGATGACCCCGAGGGGCCAGACCTTGTTGCAGGGCAGACGAACATGCAGGACCGATGCTTTAGGTCCCGCGCTCGCCGCGCTCGGAGCTACGGAGGTCACGTGCCTGTGCGCTACTTCACGCCGATGTGCAGGGCCACCACGCCGCCGCACAGGTTGATGTAGGACACCCGGGCAAAACCCGCGTCCCGCATCACACCGACAAACTCCTCCTGGGGCGGGAAGGCGGCGATGGAGGCGGGCAGGTACTCGTACACCTGGGTGTTGTCACGGGCCACCCACGTGCCTACTTTGGGCAGCAGGGTAAAGTTGTAGAAATTGTAGATACCGCGCCAGACCGGGTTTACCGGGCGCGAAAACTCCAGCACCACGGCGCGGCCGCCGGGCTTCAAAATGCGATGCATTTCGGCCAGGGCCTGTTTGCGCTCCACCACGTTGCGGATGCCGAAGCCGACGGTGGCGGCATCGTAGGCGTTGGACTCGAACGGCAGGGACTCCATGTTGCCGGGGGTGATGCTGACCTGTTCGGCAAGCCCCTCGCGGCGCAGTTTGTCGGCGCCCACGGCGAGCATCTCCTCGTTCAGGTCGAGGGCGTCCACCCGGCCGTCCGGCCCCATGCGGCGAGCCATGATGGCGGCGATGTCGCAGGTGCCCGCGCACAGGTCGGCGGCGCGCCCGCCAAACGGCAGCCGCGCCTCACGCACCGCATGTTCCTTCCACAGGTGGTGCAAGCCGAGGGATAAGAGGGTGTTGTTCAGGTCGTAGGCGTCGGCGATCGACGAAAACATCTCCTGAACCGGCTCTTGCCGATCGGCGGGAATGGTGTACATGGGGTTCCTCACGGGGTCACATTTTTTGATCCGAGCGCCACATTATACGGTGCGCCCCCGCCCATGGGAAAGCGCACCTAGGGCCCCTTCAGCCGCTTCCGCGATTCGTGCCAGTAGGCCGCCTTGTTGAGGGCGTTCAGGTAGGCGCGGGCGGAGGCGATTACAATGTCCGGGTCGGTGCCCTGTCCGGTGAAGGTGCGGCCCGAGTCCACCATCTTCACGGTCACCCCGCCCTGGGCGTCGGTGCCGCCGGAGATGGCCTGCACGATGTACGCCTGCAAATGGGCGCCGCTGCCGGTGATGCGCTTGATGGCGCGGTAGGCGGCGTCCACCGGCCCGTCGCCCTCGGACTCGCCTTTTTTTACCGCACCTTCCACATTCAGGGTGACACTGGCGGTGGGGGTCTGGTGGGTGCCGCTGGTGACCTGCATCTCCTCCAGGGCGTAGGTCTCCGGAATGCGGCTGATCTCTCCCGCCACGATGGCGTCCAGGTCCTCCTCGAACACCTCTTTTTTCTGGTCCGCGAGCTTCTTGAAGCGCTCGAAGGCGCGGTCCACCTCCCCGTCGGCGAGGTGGTAGCCGAGCTCTTCCAGCTTGGCCCGGAAGGCGTGACGTCCGGAGTGCTTGCCAAGCACCATGTTGTGTTCGGAAAGCCCCACGGATTCCGGGGTCATGATTTCGTAGGTGGCCTTGTGCTTCAACAGGCCGTCCTGATGGATGCCGGACTCGTGGGCAAAGGCGTTGGTGCCCACGATGGCCTTGTTGGGCTGCACCACCATACCGGTGATGGAGGTGAGCAGACGGCTGGCGCGGGTGAGTTCGGTGGTTTCCACTCCGGTGCAGCAGTCGAACAGGTCGCTGCGGGTCTTGAGGGCCATCACCACCTCTTCGAGGCTGGCGTTTCCGGCCCGCTCGCCGATGCCGTTGATGGTGCACTCCACCTGGCCCGCGCCGTTCGCCACGGCGGCGAGGGAGTTGGCCACGGCGAGCCCCAGATCGTTGTGGCAGTGGACCGAGATCACCGCCCGGTCGATGTTGGGCACACGGTTCATAATCTGACCGATGCGCTCACCGAACTCCTCAGGTATGGCGTAACCGACCGTATCGGGGATGTTGACCGTGGTGGCCCCGGCGGCGATGACCGCCTCGGTGATACGGCACAGAAAATCGATATCCGAGCGCACCGCGTCCTCGGCGGAAAACTCCACGTCGTCGGTGTAGCCACAAGCCTGTTTAACGGAGGCCACGGCCCGTTCCAGCACCTGATTCTCATCCATCTTGAGCTTGTGGGCCATGTGGATGGGGCTGGTGGCGATGAAGGTATGGATGCGGCGGCGCCGGGCCGGGGCGATGGCGTCTCCGGCCCTTTCGATGTCGGACGGTATGGCACGGCACAAGCCGGCGATGACCGGGCCTTCGACCTGGCGGGCGATATCGTTGACACCGGCAAAATCGTCGTCGGAGGCGGCGGGAAAACCGGCTTCGATAATGTCCACCTTCAGGCGCGCCAGCTGGTGCGCCATGGAGAGTTTCTCCTCACGGTTCATGCTGGCGCCCGGGGATTGCTCCCCGTCACGCAATGTGGTGTCGAAAATGCGAATGGTGCGAGACATAACTACGTTTCCAAAAACAGCCCGGCCCGGAAGTTTGCGCCAACAATCCAGTTTACAGGGTCTTTAGCGATCGTGCACGGGTACGGGAGGAGCCAAAACGGGGCGGGTTGAATGGCCGGGATGGCGCTGCGCTGCCCGGTTTCCCGGATGCGCCCGGCAATCGCCCCCTATTAGGGGGTTCGCCCGTGGGGCAGTCACCATTACTGCTGTGGGCCGAGTCCGCCCTCGAGGTGCTCGATTTCCTCTTCCCGGATGCCGAGCAGGAACAGGATCGAGTCCAGCCCCTTGCGGTTGATGGCGTGGGGGGCCATCTCGCGCACCCGGGGCTTGGCGTTGAACGCGATGCCGAGTCCGCAGATGCCCAGCATGGGCAGGTCGTTGGCGCCGTCGCCGATGGCGATCACCTGATCCAGGCGAATCCCCTCCTTTTCGGCGATCTCCTTCATGATCGCTTTTTTGCGCTGGCCGTCCACCACCTCCCCCACGGTGCGGCCGGTGAGCCTGCCGTCCTTCACCTCAAGCTCGTTGGCGTAGGCGTAGTCGAAGCCCAGTTCTTTCCTGAACTGATCGACGAAGAAGGTGAAGCCGCCGGACAACATGGCGATCTTGTAGCCCATCTCCTTGAGCACGCTCACCATGGAGCGGACCCCCGGGGTGTAGGGCAGCCGCTCCCGCACTTTTTGCAGGTCATCCACCGGCAGCCCTTCGAGCAGAGCGACCCGTTCCTTGAGAGCTTCGGCAAAGTCGAGTTCACCGTTCATGGCGCGTTCGGTGATGGCGGCGACCTTGTCTCCCTGACCGGTCAGGGCGGCCAGTTCGTCAATCTGCTCACCCTGGATCAGGGTGGAGTCCACATCCATCACCACCATGCGCTTGGCGCGCCGTCCCAGCCCTTCCTCCTGAACCGAAACGTCAACGTCGAAACGGGCCCCCACGTTCAACAACTGGCGGGCCAGTTCCTTGCGCTGGGCGCCATCGATGGTGGCCAGCATCTCGATGCAATGCAGGCGTTTTTTCGCCAGGGTTTCGATGCGGCGGATGTTGGCGCCATAGCGGCTCAGGGTATTGCCAATCGCACCCAGCGCCGCTGAGTTCACCGGTTCGCCCAGCACCGTCACAACCAGCAGCATGGCGTCCGGCTCCGGTGCCTTGAACTCGTCCCGAAGCTCACAGACGAGCCCCAGGTCGCGGGCCAGATAGGTGAGTCCCTCGTGGGCGCTGGCAACGTCTACCGGCGAGCTTACCGCCAGCGCAAGGATCAGGCGATCGGCCACGGCCACCTGCTCCAGGTCGGTCAACTCGAGGCCGAGTTCCGATACCCCGTCGAGCAGACGTCCCAGAATGCCGGGCCGGTCCGGCCCTGTCATATGAACCCAGAGATTACGCATCAAATTCTGCACGTGTTGGGGAAGATACCTAGGCAGATGCTAACCGAAACCTCTCCGCCAATGCACGGGTTTGGCGCACCTGATGTCTCCGGGGGCGGGTATGCTTCGGGTGTGCGGAGTTTGACAGACCTAGCCCGCTACCCTATAAAAACGGCTCCCATGCAGTCGATTCCAAAGCACCTGGCCGGTGCCTACGCCCACTGTCAGGGCGTGGCCCGCCGCCATTATGAGAACTTTCCGGTGGCGTCCGTGCTGGTGCCGGCGGGGCTGCGTCCGCACGTGGCGGCGGTGTATGCGTTTGCCCGCCGGGCCGATGATTTTGCCGACGAGGCGCATTTTTCCGGTTGCCGCACCGCCCGCCTGGATGCCTGGGAGCGCCAGCTTGAGAACGCCCTTGCCGGACGTGCCCGGCATCCGGTGTTTCGGGCGCTGTCCCATACGGTGGCGCAATTCTCCCTCGATCCCGCGCCGTTGTTCGACCTGCTTTCGGCATTCCGGCAGGACGTCAGGGTGACGCGCTATCGGGCGTTTTCGGAATTGCTGGATTACTGCCGCCGCTCCGCCAATCCGGTGGGGCGTATCGTGTTGGCCCTGTTCGGGCAGGACTCGGCGCGCAACGTGGCGTGGTCGGACGCCATCTGTACGGCCCTGCAGTTGGCCAACTTCTGGCAGGACGTGGCGGTGGACAGGGACAAGGACCGCATCTACCTGCCGACGGAGGA
Source organism: Leptospirillia bacterium (assembly GCA_046754085.1). Taxonomy (GTDB): domain Bacteria; phylum Nitrospirota; class JACRHL01; order JACRHL01; family JACRHL01; genus JBHHVE01. Next base: position 11,682 of record JBHHVE010000041.1, read on the forward strand.
CATGGCGCGCTTCGGGGTGTCCGAATCCGATGTGCTGGAAGGCCGCGTCACGGACGGTTTTCGCGAACTGATGGGGTTTGAGGTGGCGCGCACCCGCAACCTGTTCAACGTGGGCAGGCCCCTGTGCCAGAAGGTGCCCGGCCGTCTGGGTTACGAGTTGAAGGCGGTCTGGCTCGGCGGCATGGGGATTCTGGACGGGGTGGAGGCGGCGGGGTACGACGTGTTTCGCGCCCGTCCCGCCCACGGCACCCGTGAGCGCCTGCGGTTTCTGGCGGACACACTGTTTCCCGGTGCGTTTTCCCGTGCCGCCGAACGCTACGCCAATGGCTAAGGCCACTCGCCAGAGCCTGCCGGAAGGCGATCCGCAGGCCTACTGCACCGCCCTCACCAAAGCCTCGGGCTCCAATTTTTATTACGCCTTCCTGCCCCTGCCGAAAGCGCGCCGGGAGGCGCTGTTCGTGATTTACGCATTCTGCCGCCATGCGGACGACATTGTGGACGAGACCGAGAGTCCGGCTCAGGCGGAGGCCGGGCTTCTCGCCTGGCGGGCGGAGTGGCAGGCGGCTTTGGACGGACACCCCATGCACCCGATCACCGTGCGGCTGCGGGAGGTGGTGGCCGGGTATGATATCGACCCGACGTTGCCGTTCGAGCTTCTGGACGGTATGGCCATGGACATCGGCCCGGTGCGCTACCCGGACTTTGATCACCTCGCCCTTTACTGCCATCGCGCCGCCTCGGTTGTGGGGTTGATGTGCATCCGGGTATTCGGTTGCCACCACCCGGACGCGGACGCGTTCGCCTGTGCCCACGGCATGGCGTTTCAGCTCACCAACATCCTGCGGGATGTGGGTGGCGACGCCGCCCGTAACCGCATCTACCTGCCGGAGGACGACCTGAAACGCTTTGGCGTGTCCGGATCCGACCTGCTGGAAGGGCGGGATTCCCCCGAGCTTCGGGCGTTGAAGGCGTTTGAAGCCGCGCGGGCGCGGGGGTATTACGCGGAAGCGCGGCGCATTGCCCGCACGCTGCCGAAAAACGACCGCAAAGCGCTGCTGCCGTCCCGCATCATGGGGGCAATCTACGGGGCGCTGCTGGAGGAGATGAGCGACAGGGACTTTGCTCCGGAATCGGGGGTGTCCCTGTCCACGCCGCGCAAGCTGTGGTTGGCCGGGCGGGCATGGGTCGATCATTTGCTGGACCGGTGGTGAGCCGCCATCGGGAGCCGGCGCACGTGATCGGCGCCGGGTTTGCCGGTGCCGCCTGCGCCGTTGCCCTGGCCGACCGGGGTATTCCCGTGACCTTATGGGAGTCCTCCCGCGGCTTGGGGGGGCGCGCCACCAGCCGCCGGGATCCGGACAGCGGTGAGTGGCTCGACAACGGCCCGCACCTCCTCATGGGGTGCTACCGCCGCACCCGGGCGCTGCTCGACCGGCTGGGCACGGCGGAGGGCCTGCGCTTCCAGTCCACCCTGCATCTGCCCCTGTATCCGGAAGGACATGGCGGCCACCGGGTCGATGTGCGCTGCCCACCGCTGCCCGCGCCGTTCTCCCTGATTCTCGGCCTGCTCGGTATCGACGGGCTTTCCTTATCCGAGCGGTTCAACCTGCTGTCAGTGGGCGACCAATTAAAAAAGGGGAGTTTACCATCGGGAACGGTGGCGGCCTGGCTGGAATCGGCGGGGGCGTCGGCGGCGTCGGTCCACCTGCTGTGGGGGCCTTTGTGCCGCGCGGTCATCAACCTGGAGCCTGCGGAAGCGGCGGCGGCGCCGTTTATCGAGGCGTTGCGGCGGGCGCTTCTGGGCAGTGCCGAAGATGCCCGTCTGGGCTGGGCGGCGCACGGTCTGGGGGCGTTTTTGGGGAACTCGCTGGGGGCTGCTCTGGCGGCGCGGGGCGGGCGGGTGCGGCACGAGCGGGTGGCGCGGGTGGAACAGGAAGCGGGTCGGGTGACGGCGCTTGTGACCCGGAATGACGAGCGGGTGGCGGCGGCGCGGGTGGTGATCGCCACCGATCCGTTCGCGGCCCGAAAGCTGCTCCCCGAGGGGGGGGCGGAAGCCCTGAAGCGGGTGCTCGCCGGTTTCCGGCCGTCCGCCATTGTTTCGGTTTACCTGTGGTTTACGCGGCCGGTGGCGCCGTTTCCCGCCGGGACGCCGTTTGTCGGTCTGCCGGGCAGGGCTTTCGAGTGGGTGTTCGAGCGGGACCGTCTTGCGGGCTCGGCCGCCGGCTCCGGGCAGCGTCTGGCGCTGGTGGCAAGTGCCGCGGACACACTGTCGGGACAGCGGCGGGAGCAGGTATTGGAACAGGCGCTGAGCGACCTTTCGAGCGTCTTTCCGGGTGTTCGGAACACGCCGCTGAGGCATCAGGTGGTGATCAGGGAGGGGCGCGCCACGGCGGCGCTCGGGCCGAATACGGTACGCCCTCAGGCGGGTGTGGTGGCGGGGGTGGAAGGGCTGTTTCTGGCCGGAGACTACACCGACACCGGCCTGCCCGCCACCATCGAGGGCGCGGTGGAAAGCGGGGAGATGGCGGCGGAGATGGTTCCCTAACCGGCGGGACCGGCGCACTCGGTGCAGCGACCGTCCATCAGCAGGCCCTCTTTTACATATTCCCCGCATACCCCGCACGGGCTGGCGGCAAAGCCGCCGGACCTGGGTGGAGGCGGTTGGGAAATGCGGCTGAGGCGGAACAGGTCCGCCTCCGGCCCGTTCAAAATCAGCCGTATGAGTTGTTCGTGCTCCGCCTCGAAGGCCGCCGCCTCGTCCGGGCTTAATTCCCCGTCCTTGAAATGCCGCTGGGTGCTGCGGAAGGTTCCGTCCGCATCGAATGTTTCCCAGTAATGCACGTAGATGCGCACGCCGTTGCCGGTGGCGGCGTTCTGCCAGATGTAGACCGGCTTGCCGGTGTGCAGCGGCACCAGGTTGCGCTTGCCGAAGGTGCAGCAGGAGAGCGCCTGCACCGCATCCACCGCGCAGGTGTCGCCTCCCACGGACGCCACCAGCCGTTTGGGGTCGGCGGCTTCCGGCCCCAACGCCCGCAGGGCGGCTTTCGTCACCCGGTAGCCCATGGCGATGTCGAGGCAGAGGTGGCCGTGAAAGTCGAGGGTGGCGGCGAAGTCGTCCGGCCAGTCGCCGGTCACACTACTCACGGCGCCGGCAGTACAATCTCTGGGTCTTCGGCGGCGCGGTAGAGCACCACGGTGTGGCCGATGGTCTGCACCCAGTGGGCATTCGCGGCGTCGGCCAGATCGCGGGCGACTTTTTTGGCGGGTAACTCGCAGTTCTGGTTGATGGCGAGTTTGACCAGTTCCCGGTGGCTGAACTCATCTTCCAGGGAGGCGCGCACTTCGTCGCTTACGCCACCCTTGCCCACATGCACGGTGGCTTTGAGGGTGTTAGCCAGGCTGCGCAGATGGCGGCGCTGCTTACCGGTCAGGTCGGGGTTCGGCATCGGAAGCTCGGGGGTCGAAAAAAATCAGTGGTAGGTCTGCTCGGCGCCGGGGAAGTCACCGCCCCGCACTTCCGCCGCATAGTCGGCGAGGGCCTTTTTGGCGATGCTTGCGATGTCGGCGTAAGGCTTGACGAACTTGGGGTAGCCGCCCTCGGAAAGCCCCAGGAGATCGTGCCAGACCAGGATCTGACCATCGCAGTGGATGCCCGCGCCGATGCCGATGGTGGGGATCGACACCGCTTCGGTGACCAGCTTGGCGAGCTTTTCCGGGATGCCTTCGAGGATCATGGAAAACGCGCCGGCCTGCTCCAGCGCCTTGGCCTCGTCGATGATGCGGGAGGCTTCGGCGTCGTCCCGGCCCTGCACCCGGTAGCCGCCCATGGCGTGTACCGATTGGGGGGTGAGGCCGATGTGGCCCATCACCGGGATGTCCGCCTGCACGATCACCGCCACCCGCTCGCGGGCAGCCGTGGTGCCACCCTCCAGCTTGACCGCGGCGGCGCCGCCCTCGGCCAGAAAACGTCCGGCGTTCTCCAGGGCGAGGCCAACGTCCGGCTGGTAGCTCATAAACGGCATGTCGCCCACCACCAGGGCGCGCCCGGCGGCGCGGGAGACCATTTCGGTGTGGTAGATCATCTGGTCCATGGTGACCGGCAGGGTGGTGCGGTGCCCCTGCACCACACAGCCGAGGGAGTCGCCCACCAGGATCAGGTCGATTCCGGCGGCGTCCGCCATGCGCGCGGACGGGAAATCGTAGGCGGTGACGGCGGCGATGGCCTGGCCGTCGGCCTTCATTTTCAGGATGTCGCGAACAGTGATGGCGCTCATGGGGCGTCCTCCAGCGCATCTGCCGGAATGTCGGGGCGGTCGGCGAGACCCGCCCGCGTCACAATTTCAGGGACCGTCTCTTCGCAGAATACCGCCATAATGTGGATTCCCGCCACTCCCTGGATCCGGCGTACCCCCTCAATCACCTCCAGACAGATGTCCACCCCCTCGGCCAGCACCCGCTCCGGGTCGCCATCGGCCTTTTTGAGGCGCTCGATCAGATGCTCGGGCACGGTGATGCCGGGCACATTGGCGTTCATGTACTCGGCCATGCGCACGCTCTTCAGGGGGGCGACCCCGGCCAGGATGTGAACCTGTTCGTGGATGCCTTCGGCCTGCACCCGCTCCATCAATTGGGAAAACTGCTCGACGTCGAAGATCATCTGGGTCTGCACGAAGTCAGCGCCCTTGGCGGCCTTTTTTTCCAGCCGCTTCACCATGGAGTCCATGCTTACCGACACCGGGTTGAAGGCGGCGCCGACGAAGAATCGGGGCGCGACCTTCACCTGCCGGCCGTTGGCCAGGGTGCCGGTTTCGTGCATCAGCCGCACCATCTTGAGCAACTTGAACGAGTTGATGTCGAACACCGGCTTGGCCTCCGGATGGTCGCCGATGCGGGGTGAGTCGCCGGACAGGCACAGCAGGTTTCTGACCCCCAGGGCGTAGGCGCCGATCAGGTCGGACTGGATGCCGATCAGGTTGCGGTCGCGGCAGGTCATCTGCATGACCGGCTCCAGCCCCTCTTTCCGGATCACCGTGGAGCAGGCAAAGCTGCTCATGCGCACCACCGCCGTCTGGCAGTCGGTGAGATTGGCGGCGTCCACATAGGGGGCCACCAGACGGGCCTTTTCGGTCAGCGGCCCGGTGACGGCGCTACGGGGTGGGGTCAACTCGGCGGTGACCGCAAAGTGGCCGGCCTTCAGTACCGCCTCCAGGCGGCTGCGTGCGGGGGTGATGCTCAAGGGATCAGGCGTTTTCGGCTTCGGCGGCCCGTTTGGCCGACCCCACCGTATTGTCCAGCAGCATGGCGATGGTCATGGGGCCGACGCCGCCGGGAACCGGGGTGATCCAGCCCGCCACCTCCTTGACCTGATCGAACTCCACATCCCCCTTGATGGTGCCGTCCGGCATGCGGTTGATGCCCACGTCGATCACCACGGCGCCCGGTTTGACCATATCGGCGGTGATGATCCCCGGGCTGCCCACCGCCACCACCAGAATGTCGCCCCGGCGGGTGTGTTCGGGGAGGTTTACGGTGTCGGCGTGGCACATGGTTACGGTGGCGCCGCTCTGCATCAACATGATGGAGATCGGTTTGCCCACGTTGCCCGCCCCCACCACCACCGCCTCTTTGCCCCGGGCGTCGATGCCGCACGAGTCGATCAGCTTCATGATGCCGTAGGGGGTGCAGGGGGCAAAAATGGTATCGCCGATCATGAGCCGGCCGATGTTGGTTTCGTGGAATCCGTCCACGTCCTTACGCGGGCTGATGGCGGCAATTACCTCTACCTCGTTGATGGACTCCGGCAGGGGCAGCTGAAGCAGGATGCCGTCCACCATCGGGTCGAAGTTGAGCCGCTGGATGATGGCCAGCAGGTCGTTCTGGGGGGTGTTTTCCGGCAGGTGATGGACGTTGGAGGTGATGCCCGCCTCCCGACACGCGCGCACCTTGTTCCTGACGTAGATTTCCGAGGCCGGGTCGTTGCCCACCAGGATGACGTCGAGCCCGACGTGGACCCCTTCCTCGGCCAGGAGCGCAACCTCGCCGGCGATCTGTTTGCGGAGCGTCGCCGCGATGCGTTTGCCGTCGATGATCTGGGCCGTCACCTGTTTGTTCTACCTTCCTGTCAAACCGTTAATACGGGTTATGCGCTTCACCTAAAATACCTCCTGCCCGGTATCGCAGCGGATGATACGGGTGGGGGTGACGACCAGGTCCATCGCCACATCGTGGGCCTCGGTGGGCACCTGGTCCACCACCTGTCCGTCGAACCCGAGGCCGACCTTGAGGCCGGAGGTCTTTGCCAGCACCCGGTCAAAATAGCCGCGTCCGTAACCCAGGCGTCCGCCTGATGGGTCAAAGGCGACCCCGGGCAGCAGCAGGATGCCCACCTCTTCGGGGGACACCGGGGTCAGGCCGTCGACAGGCTCCGGGATGTCCCACACGCCGGGCTGCATGTCGTGCAGCGGGTTGGTGATCCGGTACAGGGCGAGGCCGTCGCCCTCGACCCGGGGCAGTACCAGCCGTTTTCCCAGCAGCATGGTACGGGCGCGCAGGCCGCTGGTCTGCACCTCGGAACCGAAGTGGGCGTAGGTCAGTACGGTTTCCGCCCGTAAGAATTCCGGAAGGGTCGCGATACGGGCTTCCACCTCTTCGGAGAGGGCTGTCCGCTCCGGAGCCGTAAGGCCATCCCGCCAGTTCCGGATCCGGCGGCGCAGGGTGTCTTTATTCAGGTCAGCGCACATAAGAATCGAGCCAATCGGGCGGAGTAGACCCGATCCGGAGTGGAGAGGTCAATAGGAACAAGGGGTGTCGCGGCCTGTGTGGAAGTTGACTTGAAGTTGGTTCAGTCCTATCATCTCGCCCTTCCCGAACCTTCCTTGAGCCGAAGTGGTGGAACTGGTAGACACGCCGTCTTGAGGGGGCGGTGGGAGTAATCCCGTGCGGGTTCGAGTCCCGCCTTCGGCACCAACTTTTCCACATCGAAATCCTGTTGAGCGGTCTCCCGTTTCCGCTCCTGTTGGACCGGGGACGATTTTCCGCCGGGCGGGTGTTGGATTGTCCCGCCCGTGGGACCGGCTGCCGCCGGAAGGGGGAAGCGCAATCCGGAAAAATTTTGGATACAGGGTGTTGACGCCTCGGTCATTGTGGGCATATGATACACGGCTTCCGCAACGCGTGTTTTTTTCGTGTG
>JBHHVE010000042.1:0-18717 GCA_046754085.1 Leptospirillia bacterium
ATTTTGTTTACCAGGAGTCGTTACGGCCCCTGGTGGACCGCGCCGAGGTGATCAAGGTGGACGTACTGGGGCTTGAAGATGCCGAGATTGCCAGACAGTTTGGCCAGCTTCAGGCGTTTCCGGTCAAATACCTGGCGGAGAAGGTGGAGACTCAGGAGCAGTTCGAATTCTGCCGGGATCTGGGCTTTGACTACTTTCAGGGGCATTTTCTGTCCCACCCCAAGGTAATTCAGGGGCGGCGCATCACCACCAACCGGATGCCGGTGCTCAGGCTGCTGGCCGAGCTCAACAGCCCGGATGCGCGGGTGGACAAGCTGGAAACCCTGATCGGTCAGGACATTTCCCTGTCCTACCGCCTGTTGCGCTACATCAACTCGGCGTTTTTCAACCTGACCCGTGAGGTCGACTCGATCAACCATGCCCTGGTGCTTTTGGGGCTGAAGGACGTGCGCCGCTGGGCCACCTTGATCTCCCTGGCCGAGTCGAGTGACAAACCTCACGAACTGATGGTCACCGCCATGGTGCGGGCCAAGATGTGCGAGCTTCTGGCCGAGGAGTTGGGTGAGTCCAACCCGGACGGGTTTTTCACCGTCGGTCTGTTTTCCGTGCTCGATGCCCTTATGGATGCCCCCATGGAGGAGATGCTGGAGGCATTGCCCCTGTCGGAAGACATCTCCCAGGCGTTACTGGCGCACGAGGGGAAATTCGGCAAGGTGCTGTCATGCACCCTGGCCTACGAGGACGGCAACTGGAAAGATGTGTCCATTCTGGACATGGAGCCCGGCAAGGTGCGTGCCGCCTACCTAGAGGCCATCACATGGGTCGATCAGGCCGATCTGGCCCTTCAGGAATCGTCTTAACGCTTAAGTCCCGTCCCCTCCGCCCCCGAACCGGTTCCCCAGAAAATCACCCAGCGCCCCGGTCACCTCACTCGGTATTTCATGCCCCCCGTGGAACGGCACGAAGTGAATGGCCAGCCCCGCCCCCGTTAGCAGGTCGCACAAGCGTACGCTCATGGGGAACGGCAGCACCGGGTCGGTGCGGCCGTGGCTCATCAATACCGGCAGTCCGGCGCGTTTAGGGGCGCGTGCCGACCATTCCTGCTCGGCGAGCAGGGTGGGGGACATGAACACCGCCCCGGAAAACGGCCGTGGATCGTGTAAAACGATGTCGCAGGCCAGCATGGCGCCCTGGGAAAAGCCGCCGATCACGGTGCGCTCCGGGGTGACGCCGAGCCGGGTTTCGAGGGTGTCCAGGAGGCTTGTTACCTGATGACGGGCCTCCTCCATGCCTTCCGGCGTCTCGCCGGACAGATCCATCATGCCGTCCCGTTCGATCTGGGTCTGCCGGGCATTCCAGTCGATGTGCCACCAGGCGCGGGAATCGCCGAACATGGCCGGTCCCAGCGAATGGGGTGCGGCGGGAAAGGCGAAGCGGGTGCCTGCCGGTGCGGCGACCGCGTGGGCCAGTGGCACCAGGTCGGTGCCAGGTGCGCCATAACCGTGTAACAGCACCACCAGTGGCCCGTCGCCACCGCCGTTGCCGTCCACGCCTCCGGCCAGGGTGACGGAAAGTCCTGCAATATGTTCCTGACGTGCCAGTTTCTCGCTCCTCAATGGGATGAATCCGCTGAATCACCGATTCATCCGGGGGTTGTCCGGTCCGGGTCGATCAGTATAACGGGCGTCACCTGCCGGGTTGGTGTTTCCTGTCGGGAAATCCGCCATGCAGTTGACAGCCAGGGCACTTGGCCATATCATTCTCAATCCATCAGGAACCGGATTTGAACATATATCGGGACCTGGTGGGAGCTGCGAATCCCGGATTTTATTGGGGGATCGTCTAGTGGCAGGACAGCGGACTCTGACTCCGCCAACCAAGGTTCGAATCCTTGTCCCCCAGCCATTTTGCTCCCATCGTCTAGCGGTCAGGACGCCGCCCTCTCACGGCGGAAACAGGGGTTCGATTCCCCTTGGGAGTACCAGGTTTGATGAAGAAGGACGGGTCACAATCCATCACTGGATCGGTGGCCCGTCCTGTTTTCAGCCCGCTTGAAACCGTGGATAACCCTCTGCGTGTGAGTCACTTTTTACCGAGCGGATTACCCGAGCCGTACCGGGTGACCTGACTTGAAGGGCCATCAATGCCAATGACCGCCGCCTCCCAACGTTCCAGCAAACCCATTCCCAACAACGAACGCCTGATTGTGGCGCTGGACGTACCGACCGTAGCCGACGCCCGTGCGCTGGTGGAACAGCTTGGCGACCGTGTGGTTTTTTACAAGATCGGACTGGAGCTTCTGATGTCCGGGGAGTTTTTTGAGCTTGCCGGATGGCTTAAGGGGCGGGGTAAGAAGGTGTTTGCGGACATCAAGTTTTTTGACGTACCGAAGACCGTCGCCCGCGCCATTGAGAACCTGGGACGGCACCGGGTCGATTTTGTCACGGTGCACGGCAACGATGAGATCATGCGGGCTGCGGTGGCGGTCAAGGGAGATTTAAAAATTCTGGCGGTGACCGCCCTGACCAGCCTCGATAGAGGTGATCTGGACGATCTGGGCTTTGATTGCGACCCGGAGAAGCTGGTGCTTTCGCGTGCCAGGCGAGCGTTGAAACTGGGCTGTGACGGGGTGATCTCGTCGGGCCTTGAGGCCCCACGCCTGAGGGCCGAGCTGGGGGAGAAGTTGATGGTCATCACCCCCGGTATCCGTCCGGTGGACAACACCGAGAGCGATGATCAGAAGCGCACCGTGGATGTGGAGCAGGCCTTCGAGGGCGGCGCCGACTACATCGTCATGGGCCGCCCGATCAGAGACGCCGCCGACCCGGCCGCCGCCGCCGCCGACGTGCAGGCGCGCATCGCCCGCCTGTTCCCCGCCTGACCTGATTTACCCCCGGTTTTCGGCTCCCGAACCCTGCCGGGCCCCGTTCGGGGAAACCGTCAATGGTTGTGCGCCACCGGTTCGCCCGCGTCCGCCTGCGGGTTCAGTCGGTAGACCCGGGTGGGCTTGCCACCCCGCTCGGTGGTGGGAATCGGCTCGGAGGTGAGGTAGTCGTGCTGTTCCAACAGGCGGACCGCCGCCTGTGCCGTGTCCGGGGTGGAGAGGCGGCTCCAGTGGCGGCGATAGACGTCGCGCACCTTGAACGGGCTTTTCAGGTCCCCGGCCAGCAGGCGGTCCAGCAGGGTGCGCGCCCCCTCCAGTTCATGCACCGCGGCGGCGTCGTAGAGGTTTCGGGTGTGGGCGTCGAGTTGCTTGCACCAGACCACCGCGCGCCGCGCGGCGATCACTGAGACCGGCACCGGGTTCTGGCCGCGCTCCGCAAGGGTGGCCATATGGAAAATCAGGGCCAGTTTGGGCATCAGGTCGCGTTGGGCGGCCAGATGGGCCTCCACCGCCGGGTCGGTTTCGATCGCCAGGCGGGTCTCCATGTCCTGGCGCCAGGCATCGGCGTGTTTTTGCGCCTCTTCATCGAAGTGCAGCGCCGGAATCGGCCCCTCGCTGTGGGTGCTGCGCCCCATGGCGTCAAGGGCGGCAAACAGGCGGGTGGCGCGGGTTCTGAGTTCCGGATCCGGTGCACGGTCCTCACCGGGGCCGTTGTCGCCACCGACCAGCACGGTGAGCTGGAAGCGGGACAGAAGCTCGCTCGCTTCCGGGCCCTTCTCCCCTTGCGCCAGTTGCCGGAACGGGTCGACCTTGGCCCAGCCCAGCACCGACAGGCAGGGGTGTTTTACGAACAGCGGCCCGTCTTCGGCGGCGTCATAGTCGAATCCGGGGCTTTCTCCCCGCCACAGGGACAGGAGGAACTGCCGCTCCGTTTCCCGCCCCCCCTGCAGCAGCGGGCGAACCCAGCCGAGCAGGTCGTCGCGGCACATGAGCAGGCCGCGGGGGTTGCTGTTGAGCAGGCTGGTGAGCTGTTCGGGGCTGCCGCCGCTGGTGGTGTAACGGCGCTTGACCGGCGCTTCGGGAGGGGGAGGGTAAGACGCGCTCATGTCTTCGGCCGCCTGCTCGGCCGCCTGCCGTTTCCAGCTTGCAACGGCCACCTCGTGGGCGGCGACCCGGGCGCGGTGGGCGGTGCTTTCCTTCCGGTAATCAGCCTCGGCTTGTTCGGCCAGCTGCTGCAAGGGGCCGAGGGCCTCTGTCAGTGCCTCCCGGGCGACATCCGACGGGCGCATGCCGAGCAGCGCGCCCCACAGGTTGGGCACCACCACGCGGCTGTCGTGGGCGTGGGGATGGATGCCCATGCGGCGTCCGATGACAGCGCCCAGGGCCACCGTGATGGCGCTGGCCGGGACGTCGATGGGGCAGCCGTGGCGGGCGGCGATATCGGCGGCGAAATCCCGTACGGCGTCCGGCAGGGTATTCGGATCCAGGGGCGGCGCCGGGCTGCGTACCCCGGTCAGAGGCGCCGGTGTGGGTATCGTCTCATCAGTGGCTTCAACATCTACCGGGGCGGTTTCGATCCGGGACTCGGCAAGGGTTTCGGATGTGATGTCGGAAGCTGTTTCAGCAGGGCTTGTGACGGCAGCCTCGTCGGTTGCGCTGGCCTGTTCCTCCGCTGCGACGGTCTCCGGGGCGGTTTGGGGGTGCAGTGCGGCCATCTCGTCCTGGGGTATCTCCCCGGACAGCACCCGGGCGAAGGCCTCTTCGATAGAGGCCGCCACCGCCTCCTCCTCGGCCTGCTCGGCGGATATGGACACGGGCGGCCCGGACGCCGGCGTGGGTGGCTGTTCGGCGTCCGGGCCGCTTTCGGCCCGGCTGAAAATGCCGCGTTTGGCCAACAGTTCGGCCCAATCTTCGGCGCTACCGCCGTTGTGCAGCCATTCGATCACGCCGCAGCCTTCGGCAAGGCCCGGCAGCCGCACCACGTTCACCGAGTTGGCGCCGGCGGCGTTGGCCAGGGCGGCGACCTCCTCCGCGTAGCGGGTGCCGTCTTCAGTGTTGTCCGGGCAGATCACCACGTCACGGCCGCACAGGGGGGAGAAATCGGTGGCGGCGGCGTAGCCCACACCCAGCACGTTGGTGGTGTGGATGCCGGCCAGACCGCCAATGGCGGCGTGGTATACGTCGCGCTCGCTGCGGTGGAACACCACGGGGGCGTCGCTGTTGGACTGGATACTGGAGAGCCGGTAGAGGGGCAGCGGGCGCGGCAGGTTTTTGAGGTTTGACTGCCACTTCTCTCCGTCCGCCGTGGGGCCCCACAGGTCGGGCCGGTGGTAGCGCTCCGAGCCTTCCGAGCGTATGGCGTAAAACAGTGCCCGGCGTCCTTCCGAGCGGTAGACGAACAGGGTTTTGCCGATCTCCCCGCGGGGGGCGTCGTCACGAATTTCCGGCGCTGTGGATTCGGTCATGGCATCCCGTTATGTGTGGTGTCCCTCATCACCGCACGGCCCCAGCCTTGCCGACGGCATGCATCCCCGATCAGACTCCCCGAATACCCCTTAAACCGGCCACGGGAAGGGTCGAGAATAGAGCTCAAGGACGGAGTTTAGAAGTTCTTGAACAAATCGTCCAGTTGGCTTTGGCGCTTTTGTTCCTTCGCCGAATCTTCCGGGTCGGGACCGTCCGTGGAAAGCTCGAACAGGTCGCAGAAATTGGCCCGGTCTCGGCGCGCCTGCCACTCCGCCCTGGATTCCCGGCATTCATTGTGGGCGGTGGGGTCGTGGAAGCGGCAGGCGAGGCAGACGTGCAACTCCCGGTTGCAGGACGGGCAGATTTCCTTGCGGGTCGGCTGCCCGTCCAGACTGAGGGTTTCACCGCACAGGGGGCAGGGGGCATTAATCGGCATTTAATCAACCTCCTCGTGGATCGTACGCCGGGTCGTGGCTTCCACGGTCGCGGCGGGATCGCTACTAGTGAGCTTCCTCCCAGTTGTTGCCGGTGCCGATGTCGACCACCAGCGGGACAGCAAGTTTGACCGCGCTTTCCATCTCCTCGCGCACCATGGCCTCGAGGGGGGCGAGCGCTTTCTCTTTCGCTTCAAAGATCAGTTCGTCGTGGATTTGAAGCAGCATGCGGGCGTCGGGGTGGGCTTCCGTCAGGCGCTGGTCGATATGGATCATGGCGCGTTTGATGATATCGGCGGCGGTGCCCTGAATCACCGTGTTGGTGGCGGTGCGCCCACCGTAGGCCCGCTGCTGGGCGTTTTGCATGGCCAACTCCGGGATCTGCCGACGGCGGCCATAGATGGTGGTGACGTAGCCGGTTTGCGCCGCCTCCTCCTGGGTTTTCCCGATCCACTCCCGCACGCCGGAGTAGGTGGCGAAATAGCGTTCGATGGTCTGTTTCGCCTCCTGCTGGGAGACCCCCAGATCCTGAGCCAGGGAAAATGCCCCCATGCCGTAAATGATGCCGAAATTGATCGCCTTGGCGGCGCGCCGCATGGGTTCGGTGACCAGACCTTCCATGACGCCAAATACCTCGGCGGCGGTGCGACTGTGGATGTCCGCGCCGCTGTGGAACGCCTCGATCAGGGCGGCATCCTGGGCCACGTGGGCGAGAATACGCAGCTCGATTTGCGAGTAGTCCGCGGATAAGAGCCGGGAGCCTTTCGGGCAGATGAAGGCGCGGCGTATTTTTTTCCCGTCTTCCGTGCGGATCGGGATGTTTTGCAGGTTGGGGTCGGAGGACGACAGCCGCCCGGTGGCCGCCACCGTCTGGTTGAGGGAAGTATGCACCCGCCCGGTGTCCGGGTTGACCAGGGCCGGCAGGGCATCCACATAGGTACTTTTCAGCTTGGTGTACTGGCGCAGGGCGAGGATCTTTTCCGGCAGGGGGTGGTCCTGGGCCAGTTTGGCCAGCACCTCCTCGTCGGTGGAGTAGCCGGTCTTGGTCTTTTTGCCCGGTTTGAACCCCAGCTTTTCGAACAGGATGACCTGCAACTGCTTGGGAGAAGCGATGTTGAACTCCTCCCCGGCGAGGCCGTGGATCTCCCGGGTGTAACTGTCGATGTGGGCCGCCATCTCCTTGGACATGTCGGACAGGTACGGCAGGTCGAGCAGAAAACCGTTTCGCTCCATGCGGGCCAACACCGGCAGCAGCGGCATTTCCATGTCCTCGAACACGGATCGTACCCCGGCCTCGTCCAGCAGCGGGTCCAGGGACTGTTTGAGGGCGAGGGTGATTTCGGCGTCCTCGGCGGCGTAAGGCGTGGCGGTGGACACCGCCACCTCGGCAAAGGGGATTTGCCTGGCGCCTTTTCCGGCCACCTCCTCGTAGCTTATGGTCTGGTGGTTCAGGTGGGCCAGGGCCAAGCCGTCGAGGCCATGGCTGCGCCGGTTGGGGCTGATCAGGTAGTCGGCGATCATGGTGTCGAAGGTGATGCCGGAAAGGGTGGTGCCGGCTCGCTCGAACACGTTCAGGTCGTACTTGATGTTCTGGCCGATCTTGGCGATGGCGGCATCCTCCATGACCGGTGCCAGTGCCGCCAGAACCTCGTCCCGGGGGAGTTGTGCGGCCACTGCGGCGATCTCTTCCTCACTGGCGGAAGACCCCGCCACATGCCCCACCGGGATGTAATAGCCCTCGTCCGCCGCCAGTGACAGGGCGACCCCGACGATGTCCGCGCGCAGGGGATCAAGGCTGGTGGTCTCCAGGTCCACGCTGACCTCTCCCACGGTGCGGATACGGGCAATCAGGTGGGCCAATACCCGGTGATCGGTGACCGTGGCGTAGTGTTTTCGGGCGGCTGTTTCCGGGGTGTGCGCCGCTTCACCGGGGGCGGTTTTTGCCGTTTGCAGGTTGGTCAGCAGGGTGCGGAATTCCAGCTCCCGGTACAGTTCGCCGAGGGCGGTGAAATCGGGTGTGCGGGTGGCGGCGTCCTTGAGGTTCAGCTCGAACGGCACGTCGGTGCGAATGGTGACCAGTTCCCGGGACAGGCGGGCAAGTTCGCCGTGCTCCATCACCTTGGCCCGCACCCCGTTGGCCTTGATTTCGCCGGCGCCCGCCAGCACCGACTCCAGGTCGTGAAACTGGGCGATCAGCTTCCTGGCGGTGACCTCACCGACGCCGGGGATGCCGGGCACGTTGTCGGAGCTGTCCCCCATCAGGCCCATGATGTCGACCACCCGGGCAGGTTCCACGCTGAATTTTTCCACCACCTCCGGCGGGCCGATGAAGCGGTCCTTCATGGAGTCGTATATGCGGACGTGGTCGCCGACCAGCTGCATCATATCCTTGTCGCCGGTGACGATGGTGACGTCGTAACCCCCCGACTCACCGCGGTGGGCGAGGGTGCCGATCAAATCGTCGGCCTCGAAGCCGGGAAGCTCGACGCTGACCAGGTTCATGGCGTCCACCAGGCGGCGAATATAGGGCAGTTGCACGTTCAGGTCGTCCGGCATCTTCTGACGGGTGGACTTGTATGCGGGGTAACGCTCGTGGCGGAAGTTGGGTCCCTTGGCGTCGAGACAGACGATGGCGGCGTCCGGCCGGTGCTCGGTGAGCAGTTTGTTCATCATGGTGGCGAAGCCATAGATGGCGTTCGAGGGCAGCCCCGCCGAAGTGGTGAATCCACGGATCGCGAAGAAGGCCCGGTAAATCTGGGCGTAGCCGTCGATCAGGTAAAGGGAGGGGCGCGCCATAGGGAGGATCATACGGCCCCGGCGGGTCCGGGGTAAACGCCCACGGATTGCTTTTGCACCGCCATCGGCGGCGCGAATTTAACCGAGAGCGGGCTTGTGGATCAGGTCGCGCACCGACACGATACCGCGAATCTCCCCGCCGTCGCTCACCAGCAGGTGGCGCACCCCCTTCCGATCCATGATGTCGCGGGCGTCGAGGATGCCGGTTGAGGCATCCGCGGTAATCAGCGGCGAGGTCATGATCTCCTCGACCGTATGGGTGTCCGGATTAAGGTCTCTGGCCAGCACCCGCCGCACCATGTCGCTCTCGGTGACGATGCCCTGGATCTGGTGTGCTTTGGTGACGGCAACACTGCCCACCCCCCGGGAGTCCATGATGCGGGCCGTATCGCGGATGGAGGTATCCGCATCCACCCGGTATACGGTGTCCGCCATGATGTCGCCGAGGGTAAGCATGGTGCGGCTCCTTGTTTATGTGCCCGTCAGTGCTACTGGTTTCCCAATCCACCCTTCTGGTGGGTTTCCACCGGGGTTTCGCGCAGGCTCCAGATATAGGAGACGATGGCGTCCAGTTCTTCCGCATTGATCCGGTTACCCCAGGGCGGCATGGGCACCGGGTTGCCTTTTGCGTCCGGGTCCTTGGCCGGGAAGCGGCCCTTTTCGATCACGTAGCGCACGCCGTCGTCCACCGGGTAGCGCTGGGCAAAGGCGGCTTCGTCCCAGGCCGGCACATACTTGCGCACGGCGTTCGGGTTTTCGATGCCCTTGCGGCCGCCGAGACCGTGGCAGTAGAGACACCCGAGGTGCTTGACCAGTTCCTCGCCCAGCGCCACCTGCGGGTCCGCGGTGGACGGAATGCCGGTATGGCTGCGGGGGGCGGGCGCGACGCCCCTGTCCAGGGTGGGGTAACCTTCCAGAGAACTTGTGATCTCAGGCTCCAAGGCGCCCCGCCCGCCTTTGGCGTGGGTCTCGGCCGGGGTTTCGCGCAGGCTCCAGATGTAGGCGATGATGGCGTCCATCTCGGTGTCCGACAGGCGATTACCCCAGGGCGGCATGGGAATCGGGTTGCCGGTTGCGCCTCTGGCCTTTTCGGGGAAGCGGCCCTTCCGGATCGTGTCTTTCAATCCGTTTGGTTTGGGGTAACGCTCGATAAACGCCTGTTCGTCCCAGGCCGGTACGTACTTGCGCACGGCGTTCGGATTTTCGATGCCCTTGCGACCGCCGAGTCCATGACAAAACAGGCACCCGAGGTGCTCCACAAGACCGGCTCCCAATTTGACCGGATCCTGCTCCGCAGCACTGCCCGTGGCAGGCCCCATGGCCAGTACCAACGGCAGCGCGACGAGAACCAGGAATCGTTTCATGACATCTCTCCTTACGTTGAACCCAAAACCGAGGGGGGGTAATCCTATACCCACGAGGTGCCTCGTTCAAAGGATTCATAAGGGTGGATCAGGTCGCGAATGGAGACCATGCCGACAAATTCCTCTCCATCCTTGACCGCCAGATGCAGCACGCGCTTTTTGTCCATCAGTTCTTGCGCCTGAAAGATATTCTCGCCGATGTTGATACTGATCAGCGGCGTGGACATCACGTCAGCGGCGGTCGTTACGTAGGGTATGCGGTCTCCCGCCACCACTTTTCGCACCACGTCGGACTCGGTGACGATCCCCACCACGTCGCCGTTCTCGCTGGTGACGAATACGCTGCCGATGCGTTTTTTATCCATAAGCTCGGCCAGTTCCCGCACCTTGGTGTCGAGGGACGCGGTAATCACGTTTTTGGTTAAAACATCCTTGATTGTCAACATGTGGGATCACTCCTACAGAATCCAGAGCCATTTGCGGCACCCCCGCCGGACATAACACCTATAAATCGGCACAACAATAACATTCCCACCCGTCCACATAAAACGGGGGAGTGTGGGCTTTATACCCGCGGGTTGTACCGGGTGCACGGTCCCGGCGGTTCACGTGGGGCCATTTTTGGTGATCCGGGCCCTTATTTGGTAGCATTGCAGCGGTTTCGCGTGTGTGTCGGCACGGGATGGTCCCGTCTCTCCGGGGGCGGTGTGGCCGACCGTGGGGGTGTGCCGGCGATTACGGGTTTGAGTGACGGAAGGTCGGGTTCGTATGTCCAAGACAACCATGCCCCATTGCAACGGATGTCGCATCAGCGACAAGACGGTGTGGGCGAGTCTGGGCGAGGATTCCCTGGGTGAGCTTGCGGAGCACCGGGTGGCGTCCCGCTACCAGAGGGGCGACGTCATTTTTCACGAAGGCAGTCCCTGTACCGGCCTGTACAACGTCTGCACCGGCAAGGTGAAGCTGGTGCGCTCCGGTCGGGTGGGCCGACAGACCATCGTGCGCATCGCTGGCAGCGGCAAGACCCTGGCCGAGACCGACCTGTTCTGTAACGACGGCCGCCACAGTGTGACCGCACAGGCCATGGAGGAGGTGGTGGTGTGCTTCATGCCGCGCCCGGTACTGCTGGATTACCTGAGCGGTTCCCCCAGCATGATGATGGAAATGATCCGGCGGCTGTCCGATGTCTTGCAGAAGACCGAGCGGCGGGTTGAGAGCCTGGCCACCAAGGACGCGCGCCTGAGGCTGGCGGAATTTCTGGTGGAACTGGCTGAGGAAGATGGTGATGCGGTGGAGCACGGCATCCGTATTCGTCTGCGTTTTACCCGGGAGGAGATCGCCGAGGTGATCGGCGCCACCCTGGAAACCACCATCCGCCTGATGAGCGCCTTCAAGAAAGAAGGCATCCTGATGGATGATGCGGGGCACATCGTGCTGCTCGATACCGAACGCCTGGGCCGCATCCATCACGGCGGTTCCGGCCCGCGTTCGGCCCGCTAAAGGCCGCCGGACAGGTTGCGCGCCCCTCTTTCCATGATCCCCCCGCTTCGGGCACGGGGTCGATCCCGCCGCCGGACATTTCGATGACCCCGGTTCTCGAAGTCCTGCTCCAGCACCGGCTGTTTGAGAGTCTGCCCAAGGAGGACTTCCAGTACCTGTTCGCCATCTCTTCCGAGTCGCGCCACCCCCGGCGCAGCATGGTGTTCCGGCAGGGCGAGCCGTGCACCGGGTTCTTTGTGGTGGTCAACGGCATGGTGCGGCTCTACAAGGCCGCACCGGACGGCCGCGAGCATGTGGTGGAGGTGATCCGCCAGGGGCAGTCGTTCGCCGAGGCCGTGGTGTTTACCGGCGACCTGTTCCCGGTCAATGCCGAGACCCTGGAGGACAGCCACCTCCTGTTTTTCCCCAGGGAGCCGTTTTTGCACTATCTGGAGGAGCGTCCCCGGCTCCTGTTCGGCATGATCGGCTCCATTTCGGTGCGTATGCACCAGCTGGTCACCAAGCTCGAACGGCTCACCCTGCAGGACGCCCGCCAGCGGGTGGCAGGCTATTTCACCGACCTGTGTGAGCGGACCCCCCGCGCCGAAGCCCTGGACCTGTCCAAAAAAACCCTGGCCGCCCAACTCGGGCTGACGCCGGAGACCCTGTCCCGTACCCTTCACGACCTTCAGGAGGAGGGGCTGATTAGCATGGACGGGCGCCACTTCCGGATTCTTGACGCCGAAGCGTTAACAGCCCTTTCCAAAGGGTAGGCGAAATACCCCCCGGGCACGGGGGTATTTACGCGCCTTTTACCACTTCCCATATTTTTTCGGGTGTTTATGCAATCTTGATTTGCATCAAGGATATTTTTATTTGCATGTGTTAAGTTCGCCCTTTCGTAAGCGCAAAAACTGTTTGTCTGGAGGACACTTAATGGGGCTTATGTCGCGTTTTAGAGGGGGTGTCGCATCGTTGGGCGTGGCACTGGTGATGGCATTGTCCGGAGGGCTTGTGTTGGCCGGGCCGGCAGCGGCCGCCAAGCACGAGTTCGACATGACCATCGAGGATGTTTACATCGAGGTGGCGGACGGTCTCAAGTACCACACCTTTGCATTTAACGGCCAGGTTCCGGGACCGTTGATCCACGTACAGGAGGGGGACGACATCACGGTCAACGTGACCAACCTTACCGCCCTGCCCCACACCATCCACTGGCACGGCATCCTGCAAAAAGGCACCTGGCAGATGGACGGGGTGCCCGCCATCACCCAGAAGCCGATTGAACCCGGTGACAGCTTCACCTACAAATTCGTCGCCGATCCGACCGGCACCCTGTGGTACCACTGCCACGTGAACGTCAACGAGCATGTCGCCATTCGCGGCATGTGGGGCCCATTGATCGTGGATCCGAAAAAGCCCACCGAGCTGGAGAAGAAAGTCACCAAGGACTTCATCCTGATGCTCTCCACCTACGACTCCAAGTACGCCAACAAACCCGGCTTCGGCGGGCATCCCACCGAAGAGGGCGACATGGATTACTTTGGCCTGAACGGCCGCGCCTTCCCCAACACCCAGCCCATGCGCATCGAAGAAGGCGACGTGGTGCGGGTGCGCCTGTACGGCGCCGGCGGAGGCATCCATGAGATGCACACCCACGGACACTCCTTCAAGGTTACTCACAAGGACGGTTATCCGCTGCCGGAACCGTATATGGCGGATACCGTCATGGTCGGCCCCGGAGAGCGTTACGATCTTATCTTCGAGGCCGATAATCCGGGGCGCTTCATCTTCCATGACCACATGGATACCCACGTGACCAACGCCGGCAAGTACCCGGGCGGTATCGTCACCATCATGGAGTACGACGGCATTCCCAAGGAGGACTGGTACGCCTGGAAGAATAAGGACTTCAACCCCGACTTCTTCTTCACCGAGTCGCTCAGGAAACCCCACGGCATGATCGGGCAGGACGGGTTCAAGGGCGAACCGGTGGAGAAAAAACGCCGGGGCAGGAAGTAGCACGGATGAGAAGCTGGTTCCATAGCGCCGTCACCGCCTTTCTGACGGTGACGGCGGTATTGGCGATGCCGGTCGGAGCATCCGCCGACGGCAAGGGCGAAGCGCTCCTTGCCGAGCGTTGCGCCGGGTGCCACAACCTGGATGGCACCACCCCGGAAACCCTTGCGGCCCTGTTGTCGCGAAAGGGGCCGGACCTGTCGTTTGCGGGCAACAAGTACCGTGCCGGATGGATCGCCGAATGGCTCACCGAGCCGTCCCGCATCCGTCCCGCCGGCATGTTCTACGGCAACCACCTGAAAGCTGGCGAGAAGTGGGATCAGGTGGACACCGCCGCCCTGTCCAAACACCCGGTGCTGTCCAAAGGCGATGCCGAGTCCGCCGCCGCCGCCCTCATGACGCGCACGCCCCGGTCGGCGCAACTTGCGGGCATCGAGGTGAAGAAGGTGAGCCTGTCCCTGATGATGGGCGATTTGATGTTCGACAAGTTCAAGGGTTGCATCGCCTGTCACCAGAGTGGGCCCGACTACGGCGGATTTTCCGGTCCGGAACTGTATACCGCCGCCGAGCGGCTCACCCCGGAGTACATGTACAGCTACATGAAGTCCCCGCAGGTGTGGGATCCGGGCATCTGGATGCCCGATATGGGTCTGTCGGAGACGGACCTGAACAAGCTGGTTCGCTATCTGACGTTGATTGCGGAGGCGGAGGAATGAGGCGGGCTCACAGCATGCTTCTGGCCGTGGCCGCCCTGTTGTGGATGGTGTTGCCGGCAACCGCCCTGGCGGAGCGGGCCGAGGATCTGTACCGCACCTACTGCGTGCAGTGCCACGGTATGACTGGCAAGGGCAACGGCATCAACGTACGCGACATGTCGGTGCAGCCCCGGGATCACACCGACTCGATGGAAATGGCCGGACTCTCCGACGAGCGCCTGTTCAAGGCCATCAAGGAGGGCGGACCTGCGGTGACCAAGAGCGTATTGATGCCCCCATGGGGGGCGGTGCTGTCGGATGAGGATATCAAGGGATTGGTTCGGTATCTGCGGGTACTTTGCAATTGCAAGGGACGCAGCTAGGCAGAAGGTGCGGCACCGGGAGGGCAGCCCGGTAGCAGTGTGGGGTTTGTGACTGTCCACAATGATGAATGAGGTATGTGATGAAATGGATTAGTGCTGTTAAAGGGGCGGGCATCGCACTCGCCGTGGCCGGCGTGTTTGCATTCACCCAGGCGGCGGAAGCGAAAACCGTGCAGGTGACGCTGACCGCGAAAGAGGTGCCGACCGTCATCGACAACAAGGGCACCACCCAGTTGTCCTGGACTTACGATGGCGATGTGCCGGGTCCGGTGGTGCGTGCCACGGTGGGCGACACCATTGAGTTCACCCTGATCAACGAAAAGAAGAACAAGAACTCCCACTCGATCGACTTTCACGCCGCCCGCGTGAACGTGCTTGACGAGTTCGCCCCGATCAAGCCGGGCGAGACCAAGAAGTTCAGCTTCCCGGCCACCAAGCCGGGTACCTTCTACTACCACTGCGGTGCGCCCAATATGGCTCAGCACATCGCCCGTGGCATGTTCGGGGTGATCATCATCGATCCGAAGAAGTACAACAAACACTTCCCCAAGCCGGACCGGGAGTACGTGCTGGTCCAGTCGGAACTGTATCCGAACGTGGATGACGTGGACAGCATCATGGCAGGCAACTGGTCCAACGTGGTGTTCAACGGCACCGTGCTCAAGTACGACCCGGTGCATGACCCGAACGCCACCCAGACCCTGGTGGCCAAGCCGGGCGAGCTGGTGCGGGTGCACTTCGTGAATGCCGGCCCCCACGAGTTCTCGGCGTTCCACCCGATCGCCGGTATCTGGGAGCGCGCCTACCCGTCGGGCAACCCCAAGAACGTGATGTACGGCATGCAGACCATGGTGGTGGGTCCGGGCGACGGCGCGTCGTTCGACCTGATCAGCCCGGTTCCGGGTGGCAACGCCATCGTGACCCACTCGCTCAAGCAGGCGCTCACCGGCGCCATTGCGGTCATCGTGTTCTCGCCGGATGCGGACGAGAGCATGGGCCGGGGCGACAAAATCCTGGTGCGCTAGGAGAGGCGGAATGCCTCCGCTCGCATAAGGGCTGACGCAAAATCCGTCCGGCTGCTTCAAATCCTGTAACGGTTTGGGGTGGTCGGATGGCCCTTGGGGCAGAGCAGTCAGGATAGGGTGGCCATGCCACCAACCTCTAACGGGGGACCTTTCGGGGTCCCCCGTTTTTGTTTCCCGATTGGGGGCGGAGTAGCCGTAGTCTCGGGAAGAGGGAGGCCCGGCTGCATCCGTTCCACGGGGAACATGGCTCACCACCCTGAACGCCTAATCTCAAATATTCACGGTTGGAAGGACCACCCGAAGGGTCGCCCGAGCCGAAGCGTCAGCCCTTACGACAGCGGCGGACACGCCGTGGCCTGGTGCGAGCGGAGGGACTTGAACCCCCACGACCGAAGTCACCAGATCCTAAATCTGGCGCGTCTACCAATTCCGCCACGCTCGCACGTTACCGGGGTTTTTCCGCCCCGATGGTCGCCGCCTGCGGGATGCCTGTCAAGGGGTGTGGCTTGACGGGTGAGGGCGCCGTATCCCACGGTATCGGATTATGGACTTTTCGGATGAGCTCAAACGACTGGAGGCGGACGGCCGCCTGAGGACCCTGTACCCGGTGGATGGACCGCAGGCGGCGGTGATCACCTACCGGGGCCGCGAGGTGCTTAATTTTGCCTCCAACGACTATCTGGGGCTGGCGAATCACCCGCAGGTGGTGGCGGCGGTGCGGCAGGCCCTGGATACCGACGGTTTCGGTGCAGGGGCTGCACGGTTGATCAGCGGCAACCACCGGGTGTTCGGCGAACTGGAGGCGCGCCTTGCGGAACTGAAGGGCACGGAAGCCGCGCTGTTGTTCGGCTCCGGCTATCAAGCCAACCTGGGGCTGATGCAAGCGCTGGCGCCGGAGGGGGTTGTGCTGTGCGACCGCCTCAACCACGCCAGCCTGTTCGACGGCGCGCGTCTCGCGGGAGCGGGTTTAAAAATTTATCCCCATGGGGACGCGGAGGCCGCGGGGGTTCTGCTGGATCGTTATGAGGCCCCCCAGCTGATCGCCACCGACGGCGTGTTCAGTATGGATGGCGATCTGGCCCCGCTCCCCGAATTGAGCCGCCTGGCCAGGGACCACGGCGCCCTGCTGATGGTGGACGACGCCCACGGCACCGGGGTGCTGGGCGGAGGCCGGGGCAGTGTTCACCACCTGGGTCTTTCCGCCGCTGACGTACCGGTGCAGATGGGCACACTGGGCAAGGCGCTCGGAGGTTATGGCGCCTTTGTCGCCGGATCGCGGGAGTTGATCGATTTTCTCATCAACCGGGCGCGCAGTTTTATCTACACCACCGGCGCCCCGCCCGCACTGGCGGCAGGGGCGCTGGCGGCACTTGAGATAAGTTCCGGGCCGGAGGGCGACGCCCTCAGGGAACGGCTCGAGGCCAACCGTATCCATATGATGGAGGGGCTTCGCGCTGTGGGGGTAAGCGTGCCGGATCAGCCGACGCCGATCCTGCTCTTGCTGGTGGGTGATGACAAGGCCGCCACCAACCTGTCGGAAGCGCTGTTGGAAGCAGGCATCCTGGCCCCGGCGGTGCGTACGCCGACAGTGCCCAAAGGCAGCGCCCGGCTGCGTATCACCCTGATGGCCACCCACGAAACCGCCCACCTGGACCGTGCCATCGAGGCCATTGGCCGCTGCCATGCCGCCGTCTGAAACGATACTCATTACCGGCGCCTCCGGCGGCATTGGCGCTGCGGTGGCGCGGGCCTTTGCGGCACCTTCACGGCGGCTGGCGCTTGCCGCCCACCGAAGCGTGGCCCATGCGACCGAGGTGGCGCAAGCCGTTCGGGAGGCCGGGGCCGGGGTCCGTGTGTTCGAAGCGGATTTGTCGACGGCGGCAGGCTGTGCCGCTCTCGCTGACGCCGTGACCGCCTGGGCCGGAACCCCCCTTACCGGCATCGTCCATGCCGCTGGCGGCACCCGGGACCGGCTGGCGGCGACGCTTGGTGAAGCGGACTGGGATCAGGTGATGGAAGTGAACTTGTCGGCGGCGTGGCGGCTGGTGCGGCGAATTCCCCTGGCGAAGCGGGGCTTCATCATATTAATCGGATCGTCCGCGGGGGTTGTGGGCCGCGTCGGTCAGGCGCCTTACGCCGCCGCCAAGGCCGGAATTGAGGCCCTGGCCACGACCCTTGCAGCAGAGTTGAGTGATATGGAAATCCGGATTAATTCGGTGTTGCCCGGACCGGTCGATACGCCCATGTGGCGGCAACTGGGCGCGGCGGCGCAGGCTAGGGTGTTGAAGGACAATGGCCTGTCCGAAGTCAGGCGTCCGGAGGAGGTGGCCAGGTTTATCCTGGCGCTTTCCGGGCGGCATCACGGTTCCGGCCGGACCGTGCCCATAAATGGCTGGGTGGATGGGGCGTTATCCGGATGAACGGCCTTTTTATTACCGGCACCGATACCGGGGTGGGCAAGACCCACGTGGCCTGTGGCCTGGCGCGGGCATACCGGCGGGCGGGGGTGCGGGTCGGGGTGATGAAGCCGGTGGAGACCGGTGTGCCGGAAGGCCGGGAACTGGGTGATGACGCCAGCGCCCTGGTTGCCGCCGCCGGGGTGGTGGGCGTATCGGCGGAGTGGATCAGCCCCTACCGGTTTCGTATGCCCGCCTCTCCGTTGGCGGCGGCCCGCGCCGAGGCGGCTAAAGAGGTGACGCTGGAATTGATCGCCCGCGCGTTCCGCCAGCTTTCCGAGGGCTGCGAGCAGATGCTGGTGGAGGGTGCCGGTGGCTGGGCGGTGCCGGTGGCGGACGGCCTCAACATGGGCGATATTGCCCGGCTTCTGGCCCTTCCGGTGCTGGTGGTGGCGCGCCGGGGTCTGGGCACCGTCAATCACACCTGCCTCACGGTGGATGCGGTGCGGGCCACCGGCCTTGCGGTGGCCGGGGTGGTGCTGGGCGGGCCGGAAGATACAGGCAAAGACCCGTCGGTGGACGGTAATGGCGCGCTGATCGGGGAGTTGACCGGGGTACGGGTGTTCGAGCCGATTCGGTGGGGAGAGGACGAGCCCGGTTTCGACCGGTTGGCGAGGGCGCTGGCGGGGTGAAAATAGTGTGTTGTTCGGGTGTTGACACCCGGTCATTGTGGGCATATGATACACGGCTTCCGCAACGCGTGTTTTTTTCGTGTG
>JBHHVE010000043.1:0-18432 GCA_046754085.1 Leptospirillia bacterium
GACACTCCTTTTAGCCTGCCCGCTCATCTGTCCCAATTTATCTGACGACGGACAGGGTGATGCTGTGGATGTGTAGATTGTGGATCGGGTCGATTAGGTTTTGCGCCAGCAACGACAGGGTGGCCCACGCGGTGGCCTGGTGCTCGTGGATAATCTGGTCGCGCTCGTTATACACCGCATAGACGGAAGCGCCGCCCCCGATGATCAGGCTGACGAACAGGGCGTAGGCGATCAGCTTGTTCTGGATGGAGAAGGTCATCGCCTATTCGCGCAGATCGTCGTGGATGAAGGAGGTTAACTGCTCCAGCTGGTTCAGTTCCGCCTGTGATGCGGTTGGCAGGAGGTCGAAGCGCTCGGTCCGGTCGAAACCGTCGAGCACGTCGATCCCCGCCTCGGTGGACTCCATGTCCGTCAGGATCTCGATCAGCTGCCCGGCCAGCCCGGGGTCGAGATCTTTGCGGAAGCTGACCAGTTGATTCGGAACCGGGGCTGTCTCAGTGATCACCTTGAGGCGCTCGCGCTGGGCGTCCGGCAGAGCCTCGAACTGAATATCGTTGATCGCCCCCGCATCCACCCGGTCGCGCCACACCCAAGTAGCGGTGTTGCGGTCGTCCCCGGAAAACAGGAACCCCACCCGGTTGTCGGGCACGACGCTGCCTACGTCGAACTGCCGCTCCAAGGAGAGACCGGCCGCCATTAGGGTGGCCTTGGGCAGGATGTAGGAGGCGGTGGAAAAGGGGGACTCGAACGCGATGATCCTGCCGCGCAGATCCTCCAGGGAGTCGATGTCGCTCCCCGCGCGGGTGAAGATCACGCTGTGGTATTCCGCGGCGCCCAGTTGCCAGCGCCGCAGCACGATGGTGCTATCCGCCAGTTCTGATATGAGCAGGGCTGAAAAGAAGCTGTCCATGAACAAGTCCACGTTCCCCGCCCGCAGTGCCTCGGCCATCCGGTCGAGGGATGGCACCACCCGCACCCGGACGGTCTCGATGCCCTGTTTCTCCAGTTGGTCCTCCAGATAGTGGGCTAGCCCTTGGTACTTGCTGATCACGCCGGACGGTTGGCTGGAAATCACCCCGATGGCCAGTTCCGGATCGTGCCGGGCGGTGACGGCTTCCGTATCCGCTGCCCGGGCGGGCTGTTCCGCGCATGTGGTCCACAGGACCAGCGTCAGGACGCACAGTGCTCGTCGGATCATGGCCGCCATCTCCAGTCTGCTGCCGGGGTTAATGGAGAGTGAATACAACACGGATGCCGGGGGCGTCCCGCAGTGCGCTTTCCGGGATATAGCCGATCGCATAAGGGTCCCGGGTCACCATGGAGATGACAGAAGCGGCCCGTTTGATGAGTGGCGGGTTGCGGGCCGAGTTGGTGATCTTCCGGTTGGCCCAGAAGCGGGCGACGTCCCTGGGCGACTGGTTCATGACCCGTTTCGAGAACCGCTCCCGCGCCGCGTCGCGGAGGGGCAAGTCGAGCACCTTGATGCGGTTCCTGCCGTCCGCCCAGGTTACGACGTTATCGGCATAGATGTTGCGGATGTCCTGCAGGGTCAGGGCCTGCTGGTTCGCCTTGTTGACGATCACCAGCACGGATTCCTCGGCTACGGCGTGGCTGACCAGGAGGGTGGTGCAGATCAGGAACAGGAAGAAAGCTGCGATGCGCATGACGTTCACTCCTAATCCAGATACAGCGACAGGCTAAGGATGGTGGTGCCCCGATCCTCCGTCGCCGCCGAGCTGAAGTCGTCCGCGTGATGTTCCAGTTTGACCACCGTGTTCTCGTCCACCTGGTAGTTGGCCATCATGCTGTTGCGGACCTGGGTGTTGTTTTGGTTGAAGAGGTCGTAGCGGTATCCCACCGCGTAGTTTCCCCAGCGGTATAGCAACTGGGTATAGAGGCCCTGATGGGCGTGTTCCGTCCCGCCGACCGGGTCGATGCGGGCCTCGGCCCACTCCCCCTGGAACGCCAGCCTGTTCAGGACAAACCGCAGGTGCATGCCGTAGGCGGTCTTGGTGTCCCTGTTATTGAGCCGGTCGCGATAGGCGGTGGCGCCGACTTCTAAGGCGTGATAATCAGGCAGACGCCAGCTGGCTCGGGTAGCGACAGCCTTGTGGGTGTTCTGATCCTGCTTGCCACTGTTGCCCTCCCCGTTGCCGGCGTATACATCGTAGTCCAGGAAACCGGCGCCCATCGGCCGGCTGCCGTGTGCCAAGGCCCCGTCCACGAGCTGGGGGAAGATGTTGCGGATATGCAGGGGGCGTTCCTGGGTGGGCACGAACGGCGGATAGTGGTTGACTGACCAGATCCCCGCCGGGGTAAAGAAGCGGCCGAAGCGAAACGTTAGCCATGGCTGCCACAGGAAGTCGATGTTGACCGCCTCCACGAAGATCTTGCCCTCCGCATCGGAGATGGATGACGGGCTGGTGGCCTCGAAGTTGGGGGCATCCTCGTACTCGATCTCGGAAAAGAAGCGCCACTGTTCCGAGACTTTCTGACTCAGGAACAGGGATAGATGGTGCAAGCGGACGCTCGGAGTGACCCCACGCTGGTCCGAGTGCCGGTACTCCACGTCCGTGTAGCCGGAGATGTGGACACCATTGTTGTGGTGCTCGTTCAGAGTATCCACCTCCTCCAGCGCCTCAGCCAGCTTGGCTGTGTGGGACGCCTGCATGTCCCGTATCTCCGTCTTCAGCCGCTCGATCTCCTCAGCCAGCTGTTGATTGGTCGGCTCGGCCGCGAGCCCCGGCGCCGCCAGGCAGAACGTGGCGAACAGGCCTGCGGCAAACGCGCGAACATGAAATGTCATGACCCCTCTCTTGTTGCCGGGCGATCGAACAGACGTGGCAATGGCGCGTAACGCCGCACGCTCTCCATCGTGCGCTCCCCCGAGTGACCGGGTTGGATGTTTCAGCCGGCGCGAACCGGCCACTGTCTCCCTTACTAATCGATTACTGCCCGGACTTTATTGAGGGGTTCCTGGGGCCAGGGGACGTAAATGGTCTTTTTCACCATCCCGTGTACGGGAATAGCGCGGTCGTCCTCGGTGATTTGCCGAGGCAGATCGGTACGGATGCGCACTACCCGGATCGGGCCTGGGCTACGCTACGGCGGACCATGGACTGTGAAGCGTTTCATTCAGGACGGTGGAGTGGTGGTGAAGTCCATATCTCGCAACCCACCCTCCTCAAAACCGGCGGCAGGGTATCGCACGCGCGGCAGGGGTTTTGTGTGGAGCCCCTGACCTGCCCTCTTTAAATCGACAAAGGCCCTCCGGATCGCCGGAAGGCCTTTGTTCATATGGTAGCGGCGCAGGGACTCGAACCCCGGACACGCGGATTATGATTCCGCTGCTCTAACCAACTGAGCTACGCCGCCAAACATGTAAAAATCAGGCCGGGCAGGATACCGTTCCGACCCCCTTGTCGTCAATGTGGGAAGGGGTCAGCCCACCGCCTGAATCACCTTGAGGGGGGGTTCGGATTCCGGTTCCGAAGGGGCCTCGCAGCTGTCGCCGTAGGTCAGCCCCAGGTCGGCAATCATGCGTCGGTCCTCGTCGGCGCCGCGCCCGGGCGTGGTGAGGTAGTTGCCCACCATGCAGGCGTTGGCCCCGGCGTGGAACGCCCAGCTTTGCAATTCCCGCAGGTTTACCTCTCGCCCTCCCGCCAGCATGATGTTGGCCTCCGGCAGCATCATGCGGTAGACCGCGATGGTCTTCAGGCATTCCATTGGCGACAGCGGCTCGATGTGCTCCAGGGGGGTGCCGGGGATCGGGTTGAGGAAGTTCATCGGCAGCACGTCAACCTCGGCCTCGCGCAGGTGCATGGCCAGTTCCACCCGCTGCTCCGGCGATTCGCCCATGCCGAAAATGCCTCCCGAGCAGATGCGGATACCGGCACGCTTCAAACGGCCGATGGTGGCCAGCCGGTCTTCGAAGGTGTGGGTGCTGCAAATTTCGGGAAAGTGGCTGGGAGCGGTTTCCAGGTTGTGGTTGTAGGTACGGATGCCCGCCGCTTTCAGGCGCTTGGCAATGGCGTCGGACGGCACATGGCCGAGGGAGCCGTCGACGTGGCCCCGGCCCTTTTTGGCGATCTCGCCCACGCGTTCCAGCAGGGCGTCCAGTTCCGGTCCCTCTTTCAGCCCCTTCCAGGCGGCGACGATGCCGAACGCCTCGGCCCCGGCGGCATAGGCGGCATCGGCGGCCTCGCCAATGGCGTCACCGTCCATCAACGGGTAGCTCTCGGCGTCGGCGCCGTGGTGGGCGGACTGGGCGCAGAACGCGCAGTCCTCCGAGCAACTGCCGCTCTTGGCATTGACGATGGCGCAGGTGTCGATGCGGGTGCCCTTGGTTTTCAGGCGGACCCGGTTGGCGGTGCTCAAAAGGTCCATCAGGTCCGGGGAGTCGGCACTGATGCGGATCAGGTTGCACCCCTCCTGATAGGAGAGTGGGGTGCCGTCCAGCACCTTGGATTCGTATTTGCGGATGGTGTCCCGCATGGCCTCAAGTCCCCTTAAAAAGCAGTGATCACGCCCGCTTGCGGACGATTTGCGAGTGTAGCAGCCGCTCTGAAGTTGATCAACCAGGGCGGTGCTGTGGGTTAACGGACCTCATTCCGGCCCTGTCGGGGCCTCGAGCCCGGCGGCTTGCGCTTTTTTGCGATAGTCCGGCAGCAGGTGGGGGTAGTGTTCCTTCAGCATGGCCGAGAACACCGGCCAGGCCCCGGCCCGCAGGTTGAATTTGCCGCGCACCACGGAGGTGGCCCCGACGGCGCGGGCGGCGCGTTCCAGCCGGCCGAGTTCCGCCGGGTCGTCGTTGATGTCCGGCATCACCGGCATGATGAACAGGTTGACCCGAATTCCTCGCGAGGCCAGCTCGCTGATGGTCTCAAGGCGCTTTTCCGGGGTCGCACCCTTGGGTTCGAAGCGGCGCACCAGGTCGCCGTTCAGGGAGATCAGGCTGATATTCACCGACAGGGTCGAGCGCTTCCCAATGCGCGCCAGCAGGTCGGCATCATCCACGATCAGGGGACTTTTGGTGGTGATCGAGAGCTCAAGGCCGGAAAACGCCGCCAGCCGTTCCAGCACCTTGCGGGTCACCCGGTAGCGCCGCTCGGCGGGCTGGTAGGGGTCGGTGGCGGAGCCGATGGCGATCGCCTCCCCGGCAAAGTGACCGGGCCGCATGGCGCGCACCACGGAGCGCTCGGCCCCCAGCTTGACGAAGATTTCGTGTTCGAAATCGACGCTCTCCTGGCCCAGGTAGCTGTGGGTGTCGCGGGCGTAGCAGTAGCCGCAGCCGATTTCACAGCCGCGGTAGGGGTTGATGGTCCAGGAGAACGGCATCCCCATGCGCCGGGCGGCCGGGGATGAACCCAACACCTGTTGGCACGGAATCTCGCGGTAGCTCACGTCCTTGCCGTGGGTATTGAGACGACCGCCCAGCGGCAGGGTGCCACCGGGGGGGCGAACGGGGGTGTCTTGGAGAAGTGCGAGCTGCATACAAACAAATGTTTGTCTTTTCTCGTCGTCGTTGTCAAGGGGGTGCCCGAAGGGGTGCGGAACATGCGTGCGGGTCGATGGCGTCCTATAATCGGTCGGAGGCGGCAAACACGCCGCTTTCGCACACGGAGTCAAAGGTTATGAGCGGGATCCGGAACCAGGCCATTCATGCGGGACTGAATGCCCGTTTCACTGAACTGGACGGCCAACCCGTGGTGGCGGGCTACGGTGACGTGGCGGAGGAAGTGCGCCGGGTGCGGGCGACCGGCGGCTTGATCGACCGCAGCTATCGGGCCGTGCTGTCGATTACCGGTCCGGACCGGGGAGCGCTGCTTCAGAGCCTGAGCACCAACAACGTGGTGGGGCAGCCGGTGGGAAGTGCCATTGCCAACGCCATCTGCACCAACCACGGCAAGGCCCAAAGCCTGTTCACCTGTATTCGTCTGGCGGAATCCTATCTGCTCGATATGGACCCCCTGGCGGCGGGGGATACGGCGGCGTTTCTGGAAAAATACACCATCGTCCGGGACGCCAAAACCGAGGACGTGAGCACCGACTGGGGGCACATCGGCCTGTACGGCCCGCAATCCCTGGAGGTGCTTGCTGCGGCCACCGGCGGCGACGCCCTGCCGGACACGGAGGGGGCGGTCGTTGCACTTGCCGACGGGGTGCTGGTGGTGGCGACGGCGGAAGCGGGCCTGTCCGGGTTCGAACTTCTGATCCCCGCCACTCACTTTGCGTCCCTGTGGGAGCGGCTGATGGCGGCGGGCCGGGAATACGGGGTCACGCCGTTCGGCGTCGACGCATTGGAGACCTTGCGGATCGAGTCCGGGCGGCCGCGCTTCGGGGTGGAACTGGACGACGGCCACATCGTGCTGGAGGCCGGGCTGTCCGATCTGGTGAGTTTTGAGAAGGGCTGTTACCTGGGGCAGGAGACCCTCTCACGGGTGGTGTTTCGCGGCCAGTTGTCGCGCCGCCTGTGCGGCTTGATCCTGGACGGTGACGACGTTCCGCAAGCGGGTGCCCCGGTGCTGGAGGCGGCGGGTGAGGGCAAGGAGGTGGGGGTGGTGATGAGCGCGGTGGCCTCCCCCACCCTGGGGAAAACCGTGGCGCTGGCCTACCTGAAGCGCGCCTTCTGGGAGCCGGGTACGAAGCTCACCGTGGGCGGTGTGTCCGCACAGGTGTCGGAACTGCCGTTTGTGGCGCCGGACGTCGCACAGGGGGTGCACCCCGCACAGGGGTAACATGCGTAACGGCCCGCCCAACCGTCGAACGGGCCGGTTGGGCGTGGGGCGACCGGCCCATCACCCTAAGCCGCCGGAAGCGGCATCCTCACCATCAACAGCGGCAATACGGTTCCCGCCGCCACCGGTTTTTTCCCCTTCGGGATCAACAGGAAACCTTCAGGGTTGTCCCGGCAGGGGGTGGCTTCGATGATGCCGTTCCGCAGGGTCAGGCGAACGTCCGTCAGCAGGTCGACGGGACGGGTCTCGCTGACCGTTTCGGACAGACGTGCGCTGTGCCAGGCCGGTCCCGGCGCGGCGGCTCCCCCGGCGCGGGCCAGAAGCGGCCCCACCAGCAGGGCGAACAGGGGCGCGATGGCCCCCGGCGAACCGGGCAGCGACACCAGAATGCGCGCCCCCTTAAGCGCCACCCGCACGGTCTGACCGGGGCGCAGGTTGAGACCCTCGATGACGCCGTCAAAGCCAGCCCATGAGATGGCGTCCGAGGTGTAATCCCGGCGTCCGGCGGAGGTGCCGCCGGTAATGACGGTTACGTCTCCATCCAGTTTGCCCAGGGCGTTTGCGATGACCTCCGGGTCGTCCGCGGCGGGGGCGTGGGTGCGGGCCTGGCCGCCCGCCTGCCGGGTCAGCGCGGCGAGGTGCATGCTGTTGCTGTCAAAGTGGTGCGGGGCGTTGGGGTCCCCCAGTTCGCTGCCGGTGGCGATCAGGTCGACGACAGGGAGGGCGAAGACATCGAGTTCGGTGATGCCGAACTCGGCCAGCCGGGCCATGCGGGCGGGCAGGACCGGCTCCCCGGTATCAATCAGCACCGTGCCTTCGGCTGCCCGGCTGCCGGCCTCAATCGGCGGCACCTCATGGGGTTTGATGATCCGCACCCGGCCGTCCGCTTCCGTGCAGTGTTCCACCGGAATCACCCCGCTACACCCGGGGGGCAGGGGGGCGCCGGTCATCAGCGCCACGGCGGTACCCGCCTGGACGGGTTCCGGCACCGGGTCGCCGGGGTGGACGCGGCGGGTGACGGTCAGGTCTGTTTCGGGTTGCGGCTCCCCGGGTTTCGTGCCGGTGACGGCAAAGCCGTCCACCCGGGAGATCGGGTGGGGCGGCAGGGGGTGGGGCGCCAGGATTCGGCCGGCGCACAGCCGCGCGTTGATATCGCTCCGGGCATCGCTCAGCGTGATGCGTTCGGTACGGGGCGCGGGGGGCGGCAGACAGGTGTCCAGCACCCTGGCAAGCTGTTTCGGGTCGATCCCTTTACGGGGCATCGGGTGGGCGGTTTCAGGCGCTGCGGAGCGCGTCCAGGGCGCGTTGGTGCAGGTCGAGCGCGGTCTGATCGCCGCGCTCCGAGAACACGGTAATCAGGTTTTTGAGGGTGCGTTCCAACACATAGCGGGTATTGACCGGCTCCAGGTAGCGATCATCAAACGCCAGCCCCAGGCCCCGCAGCAGGCTGACACATTCGTCCCGGTCCAGGGTCCGTCCCCGGTGGAACGGGTCGACGATGCGGGTGTCGTAGCGGTCTTCGTAGCGAATCAGGAAGTGCCCCGGCACCCCCAGCCCGCTGATGGCAAGGCCCAGCCGATGACCCAGAATCAGGTAGAGGCAGGAGAGGCTGATGGGAATGCCCTTGCGGGTTTCCAGCAGGGTATGCAGGTATGAGTTCTTTTCGTTGTAGTAGTCGGCGGCGTTACCGGCGAAACCCATTTCATCGAACAGGTAACGGGCCATGCGGGAGAGCATGGCGTCGACCCCGTCACCGGGGTCAAGCCGCAGCATCAGATCTTCGGTCATCCGCGCCAGTTGCACGGCGCAGGCGCCGACATCCAGATCCGGCTCATCCAGCCGGGAGACCAGCAGCAGGCCCTCCTCCAGGTTGTTTGCGCCGTTTCGGGAGAAATCGCGGATGTCTTCGATGATCTCCGTATAGGTCAACTCCCGCACCAGCACCCGGGCGCGCTCTCGCAGGGTCGGGTTGTCCGCCGACAGCACCGCCCGGAGGGTCGGCAGGGCGGGAACCCCGGCCTCGCGGATATGCCCGGAAATGGTTTCCGCAACCTGCGGATCGTCGTCTCCCAGCAGGATAACGAGGGCCTGCAGGCGCTCGCTGTGCTGCTGTTCCAGCGTGGGGCTCAAAGGGTCCATGGGCGGAATCATATGAAGGGGCCCGGTGAGGTGTCAATCCGGAAGGGTTACCCCCGGCTCGGGGAGCGGAAGCGTTTGAGCCGCAGGGAGTTGGTCACCACCGAAACCGACGAGAATGCCATGGCGAAGGCGGCGATCACCGGAGACAACAACAGCCCGGTGAATGGATACAGCACCCCCGCCGCGATGGGAATTCCGGCGGTGTTGTAGCCGAACGCCCAGAACAGATTCTGGCGGATGGTCCGCATGGTGCGGCGGGACAGGTCGATGGCGTCCACCACCCCCATGACGTCGCCCCGCATGAGGGTGATGTCGCCCGCCTCCATGGCGATGTCGGTGCCGGTGCCCAGGGCAATGCCGATGTCGGCCCGGGCCAGGGCCGGGGCATCATTGATGCCGTCCCCCACCATCGCCACCACCTCGCCTTCGGCTTGCAGGCGCCCGATCTCCGAGGCTTTGTCCCGGGGCAGCACCTGGGCCATGACGAAGGAGATGCCGAGCCGGTCCGCAACGGCCCGCGCGGTGGTCTCGTGGTCGCCGGTGATCATGGCCACCCGCACCCCCATTCGGGTGAGGGCCGCCACCGCGCTCTTGGCCTCGGGTTTTTCCGTATCGGCCACCGCCACCAGCCCGATGGGGGCGCCGTTTTTGGAGATCGCCACCGGCGTCTTGCCCTCGGCGGCGAGGCGGTCAAGCTCCGGGCCCAGGTCCCCAAGCTCGATCCCCTCGTCCGACATCAGCCGCTCATTGCCCAGCAAAATCCTTGCGCCGTTTACCTGGGCCGCCACTCCCCGGCCCGGCAGGGCGGAAAATCCGTCCACCGGCAACAGTTCGAGGCCGTGCTCCCGGGCGGCGGCCACCACCGCCTGGGCGAGGGGGTGTTCGGAGGCGTTCTCGACGCTGGCGGCCAGTTGCAACAGTCTGTTTTCGTGCATCGCGCCTTGCACCTGTGCGGTCACCAGGTCCGTCACCCGAGGCAGGCCGGTGGTGAGGGTGCCGGTTTTGTCGAACACCACGGTGGTGATGCGGTGGGCGCGCTCCAGGGATTCGCCGCCCTTGATGAGTACCCCCATCTCCGCGCCCCGGCCGGTGCCCACCATGATCGCCGTGGGGGTGGCAAGGCCGAGGGAGCAGGGGCAGGCGATGATCAACACCGCCACCGCCGCCAGCAGGGCGTGGGTGAGGGAGGGGCCGACGGCCAGCCAGACGGCAAAGGTGAGGGCGGCGATGCCCAGCACCACCGGCACGAAGATGCCCGCCACCCGGTCGGCGACCCGCTGGATCGGCGCCTTGGTGCCCTGGGCCCGGCGCACCATGTCGATGATGTGGGCCAGAGCGGTGTCGCGTCCCACCCGGGTGGCGATAAAGCGGAAGCTGCCGGTCTTGTTGAGGGTGCCGCCCACCACCGGCTCCCCCGGCAGTTTCTCCACCGGAATCGGCTCACCGGTGATCATGCTCTCGTCCACGGTGGAGTGGCCGGACTCGACCACCCCGTCCACCGGCAGCTTTTCTCCGGGACGCACCACCACCAGATCGTCCACCCGGACCTCTTCCAGGTCGACCTGCTGCTCGGTGCCGTCCCTCACCACAGTGGCCCTCCGGGGGGCCAGGCCCATGAGGGCGCGGATGGCGTCGGAGGCGTGGCCCTTGGCGCGGGCCTCCAGGGTACGGCCCAACAGGATCAGGGTGATGATGACCGCCGAGGTGTCGAAATAGATGTTTGCCGCCTGCCCGGTGCCGGTAAACAGGCCGGGGGCCAGAACGGACACCGCGGACAGGCCGAAGGCGGCGCTGGTACCGACCGCCACCAGGGTGTTCATGTCGGTGCCGCCGTGGCGGGCGGCGGCCCATGCGGCCCGATAAAACGGCCAGCCGGCCCAGAACTGCACTGGCACAGCCAGCGCCATGACCCAGAACAGGCGGCCGGGAATCGCCTCCACCCACGGAAACACGGACGGCATGCTGCCGATAAACACCAGAACCGCCAGAACCGCCGATACCCCGAGTCGCCGGGACAGATCGCGGGCCGCCCGTGCCGCCTCCATGTCGGCGGCAGCAGCCTGTTGTTCCGGGGCGTCACCCGCGGTCTCCGGCACGGAAAATCCGGCGCGGGTGATGGCTTGGACAAGGTCCGCCCGGCTGACCGAGGCGGTGTGCTCGACGCTGGCGCTGGCGCTGGCGAAGTTGACCCCGGCGGACAGCACGCCGGAGATGCGGCCCAGCACCTTTTCGATGCGGGCGGCGCAGGCGGCGCAGGTCATGCCCGCCACCGGCAGTTCGGTCTCCTCCGTCGGTACCGTAAAGCCGGTCTGGCGCACCGTCTCGATCAGCTCCGCCGGGCCGAGCCGAGCCGGGTCGTAATGCACGGTGGCGCTGGCATCCGCAAAGTTGACGGCCGCGTCCGTCACCCCCTCGCGGCGGCCGAGTACCTTCTCGATACGGGCGGCGCAGGCGGCACAGGTCATGCCCCCCACCGGCAGGGTCAGTTCCGCTTCGGCGTCAGGGGTGACGATGTCTTGGGAGGTGTTCTCCATATTCCCAATTCTACCGGCTTCGGCGGGTGAAGGCCCTGTTCAATCCCTGACGGAACGGCGTCGGAATGGGAAAAATGTTTCCCAGCTTGGGGAAGCCGCCCACCGGGAAGTCCTGCCGGAAGCCGTGTCGCGGGTCGGTGTAAGGTCTTAATATGCTTTTTATATCAATAGGTTACGGTGTGTATATAAGAATTATCCGTGGCTGGCATCTCGTTTGCTGAACATCAGTGGGCATGCGGCAGCGGGTTTGTGCCCGGGCCGACGCCAAACCGACGGATGCCCCGATAACGGCAAACCACCCGTGAGGGTGGGACGCAAAGGAAACGGGTCTCGCGCCAGAGGGCGCAAGACGGCCGACCTGCCGAACGGCCCAACCACATGGAACTGGGAGTCGTTTTTTCCGATGCGTGAATTTTCTCTGGGCTTTTTCTCGGTATTTTACAACTTCGCCATCAAGGCCCGCCTGATCTTCATCTTTATGCTGGTTGCGGTGTCGTCCCTGATTGCCGTTGATTTTTACACCCAGGCGGCCTACACCCTGGGCGGGTAGATGCGCGCCCTGCGCCTCACCTTCTGGTTTTCCACATCCTGCCTTTTTGCGGTGCTTGCGATTCCCGCCGCCCTGTCTGCCCTACCGGCTTGGGTCAAGGTGGTGACAAGCCTGTCTGAAATAATCTCCCGAAGCCTTTAAAAAAACCGCCGGTTGCGGCATCCTGGCGGTGCTTGAAACCCCGACATACAGGCGGCGGTATGCCTTTCGCCTTGCATGCGCACCCCTCAGGGCGGTTTTTGGTGGGGAAATTCCCTGGGCGTGGCCCCGATCCCGCGGTGCGGGGCGTTATTCACCCCCCGGCGTTCCGGGGGCGTCGCGGACCTTCAATTTCAAATTAATAAAATCCTTGTGGGCCACGTGGATCAGGTCGGCGACCCGCCGCACCAGGTGTTCCTCGTATTTTTCCATGTGGTTGTCGGCAAACACCACCTGCCACAGCATTTCCACCACCTGACACTTTTTGTCGTAGTCGTACCCCTTGTCGATCAGGTGGGTGAACTGGTAGAGCGAGGTGGCCTCGGCGGTCTCCGCCTCCGCCAGGGCGATCAGCTCGGCGGTTTCGGCATCCGACAGGGAGAAGGCGCGGGTGATGGCCGTCTCCACCTCGGCGCGCTCTTCAGGGTGCTCGGTGGCGTCGGCGCGCACCGCCTCGAGCAGGAGCGCGGCGGTGGCCAGTTGCAGCGCATGCCCGGTCGCCTCCTTCGAGGTGATGGCCTCGGATGCCGGGTTCAGATTTTTACTGAAAAAACGTTGGATGGCATTCAGCACCGGGTGTTCTCCAATTCTCACAACGGCAATGGGGACAGAGTCACATGGTCCCCCATCGGGCCGTGGGGTGTCGATGAAAGGCTCAAGTTTTAAGCACTTTATAACGATAAGAGGGGGAATCGAACCCTTGTTTTAAGCAGGACCGCCTATGCAGCCCCGTGATCCCGATCCCCTTGCCATCCTGAAGAAGCGCCGGCTTCCGGGCCTTGTCGTGCTCGACCTGAACCTGGATGTGATGTGGACCAACCCGGAGGGGGAAACCTTCATGCAACTGGGCGCGCCGGATCAGCGGGTGCTGGCCGGGCAGGTGATCCGCACCGGGGCGCGGCTGGTGGAGGCCAGTCTGTCGGGGGAAGACGAGCCGGTGGCTGCTGACGTTCACCTCGATGACGACACGGTTTACGGGGTGCGGGCACACTTTTTCTCGGGTCCCGAAGGCGGCCAGGCGGTGGCCGTGATGATCGAGGAAGTGGCGCTGGAGCGGGAGATCGACTTTGACGCGGTGCGCCGCCGTTACCGTATCTCCCGCCGGGAGCAGGACGTTTTGCGGATGCTCTATTACGGCAAGGGCAACCGGGAGATCGGCGAGTTGCTGTTTATCAGCGAATACACCGTCAAGGACCACATCAAGGCGATCATGGCCAAGATGGACGCCAGCTCCCGTTCGGAAGTGCTCTACAAACTGACCACGGCCGCCTAAAAAACCGCCGTAAGCACCCGATTACTTCGTTGGTTGCGGTGCTCTGGACCTGGACGTACAAGAGTACGCCTCCGCCCCTTGTGCTTCTCCCGCCTTGCACTCGGGGCACTGACGGCAGTTTTCCAGCTTGCGCACTATCCCCGTGCGGGGCGCACTATTTTTTGCTGCGTTTGCCGGGCTTGTGCTTGGCGGGTTTGAGTCTGCCGGGGGTGGCGTGTCTGGCTTGTTTGCCGCGCTTGTCCTTGCTTCTGTGGCGCACGCTGATCCGCACCGGCGTGCCGGTGAAGTCAAAGGCCTCCCGCAGGCCGTTTTCCAGATAGCGCAGATAGCCCTTGCCGAGTCCTTCCGGCTGGTTGGTGAACAGCACGAAGCGGGGCGGCGCCGCGCCCACCTGGGTGGCGTAGTAGATCTTGACCGGACGGTGACGCAGAAGGGGCGGCGGTTGGTGCGCGATGAGCTGTTCCACGGTGCGGTTGAGTTCGCCGGTGGGGATGCGGCGGCGGAACGCCTGAGTCACCTTGTCGATGGCGGCAAACAGCCGGGGCATGTTGTGGCCGGTCTGGCCGGAGAGAAACAGCACGGGCGCGAATTCGAGGAATGGAAAAAGCCGGTCCAGCTCTTTTTCGAGCCACTTCCGGGCCTCGTCGTCGCCCTTTTTGATGTCCCACTTGTTGACCACCAGGATGCAGCTTCTCAGGGTGCGCAGGATCTGCCCGGCGATCTTGGTGTCCTGTTCGGTGACCCCCTCCTCGGCGTCCATCAGCAGCACCGCCACCTCCGCCCGCTCCAGGGCGCCCATGGTGCGGCCGATGCTGGCCCGTTCCACCCCCTTGTCGATGCGGCCCCGGCGGCGGATACCGGCGGTATCGATAAACAGATACTCGGTGCCCTTGTAGGTGATCCTGGAGTCGATGGCGTCCCGGGTGGTGCCGGGCACGTCGGAGACCACCAGCCGGTCCT
The DNA here is from genome assembly GCA_046754085.1 of Leptospirillia bacterium. Taxonomy (GTDB): domain Bacteria; phylum Nitrospirota; class JACRHL01; order JACRHL01; family JACRHL01; genus JBHHVE01. Next base: position 14,392 of record JBHHVE010000043.1, read on the forward strand.
CGCCCAGCAGGCGGTTGATCAGGGTGGACTTGCCCACGTTGGGACGGCCCAGGACGGCTACCCGCGAGATGGGATTGGGGTCGGCCTTCCGGACCACCTCATCGTCCATGCCGGCGGTCATCGCCTCGGGCAGCATCCCGCAGACCATATCGTACAGGGGGTCGAGGCCGCGGCTGTGCTCCACCGATACCGGCACGATATGCTCGAAGCCGAGGCTGGCGGCCTCCATGGCCTGATGTTCCAGGGCTTCGGTGTCGGCCTTGTTGACCATGTGGATCACCGGCACACCGCTGCGGCGAAGGGTTTCGGCGACCTCCCTGTCCGCGGTTGTGACGCCCTCGCGGGCATCGGTCATGAACAGCACCAGATCGGCCTCGGGCACCGCACGCAGGCTCTGGTCGCCGACTTCCCGGTCGAGAACGCCCTCGCCCTCGAAGTCGACGCCGCCGGTATCCACCAGGGTGAAGTTCAGGAGAAACCAGTTCACCGGCAGATAGTGCCGGTCGCGGGTGACGCCGGGGGTGTCCATCACGATCGCCGCCCGGTGGCCGACCAGCCGGTTGAAAAGTGTGGATTTACCCACATTGGGGCGACCCACGATGGCAACCACGGGGAGCGCGCTGCTTTGATCCATGATTCAAGTCCGAAAAAGAGGCCAAAAAAAGTAGCACAGCTTCCCGTTTCACTCAATGGTTCGCTGCAACATGCGCCTTGAAGCATGCGGCTTTCCCATGCTAAATTTCGACCGGGTGGCGAGGGTTCGCCGCCCTTGTTTTTTGCACCCGTTTCCCCATTCAGATGACCCCGTACCGCCCACAACAGATCGAGTCCAGGTGGCAGGGCCGGTGGCTCAACGAGCGCACCTTTGCGGTGCGAGACGACGGACGCCCCAGGTTCTACTGCCTGGAGATGTTTCCGTACCCCTCCGGCAACATCCACATGGGGCACGTGCGTAACTACGCCATCGGTGACGTGATCGCCCGTTACAAGCGCATGCGGGGCTTCAACGTGCTGCACCCGATGGGGTGGGACGCCTTCGGCATGCCCGCCGAAAATGCCGCCATCAAGCACAAGCTGCCGCCGGACCGGTGGACCAGGAAGAACATTGAGGACATGAAGGGGCAGATGCAGCCCCTCGGACTGTCCTATGACTGGGAGCGGGAGCTGGCCACCTGCGATCCCTCCTACTATCGCTGGAACCAGTGGTTCTTTTTGAAACTTCTGGAGAAGGGCGTTGCCTACCGCAAAAGCAGCCAGGTGAACTGGTGTGGCCCGTGCAACACCGTGCTGGCCAACGAGCAGGTGGTGGACGGCGCCTGCTGGCGGTGCGACACCCCGGTACGGGCGCGGGAGCTGGAGCAGTGGTGCCTCAGGATCACTGATTACGCCCAGGAACTGCTGGACGACCTGAACACCTTGAAGCACTGGCCCGAGCGGGTGGTGGCCATGCAGAAAAACTGGATCGGACGTTCCGAGGGGGTCGAAATCGACTTCGCTCTGGACAGCCCGCTGCAAGGCATCGACTGTCTGCCGGTCTACACCACCCGTCCCGACACCCTGATGGGGGTCACTTTCCTATCCGTCGCCGCCGATCATCCATTGGCGAAGGCGGCGGCGGTGGATAACCCGGAGTTGGCCCGGTTCATCGAATCGTGCAAGGGCCACGCGGTCTCCGAGGAAACCCTGGAAACCATGGAAAAACGCGGTATGGCCACCGGCCATACCGCCCTCCACCCGCTCAGCGGCGAGCCGGTGCCGGTGTACGTCGCCAATTTCGTGCTCATGGCTTACGGCACCGGCGCGGTGATGGCGGTGCCGGCCCACGACCAGCGCGACTTCGAGTTTGCGAAAAAATACGATATCCGCATCAAGGTGGTGATTCAGCCGGAAGGGGAGGCGCTGGATGCCGAGGGCATGACCGAAGCCTATACCGGCCCCGGCGTCATGGTGAACTCGGGTGTGTTCGACGGCACCCCAAGCGCCGACGGCAAGGCCGCGGTGGCCGAGGCCCTGGAAAAACAGGGCAAGGGGACCCGCAAGGTCAACTTCCGGCTGCGGGACTGGGGCATCTCCCGCCAACGCTACTGGGGCACGCCGATCCCGGTGATCCACTGCGAGGCCTGCGGCCCGGTACCGGTGCCGGAGGACCAGCTGCCGGTGGAGCTGCCGACCGGCGTGACCCTGCCCGAGTCCGGCTCATTTCTGGCCCAGTCGCCGGAGTTTTACGAGGTTGACTGCCCCGCTTGCGGGGCCGCCGCCCGGCGCGACACCGACACCATGGACACCTTTATCGACTCGTCCTGGTATTTTGCCCGCTTCGCCTGTCAGGGGAGTTCGGCGGCGGATACCGCCATGCTGGACAAAAGCACCGTGGATGCCTGGCTGCCGGTGGACCAGTACATCGGTGGCATCGAGCACGCCATTCTGCACCTGCTCTACGCCCGCTTTTTCACCAAGCTGATGCGCGATATGGGGCTGACCTCCGTGTCGGAGCCGTTCGAGCGCCTGCTCACCCAGGGCATGGTGATCAAGGGCGGCGCCAAGATGAGTAAAAGCAAGGGCAACGTGGTGGATCCGGGGGCGTTGATCGAGCGCTACGGGGCCGACACCGCGCGTCTGTTCATGCTGTTCGCGGCACCCCCGGAGCGGGACCTGGAGTGGTCCGACTCCGGGGTGGACGGCAGCCACCGGTTCTTGAAGCGGGTGTGGGCGCTGGCGGCGGAGTCGGCGGCTGCCGGGGCCGCCACGGGTGAGCCGGGTGATGCCGGCCGGGCCTTATTGAGCGCCACCCACCGTACCATCGAAAAGGTGACCGGCGACATCGAGCGCGCCTACCAGTTCAATACCGCCATCGCCGCCCTGATGGAGTTGGTCAACGCCTGCGCCAGATTCCAGTCGGACCGCACCGACGGTTCCGGTGACAGCGCCGCGTTTGCGGAGGCGGTCAGGGCGCTGGTTACCCTGCTGTCGCCATTCGCCCCGCACATCGCCGAGGAGTTGTGGGAGCGGATCGGCGGTGACGGTCTGGTCTGCGATCAAGACTGGCCCGAGGCTGACCCAAAGTGGCTGGTATCGGATACCATGACCGTGGTGGTGCAGGTGAACGGCAAGTTGCGTGACCGCCTGGAATTCCCGGCGGACGCCGGGGAAGATGATGTGACGGCGGCGGCGCTGGCCAGCGACAAGGTGCAGGCTCACGTGGGCGGCAAGGAGCCGGGGAAGGTGATTTATATTCCGGGGAAGCTGGTCAATGTGGTTCTCTAGGCTGACGCAACTCGCTGTCGCGATCGGGCTGTCGGGCACGCTGCTCGCGGGCTGCGCCGGTTACCGGATGGCGGGGGCGGATGACGCGCCGTCCGCCGCCGGGGTGCGGGTGGCGGTGCCGGCCTTCGTCAACGACACCCTGGAGCCTTTGTTGTCCGAGCGGGTCACCTCCATCGTGCGCAGCCGGTTGTTGTCCGGCGGGGTGAAGGTAACCGCCGGGGAAGGCGCCAGAATGAAGGGGCGTGTGGTGAACTTCTCCGATGAGATCTTGTCTTTTGATACCGCCGGCCACGCCAGCCACCGCCGGGTGGTGGTGACGGTCGAGGTCTCCATGGAGGGTGACGCCGCGGCGGTCACCCCGGTGTGGGACGGGCGCACAATGGTGGGAACCGCCGAATACCGGGTGACCGGCAACGCCACCGGCAACCGGGATGCCAAGGACCGTGCGGTGGAGGAGGCGGCGTTTGCCCTGGCCGAATCCCTGCTTCTGGAACTCGCATACACGGCGGCGGAGTAGTCCGTGCCGGATTCCGCACCACCCCTCTCGCCGATCCGCCCGGTCTACCTGATTCATGGCGCCGAGGCGCAGTTGCGCAGTGAGGCGCTGGCCGCCGTCTGCCGGGCGGCGCTGGACCCGGAACTGGCCGATTTCAATGAAGACCGCTTCGAGGCCGCATCGGCCACCACCTCCGAGGTGGTGGCCGCCGCCCAGACCCTGCCGGTGCCGTCTCGTACTCCCGGCGGGCCTCGGCGTACCGGTCGAGCTTTTCCAGCACC
>JBHHVE010000044.1:0-18367 GCA_046754085.1 Leptospirillia bacterium
AAGCAAGAATCTGGGAGCGTGGGGTGATGGGGGGATGATCACTACTGACGACGAGCAACGTGCCGCACGGCTTCGTCTGCTGCGCGCACACGGCGGAGCCAAGCAGTATCACCACGATGAGGTCGGGACGAACAGCCGGTTGGATACGCTACAGGCCGCCGTGCTGTTGGCAAAATTACGCCACCTGGACCAGTGGAACGCCGCCCGGAAGCGTCATGCCCGCGCATACACCGAGGCATTTTGCGAGATGGAGGGCGTTCGTCCGCTCATGGTCCGCGAGGGAAACGACCCAGTTTTCCACCAGTACACTATCCTCGTGGAGCGCCGTGAGGCGCTGCGGGAACACCTGCGGCGGCAGGACGTGGGGGCCGCCATATATTACCCCCGCCCGTTGCACCTGCAGCCGTGTTTCGCGTCGCTCGGGTACGCGGAAGGCTCGCTTCCGATCGCTGAGATGGCTGCGGGCCAGGTGCTTTCCCTGGAGAGCACCACCTACCCCGGCACCACCCGCGACCTGTTGGCCCCGCAGCTTGAGGCGGCGGGCCTCACCATCGGCACCGAGGTATTTCTGGTCTATTCCCCGGAGCGGGAAGACCCGGCCAACCCGGAGTTCACCACCGACACCATTCCCAAGGTGGTGGGTGGCCATACGCCGGAGTGTCTTGAGGTTGGCCTGGCTCTGTACGGCCACGTTATCGACCAGTTGGTGCCGGTTTCATCCAGCGAAGCCGCCGAGATGACCAAAATTCTCGAAAACACCTACCGGGCGGTGAACATCGCCCTGGTCAACGAGCTCAAGCAGGTGGCCGATCGCATGGGGATCGACATCTTCGAGGTGATCCGCGCCGCCGCCACCAAGCCGTTTGGCTTCCGGCCGTTTTATCCGGGGCCGGGCCTGGGCGGGCACTGCATTCCCATCGACCCGTTCTACCTCACCTGGAAGGCGCGGGAGTACGGCATCGCCACCCGCTTTATCGAATTGGCCGGAGAGGTCAATATGGCCATGCCGGAGTATGTGGTGGGTAAGGTGTCCGAAGCCCTGAACCGAAACGGCAAGGCGGTACAAGGGGCGCGGGTGTTGGTACTCGGCGTGGCCTACAAGAAAAACGTGGACGACGTGCGCGAGTCCCCCAGCGCGGTGATTATCGAGTTGCTCCTGGCCCGGGGCGCCGAGGTGTCCTATGCCGACCCCCATGTACCGGCCTACCCGCCCACCCGCAAGCACCGGCTCGACCTGAAGAGCGTGGCGTTGGATAAAAAGACCCTGAGCGACGCCGATGTGGTGCTGGTGGTGACCGACCACGACCGCTTCGACTGGCCCCTGATTCAGCAACACGCCTCACTGATCGTGGACACCCGAGGGGTGTTTGAGCCCGACGGGGAGCGGGTGATCCGGGCATAAATCCCTTCATGCTCCGGGAAACCGTGCAGAGGCCACCCCGAATTTGACACAATACCAAGCCGTGCCGGATTGATCGGTGTGACGTGATGGACGGGTGCTCCTGCGCCCCCGTGGTATTTTTTCAGGGAGGTGAATGCGTTGAGTACGGGACAGAAGGTTGCACTGATTACCGGGATTACCGGGCAGGACGGATCGTATCTGGCCGAACTGTTGCTGGAGAAGGGGTACATGGTCCACGGCATTATCCGCCGGGCCTCCACCTTCAATACCCAGCGTATCGACCACATCTATCAGGATCCCCATCTGGCGGGCACACGCCTGTTTTTGCATTACGGCGACCTGTCCGACGGCGCCAACCTGCGTCAGATTATCGAGGAGGTGAAGCCCGACGAGGTATACAACCTGGGGGCCCAGTCCCATGTGCAGGTGTCGTTCCAGGAGGCGGTTTACACCGCCGACGTGGACGGGGTCGGCACCCTGCGGCTGTTGGAGGCGCTCAGGAATTATCAGGATCGCACCGGCCACGGGGTGCGCTATTACCAGGCCTGCTCCTCGGAGATGTTCGGTAAGGTACGGGAGACCCCCCAGACCGAAGACACCCCGTTCCACCCGCGCAGCCCCTACGCCTGCGCCAAGGTGTTCGGCTTCTGGCAGACGGTGAACCACCGGGAGGCCTACGGCATGTTCGCCACCAACGGCATCCTGTTTAACCACGAGTCTCCGCGCCGGGGCGAGACGTTTGTAACCCGCAAAATCACCCGCGCCGCCACCCGCATCAAGCTCGGGCTTCAGGAAAAACTGTACCTGGGCAACATGGACGCCAAGCGTGACTGGGGCTTCGCCGGGGATTATGTGGAGATGATGTGGCGCATGTTGCAGCACGACACCCCGGACGATTTCGTCATCGCGACCGGCAAAACCTACTCGGTGCGCGAGTTCTGCGAGAAGGTGTTTTCACGGCTCGACCTGAACCATGAGGATTTCATCGAGGTGGACCCGCGCTATTTCCGCCCGGCGGAGGTGGACCTGCTGCTGGGTTCCCCCGCCAAGGCCAAGAAGGTGCTTGGCTGGGAACCGAAGGTGGACCTGGACGGGCTGGTGGAGATGATGGTCGACCACGACCTGGAACTGGCGGAGCGGGAGAAGACCCTGCGGGATGCGGGCCATACCTATGAGGGCAGGACCCACCACGAATGAGCGAAGCGGGGCTTTCTTCTGATACCCGGATTTTCGTCGCCGGTCACCGGGGGATGGTGGGCGCCGCTCTGGTGCGCGCCCTGAACGCCGCCGGATATACGGACGTCATCACCCGCAGCCGCACGGAACTGGACCTGACCGATCAGGCCGCGGTGCGCGACTTCTACGCCAACGAGCGTCCCGGCGCGGTGTTCCTGGCCGCCGCACGGGTGGGCGGCATCGTCGCCAACAACACCTATCCGGCGAGCTTTATCTACGACAACCTGGCGATCCAGAACAACGTGATCCACCAGGCCTACCGGCACGGGGTGAACCGCCTCCTGTTTCTGGGCAGTTCCTGCATCTATCCCCGGGAGTGCCCGCAGCCGATGCGGGAGGAGCACCTCCTGACCGGCCCGCTGGAGTCCACCAACGCCCCTTACGCGGTGGCCAAGATCGCCGGTATCACCATGTGCGAGGGCTACAACCGCCAGTACGGCACCGACTACATCGCCGCCATGCCCACCAACCTGTACGGGCCGGGCGACAATTACGACCTCAAAAACTCTCACGTACTGCCCGCCATGATCCGCAAGTTCTCCGAGGCCAGGGAGCGTGGCGACGCAACCGTGACCCTGTGGGGCAGCGGCACCCCGCGCCGGGAGTTTCTGCACGTGGACGATCTGGCGGACGCCTGCCTGTTTCTCATGGGCAGGGTGCATGCGGAGCCGGGCGACATGCCGCTGGTCAACGTTGGCTGGGGCAAGGACATCAGCATCCGCGAACTGGCCGAGGTGGTGAGCGAACAGGTGGGTTACTCCGGCGACACGGTGTGGGATGCGGACAAGCCGGACGGCACCCCGCGCAAGCTGCTCGATACCGGCAAGATCAACGCCCTCGGCTGGACCCCTTCCATCAGCCTTGCCGACGGCATCCGCCGCACGGTCGAGGACTATCGGAAGGAGTCCGTCGCGGGCGCCCTCCGTGGCCGTCAGGAAGCAGGCTGAGCGGTGGCGGGTAAAGGGGTCCCCGTGGTCGTTCCCGTGATTCTGGCGGGCGGGGTCGGTTCGCGCCTGTGGCCCCTGTCCCGCGAGCTGTACCCCAAGCAGTTGCTGCCCCTGGTGGGGAATGACACCATGCTGCAATCCACCGTGGGGCGCCTTGCCGGGCTGGACGCGGCCGCGCCGCTGGTGGTGGTCGGGGAGGAGCATCGCTTCATGGTGGCGGAGCAGTTGCGCGGCATGGGTGTGACCGCCGCCGCCATCCTGCTTGAGCCCGCGGGCCGCAACACCGCCCCGGCGGTGGCGACGGCGGCGCTGACCGCATTGGCCCTGGCCTCCGCGGATGACGACCCGGTGCTGCTGGTGCTGCCCGCCGACCACGTGATTGCCGACACCGCCGCGTTTCATACGGCGGTGCGCGCCGCCGCCCTGGAGGCCCGGCAAGGGCGGCTGGTGACCTTCGGCATCGAACCGGTTCGGGCCGAGACCGGCTACGGCTATATTCAGCGGGGTGCGGCCCGTCCCGGCGGCGACGCCTTCGAGGTGGCCCGTTTCGTGGAAAAACCGGATGAGGCCACGGCTCATGCATTTCTCGCCGCCGGGGATTACCTCTGGAACAGCGGCATGTTCGCGTTTTCCGCCCGCAGCTACCTGGATGCCCTGGGCGCCCACGCCCCCGACATGCTGGCGGCCTGCACGGAGGCGGTAAAGAATGCCAGTCACGACCTGGACTTCACCCGGCTGGATGAGTCGTCCTTTTCCCGAAGCCCGTCCGACTCCATCGACTACGCGGTGATGGAAAAGTCCGGCGAGGTGTCGGTGGTGCCGGTCTCCATGGGCTGGAACGACGTCGGCTCCTGGCAGGCCCTGTGGGAGGTGTCGGACCCGGACAGCCAGGGCAATGTGCTGGTGGGCGATGTGATTGCCGAGGGGGTGACCGGTTCCTATGTGCGCGCCGAATCCCGTCTGGTGGGGGTGGTGGGCCTGTCCGGCCATGTGGTGGTGGAAACCGCTGACTCGGTGCTGGTGGCCCCCATGGATCGGGTTCAGGACGTCAAGAAGCTGGTTACGGAATTGAAACAGCAAGGGCGCGACGAGACCCGGCTGCATAGCACCGTCTACCGGCCGTGGGGCTCCTACACCGTGCTGGAGATCTCCGAGCGCCATCAGGTCAAACGCATTACCGTGAATCCCGGCGCCTCCCTGTCCCTGCAGATGCACCACCACCGGGCCGAGCACTGGGTTGTGGTGGTGGGTAGCGCCCGGGTTACCCGGGGTGACGACACCTTCCTGCTTGGCGAAAACGAGTCCACCTATATCCCGGTGGAGACCCGGCACCGGCTGGAAAATCCCGGCACCGAACCGCTGGAGATGATCGAGGTGCAAAGCGGCGCCTACCTGGGCGAGGACGACATCGTGCGGTTCGACGACAAGTACGGACGCAAGGGGACCTGAGTTCCGTCCCGTCCGCCGGGAATCCATTGACAAATTCAGGGTTTGCACTTATGTTCACCAAATGAACGTTAAGACTGTAACCCCCGGGCCCCCGGCCTCCCACGCATAACATCAGCGCTGGAAAGACAGGGAGTGATTTGTGAGTGACCGCGCAACACAGAGCGAAACGCTCATCGAGCCGTACCGCCCGTCCCTGTCCATCGACTTTTCCGAATTGTGGGCGTACCGGGAGTTGATCGGGCAATTGGTCGTCAGGGATATTTCCGTCCGCTACAAACAGTCGGTGCTCGGGATCCTCTGGGTGGTGCTGACACCGCTGATCATGGCGGCGATATTCAGTGTGATCTTCGGCATCTGGGCGCGTATGCCCTCGGGAGAGGTGCCCTATCCGCTGTATTTTCTGTCGGGACTGGTCCTGCTGACACTGGCCACCGGCTGCCTGCAAGGGGTTTCCAACAGCGTGGTTTCCCAGGCCAGATTGTTGACCAAGGTCTATTATCCCCGGCTGATCACCCCCCTGTCGGCCACATCGGTGCCCCTGGTGGACTGTTTTTTTGCCTTTTTGGTGTTGGTGGCGCTGGGCTTCTTTTACGGGTTTGCACCTTCCCCGCACCTGCTGTGGGTTGCACCGCTGTGCGTGCTCTGGATGTGGTTGGCGGGATTGGGTCTGGGGACGCTGTTCGCCGCCCTGAACGTCTATTACCGCGATGTGGGACAGGTGGTTCCCTTCATCAGCCGGATCGCGTTGTTCGTGTCACCGGTGATCTATCCGATCTCGATGATTCCGGAAAAATGGCACCTGCTCTACAGCCTCAATCCGTTGGTGGGCGCTATCGAAACCTTACGCTGGGCGTTGTTCGGTTCACCGTTTCCACCGGCGACGTTTTTCATTTCAATGGGACTTGCCGTGGCCGCACTGGTAATTGGCCTGCTCTACTTCCGCCGGATGGAACACACTTTTGTGGATGTTGTGTAGATGATCCACGTGGAAGGCATTGGCAAGCACTACCAACTGGGCGTAACCCGGCACGACACCCTGCGGGATATGGTGGCCCACCGGGCGAAGTCCCTGTTCCGGCGTGACCGGGGGGAGCGGGAGGCTCATCGCTTCTGGGCGCTCAAGGACATCAGCTTCAATGTCGCCGAGGGCGAGGTGGTGGGTATCATCGGGCGAAACGGCGCCGGAAAGAGCACGCTGCTCAAAATCCTGTCCCGTATTACCCTGCCCTCTACGGGGAGGATTCGCCTCCGAGGTCGGGTGGCGAGCCTGCTGGAGGTGGGAACCGGCTTTCACCCGGAACTGACCGGTCGGGAGAACGTCTTCATGAACGGCGCGATCCTGGGTATGCGGCGTGAGGAAATCCGGCGCAAATTTGACGAGATCGTGGCGTTTTCGGGGGTGGAAACGTTTCTCGATACAGCGGTGAAGCATTACTCCTCCGGCATGTATATGCGTCTGGCCTTTTCCGTCGCCGCCCACCTGGAACCGGAGGTGCTGGTGGTGGACGAGGTGCTCGCGGTGGGCGATGCCGAGTTCCAGAAAAAATGCATCGGCAAGATGGGGGAGGTGGCCCGGGGGGGGCGCACGGTGCTGTTTGTCAGCCACAACATGGCCGCCGTGCAGTCCCTGTGCAGCCGGGTGGTGGTGCTGGAGAACGGCGAAAAAAGCTTCGAAGGCCATGTGGATGGCGGCATTGACCACTACATGCAGACCGGCCAGGCCGAAACCGGCCTGCCCCTGGGGGAATTGCCCGACCGGAGTGGCAACCAGCGCATCCGGCTCACCGACATCCGCTTCCTGGACGGACAGAGCGGCGAGACGCTGACGGTGCTGATCTCCGGCAGGCCGGTGCGCATCGAGCTGTCTTACGAGACCCACGACCCCGCACCGGACATGATCGCGGACGTGTCGATCGGCTTTTTCACCCCGTTCGGGGTGCTGCTGTGCGCCTGCCGGAGCGCGGTGGTGGGGACCCCCCTCAAGGTGGAGGCGGGGGGGGGGAAATGGACCTGTTCTTTCGATAAATGGCCTCTGACCAGCGGTGTCTATACGTTGAACATCATGTCCCGGTGCAACGGGGAGATCGCCGACTGGATTCGCGAGGCGGGCTCGGTGCGGGTGGAAACCGGCGACTTCTACGGCAGCGGCACCCTGCCGGCAGAGGGGATGAGCAGCGTACTCACGGAATATTCGTGGGACGCCGCGTAGGCGCTGTTGGATATGTTGAATGCCTTTTTCACCCGGCTTGCCCGCGCTCTCGCACCCCGGATGCATCGTGCGTTTGCGGAGCTGGACGCGCGTGTGGAACGGGTACGGGTGGCACGCATCAGGGAGCAACTCGGGCGTTGTGGCGAGGGGGTCCACCTGAACGGCAGGGTGACCATCGCGTTCCCCGAACTGGCCGAGCTTGGCGACAATGTGCATGTGGGCGATGGTTCCCAACTGATGGCCAAGGGCGGCATCCGCATCGGCGACCACACCCACATCAGCCGCAACGTGGTGATCTATTCCGCCAACCACAACATCGAGGGGGAGCGGCTTCCCTACGACGATACCTATCTGGAAAAGCCGGTGGTGATCGGGCGCAACGTGTGGGTCGGAGCCAACGTCTGCATCACTCCCGGCGTCACCATCGGCGATGGTGCGGTGGTCGGCATGGGGTGCGTGGTCAGCCGCGACGTGCCGGAAATGACGATTGTCGGCAACGAGCCGTTCCGGGTGCTGGGCAGACGGGACGAAGCCCATTACCGTAAGCTGGACGCGGCAGGAAAATACGGGGGCGTCAACGGGAGGTCCCTGGATGGGTAACGCGCCGCCACAGGGCCCGGTGTTCATCGTCAGCACCGGCCGTTCCGGGACCACCACCCTGTCCCGCCTGTTGTCGCAGGTGGAAGGGTGCGTCTGTCCCCATGAACCGGAGCCGGTGCTGATCGCCGAGTCCTCCGGTTACCGCTACGGGGATGTGTCCGCCGCGGATGTCGCCGAGGTGCTTGCCGCCACCCGTTCGGCGTCCGTGGACGGCAAACTGTATTGCGAGTCCAACCAGACCCTATCCCTGTTGATTCCGGTGATCCTGCAGGTGTTTCCCCATGCCCGTTTCGTCTGGCTGATCCGCAACGGCATGGATGTGGTGTCGTCCGCCTATCAGCGCCAGTGGTATTCGGGCCACAACGACGTTTATGAGCGCTACGAAGACTGTCTCCCGATACAGCAGGCCTGGATTGACGGACGGGTTCAGGGGGATCGTTGCGGTGATGTGGAGGCGTCCGTGTGGGCCGCCATGTCCCGCTTCGAGAAGTGCTGCTGGTACTGGGGCTACGTCAACCGAACCATCGAGGCCGACCTGAATGCCCATGCCGCCGGGCGCTTCCACACCCTGTGCCTGGAGGAGTTGGGCGAGGCCCTGCCCGGCCTGCTTGCCTGGCTCGGGTTCGAGGGCCGGGAGCCGCCCCCGGCTCAGGTGACCAATGTCTCCCGCAACGAGCCGTACCACTGGACCGGTTGGAGCGAGGACGAGTTGGCGGCGTTTACGCGCCAGTGCGGGCCGGTCATGGACGCCCGTTACCCGTCCTGGCGGCAGGTGGTGGGCAGCGAGGGGGGACGGCTGTTCGTGGCGCCGTTTGTGCGGGCGGTTACGGCACAGTTGCAAGGGCTGGATACAGAGAACAAGGCGCTGCGGGCCAGGGCCGAGGTGCTGGGTGCCGATGCCGAGGCATTCCGGGCATTGCGCCGTACCTGGGTTTGGAAACTTCACCGTCTGGTGTCGAAGTTCAAGTCGTGAATAGCGGGGAGGCACCGGTAGATGCCGGAAGGCAAGGGCGGTTGCCGCGTATTTCCGTGGTCACGCCGTCCTTCAACCAGGCCCGCTATGTGGGGGACACCATCTGCTCGGTGGTGGGGCAGGGGTATCCGAACCTGGAGTACCTGGTAATCGACGGCGGCTCCACCGACGGCAGCCGTGATGTGATCGCCTCGCACGGGGCAAGGCTTGCCTACTGGGTGAGCGAGCCGGACCGGGGCCAGACCGACGCCATCAACAAGGGGTTGGCAAAAAGCACCGGAGAGATCGTCGCCTACCTGAATTCGGACGATCTCTATCTGGACGATACCTTCGAACGGGTGGCGGATTTTTTTACGGACCATCCAGAGGTGGATATCGTCTACAGCGATCTGAAGGTGATCGACGGGGAGGGCGTTTCGCTGGGCCGCTGGAAGAGCCGGCCGTTCGACCGGGTGGCGCTGTTGTGCCGCAACTTTATCTTCCAGCCCACGGTCTTTATCCGGCGGCGGGTGCTCGACAAAATCGGGCGGTTCGACGAGGCGCTGCATTACGTGATGGACGTGGATTTCTGGTACCGGGCATCGAATTATTTCCGCTTCCACTACCTGTCCGAACCGCTGGCGGTATTTCGGCTGCACGACGAAAGCAAAACCGGGCAAAGCCGGGTACCGTTTGTGCGGGAACGGGAGATGGTGCTGGCGCGGTTTCTGGCCGCCTGCGACGACCCGGATGTGAAACGCCATCGGGACCACATCCTCGCCTGGCACCACTACCACGGCGGCGAGCAGCTCCACCAGCGGGGCGAGGTGGCCGAGGCGGCGAATGAATTTCGCGCCGCGTTACGGCTCGACCTGTTTTCGCTCAAGGGGCTGATCTCGCTCTCGGGGGTGATTGACGACCGCCTGGGCACCCACCTCTATCCGCTGGCAAAGCGGCTATGGTGGCACAAGGTAAGGCCGTAGGAAGTTGACTGTGAACCCGTTACAGGAACAGGGCGGTTCGGTGGGCTCCCGCATGCGGGTGGCCATCATCTCCCCGACCTTTCCGCCGAATCCCTGCGGCGGCGTCAGCAGTTCCCATTACAACCTGTTTCTTGCCCTGCGTGAACGAGGCTGCACGGTCCGTGCGTTTACCTTCTGCGACAACAACCCGTCGCTGTTTCCGGACGATCCGGATGTGGTCCGCAACGGCATGTCCGGCCCCGTGCAGGATTTCTTTTTCCGGCTGCGCATGGCGTATCTGAAGCGGCGCCATTTCTATAAGACCGGGGTCCAGTTCCGGGGCGCGATCCGGGGGGCGACGGTGGGCAAACGGCTGGCTTCGCCCCTGGCCGAATTCCGCCCGGATGTAGTGCTGGTTCCGGACCACGACGCGCCCGGGGCGGAACTTCGCATGCCGGATGGGGCGAAGGTGGTGTTTGCCTCCCATCACAACGCCATGCGTTTTACCGAGTTGCCGTTTTTTGACCCCTATACGACCTCGGATGCGCGCCTGACGGTGGATATGGAACAGCGTTCGGTGGAGCGCTCCGATGCAGTGGTCTGCCCCTCGGAATACATGAAGGACGTGTTTCAACAAACCTACCGCTTCGACGGTCCGGTGGAGGTGATTCCAAACCTGGTCGATCTGGCGTTTCTGGATGGTGTTGAGACCTTCGATGTCCGTGCCGCCCACGGCCTGCCGCCGGAGGCGCCGGTGGTTTACATCCCCTCCGCCGGGAGTGCGATCAAGGGAGAGCGGTTCGTGTTCGAGATCGTGCGCAGTCTGGCCCGGTCGGTCACTGGTCCGATCGGTTTTTTCCTGTCCGGGGTTTTGTCGAAGTACCATGCCGATGACGTGCGTGCGGTGCCCGCCAACGTGCGGATCATCGCCCCGGGCACATTGCCCTACGCGCAGAATGTGGCGCACATGAAGGCGTGCACCCTGTGCGTCAGCCCGGCCCTGCTGGAGAGCTTCGGCATGGCCCAGTTGGAGGCCGCCGCCTGCGGCCTGCCGGTGGTGTCGTTCGACACCGGCGGCAACCGCGAAGTGGTGCTCACGGGGCAAACCGGTGTCCTTGCGCCCATGCTGGACGTGAACGCGCTGGTAGATGCGGGCGGCGCCCTGCTTGCCGACCCCGAAGCGTGCCGGACCATGGGGGCAAAAGCCCGGACCCATGTGATGACGGCCTTTTCGCCGGATACGCTGGCGGATCGTTACCTGCAACTGTTCGAGCGGCTGCGGGGCGGATGATGGACACTATGCACACACCGACGATCGTGGTTGCGGCCTACAATCGGCCCGACGCCCTGAGCCGTCTGCTGGGATCGCTGGCGGCGGCGGACTTCCCGGACGGGGGCGGTGTGCCATTGGTGATCAGCATCGACCGGAGCGATTCAGATGCCGTCGCCGACGTGGCGCGGGCGTTTGACTGGGCGCACGGCCCCAAGGAGGTCATCTGTCACCCCGAAAACCTGGGCCTGCGGGAGCACATTCTCCGCTGCGGCGACCTGTCCCAACGGGGCGGCGGCGTGATCGTGCTGGAGGACGACCTGTTTGTTTCCCGGCATTTTTACGATTACGTCCGCCGCGCCATGGATCACTACGGCGAGGATGACCGGGTGGCGGGAATTTCCCTGTACAGCCACCGCACCAATCCATACCTGCGCGAGCCGTTTGTGCCGGTGGAGGACGGCTCCGACGTGTTTTTCCTGCAACTGGCGTCGTCTTGGGGACAGGCGTGGTCGGCACTTCAATGGCGGCGGTTCCGTGACTGGTACGGGGAGGGCCGGGAGGTGCTGGAGACGGACCCGGTGCCGTGGCACGTGGCCCGCTGGCCGGATAGCTCCTGGCTCAAGCGGTTCATCAAGTACATGGTCGAGACGGACCGCTACTTTGTCTATCCGCGGGTCTCCCTGACCACCAACTTCGGGGATCCGGGCACCCACTTCGGTCGCCGGGATTCCATGTTTCAGGTTCCCCTGCTTGAAGCGCCATGCAATTTCCGGTTCCATTCCCTGGACGAGTCGGTGTCGGTTTACGACGCCCACTTCGAGCCGACGCCCGCGACGGTGGACCGGATGACGGACCGGTTTCACGGTGTGTCGTACGAAGTGGACCTCTACCGGAGCAAGGAACTGGAGAAGGTGAAAGCCGATTATCTACTGACCCGCCGAGCCTGTTCGGGTGCGCGCCAGCGTTTCGGGGCGCACATGACCCCGATGGTGATGAATGCCGTGCACGGCATCGAAGGGGAGGACATCGCCTTCTGTCCGGTGGGGGCGGTGACCGAGCGCAAGGCGCGCACCGGGCGCGAGCATCTGGAGAACCCGACCGTGAGCGTTCCGGGGCAGGCCTGCCGGGCCCCCATGTCGGCCCGGCAGGCCCTGTTCTACGCCGTGCGGAAGGCCCTCATGGAGATCATGCACATGTTCGGCAAAGGGGGACGGCGATGATCCAGTGGCTGCTCAAGCGTCTGCGGGGGGGCAAACCGGTGCCGGAGCCTTTGCGGCAGTCCAACCCCACCTGCCATTTCGGGGCGGGTTGCGACATTCGCGAAAGCACCTTTGGCCGGAACGTGACCCTGCATCCGAAGGTGACGGTGGCCTGGTCGGAGGTGGGCGATTACAGCTACGTGTCCCCCAACAGCTATGTGGTTCACGCCGGCATCGGGCGCTTCTGCTCCATCGGACAGGATGTATACATCGGCCTGTTCCGCCATCCGTCGCGGGATTTTGTATCCACCTATCCGGCCTTTTTTTCGGTGAACAACAGCGGTTGCCGCCGGTCGTTTATCGAGACCCCCGGCTTTGACGAAACCCCGCCCCGGACCGAGATTGGCCACGACGTGTGGATCGGCAACCGCGCCGTGGTGCCCGGCGGGGTGAAGATTGGCACCGGCGCCATCATCGCCGCCTGCGCCGTGGTGACGAAAGACGTGCCGCCCTACGCCATCGTCGGCGGCAACCCGGCCCGGCTGATCCGCTACCGGTTTGACGAGGCGGATATCACCTTTCTGCTGGAAACCCGCTGGTGGGAACTGCCCGAAGCGGAGTTGCGGGCGCTGGCCCCGGATTTTAATGACGTAAAGCGGTTCCGGGCGTCCTTTCAGGCGCTGGAAGCGTCGCGGGGAACACCGTAATGTCCCACCACCCGGATGAGGAAATCAGAACGCGATGAGGCGCCTGCTCCGAAAAATCGTGAACCGCCTGGCGCCTGCAAAGCAGTCAAAAGCGGACGACGGCCTGATGTATCCCCTCGGCCATTTTTACAGCCCGATCCCCTCCCTTGATGAGATCGAAAAACGGGCCGATACCATTTTTAACCGGGACCGGCGGACCCTGCCGGGAATCGATTTAAACGAGGAAAAACAGCTGGAACTGACCCGGCAGTTGAGTGCCTATTACCCGGACATGCCCTTCCGGTTCGAGCGCAGCGACGACCTCCGCTACTTCTTCGACAACCCCCACTACTGCCAGTCGGACGCGGTGTTCCTGTATTCGATGCTGCGTCACTTCCGGCCGAAAAACGTGGTCGAGGTCGGTTCCGGTTTTTCCTCGGCGGTGATGCTCGATACCAACGACCGGTTTCTCGACCGGTCGGTGAATTTCACCTTTATCGAACCGTTTGCAGATCGCTTGCGTTCGCGGCTGCGGGAGGGGGATGAGGCGTCCGGCAAGGTGCGGATCATCGAGCGTTTTGTGCAGGCGGTGGACCTGGAGGTGTTCGAGTCGCTGGGGGAAAACGACTTTCTGTTTATCGACTCCACCCACGTCTCCAAGGTGGGCAGCGACGTGAACCACATCCTGTTCGAGATCATGCCCCGGATCCGGCCCGGCGTCATTGTGCATTTTCACGACGTGTTCCACCCCTTCGAATATCCCAGGGAGTGGATATTCCAGGGGCGCTTCTGGAACGAAGACTACATGTTGCGGGCATTTCTGAGCCATAACGATGCTTTTGAGATACTGATCTTCAACACCTTCCTTGCCCATTTTCACGAGGCGTGGTTTGCGGAGCACATGCCGGTCTGTCTGGAAAACACCGGCGGCGCCCTCTGGCTGCGGCGCCGGTAAAGGGTGCCGGCACCCGAATGCATGGATAGGACGGGGTATTGATGAGCGATTCCACGCCGTATCCGCGCATCTCCATCATCACCCCCTGCCTGAACCGGGCCGGATTCGTCGCCGAGGCGGTGGAGAGCGTACTGGCCCAGGACTACCCGGATGTCGAGCACATCATCATGGACGGCGGATCCACCGACGGCACCCTGGAGGCGCTTTCGGACTACCCCCATCTGACCGTTGTCAGCGAACCGGATGACGGCCTGTACGATGCCGTCAACAAGGGTATCGCGCGCGCCTCGGGCGAGGTCATCGGGCTGCTCAATACGGACGACCGTTATGCGCCCGCCGCCTTTGATTGGGTGGCGCGTGCCTTTGCCGGACACCCCGCGGCAGATCTGGTGTCCGGCGGCGCCGAGGTGTACGGGATGCGGGACGGTGCCGAACGGCGGCTGGCCCGCTACAGCGGGGTGCGGGAGGTGGCGCTTTCATGGCCAGTGTTGACCTACGGCACGCCGGTGATCAATGCCCGCTTTTTCCGACGCGCGCTGCTTGAGCGCGTCGGGATGTTCGACCTCCGGCTTGCGATCAGCGCCGATCGGGAGTTCCTGTTCCGGATGCGGATCGCCGAAGCCCGTGAGGTTTGCATCGAGCCGGTTTTGTATCACTACCGCCAGCATCCGGGGTCCCTTTCCATCACGCGGGAGGGTGGTGCGATCATGGCCAAGCTGCGGGAGCATCTGATTCTGGCCGGGCGCTACCGTCAAGAGGCCCCGGAGGCGCTGCGCCCGATGTTTCGCCGCTGGCACGCCTATGAGGCGTTTCAGGGGGTGTTGGAGGGGGTGTGGTGCGGTGATTTGAAAAGCGCTCTGGGATTTTTGCGAGAGGGGATCTCAAGCGGCTATCACTGGCCGGAGGCGGCGGTGGGGGTGCTTTACGACCGGATCGTTCGACGCCTGGGTGGCGCATCCGGCGTATCGGGAGAAACCCGGTGAGCACCAAACGCAACGCCACACCCCGTATTTCCGTGATTATTCCCGCCTACAACCGCGCGGCGACAATCCGCCGCGCGCTGGACAGCGTGCTGGCCCAGACCCTGGGCGACTTCGAGCTGATCGTGGTGGACGACGCCTCCACCGACGACACCGTGGTGCTGGTCGAGTCTTTTTCCGACCCCCGTATCCGCCTGCTCAGGCACGCCACCAACCGGCGCGCGGCGGCGGCCCGAAACACTGGCATCCGCGCCGCCAGGGGGCGCTATCTGGCGTTTCTCGATTCGGACGATGAATGGCTGCCGGACAAGCTGGAAGTGCAGCTTGCGGCGCTTGAGGCGGCGCCGATGGAGGTGATGGCAAGCTGCACCGGATGTGAAATCGTGCGGAACGGGGAAACCTTTCCCAAGGTGCCCGTCCACACCAGCCACCGCCGGTTGCTCATGGGCTGCGACCTGTCCCCCGGAAGCACCCTGATGGTGCGGCGTGAGGTCTTCGACCGGGTCGGCCTCAACGACGAGGCGTTTTATCGCTACGAGGATTGGGACTGGATGCTGCGTTACGCCATGCAGCTCCGTATTGATCTACTGCCCCAACCCCTGTGCCGGGTCTACCGGGACGGTGGGCATCCGCAAGGGGCTCCCATGGTGGCCGCGGCGGAACGGCTTCTATCGATCCATCTGGGACCGGCGGCGACCCGTTATGGCCGAATATTCGCCCGTAAGGTGGCGGCCCTGCGCTGGTTTGAGCTGTCTCACCTGTTCTTCCGGGAGCGCGACTTTTCCGAGGGCGCCCGGTATCTGTTACGCGGTCTTTTCGCTTGGCCGCTGGTGCGTCCGGGCATGTATCTGCACCTGTTGGAGGCGGTGTTCGACATCCCGCTGCAACAGGGGGTGTGGCGCCTGCGCCGGGGTATGACAAATCGTCCGGCGCATGGCGGGCGGGGAGGCCGCCCACGATGAAGCTGCCGGTACTGTTCACCATCCCCAACCTGGAAGGCGGCGGCGCCGAGCGGGTGATGCTCACCCTGCTGACCCACCTGGACCGGAAGCGCTTCGCGCCGCGTCTGGCGCTGGTGGAAAAAAAGGGGGTCTACCTGGATCAGTTGCCCAAAGACGTGCTGCTGGCCAACCTGGGGGGGCGCCATATCAAGGCGTTCGCCAAACTGATGGATCTGATCCGGCGGGATCGGCCGAAGGTGGTGTTTTCGAGCCTGACCTTCTACAATATTCTGGTGCTGCTGCTAAAGCCGATGGCGCCCCCGGGCACCCGCTTTATCGTGCGGGAGAACAACATGCCGTCAATCCACGTGCCCGGAATGCGTTTTGGCTGGTTCAAAAAACGAATGTACGCCCCGGCCTACAAAAAGGCCGACCGCATCATCTGCCAGAGTGCGGAGATGCAGGCCGACGTGGCCGCCTGCGGGGTGCCGTTGGAGCGGACGGTGGTGATCCCCAACCCCCTCGATCTGGGGCAGGTGGCCCGGCAGGCGGCGCTTTTCAGCCCGTTCGACGGCGGTGAGCGGGTGGTGGCGGCGGGACGGCTGGTTCCGGCCAAGGGGTTCGATCTCCTGATTACCGCCTTTTCACAAGTGGCGGAGGCGCGCCCCGGGGCAACGTTGCATATTCTGGGGGACGGCCCGCGGGAAGCCGCCTTGAAAAAACAGGCGGCGCGGCTGGGGCTGTCCGAACGGGTGGTGTTCGAGGGCTTTTGCGACAACCCGTATCCGTACTTTGCCGGCGCCCGCCTGTTTGTGCTGCCGTCCCGCTACGAGGGATTTCCCAACGTGGCGCTGGAGGCGCTGGCCTGCGGCACGCCGGTGGCGGCGTTCGACTGCCCCGGCGGGCTGCCGGTGGTGGACGGCGGGAACGGCTGGCGGGTGCCCGCCGAAGACGTGAACGCCCTGGCCGACTGCATCACCACGGCCCTGGGCGGTCCGGCCCCGGACCGGGAGGCCATCCGCCGGAGCGTGGCCCGGCACGACGTCGGCCAGGTGATGGAGCGCTTCGAGGCGTTAATCGAGGAAGTGGCGGCGGGCGGGTAACGCTACCAGTCCACCCGGCGCCGGTCGCGGAACAGTCCGCCGTTGGGGCCGTCCTCACCGATGGTGGCCAGCCACACCACGGTATCCGCCCCTTCCCCGGGGCTCTTGGGCGCTTTGTCGCCGCCCATGCGGGTGCGGACCCAGCCCGGGCAGGCGGCGTTCACCTTCACATCCCCCGTGGCCTCCTGGGCCAGTTTCACCGTCAGGGCGTTGAGGGCCACCTTGGACAGGCCGTAGGCGGCCGGGCCGGGCAGCCCCTCGGAGATCTGGCCGCCGCCGGAGGTGAGGTTCACCACCCGGCCGTAGCCTCGTTCGATCATCCCCGGAACAAACGCCCGGCAGGTCCAGAAGGCCCCGAAGAAATTGACCCGGAAGGCCTCGTCCATCTGCCTGGTGGAGAGGGACAGGAGGTTGCCCCCGGTGAATATGGCGGCGTTGTTGATCAGCACGTCCACCGCCACGCCCTGGCCATGCAGGCGTTCCGCGCAATCCAGCACCGACAACTCGTTGCCGATGTCCATGATCTCCGGCGTGACCGACAGACCCTCGGCGGTCAAATCGTAGGTGGCGGTGCGCACCGATGCGGCGTCACGCCCGGTGAGCACCACCGAAAGCCCCTGAGCCGCCAGTTGCCGGCAGATCTCAAGGCCGATGCCCCGGTTGCCACCGGTCACCAGTGCAGTGCGCCGGAGGGTCATCGGGGGACCACCGGGCCCGCGTTTGGGCGAATGCCGTCGAAGTCGTAGCCGAACATCTCGATGTCTTCCCCGAACGCCTGGGCGACCAACTCACGGCCGGTGTCGGTGTAATAGTCCTGATACGGTTTGTGTGATGACCGGTTGATCTGCGGCAGCCGGACCTGCTTCAGGCCCAGGGTGCGGAGCACGTGGGAAAAGTCGTCGGACAGGGTTTCCAGACGGCCGATGTAGTCGACGATGAGCCGGCCGGTTTCATCCGTCACGAAATCCTTCTGGGTTCTCATTTCCTCCTCCACCCGCCAGCGCAGGTAGCCTTCGAAGCTGCCGAGTTGTTTCATCAGCTCGTGCTGGAAGTGTGTGGGGTTGTCCAGGGCGTAGTGATACAGGGAGACCTGCCAGTCCCACGGGTTTCTGACGAAGGCGAACTTGTAGAAGGTGTCGTAGACCTCCGGTGTGAGCCGTTCACGGATTTGCCGGGCCCGGAGGTGGGGTTCATCTGTTGACCGGTTTCCCGTAAGCCGGGAGCGCATTAATTCCCACCAACTGGCGGAGGCCTGGGCCAAGGCCCTGCGCAGGCTGGTTCCAGCCACCTTGTAGATATGAATAAAGATAAACCGGTGTTTATGGGATACGATCATCGAAATCAATCCATCAGACGGCCTCAGATGCTCATTCCGGCGGTTGTGAGGCGGGCTTCTCTTAGTGTATCGGATCATTTTGCCCGATTCAGTATCGTGGTGACGTGCCCGGTCGAACCGCGTGGGGGCGCAATAAG
>JBHHVE010000045.1:0-18179 GCA_046754085.1 Leptospirillia bacterium
TCACTCCCTTATTCAACCCGCCTCGTTTGTCCCATGAGTGCTGACGACGGACAGCCCACTCATATAGGGATTTTTCCTATTTTTTTTTCCTTCCCCTCGACCGATATGGATGGGTGTCCTCCGGTTCCGGCTCTTTTCCGCTGTTGTCCGGGGCCGGCCGGGACATCCTGTGCATGGTCTTTTTAAGATGGGGAACTTCTTAAGATGAATTGGCCAATTGAGCGTGACGGGATCCATCTGAGGAACCAGCGCACCGCAACCCGGGCCGGGCTTACCGCGGCTGCCGGAACACTTACGGGCAAACACCGTAATCCATTCAAAATTCGCGGGTGGGTAATGAATTTGAGTACCAGCGGCGCGTATCTCGATACCTGTGGAAAAACATTTACCGCTTATGAAGAGGGCACCCTTAATTTAACGGTGCTTGTGGACCAGAAGCTTTTTCGCATCAAGGCGGACTGCACCATCGTCAGGCATGACGAGTCCGGCATGGGCATTCGCTTTGAAAACCTGGACGCTGAAATGGCGGAACGGCTGGAAGAGCTTGTTCAGGCAAACCTGGGCCCGCATGCCATAGCGTAGGATTTCCTCAAGCTTCCCCAAGCGCCGGTATAAAGGGGCGCCAGGCATGCCTCTGATATAAGGAGGCCCCGCCGACCGAAACCGACGGGGCCATGATCCGGTACAACAACCGGCCTACGGTGCAAGGCTCCTTAGATAGTTAATGACGTGCCAGACGTCGTCCTCATCCTCAAACATCGCCTGGTTGGCGATCATCGCGGTGCCTTCCGAGCCATTGAAGATGGTATACCGCAACTCCCCGTCGGTCCGGGCCTCCTGCCAGGCACCGTTGGTGAAGTTGCGCGGCGACGGATCCATACCGGCGGAAGCCGCACCATCTCCGTTCCCGGCGTCACCGTGGCAGCCGTTGCAACCGATCTCCAGGTAGAGTTCCTCACCCAGGGAAACGGAGTCCTCGTCGGAAGCTACTGGATTGACGTCTCCCTTCACGGATTCCGGGGCGCGGGGCATGATCGGATCCCGCTCGGCGGCGATGGCCGTGCTCATACTGAATGCCACCAGAATGGCGGCAAGAGCCAGTGTTTTCAAATGCATAACAGTCTCCTCGGTAAAATCGGCTCCATTTGACGCCCCCAGCGCCGTTTCCGGGGGCACCTCCTGTTTTCCCGAATAACAGGTGAACCTGAATCCAGCCTGAACAGCGGTACATCCCATCGGTATTTTGCGGAAAGAAAGCGTTTTTGCTGCCTCCGGGCCATTCTGTTAAGAAAATTGCCGGATTTCTTGCTTTTTCTCCGAAACTGGAGCAACTTATGGACTTAAGGCTTGGTATAAACTGATTATTTATCGGGGGTAGCTGAGTCTTGAGGCCCTGTCGGATCCCCATCTCCGGCAGGGCCTTACTTTATTTGGTGGCCCGAATCGGGCGTTTTTTTCCGCTGGATAGCAGCCAAAACCTGCTGCGCATGCCCGGCAGGCTGTTTTCGCCCCCCGGCGTCCCGGAAACAGCTTAAATTACGATTTGCCTGCCAAAACCCCCCGATCGGGGGAGTTACATACCGCCCCCCGTCGGTCATATTCAGTATCAAGCCGCCCGGCCCTGTATGCCGGACGATATCGATGGGATAACACAACGACCTCGGATACGACGCCATGACGACACAACAGAACAGCACCATGCGGCCCCGGCCGGACAAACCCGCAGCCCCCATAAACGAACGGGAACGCCGTATCGACGTGCGGGTCGCCGTCCGGGTATCAATTTTCCCGCTGTCGACCCACTGTCGCGAAATCTACGGCTGGGTCCAGAACCTCAGCCAGGGCGGCATGTATGTGAAAACGGCGGAACTGTTACCCAGCGAAACCGAATGCCGCTTCCGCCTGACCTTCAACGACGGCACCGGCACCCGCGAGGTGTATGTTGCGGGCTGGACCGTCTACTCCGCCACGGACGGCATGGGAATCCAGTTCGACCTGATGCCCGAGGATGCCCGTGAGGTGCTCGAGCAACTCGATCACTCCAATTTGCAGCCCGCCGCCTGACCTTCACTTCTCCGCCCCTTGATGTGTCCTGGGGGTTGATGGAGAATAGGGTCAGGACGGTGAGGCGGCCATCAACGCCCCACCGGTTTTCCGGCCCATGCAACTGAATCGAGCCACCCTCATTACGCCCGTTCTGCTTGTCGCCATGCTGGCCATGGGTTCCGCCTGCTCCCAGCCACCGGGCGAGGCCGGAGACACCGCCCCTGGAATCGATCCGGGACGGCGGCTGCTGGGTGATAGGGACTGTTTAAGCTGCCACGCCCTTCAGGGTCAGGGGGGCAACCTGGCCCCCGAGTTCGGGGCGGAACTTTCGGCAAAGGGCGAGGCCTGGATCTCCGATTACCTCACCGGCGGACGCCATATCGACGTCTATCCGGGCAACGGTCACGCTAATTTTGTCGGGATATCCGAAGTCGAGGCCGGGCAATTGGCCCGCTATCTGGCGGGGCTGACCGTAAGCGCCAGCTATCAGGGGCCCGCGGGCAGCCCCTAGCGTTCTCCCCCTGCATCTCTGTTCAGGCGGGCTGCGCCCCCGCCGGGGCGAATGTCCGAGAAACTGCTCAACAGAAACCAGGACGACAGATTACGCAAAAACGCCGACGGCCCGGTCAGTTTGAGCCGCCCGCTGGAGCGGGCCTCCTTGAGTTGCAGGTCGCCGACCCATATTTCGGTCATGGTTCTGAGGTCGCAGGTGAAGTGGACGTCCACTTCGCCTCCCGGATTGTCCATACACAGGTCCACGTCACCGCAATCCACCCGGATCCACCAGCGGTCGTACTCGGGGAGGTCGGTGTATTTGAACTTGAGGAGGGTCTGTCCCCCCGGCAGGGCGTTGGGGTCGATACGGTTCTGGATGTCCCCCATCAGAAGCTGAACGTCCAGTTCGTCGTCGCTCATGCTGCTGCGCGCCCAGCGCATGCCCCATTCCCCCAGGTCGATCACCAGCTTTTCCAGATCCCGCCCGCATTCGGTCAACTGATATTCGAAGCCACGCTGACCGGGGATGGTCTTTTTCACCACCACCCCGGCCACCTCCAGCTCCCGCAGGCGCTTGTTGAGCACCGTCGGCGAAATCTTGGACACCCCCCGATGGATCTGGTTGAAGCGGGTCGCCCCCCCCAGAAGCTGGCGCACGATAAGAAACGTCCAACGCTCTCCCAGCACCTCGGCGGCCTTGGACACCGGGCAAAACTGGCCGTATTCGATCATTCCGTTTCCCCAATAAAACAGGAACTACTGAAAACGTAGTGGGTTACTCCGCAAGAAATAGCGCGTTACTCCATTTACCGCACTATTTGCGGACGTTCTCCACCGGTACATTCAACTCACGCCGGACAAAAACCCCGGCAACGATAAGGCATTTTAACAAAAATGGAGTACAGATCATGACCATTCAAACCACAACCGACACCGCCACCTCCCCGATTCCGGGCATCGACACCATCAAAACCAAGATGAAAGCCACATGGATGGACGGCGACTACGTTTCCTTCGCCCGTTTCATGGAAAAGGGGGCGCTGGAGATTTTGGAGAACTGGGCCATCGCCCCCGGCGAGGAATTGCTGGACGTGGCCTGCGGTACCGGCCAGATCGCCATCCCCGCCGCCCGCAACGGGGTGGAGGTGACCGGCGTCGATATCGCCGCCAACATGATCGAGCACGCCCAGGGCCGTGCCCGCATCGAGGGCCTGGAGGCGGAGTTCCTGGAGGCGGACGCGGAGGACCTGCCGTTCCCCGATGCCTCCTTCGACGTGGTGACCAGCCTGATAGGCGCCATGTTCGCCCCCCGCCCGGAGCTGGTGGCCTCCGAGTTCGCCCGCGTCTGCCGCCCCGGCGGCCGCGTCCGCATGGCAAACTGGACGCCGGACAGCTTCGTGGGCGGCATCTTCAAGGCCATCGGCCGCCACGTGCCGCCGCCCGCGGGCGTGGTTCCCGCCGCTCTGTGGGGCGACGAGGAAACGGTGCGCGAGCGGCTTGCGCCCTACTTCACCGACATCACCCTCACCCGCAAAAAGTACGGCCACTGGGCCTACCCCTTCGCCCCGGCCCACGTGGTGGAACTGTTCCGCACCTACTACGGCCCCACCAAGCGCGCCTTCGAGACCCTGTGCCCCGACATGCAGGCGGCCCTCCGGGAGGACCTTGAGATGGTGTACGAGAAACACAACCTCGCCACCGACGGCACCACCCTGATCGACGGCGAATACCTGGACGTGTCGGCTGTCCGCCGCTGAGGCGAACGCCTCGTAACAAAACGGCCCGACGGAGACTTTCCTCCGCCGGGCCGTTTTATTGGCATTCGATCAGCCCGCGAAGCGGACTTCCCGTCCCTTGATCCCTTCGGCAAACGCCCCCCGCTCATAGGCCACCTCCCCGCCCAGCAGGGTGGTCACCGGCCAGCCGGTGAAGGTCATGCCCTCGTAGGGGGTCCATCCGCATTTGGAAACCACGTCGGCGTTAACCACCTTGCGGGTTTCGTTCAGGTCCACCAGGGTCAGGTCGGCGTCATACCCCTCGGCAATTTGACCCTTGCCGCCGATGCCGAACAGGCGGGCCGGGCCACCCGCCGTGATCTCCACCATCCGCTCGATGGTCAGGGTACCCCGGTTCACCGCATTCAGGAGGATGGGAACCATGTGCTGCACGCCGGGCACGCCGGAGGGGGCCGCCCAGTAGCTTTCCGCCTTTTCCGCCAGGGTGTGGGGGGCGTGGTCGGTGGCCACGCAGGCGATGCGCCCGTCCGAAAGCCCCCGCCACAGGGCCGCCGTGTCCGCCGCGGTCCGCAGGGGCGGATTCATCTTGGCCAGGGTGCCCATCTCCAGCATGGCGTCGGCGGTCAGCATCAGGTGATGCGGGGCGACCTCGCAGGTGACGTCCGCGTCCGCCGCCGCGCTCACCAGCTCCAGCTCCTCGGCGGTGCTCATGTGGCAGATGTGCAGCGGGCGGGAGAAGCGGCGGGCCAGGCCAATGGCGCGCTCGGTGGCGCGCCGGGCCGAAAGGTGGGAACGGATCTTCGGGTGCACGTCCGGGGTGGTGGCATCGGCATATTTGAGGCTGTTGGCGCGGATGATCGCCTCATCCTCCGCGTGCACGCACAACATGCCGGGAAATTTTTGGAAAATGCGGGCCAGCGGCCCCTCCTCATACACCAGCAGGCCGCCGGTGGAGGAACCCATGTACACCTTCAGCCCCGCGATGTTCTCCGCCCCCAGCACCTCCTCCAGGTTGTCGGCGGTGGCCCCCATGAACAGGCCCCAGTTAACACGGGCAAGCCTTCCCACCCGCACCCGCTTGTCATCGAGAATTTCGCGGCTCACCGTGGGCGGATCGGTGTTGGGCATGTCGAGCACGGTGGTGACCCCCCCGGCCAGCGCCGCGCGGGAACCCGAATCCCAATCCTCCTTGTGTTCCCCGCCGGGGGTGCGGAAGTGGACGTGGACATCGATGGCGCCGGGCAGAACGGTCAGCCCCGCGGCGTCGATCACCCGATCAAAGGCGCCCGCTTGTAAACGCTCACCGGGATCGCAGATGCGTTCGATCCGGCCGTCCGAGAGCACCAGATCGGTCTCGCGCCGGCCGTCCGGAAGGACAAGGGCGCCGTTTTGGATAAGTGTTGTCGTCGTCATGGCCTGAAACCGCGACCATTATGGTTCAAGCCACCCCTTCACCGAAACCCGAAAGCCATGTGGTTTTGATTGGCTGGGCTCGGCCCACGGGCCTATACTTGGCCTCGTCATGCATGATTCCGGATACGGCAGAGTTCGCAAAGTCCTGTGGGGGGTACTCTGGCTCAATCTGCTGGTGGCCGGCGCCAAGCTCGGCTACGGCATGTGGATGGGATCGGTCAGCCTCACCGCCGACGGTTACCACTCCCTGTTTGACGGCACCTCCAACATCATCGCCCTGATCGGCTTGTGGGTGGCGTCCCACCCGGCGGACGAAAACCACCCCTACGGTCACCGCAAGTTCGAGACCCTCGCCACCATCGGCATCGGGGTAATGCTGACCATGGCCTGCCTGCACGTGCTGGAAAGCGCCTATGAACGCTTCCAAAACCCCAGTACGCCGACCGTGAGCACCATGGCCTACGTGGTGGTCATCGGCACCATGGCCATCAACTTGTGGGTGTTTCTGTACGAAAGCCGCGCCGCGGGTGAAACCAACAGCGAGGTGCTGCACGCCGATGCCAAGCACACCCAGTCCGACCTGCTCGTCACCGCCTCGGTGCTTGGCTCCCTGATCGCCGCCAAGTTCGGCATCTGGCTGCTGGATCCCATCGTCGCGGTGCTGATCGCGGGGCTCATCGGCAAGGCCGCCTACGACATTATTCTGGAATCGGCCATGGTGCTGTCGGACGCCTCGATCATCGACCCGAAGGCGATCGAGAAGGTGGTCTCTGAATTTCCCGACGTGCACCTCTGTCATGAGATTCGCACCCGTGGCACCCAAAACCACGTGCTCATGGATCTGCGCATCCACGTGGAGCCGGACATGACCGTGCTGCGCTCCCACGATATCGCCGATGAAATCGAGGCGCGCCTCATGCAGAATTTCCCGACGGTGCAGGAGGTGGTGGTTCACGTGGAGCCCCACGGCGCCCATCACTGCCCCCTGTGAGGAGCGCACTCCCCCGGCTGGCGATTACCCTGGGCGATCCTGCCGGAATTGGCCCGGAGGTGGCGGCAAAAGCGCTCCTGTCACCCGAAGCGGCCGCCTGCCGACCGCTCCTGATCGGCTCCCGCGCAGCCCTCGTTTTCGCCATAAAGAACCTGCCGCAGCCTCCCGACATCGTTTCCGTTGACCCGGACGATCCCTTCTCACAAATACCCGCACCGGGGCAGGTCGCCCTGCTGGAGACCCCCCCGGTCCTGCCACCCTGCGGCAAAGCCAGCGCGGAAGGTGGTCGGTCCGCCCTCGACGCCCTCGACGCCGCGTCCGATCTGGCCCTCTCCGGGCGGGTCGACGGCATCGTCACCGCGCCCCTCTCCAAGGACGCCGTGCGCCTTGCCGGGGCCGCCACATTCACCGGTCACACCGAGCACCTGTCGGCCCGCTGCGGCGGTGTGCCGGTACACATGATGATGGCGTCGGACGATTTGTGCGTGGTGCTCGCCACCACCCACCTGGCCCTTTCCAGGGTGCCCGCCGCGATTTCCGTTGATACGGTGTTCGAGACCATTCGGGCCACCCACGAGGCCCTGGTTCGTCATGCGGGGCTTTCCGCTCCGCGCATCGCCGTGTGCGGCCTGAACCCGCACCCTGGCGAGTTCGGAGACGAGGACATCCGGGTGGCCGAAGCCGTGAACCGGGCCAGCCGATGCGGCATCGAGGCCGACGGACCCCATTCCGCCGACGCCCTGTTCCCCCGCGTTGTGCACCAGAAAAGCCACGACGCGGTGGTGGCCCTGTATCACGATCAGGGACTGGTGCCGGTCAAGCTCACCGGTTTTCCGGCGGCGGTCAACGTCACGCTGGGACTGCCGTTCGTCCGCACCGCACCCGGCCACGGCACCGCATGGGACATTGCCGGACGCGGCTGCGCCGACCCCGCCGGGATGATTGCGGCACTGGCCTGGGCGGCGCGCTGGAGCGCGCCCCGGAGCGCGCAGGCGGCCGGATAGACGAATGAAGGAGGATACTCCCCCCCACCTCCGGGCTCTGAAATCCCTGGGGCAGCATTTTCTGGTGGATAAAGGCATTGTGCGCCGCATCGTTGAGGCGGCACAGGTTCAGCCGGGGGAGCACGTGCTGGAGATTGGCCCCGGACGAGGCATCCTCACGGACAGTCTTCTGGAAGCCGGCGCACGGGTCACCGCCATTGAGCTGGACCGGGGCATGCACGCCCAACTGACGGAGCGTTACCGGGACACCCCCGATCTGACCCTGATTCACGCCGACGCCCTCAGGTTCGACCTCTCCGAACTGCCACGCCCGTTCAAGGTGGTGGCCAACCTGCCGTATCAGGTCACCACGCCCCTGCTGTTTCACCTGCTGGAGGCGACACCGCCGCCGGAATGTATGGTGGTCATGATTCAGCGGGAGGTGGCGGACCGTCTGCTGGCCGAGGCCGGCACCAAAGCCTATGGTGTGCTGACCCTCGGTATGGCGATCCGGGCCGACGTGTCCCGCTGCTTCGGGGTGCCGCCGGGGGCGTTCCGGCCGCCGCCCAAGGTGAGTTCGAGCGTGATGCGGATCGACCCCCTGGCCACTCCCCGGGTCGCCTCCGAAATGGTGCCACGCTTCATGCAGGTGGTGCGCGCCGCCCTCGGCACCCGCCGCAAGACCCTGAAAAATGCACTGGGCCATCTGAAATTGCCACCCGACCAGCTGTTGGCGGGTCTGGAAGCCGCCGGAATCGACCCCAGGCTGCGCGGCGAAACCCTGGCCCTCACCGACTACGTGCGCCTCACCACCGCACTGTTTCCGCCCCGGAACGCCGGGGAGCGATAACGCCTGTCGGGCCACGCCCGGAAGCGGCAGCCCCCGATCCACCAGCCTGGGTTTACACATGTGTACCGAGGTTCCGAACGCCGCATCAACGCGCCAATCGGGCCGCTATCGATGTTTTTAGATCGGTTCGATGGTCCAGCCGATGCCGTAACTGGTAAAAAACGAGCTGATCAGGGTGAAGGCATTGAAGAAAATCAGGATGCCGATGCAGATAAGCAATACGCCACTCACGATCGAAACTGTCCGCATGTGGCGGGAAAATGCGGTGAACCTGCTCATGAAGGTGTTGAGCGCCAGGGATGTCAGAAGGAACGGCAGCCCCAGCCCGAGGGAATACGACGCCAACAGCACCATGCCATACAGCATGCCCTCGGAGGTGCTGGCCATTAACAGGATGCCTCCCAGGATCGGCCCCACGCACGGGGTCCAGCCCGCCGCGAACGCCAGCCCCACCAGATAGGAGCCGATGTAGCCCTTGGGCTTGTTGTCCAGATGCACGCGCTTGTCGGCCATCATCCAGCCGCCCTTGAACACCCCCATCACGTACAGGCCGAACACGATCACGATGATCCCGGCCACCTTGGAAACGATGTTCTGGTAGGCCAGCAGAAGGTGTCCCAGAAAGGTCGCGGACGCCCCCAGAAGCATGAAGATGGTGGAGAACCCGGCGACGAACAGCAGCGAGTTGACCAGTACGATGCGCTTGACCCGGGCGGTGTCCTCCGCGTCGGTGAGTTGCTCGATGGACAGGCCGGTGATAAACGACACGTAGGACGGCAACAGTGGCAGCACACAGGGCGATACGAACGACAGAAAGCCCGCCGAGAACGCGATGAAGAGCGATATGGAACCGGTATCTGGCATGGACAACCGAGCGTGCCCCTTGCGGGCCGCCCAAGTCTATTCTACATGTTCTCGGCAGCCAGCTTCTCCACCAGCCCCCGGTAGGTGGGCAGGTGCCAGTCAAAAAAACCAACCAGTTTGTAGACGATGATGCCGTCCCGGTCGATCAGGAAGGTCATTGGCAGGGCGTTGACGAAGTAGCGGTCCTGTACCGTGCCAGCGGCATCGATCAGGGATGGAAACGTGAGTTGGAGTTGTTCCACAAACGGCGCCACCTGGGGTTTTCCATCAATGTCACCGGCCACCCCCAGCACCGACACCGGCCGGTCTTTCATATCCTCGTGCAGGGCCTGCAAGGTCGGCATTTCGATGCGGCATGGGCCGCACCAGGTGGCCCAGAAATTCAACACCACCACCTGCCCCCGGTAGTCGGACAGGTGCACCGGTCTGTCGTACAGATCCATCAGGGTGAAATCCGGCGCGGTGTAGCCGATTTCCGGCCCGATGCCCTTTGAGATGCGGCCACCCTCAGATGCCGCCACCGCCGCCGGAGCGGCGTTGCGATCGCACGCGATGGCGCCCAACAGCAGGGTCGCGACCACCAGCACGGTGGCCAAGGGGGCGGCATGGCGGGTCAAAGCGCCTGATTTTAAGACGCTCACGGCACCTGGCTGTCGATGGTTACGGTCAGGCCCTCAGTGCCCACCGCCACCGGACTCACCTGCCCCTGCAGGTCGCCGCTGGCGGCCATGGCGTTGCCGGTAGCCGAGATACGGGCACCCACCACCACCTGATCGAACCGGCTCAAATCCATGCCGGGCATCATGCCCATGTCGGCGTTCAGCTCAAAGGCGTACGGGAAGCTGCTCACCGGTTCGCGGATGATGGCAAGCGGCATGCGCGGCCCACTGGTGGCCTTGGCGAAGATGAACAGGATGGCCCCGTCCGGAATGTTGCCGGCCAGTTCGGGGGCGAGATTCACCACGCCGGTGATGCGTGCGGCAGAAGCCGCCTTCGGTGCCGGAGCGACTTTCGGAGCCGGGGCTGCGTCACCCATCAGGGTGCGCACTTCGGCAACATTGGCGGCGATGGTGGCCGCCACCTCCGAATCCGCCGGAATCACCTGTTGAAGGCGTTCCCAGTAGTCCAGGGAGCGGGCGTAATCGCCGCGTTCATAAAACACGGTGCCGGCCAGCCACAGGGACTTCTGGTGGGTCGGATCCACCTCCACGGCGCGCTCGATCAGACGGATCGACTCGTCGGTAAACTGGCCGTTGTTGGCCATGGCCAAGGCGTCGGCCAGGTTCGCCAGCACGTCCGGATGGTCCCCCACCAGCTCGTGCGCCCGGCGGTAGGCCGTCGCAGCGCGCGCATGGTCCCGCAGCACGGCGTAGGAACGGCCCAGCATCATCCAGCCTTCCGGGTCGTCGGGCTGGGCGGCGAGCCGGTCGGCCAGGGTCTGCACCATGGCGGCAAGCTGCTCCGGACCGGTCTGATGACCCTCACCCTGGGACTGGGGCGCCGCCGGCACGGGAAGCATCGCGGAGAGCGAACCGAATTTCATATAGAGGCTTACGGTGAGCAGCGGAATGGCCAGGGCAGTGGCAAAGACCACCCAGTTCGCACGGGGGGCGTCAGCGGCACCTTTCGTTTCCGGCGACGGCTTGTCCGCCTCTTCCAGCAGGCCGCGCTCCACCTCCACCCGTCCCGCCTCGTACTGTTCCTGTCCGATCACACCGGATTCCAGATCGCGTGCAAGCTCCTCTAGCTGATCCTTGCGGATCGCCAGGTTCAGGGCGGCGGCGCTTGCCGCCGAATCGGCACGGGAACCGCGGGACAACGGCACCACCACAAACAGCACCGCGGCACACATCATGGCCGTGGCAATCACCCAGAATACGGTCACGTACGGTTCTCTCCGGAATTGTTTTTGAGAAGTTCCCGAACCCGGCGTTCCTCGTCACCACTCAACGGCTCATCCTCCAGTTGCGCGTTTCTGCGCCTCAGGGTCCGCACCAGCAGCAGGACGCCGGTGACGGCAAGCAGGAACGGTCCAAACCAAAGCAGCAGGGTGGTGCCCTTGAAGGGGGGGCGGTAGCGGACGAAGTCACCATAGCGGTCAACCAGAAAATCGATGATCTCCTGATCCGACAACCCGGCATAGATCATCTCACGAATTTCCCGGCGGAAGTCTTCGGCCAACGACGCCTCCGAGTCGGCCAGGGTCTGGTTCTGACAGACCAGACAGCGCAGTTCGGAGGCGATACTCTTAAGCCGCGCCTCCACCACCGGATTGTCGGCGGTCGGCACCGCCTCCTTGGCCCACGCCGGGGCAAATAAAAGGGGCACCAGAATCAGGACGGCTACGCCCCACACCATACGCATCATGAAGACAACTCCCGCACCAGCGGCAGCACGATCTCATCCAGCGCCTTCGGTGTCAGTGGGCCAATGTGCTTGTAGCGAATAATGCCCGCCTTGTCGATCACATAGGTTTCGGGCACGCCATAGACGCCGTAATCAATGCCCACCCGGCCGTCCGCATCCACCGCCGACAGCACGTAGGGGTTGCCAAAGCGGGCCAGCCAAGCCTTGGCGTCGTCGTTTTGATCCTTGTAGTTGAGCCCGTAGATCGGCACCTCCCCGCCCCGCGCCAGCTGCACCAGCAGCGGGTGTTCCTGACGGCAGGAGACACACCAGGAGGCCCACACGTTGAACATCCAGACCTTGCCCTTCATGTCCTCGGTGGAGAAGCGCGCGCCGTCCTGATGCAACTGGGGCAGGTCGAACGCCGGGGCGGGTTTGTCGATAAGGGGCGACGGAACCTCGCGGGGGTTCAGGGTCAGCCCCACCCCGAGGAAGATGACCATCACGGTAAAGATGCCCAGGGGCATTAAGAAGCGGTTCATGCCTTGCCTCCGGGGGTGGACGAGGCTGCTCCGGCGGGGATATTCGCCCGCATCCGGCGGCGCGCCAGCACAATGCGGTAGCGCGGGTCGGTCAGCGTCACAAACCCACCCAGTGCCATGATCGCGGCACCACCCCAGATCCAGCTGACAAACGGTTTGAAATAGACCCGCACGCTCCATGCGCCGCCACCCACCGGCTCGCCCAGGGAAACGTAGAGGTCGCGGAACAGATTGCTGTGAATGGCGGCCTCGGTCATCGGCATGGTCTGCACTTCATACACCCGTTTTTCCGGGTACAGGCGGCGCATTTCGGTGCCGTTCTTGAAGACCGCGACGTTACCCCGGCTGGCCTGATAGTTTGGCCCCCGGGTGGCCGTCACACCGTCAAAGCGGAAGGTGTATTCCCCCATGGTGAGGGTATCCCCCACCTCCATGCGAACGTCCCGCTCCTCTTCGTAGCCGCCCACCAGGGTGACGCCGATGATGAACGCCGCCACCCCCAGGTGCGCCACCTGCATACCGAGGAAGCTGCGCGGCAAGCGAATCAAACCCCCCAGGCTGCCCTTGGCGTGCGCCCAGAGGCTCTGCAGGCAGGTCAGCGTTACCCACAGGCCCATCAGGAGGCCGAGGGCAACCATCGGCGTCCAGTGCCCCATCAGCAGGGGCACCACCAGCGCGGTGACCAGAGCGACCCCGAAGGCCCACTTGAGGCGCGCCACAAGGTCCGGCAGTTCCGCCTTTTTCCAGCGGGCGTAAGGGCCGACGCCCATCAGGAAGACCATCGGCGTCATCAGCGGGATGAACACCGCATCGAAATACGGCGGCCCCACCGATATCTTGCCCAGACCCAGGGCGTCCAGAATCAGCGGGTAGAGGGTGCCCAACAGCACCGAGCCTGCCGCCGCCACCAGCAGTACGTTATTGGTGAGCAGAAACGACTCCCGGCTGATCACGGCAAAACCGCCACCCAGCCCCACGGAAGGCGCGCGCCAGGCATACAGGGCCAGTGAGGAGCCGATCACCAGGAACAGGAACACCAGAATGAAAATACCGCGCTCCGGATCAGTGGCGAAGGCGTGCACCGAGGTCAGCACCCCGGAGCGCACCAAAAAAGTGCCGAGCAAACTCAGGGAGAAGGCGCAGATGGCCAGAAGCACGGTCCAGTTTTTGAAGCCGCCGCGCTTTTCCGTCACCGCCAGCGAATGCATCAGTGCCGTGCCCACCAGCCATGGCATGAACGAGGCGTTCTCCACCGGATCCCAAAACCACCAGCCGCCCCACCCCAGCTCGTAATAGGCCCACCAGCTGCCGAGGGCGACGCCCATGGTCAGCACCGCCCACGCCGCCGTGGTCCACGGACGCGACCAGCGCGCCCAGGTGGCGTCCAGACGTCCGGAAAGCAAGGCCGCGATGGCGAACGCAAACGCCACCGAGAAGCCCACGTAACCCATGTAAAGCATGGGCGGATGGAACACCAGACCCGGATCCTGCAACAGCGGGTTCAGGTCGCGGCCCTCCAGCGCACCGGGCAACAGCCGCTCGAACGGATTCGAGGTAAACAGCATGAACAACAGAAAACCGACCGATACCAGCCCCATGACGCCGATCACCCGGGCCACCATCTCGTCCGGCAGGTGCCGGGACAGGGCCGCCACCGCCGTGGTCCAGCCCCCCAGCATCAGCGCCCACAACAGTAGTGAGCCTTCATGCCCGCCCCACACGGCGGCGAACCGGTACTCAATGGGAAGCGACGAGTTGGAGTGGCTCGCGGTGTAGAGCACGGTAAAGTCGTTGGTGATAAAGGCGTGGGTCAAACAGCCGAATGCAATCGCAACGAAAGCGAACT
This sequence comes from Leptospirillia bacterium, assembly GCA_046754085.1. Lineage (GTDB taxonomy): Bacteria > Nitrospirota > JACRHL01 > JACRHL01 > JACRHL01 > JBHHVE01. The sequence continues at coordinate 14,113 of JBHHVE010000045.1, forward strand.
GCCCGGTGGCCAGCGGCCGTGCGGCGGCGGTCCAGGTGGTGTTGCCGTTTGCCGCGCCGACAATGGGCAGCACCCCCTGCAACATGGCGAGGCACAGGGCGATAATCAGGGCCAGATGTCCGAGTTCGGGGATCATTCGCTTATATCCCCCCGCCGGTCGCATCGGTGGCGCCGCCCGGATGCTGGCCGGAACCCGGATCCTTGCCCGCCCGTTTCAGGGCGTCGGCGACCTCGGGGGGCATGTAGGTCTCGTCGTGCTTGGCGAGTACCTCGGAGGCCATGAATACGCCGTCCGCACCCAGCTTGCCCTGAGCCACCACCCCCTGCCCTTCGGTAAACAGGTCGGGCAGAATGCCAGTGTAGCTGACCGTGACGGTCTTGGACAGGTCGGTGACGACAAAGTGCACCGTCAGGCCGTCGGTCTGACGCACCACCGAGCCTTCTTTGACCAGCCCCCCAAGGCGGAAAGCGGTATTCTGCGGCGCCTTGCCCTCGATCACATCGGAGGGGGAAAAGAAGAATGCCAGGTTGTCGTTCAGGGCGTTCAGCACCAGTGCGCTGGCTATGCCAAGGGCGGCAAGCCCCACCAGGATGAATGTCAGGCGTTTCTGTCTGGGCTTCACTTACTGCTCTCTATCTCACGCATCCGACGCAGTCGCTCGATCAGCGCGCTACGGCGTCGAATCAGTTGAATGACTTCGATGGCCAACAGCAGCACAACGGCCCCGTACGAACTCCACACGTACAGGGCGTAGCCGCCCATATGCCAGAACCCCCCGTTCATGACTTATTATCCACTAAGTCGGCCACCCAGTCCGCATGTCGTTCCCGTTCCAGTATTTCACACCGCACCCGCATGAGGATGGTGACGAAGCTGTACATCCAGAATGCCAGGGTCATGATCAGCATGGCCCACAGCATGGTCTTCGCCATGGTGGGCGCGGCCCCCATGCTGATGGAGGCGCCCTGATGCAGGGTATTCCACCACTTCACCGAGAAGTAGATGATCGGTACGTTGATGATCCCGACCAGGGCCAGCAGGCCCGAGGCGCGGTCCGCCCGGCGCGGCTCGTCAATGGCGGCGCGCAGGGCCATGACGCCGATGTAGAGAAACAGCAGGATCAGCTCCGAGGTCAGGCGCGCGTCCCACACCCACCATGCGCCCCACATGGGCTTGCCCCAGAACGCCCCGGTCCACAGGGCGAGGAAGGCAAACAACGCCCCGGTGGGTGCGGTGGCATGGGCCATCATCGACGACAGCCGGGTGTTAAACACCATACCGAGCGCGGCGTATACCGCCATGACGATATACAGCCACATACTCATCCAAGCCGCCGGCACGTGCACGAACATGATGCGGTAGGCCTCCCCCTGACGGAAGTCGGTGGGGGCGACCACAAACGACAGATACAACCCGACCGCCGTGAAACCCACGGCCAGCACCAGAAACCATGGAATCATGCGCCTCGCCAAGGGATAAAAGGCGGCTGGGGATGCGTATTTGGCCCAGTTAAACGACATTGATCTAGTCCAGCGAAATCCTCAGTGCGTGGGCCGTGGCCCACGGGGTGAAACAGACAGCCAGCACCAAAAACGCACCCAGCAGGGACAGGTGGGTACTTCCCCCCAGCCCCGACATATGGGACTCCACCGCGCCCGCGCCGAAAATCAGCACCGGCACGTACAGGGGCAACACCAGCAGGGTCACCAGCACCCCGCTGCCACGCACGCCAAGGGTAAGCGCGGCGCCTATGGCGCCGATCAGGGACAACACCGGGGTTCCCAGCAAGAGCGCAATCAAGAGTACCCCAATGGCGTCCGACGACATGCCAAACTGCAACCCCAAAAGAGGCGAAAGCAGCACCAGTGGCAGCCCGGAACCCAGCCAGTGGGCCACCACCTTGCCCAGCACGATCAAAGACAGGGAGCCCGGACTCAGCAGCATCTGCTCCAGGGTGCCATCGGCGTAGTCGCTGGCAAACAGCCGCCCCAGAGACAGCATGGAGGCGAGCAGCGCCGCCACCCACAGTACGCCGGGGGCAATCATGCGCAGAACCTCGATATCCGGCCCCACCCCGAGGGGGAACAGGCTCACCACCATGACGAAAAAAAACAGGGTGGTGGCCGCATCCGACCGCCGCCGCACGACCAGCGTCAGGTCGCGCCGCACAATGCAACCGAAGCTGCCTGCAACCGCCCCGATCACGATCCCAGCCTCAACTCGGTCACCCGGCCGCCTTCAATGGCCACCTCCTGGTGGGTGGTCAGAAGCGCCATGCCCCCCGCCGTGATGTGGGCGCCGATGGCGTCTTGCAAGGTCTTCACCGCATCCACGTCGAGGGCGTTGAACGGCTCGTCCAGCACCCACAGGGGGGCCTTGGTCACCAACAGGCGGGCAAGTGCCGTGCGCCGCCGCTGCCCCTGGGACAAAACGCTCGCCGGCAACCGGTCGTACCCCTTGAGGCCCATGCGGGAAAGGGCGGCCGCCGCGTCCTGCTGACTCACCCGGAAGCCCGAAATGCGGGACGAGATGAGAAGGTTCTCGCGACCGGTCAGGTCGTCCTTGATGGCGTTTTTGTGTCCCACGTAAATCATCTGCCTGTGGTAGTCGTCCCCGAGGCTCGCGATTGGCTCTCCACCCCAGAGGATTGTCCCGGCAACCGGCCGCACCAGTCCACAAATCATGCGGAGCAGCGTGGTCTTGCCCGCCCCGTTGGGACCCCGGACGTGCAGCAGTTCCCCCCTGCCCAGCGAAAAAGCAACGTCCTCAAACAGACGCCGGTCGCCGCGCACACAGGTCAAGTTGACCGCTTCGAGTGTCTGATTCAACCGGGTTTCACGCGTCGCTTGAGATGGAACGGGTCGCGCCCGCTATCACGGGTACACGAAACGCCGCTTCCCCGCCCGGTGACGTACCCACGGTACGCACGGCCCGGCGGAGCCGAAGACCGGGAATTATAAGAAACTCGGTCGCTTTAGTTCAACGCCGCGGCAACGCTGCCCAACAGGTATTTGAGGTCGTCGTCCTCGAAACTCAGACCCGCCCCCACGAATGGCGTGTCGAAGGACGAGTTCAGGAAGTTGTCCATACCGCCCTGCAGGAAGATGTAATCACCCATCGCCAACCGCGCCGTGACCTTGAGATGGGCCTCGTCGTGATTCGCCCGCACGCTGTCGAAGTCCCAGGCGTCCACCAGCAACGATACCGTTTCCACCGGCGTATAGCCCGCACCGATACCGGCGCGCCCCTCCATCAGCCCGCCATGCACCTCGGCTTTGCCGAAGCGTTGTTTGATCAGGGCGGAGACAAGCAGCTTGCGGTCGGTGCGCAGTTCCTCGGCGGTGGAGGGGGTGGTGCCGGAGATGACGGTGCGGCTCCAGCGCACCTTGCCCTGGGGATCATCGACCAGCGCAACCACATAGGAGCGCCGCGTCTGCGGTGTCAGTTCAAGCCAGAAGTAGCCTTTGTTCTCGTCGGTACTGAGCTGGAATTCGTTGCGGAAGCCCAGGTCGAGGCGGGTCTTCTGAATGCGGGAGCCCATCTTGCTAAAGCTCTCCATGGCGGCGTTCAGGTTCTCCACCGTGCCGTCGTCGGACATCAGGCGGCCGATGGTGCCGTCCCCGTGGGTGGCCTGCCGGGTGAACTCCTCCACCCCGGAGGCCGCACCCTCAAGGCGTTCGTACAACTCCGGATCCTGCACCAGCTTGCCCAGGGTGCCCTCACCCCGGTTGACCTTGGCCACCACATCCTTCAGCTGGGCCAGGGCGGTTTGCAGGCTCTCGTAGGCGGAAGGATCGTTGACCAGCTTGCCGATGGTGCCGGTGCCCTCTTCCACCCGGGTCAGGATGAGATTAAGCCGCTTGAGAATACTCGGGCCCTCATCGCTCAGGGCGGTGGTGAAGGAACTGACGCTGCCGAGGATGGTCTTGAGCTGCGCTTCCCCTTCGGCAGTGCCCACGGCATTGCGCAGGGCGCCACTGACCGCGCGAATATCCGCCGCGATCAGGCCGAACTCGCTGATCAGCTGATCCAGGTCGCCGCCACCCGCCAGCTGCGGGATCATCTC
>JBHHVE010000046.1:0-16354 GCA_046754085.1 Leptospirillia bacterium
GGGAAAGCACCTGGCCCGCGTGCATGTGCGGCACCAGCGCGTCCACGGAACCCGTGACGTACGACATGTCCGGTTCCCGGTGGCGGGTCAGGGGGGTCGGCACGCACAGGATGAGGGCGTCGCATTCGGCGGCGCGGCTGTAATCGGTGGTGGCGTCGAAACGGTCGTCAAGGGCGGCCGCCTTCAGGGGCGTGGCATCCACATGTTCGATATAGCTGTGGCCGGACTTGAGGGCCTTGGTTTTCTCACCGTCGATGTCGAGTCCGAGCACCCGGTAGCCGCATGCCACGTAGCGGAGCACCAGTGGCAGGCCGACATAGCCCAGACCCACCACGCCGATCACAGCCTCACGGCGGTCAAGCCTGTCGATAAGACGGTTTTTCATCAGTCGTCCGACCGGATCAGCCCCTTGGAACGAAGGTAATCCACAAACTGCTGCTCACACTCCTCGATGCTGTACTTGCTGGTTTCCAGCACCAGATCGGGATTCAGCGGCGGCTCATAGGGATCGTCGATGCCGGTAAAGTGCTTGATCTTTCCGGCGCGGGCCTTCTTGTATATGCCCTTGGGGTCGCGCTGCTCGCATACCTCGATGGGGCAGTCGATGAAGACCTCGTGAAAATCGTCGCTCCCGATCGACTCGCGGGCCAGCGCCCGGTCCTCCCGGTAGGGGCTGATAAAGGCGGACAGCACCACAATGCCGGCGTCACAGAACAGTCGGGCCACTTCGGCCACGCGCCGCAGGTTCTCCTTGCGGTCCTCCGAGCTGAAACCCAGGTCCCGGTTCAGGCCGTGGCGCACGTTGTCGCCATCCAGCACATAGACCCGGATGCGGTCCTTGAACAGCCGCTCCTCCATGGCGTGAGCAATGGTGCTCTTGCCCGAGGCCGAGTATCCGGTCATCCAGATCACACCGCTTTTGTGCCCGTTGAACGCATTGCGGACTTCACGGTTGATCGCTCCGTGATGCCATGTGAGGTTACGGTCGTCCTTGCTCATCGGCTCTGGTTCCGGAATTTCGGTTCACAAACAGGAGGGTGGGAAAACACCCCTCTCCTGAAAATCACGGCTCAACCGGCGGCAATTGCACGCCATTCGCCCCGTGTGACGATAGAAGAGCGTGGAAAATGTGTCAACAATGCACCCGGAACGCCACCTCATAACGACCCGGAGGACAAGCACCTCATTTGTAAGCATATAAAGTACAGTCGCCGCCCCCGCAGCAACGCACACCGCCCGATGGGATAGACTCATGCCCGCAATGGCTGCCTCCGGATCTAAAATATGGGACGCGGTGGTGGTCGGCGCGGGCCCTGCCGGCTGCGCCGCGGCGCGTTTGCTGGCCGAAGCCGGGCTATCCACCGTGCTGATCGAAAAAGAGCCTCTGCCGCGCTACAAGACCTGCGGTGGCGGCTTGATCGCCCGCGCCCTGGCGGAGCTGCCGGAGACCACCATGCAGGCGGTGGAAAGGGTCTGCCACACGGCCACCATGCAGGTCGTCGGCAGCCGCCGTGGGTATCGCGCGGAACGGCCCGCGCCGGTGGTGTCCATGGTCATGCGCGAACGCCTGGACGCCCTGCTGGCGGAGGCGGCGGTGCGGGCAGGGGCCGAACTGCGCGATGGCACGGCGGTAACGCATCTGAACGAGGACGCCAACGGCGTCACCCTGCACACCGGACACGGATCCCTGCGGGCTCGCCTGCTGGTGGCGGCGGACGGCGTCAACGGCCCGTGCGCGCGCGCCGCCGGATGGCCACGCTATCATCCGGCACCGGCGGTGGAGTGGGAGGTGGAGACGGATTCGTTCACCATGGACCGTCTGGACGGTACCGCGCGCTTTGATTTGTGGGCGGTGCCCGGCGGCTACGGCTGGGTATTTCCAAAGAAAACCCACCTGTCGGTCGGCATGGTGGCCATGCAGCCCCGCCCCCGGAACCCCGCCATCGACCTGAACGGCGCCACCTCGCGTTATCTGCAAGGGCTTGGCATCAGCTTTCACAGCGCCGCCCGACACGGCCACCGCATTCCGATCATCCCCCGCTCCGGCCCCCCGGCGAAGGGCCGGGTATTTCTCACGGGGGATGCCCTCGGCCTTGCCGATGCGGTGACGGCTGAGGGTATTTCATCGGCCTTGATCAGCGGCCGCTTGGCGGCGGAGGCGATCGTTGCGATGGCGGCGGAGCCCCAAACCGCCGCCGGGCACTACGCCCGAAGGTTGGCCTTGGAGGTGTTTCCCGATCTGGCCGTCACCCGGTTGCTGGGCAACGTGGTGTACCGGAGACCGTGGCTGGTGCGGGCAGTGCTGGACTGTTTCAGCGAACCGTTGGGAAAGCGGCTCACCGACGTGATCACCGGCCAGCGCCGCTACCGCGACCTGGGGAACCGCCTGCGCCCGTTCTGGCACCGGCTGGCGCGCATTACGGGAGGTGGCGATCAACTGCCGCCGGTCACCCACTCAATGGCCTCAAAGGCCTCGCCGTCAAGGGAATCAAACTGAATGCCGAATCCGTCCACACCGGCGTGCACCACCCGACCGGTGCCAAACACCTCGCACGACTGGCCTCCCGGTCCCGGCAGCAGCACGGAGAAAAAACAGTTGGCGGAAATCGAAAACCGATCCAGGCATTCCACAAACATCCCGCCCAGGCTCAGGTTTTTGATCTGGCCGCGCAGATAGACCCCACTGACGGCATCCACCAGAAGTACGTTGAAACGGGTTGGCACCCGCTTAAAGAGTGGCATCCGGCGATCGGCGATCCCCGTTCCGGCCTCTTCCGAAGCGTAAATTTCAGCGACTCCGCCCATGGCTCGCTCCTCCTGTTCGTTAACCCAATCTGAATTTGCATTCGCCTTTCTGATCGGAAGGGAGCCGCCATTTCAACCTGTCAAATATCCGCCACGCCTCATGATATTTGTCATAAGATCCTGAACCCGTGTCCATTCGGGTGCCTGGCACCCACCCGGCTGCTACCATGGGCGGATGGATATGGACAGCCTTTCGGATATCCTGAGCGCCGCCATCGGCGAGCGCCGGGTGGTGGAAATTCACTACGGCCGGGAGACCTCACCCCGGAAGGTGGCGCCCCACGCCCTGTTCCGTACCGCGTCCGGACACCTGCTGCTGAGTGGGGTGGAGATGGCTGACCCCGCGCTGGGCTGGGATGCCTACCGTCCCAAAAACTACGACCTGCGGCAACTCACAGCGGCCGCCGTCACCGACCACCGGTTTACCCCGGACCCGGCCTTCGACCCTGCCGACCGGCGCTTCCGCCACGGCATCGTCCGGACCGTACCCCTGGACGCCGGGGAACGATAAGAGGCCTGCCGGGCATGCGCCCGGAAGCGGCAGCCGGTCCACCCGCCTGCATATGACCCCCGCAGGCGGCGCGCAGGGGGCAAAGGCGTATCCCCTTATATATCGGGGTTTCGCGCACCTCCCGGTGAAGCAATCGGGCAGTTATCGACGGTTTTTTCCAGCATCCGTACGATCGACGGTTCGGTGATGCGCCTGGCCGCCTCCTCCAGGGAAAACCAGCGCAGCGCGTGGGATTCGTCGGATACGCCGAAGGCGGCGTTCTCGTCCACCTCGAAGGCAAAACGCACGTCCAGATGCAGGTGGGCGGGCTCTTTCGGATTGGCGGGGATGTCGTGGATGTCCAGGTCGAAAATCCCGTCCCCCAAGAGCACCGGGGCCACAAGCCCCGACTCCTCGGCAAGCTCCCGACGGGCGGCGTCCAGCACCGTGTGGTCCCCCTCCCCGTCCACATGGCCGCCAAACTGGAGCCAGCGGTCAAGCTTTTTGTGGTGGTGCAGAAGTACATGGCCGCGCCCCTTGCCCACCACCCATGCCGAGGCCACCACGTGACCGACGGCCAGATCGCGGGAAAAACAGTCCGCATGGGCCGAGACAAACGCCGCCAAACGGTCGCGGCAGGCCCGGTCGGCGGCATCCGCCGGCCGATAGGCGGCAAGGCGTGTTAACAGCCAGTCGCGACCCAAGAACACCTCCACGTCACGGAAAACGGAACCCGGAGGTGAATTCTACAGGGGTTGTGCATATGGGCGGGAACCATTCGCCCTTCGATACCCTCGGGGAAATCGACGGCGGGGAATTTCCACGCAAGGTTCCCGTGCGTTACCCCTGTGCGGGGCGCACCGGATCAGGCGGATGCGATGGAAAACTCGGACATCAGGCTGGCGATCAGGGTCCGGGTTTCCCGGTCCGGGGTGTCGAACTGGATGCCCATGCCGTGGTTGTCGTCGTATGCCACCCAGCCTTTGACCCGTAACGCCTGCAGCCCCCCGTCCATCGGCACCAGGGTCTCGACGTAGACTTCGGTCTCCCGGGGAAAGCGCGCCTTGTTTTGCAGGTACATACCGCCGGTATTCAGCATGCGTAACCAGCCGCCAATGCGTTCCTTGCCGTTATAGAGGAACAGGGCCGCCCGCAAAGCGCCCCGCACGGGGATGCGGGGCTCACGGGTTTCGGGGGTGGTGGTCGGTTTTTTAGGTCGTGCTCTCATGCCAAGGTATATCGGCAATACCGGCCGCAAACACAAGGCTGAGCGCCCAAACCCCTCATTCGAGGGGGGTGGACAAAAAACGCCGCCCCCGGACGTTTGGGTATCCGGGGGCGGCGATTCTACGTGTTGGGGTTGAAGGATGCCCCCCCGGAAGCGCGCGGATGGGGTACGCGGCAGTTCCGGGGGAGCGGTAACGGAACGATCCCCCTTGAGGATGGGGCTAGCGAGAGACCGTTCCGAGCTCGAACATGTGGTCCCGCACCTCGGCGATGCGCTCGACCAGGTTATCCCGCGCGGCGCCCGCTGCGGCATCGCCGCTGTCGCTGAGCAGGACCCGGGCTAACTCGATTTCATCCCGGTCGTTGGTAACGTGATACCCCCCGCGACGCATGGCGGAGGCGAGTATCTGATCCGCTTCATCAATGATGCTCAGGGCATGATCGAAGCGTCCCTTTTCCACCGCCGAAACCGCCTGGTCGAGCCGGTCGGTGGCGGCCAGCAGTTCACTGTTGATGGTGAGCGCATGCATCTTGATCACGTTCTCATCCACCAGGGTGGGGTCCTTCACGCCGCCCTGATCGAGAATCGTCCGGATGTTGGCGCGCACCGTCCGAATGCCGGGCACCAGGCGCTCCTCGCCCTGAACCATGCGCTCGGCCTCGGCCAGATGGGCGTCCGCCTCCTCCAACACCTGACGCATCCCGGCCAAGGCTTCGGAACCGTCCTCCTGGTAGGCTTCCTGCACGGCCAGAGAGGCGCGGTAGGCCGCCTCCATACGCTCACTCACGCCGGTGGCGGCAAACGCCGGAACGGCGAACAGGGAAAGGGCCAAACCCACGGTAACGATCAATCGGGAATCGTTCATTTATCCGTACTCCTTAATCTCCATATCTTCAAGATGAGACCGGTGCCCATACGGGACCGGACACCCGGTCTCTCCGGTTCGATCCCCCCAGGATCAACCCGTGTTGATTAAAAGATTACGACCTGAACCTGAATCCAGCCTGAACCGGAAAGATTTTTTTAAGCCATCTGTAAAAACAGATAATATTCAGTCAGTTATATCGAAAAACCGGGGGCTGCCCCTTGAGGATCGGAACGAAAAAGCGGAAAATATCCATACATGCCGCCCGGCCACGGTGGATCAACCCTCCAACGACACCCCGACACCCTTATGGAACCGCCCGCAGACACCGCCACGCCCGCAGGGGGAACCGCCGCCACGGCCCACCGGCGCGGACGGACGGCGCCCCCGGTGGCGCTGTTCGGCCTCGGCATGCTGGTGTTCGGGGCGCTGGCATTCCTGGGCTGGCAGAAACTGTCCTATGGCTTCAGCTTCATTGACGAGGGCATGTACATGACGGACGCCTGGCGCCTGACCGTGGGCGACCGGATGTTCCCCGACAACGCCACCAACGTGGTGCGCCTGTACGTGCTGTTCAACATGGCTGTGTTCAAGCTGTGGCCGGATGTGACCCTGCTCGGTTTCCGGCAGCTTCAGTTCGGCATCACCCTGATCACCCTGGCCGCTCTGGGCGCGGCGATGTACCGCTGGACGCGGACATACTGGTACCTGCCGCTGGGGCTCTGCCTGTTCGCCTTCACCGGGCTGGACCCGGTGGGCAAGGGCACCAACCTCTCCTATCACAACTACACCCACTTGTTTATCGCTTGGCACCTGATTTTCCTGGTGCTGGCGCTGCCGTCCTCGGGGCGCCTCAAAAACAGTCTGCTGGCGGCATCCGGGGTCGCCCTGTGGGGCATGGGCATGAGCGTGCTGCCGATGGCGGCGGGGGCCGCCGGGCCGGTGCTGCTGTGGCTGGTGCTGCGCCGCCTGGATGACAGCCGGACATGGTTCACGGCGCGGGATCTGGCCTGGGTGCTGGGCCCCGTGGCGCTGCTCTGGCTGGTGGTGCTGGGGGTGTTCCGCCTGCCGTTTTTTCACGCCATGGGTGACATGCTGCGCTACTTCGGCGAGGGGGAGAAAACCGCCCTGAACCTGAATATCGACGCCCTGAGCCATTGCGCCTTGGCGATCCTGCCGCTGGGCGCCGCCCTCGGAGCCTTCCGGCTACGGTGGCGGGCCGCCGGCATCGCCCTCGCCCTGCTGGCCGGCGGGCTGACATTCTGGATGATGACAACCAGCGTGGGGGGGCGCCTGCCGCTCTACTGGCGCGGCTGGTTCGCGGCCCCCATGTGGTTTTCCGCGCTGCTGATCGTGTTCATGGGGGGGTTCGCCGGGCTTACCCTGTGGCGGCTGGCACGGCCCACTCCGTTAAGCGGCGAGGGCCGCCTGCTGACAGTCCTGCTGCTGCCGTCGGCCCTGTTCGCCCTGCTGTTCGGGAGTGTGTCGGAAATGGGCTACCTGTCCGCCTGTTACGTCGCCATCCCCGCCACCGCCGCCCTGGCCCTCGCACTGGTGTCCGGCTGGCGACGGGCGGGGGCGGGCCTCCCGGTGCAGGCGCTCGCGCTGACGGTGCTGCTGCTGCCGTTCGTCCATCAGGTGGCTTGGGCCGACTGGCGCTTCACCTATTTCGACATGCCCCCCGAACGGCTGACCCACACGATTCCCGACGGCTTCGCCGGGGGCATCCGGACCAACCCGACCTTCGCCCGGATCGCGGCCTGGATGACGGACCGGGGACACCGCCTGAGCGGCCCGGACGACTTCGTCATCGCCATGAACCAGGTCCCCATGGTGCATATGCTCACGGGCCGCCGCCCGGCCCTGAACCATTCCTGGCTGGGGCTGGCCCATTCCCTCTCCCTGCAGCGGGAGGCCCTGGAGCAGATGCGCCGAAGCGGCCGCGCCCCCCGCCTGGCCTTCCGCTTCGTGCGCGTTCCCATGTTTTTCCCCACCGACCTGAAGGCAGGCACCTTTGCCGTGGGCAACCCGGTCGTGTTCAGCAACATTCAGCCGGTCGCCGCCTATATCGCCCGCCACATGCGCCCCAGGGAACGCCTCGACATCAAGGGACAGCCGTGGGTGGAACTGTGGACCGCGAAACCCGTCCCCGAAACACCGTAACATGCGGATGAACCAGATTCCCCCGCCGGAGGACGCCCGGGCGTGAGCAACACCGACAAAATACTGATGAAGGCGCGCACGGCCTACGAAAAAGGCGACATGGCCGCTGCCGCCAGGCACTACAAGGCCATCCTCAAGCGCACCCCGAACCACCTGGAGGCCCTCTCCTTTTTCGGCCAGGCCTACCTGGGAAGCGGCCGGCTGGAAGAAGCCGCCCGCGCCTACCGCAAGGTGCTCGAACTCAAGCCCGACTCGGTGGTCAGCCTGAACAACCTGGGGTTCATCCTGCAGGAGACCGGCAGGCCGGAGGAGGCCATTTCCCTGTTCGCCCGTGCGGTGGCGGTTGACCCCGCTTACCGGGAAGGGCGGGAAAACCTGGCCGACGCCTTGCTTTCCAACGGCGATATGGACCGCGCCATCGATGCATATCGGGATGCCCTGAAGCGCTGGCCCCAGGCGCCGTCCCTGCTGTCCGGAATGGGACGGGCGCTACTGGTGCGGGGGGATGTGGCCGACGCCCGCAAATGCTTCGAGGGTGCCCTGAGTCTCGACCCCGGCAACACCAAATTCCAGAGTGAGTCTCTGTTTGCCAGGCTGTACGACCCGGCATTCGGGCCGGAGGCGGTATACCGGGACCACCTGAAGTGGGGACGGGCCTGCCTGTCCGGCATCCCTGAGCCGCCGCCACCGGGCAACACCCCCGACCCCGACCGCCCCCTGAAGGTGGCTTACCTGTCGCCGGATTTTCGCACCCACTCGGTGGCGAATTTCTTTGAACCCATCCTCGCCGCCCACGATCAGGCGCATTTTTCGGTCACCTGTTACGCCAACGTGGGGGCCGAGGACGACACCACCGAAAGGCTGCGGCGCATGGCCACGAACTGGCTCGACGTGTGGAAAATGTCCGATGCGGAACTGGCGCAACGGATTCGGGACGACCGCATCGATATCCTGGTGGATCTGGCCGGACACACCGGCAACACCCGGGTACGGGTGCTGGCGCACCGCGCAGCACCGGTGCAGGTCACCTATCTGGGCTATCCCGCCACGACCGGCCTGTCCACCGTGGACTACCGCCTGACCGACGCCATGGCCGACCCGGAACACACCGACGGCTGGCATACGGAACAGCTGATACGCCTGCCCGGTGGTTTCTGCTGCTACCTGCTGCCGCCCCACCTTCCGGATGTCTCCCCCCTGCCCGCCAGGAAAACCGGACATCTCACCTTCGGCAGCCTGGCCAACGCCTGCAAGATCAGCCCGGACCTGATCCGGCTCTGGTCCCGGGTGCTCCACGAGGTGCCCGGCGCGAAGCTGTTCCTGTTCCGCAAGGACTTTCGCAACCCGGCGATGCAGGAGCGTATCCGGGCGCAGTTTGGCGCCCACGGCATCGACCCCGGCACGATTCTGTGTACCGGTGAGAGGTTGGCGGACAACCGGGAATTTCTCGCCAACTACCATCAGGTGGATATCAGTCTGGACACCTTCCCCTATACCGGCCACACCACCACCTGTGAGTCCCTCGCCATGGGCGTTCCGGTGATTACCCGGGCGGGGCGCTGTTTTCTGGAGCGCTGCTGCGCCAGCGTACTGACTCTGGCGGGGTGCAGCCAATGGGTGGCGGAGGATGAGGACGCCTACGTGGCCCTGGCCAGAGAGCTTGCCACCGATCTGGACGGCCTGGCCCGAATACGCGCGGGGCTGCGGGAGCGGCTGGCCGCATCCCCCCTGTGTGACGCCGCGGGTTTCACCCGCCGGCTGGAGAACAGCTACCGGGAGATGTGGCGGACCTGGTGCCGGACCGCGTCCTGATCCGGCAAAGCCCTCAGGGAGACTTTTCGTCGCCTTCCTCAAGGCCGTAATAGGCGCTCAGATCCCAACGCACGGAACCGTTCCTGCGGTTGATGCGGATCGGCGCAAAATTGCTCTGCACCACCTGGGAGCCCGCGCGCTGAAACAGCACCGGCGTCGCCACCCATTCCGTATCCGTCGCTTCCAGGCGAATGAACGGAACGCCGGCCTGAAAGAAGCGGCGGCTCAGTTCGGTCATCACCCGCCGCGCCTCCATCTCGTCAATGCCGTCAGCGGCATCCACCCCGGCCACCGGTGACGCCGCCAGGGCGCGGGCGCGCTCGAGGTTCTCGGCCTGGGTGCCACGGGTGCTGATCAGGGTGCGCAGGTCGGCGTTAAAGGCGTCGCCGTCGACCTGCGCACCCGAATCATCTCCGGACCACTCCTCCCACCCGGGGGCGAGCCCTTCTTCCGTCACTGTATTCCCGGCGGCGGGAAAATCCGCGGGGCGGGCTGGAGCCGGGGTGGACACCGAATCCGGCTTCGGCGCCGAAGCCGACATTTCCGTCGCCTGCCGGGGCGTCCGCACGGCGGGCTGCTCCATTTTGGGCAGGGCGCCCGAGGTCGCGCAACCGGTTGCCACGGCCGCCGCAACCAGGCTGATGGATATATAAAAAAAATGCCGCATGGAAGCCCCTTCCAACCATCCTAACAGGATTGGGAATCCCGCGATGTGCGCCGCCGCCGGGCGTGGAAAGGGCACTTATGGGGTTTTCGGCGTCTGCTCGCCAAACGGCCCGGTTTCGGCTTCGGTGGCCACCCCCGATCCGATGCCATACCCCTTTTCTCTCGCTGCCAGCCGCTCCGTCATGGCCCCGGCAGGGAGTGGTTTGTCGAACAGGAAACCCTGGATCAGATCACACCGGTGCGCCTGCAACCAGGCCAGTTGATCCCTGGTCTCCACCCCTTCGGCAATCACCCGCAGGCGCAGGCTGTGCGCCATGGATATAATGGTCCGCGCGATGGCGGCGTCATCCTCGTTGTCGGGGAGTTCCATGACGAAAGCGCGGTCGATTTTCAGCACGTCCACCGGAAAGCGCTTCAGGTAGCTCAGGGACGAGTAGCCGGTGCCAAAGTCGTCGATGGCGATACTCAGCCCCATCTCCTTGAATTGCTCCAGCACCCGCATGGCCCGCTCGGGCTCCTGCATGACGCTGCTTTCCGTGATCTCCAGTTCCAGCCAGCGTGGATCGACCCCCTTTGCCACCAGGGTGTCGGCGATAAACTCCGCCAGCTTCGGGTCCGAAAACTGTACCGGCGAAAGGTTGACCGAGGTTCGCACCGGCGGCAACCCGGCGTCCTGCCACGTGCGGATCTGGCCACACACGTCCTGGAACACCCACTTGCCGATGGGCACCATCAGCCCGCTGTCCTCCGCCAACGGGATGAACTCGAGGGGCGGCACCAAGCCCATTTTCGGGTTGCACCACCGGAGGAGCGATTCCATCCCGGTCATCAGGCCGCTTTCCAGATCGACCTGGGGCTGGTAGTGGTTCACGAACTCCTCCTGCTCCAGTGCCCGTCTCAGACCCGCCTCCATGCGCAACCGGCGGGTGGCGGTCGCCTGCATATCGGGGGTATAGAGTTGGTAAGTGTTGCGCCCCACCCCCTTACTCCGCTCCATGGCGGCGGTGGCGTACTGGGTGAGCGAGTCCGCATCGTCGCCATCACCCGGAAAAAAGCTCAGTCCGACGCTGGCGCCAACCGAAAGCGGTGTGCCGTTCACGTCCATCACCGTGTCCACCGCGTCGATGATCTTGTGGGTGACATGGACGGCGAATTTGGGTTCCCGCACGTCGGGGAGGATCATCATCAGATCCTCACCGCCCCACCGGGCCAGGGTGTCCTCTTCCCGCACCAGATGCTGTAGCCGCCCGGCGACATCCTGGAGCAGCACATCCCCGACCTCGTGGCCGAGGGTGCCGTTAATCTCCCGGAGGCCGGTCAACTCGATACATATGATCCCCACCACCTGGTCGTGGCGGCGGGCCCGCGCCAGCGCCTGAACCAGACGGTCGTGAAACAGCACCCGGTTGGGCAACCCGGTCAGGGCATCGAAATAGCTTGCGTAGTGGAGCGCCTCGCGGGTGCGCCGGGACTCGGTGATGTCGGTCAGCAGCCCGTCGGCGTAAGTCTTGCCTTTTTTACCGTAAGTGGCGATGGCCCGGTCATAGACCCATAGCCAATCGCCGCGCTTGTGACGCACCCGGTACTCGACGTCGTATGGACGCCCGTGGGAGAACAGGGAAAAAAACGCATCCCGTACGCCCTCCAGGTCCTCGGGGTGAATCCGGTCCCACCAGTGGGTCGGCCCGCCTTCACACACCTCCTCGGGCGAAGCGCCGAGCATATGCTCGAAATTGGGGGAAAGAAACACCTTGGCGCCGTCCGCGACGGCGGTCCAGGTTACGTCCGGAATCCGGTTAATCAGGTCGTGATATTTTCGCTCGCTCCGCTGCAACCGGGCCAGCATGGCCTGCTCATAGGAGCCCAGCAGCAGGAACAGCAACACCAGGGAGGCCCGCATCCACAGGTCGCCCGGATTCGGCACCACCATGTCCCCGTCCAGCAGGCCGCCACTGACCACTGCCTGGTCGATTAACGGCTCGATCAGCCAGATGAGTGCGGCGAACCCGCCGATCGCCCATAGCAATGTGAAGTGGGAATGTTTCTTGATGCCCGCCATATCCTCACCCGATACGATTTTCCGGCCCCGGACGCCACCCCGGCCACAAGGACCGACGTAATCCATCAAAGGCGCAAAACGCACACCCGGCTCGGGGGTGTGCGTCCATGTCCCCCTTATCGGACTCGACAGCGGCTCGTCTGAGTAAGTTTTAGTCAGTTTTTTTCGGGTTTTAGTCGGCTTTTTTCGGGTTCACATTCAATCGGTCGGAAGCGGGTTTAAAAAAACAGGTCCGGCAGTCCGGGCAAACCGTGCACTTTTTCAGAGGGCGCGCTAGGATTTGGTCGCAGGTTGCCGTGGATGGACGAACCATCGGTCGAGGAGGCATGGATGGGATTCGTCGATACGTTCAAGTCCTCAATCAAGGCCCGTCTGGTTGTCGGGATGCTGCTCTGCCTGCTGCCCCTCGGCGGCGGGCTGTTATGGAGCCATCACGCGCTTCAGCAGCGCGCCGCCGCCTTCACCGCCCTCAGCACCCAGGCGGGGGACCGGCAGACGGCGCTCACCGGGCTGCGCGACCGGATCCAGACCTCGGCCACCGCCCTCCGTGACTTTCTGTTGCTGAACGACCCGGACGCTCCGAAACGATTCGCGGCAGCCAGCCGGGACATCGACAACCACTTCCGGTCGCTCGCCGATATGCCGGGCGAAAACGGCCTGGGACACACCATGCTGGCGGCCGCACAGGGTGAGTGGCGGCAGATCGGGGCGCGCACCCAGGCACTGTTCACGTTGAAACCCGCTCCCCCGCCCGGGCAGGCGGCAGAAACGTTTCGGCGGCTGGACACCCTCTTCAACCAGGAGGTGAAGCGCATCGACCGGATTCGCGCCCTGGCGCGGGTCCGTCTCGCCGAAGGGACCGCCGCCGCCCAGGCCGACATGGACCGGGTCACCGGCTGGGCAACCGCCCTGCTGTGGAGCGGTGCGCTTTTCCTGGTGGCGGGAGGCTACGGCCTGGTTCGCTTCGTACTTACCCCCTTGCACCTGCTCGACGACATGAGCGAGCGCTACCGCCGGGGCGAGTTGTCCCGGCGGCAGGATCTGAACCGCAGCGACGAAGTGGGGCGGATCGCCACCCTGTTCAACCGTGTGCGGCGGGAGTTGGAAAAATCCCGCGACCGGCTCAAGTTCATCACCCTGCACGACGAACTGACCGGGCTGTTAAACCGGCGCGAATTTCACCACCAACTGGACGATGAACTGAACCGCGCCCGCCGCATGCCCCATGCGTTTTCGGTGGTGATGCTGGATATCGATCACTTCCGTCTCGTCAATGAAACCCACGGCCATCTGGCCGGGGACGAGGCACTGCAGCTGGTCGCCCTCGCCATCGGCCGGGACCTGCGTTCACTGGACCGTTTGGCCCGCTTTGAAAGTGACGGGTTTGCCCTCATCCTGCCGGGTGCCAACGCTGAGGGTGCGCGTATCGTGTCCGAGCGCATCAGAAACTCCGTGGCCGGGCGCAAGCTGATCTTGAAAAACGGCACGGTCCTGCGCCTGACGGTGAGCCTGGGCACCGCCTGCTACCCGGAGCACGGCCTCACCGACGAGGCCCTGCTGGCCAGCGCCGACGACGCCCTGAAAGGGGCGAAACGGCTCGGGCGCAACCGGGTATCCCAAACCGCACCCGACCGCCCCGCCCGGATGCCGACCGGATAGCCGGACCCCCGGATCACCCGACCTGCCCACAGGTTCCGCTATAATCCGATCCACCCTTGTCGCCGTACCCGACCGTTGCCAAACGCTGTTAGAGACTCGAATGAACCTGAAAGCCCTGTTCGACAAGGCCCTGCAACACCAGCGTAGCGGCCAGCTGCAACAAGCGGCCGAACTGTGCCAGAAGATCCTTTCGAAGCAGCCCAACAATCCGCACGCCCTCTCGCTTTTGGGCACCCTCTACAGCCAGGGCGGCCATCATGCCCACGCCATCGAGGTCCTCAAAAAGGTCGTTCAACTCGATCCCGACGATGCCGGTGCGCACAACTCACTGGCCCTCTCCTACCGCATCCTGAAGCAATTGGACGCGGCGGAAGCCCACTGCCGGACCGCCATCCGTCTGGCCCCCGACAACCCGGTCATCCAGGGCAACATGGGGGCGATCAAAAAAGACGCGGGGGATTTCGCCGGAGCGTCGCAAGCCTTTAAAAAGGCCCTCGAAATGGCGCCGGACAATGCCGGACTGTGGGTCAACCTGGCCATTACCTCACACGCCATGGGCAATGTGGAGGAAGCGGCGGACGGATACCGGCGCGCGGTGGAGCTCGACCCCAAAAACATCACCGCCCTGACCAACCTGGGCAAGCTCCTCGTCCACCTGAAACAGCCCCGGGAGGCGGATGCGTGTTTCCACCGGGCGGTCGGGCTTTCCCCACGCTCCCCGGCGGAGTTCGAGGCGCTGGGCGGGGCATTTTCCGAACTGGGCATGAGCGAGGAGGCGCTGGCCGCCTACCGGACCGGCTGCAAACTGACGCCGAACGATCCCGCCCCCCATTTCAAACTGGCGGACTGCCTCAAACGCCTCGGCCAGTGGGAGGAAAGCCTGGAGCTCCACGACCGGGTGCTGGAATTGACCCCTGAGGCACAGGATGTCCGCATCAGTAAAGCCTCCCTGCTGCACGACATGCGGCGAACCGAAGAGGGCTACGCCCAGCTTCAGCCGTTGCTCGAAGCGGCCGATCCGCCGGTCCCGGCGGGCATTGTCTTCGCCCAGATGAGCCAGGCGTTGGGGCGCAAAGATGAGGCCCTGACCCTGGTCGAAAGGCTCCTCGCCACCGAAAAACCGGGCTGGGAAGAGCGTCAGAAGCTGCTGTTTGCCGCCGGTCACCTGCACGACGGGCAGGGCGATTACGAAAAGGCCTTCGAGCGCTTCCAGGAAGGCAACCGGATCGTGCAGGAGGCCGCCTACCCGGAAAGCCACATCTTTGATGTCGACCGGATCATCACCGCCTACAGCCGGGAGCGGTTAAGCGCCCTGCCACGGGCGGCGGCCGGGGACGAGCGCCCGGTGTTTGTCATCGGCATGCCCCGATCGGGCACCAGCCTGGTGGAGCAGATTCTCTCCAGCCACCCCCGGGTGTTCGGCGGCGGGGAGATGCGTGAAATCCAGAATATCGCCGGTCATCTGCCCGCCACCCTGGGGGTCGAGCGCGAATATCCCGAGTGCATCGAAGGGCTGAATCAGGATGTCCTCGACCGGCTCCACCGCACCCACGCCGACGCCCTGCTGAAACTCGATCCCGAGGCCGACCGGGTGGTGGACAAGATGCCCCACAACTTTCTGTTTCTGGGATTGATCGCCCTGCTGTATCCCGAAGCAAAGGTCATCCACTGCATCCGCAATCCGATCGACACCTGCCTGTCGATCTACTTCCAGTCTTTTGTCCCGCAGCAGCACCCCTACGCCTTTGACCTGACCCGGCTGGGCAACCATTACCGGGACTACAAGCGGTTGATGGCACACTGGCGGGACGTGCTGGACATTGCCGTACTGGAAGTCCATTACGAGCAGATGGTGAGCGAACAGGAGGCCACCAGCCGCGGCATGATCGACTTTGTCGGGCTGAAGTGGGACGACGCCTGCCTGGACTTCCATAACACCGTACGGGCGGTGAAAACCGCCAGCAAGGAGCAGGTGCGGCAACCGATATACAAGCGCTCCGTGGAACGCTGGCGGCGCTATGAAAAACATCTGGGTCCGCTCATCGAGGCCCTCGGCGAGGATGCCGGGCCCGTCCCCCGCTAAAGGCCCCGCGCACCGCCATGGCGTCTTTTGTCTATGTTCTGGGTAGCCACAAAAACGGTGGCTGGCGCACCTATGTGGGTTGGACCGTTGACCTGGAGCGGCGGCTCACACAACACAATGCCGGCACCGGCGCCAAATCCACCCGGGGTTGTGAGTGGATACTGCTGTACGCCGAGTGCTACGCCACCCGCCAGGAGGCCATGCGCCGGGAGTGGCAGTTGAAAAAGGACCGGCGTTTCCGCAAGACCCTGACCGCCCACGCCCCAAGCGCGCATCCAATGTTGTAGAGGGGAGTCGGACCCCCCACAAAAGCCCCCCACCGGACGGATGGGAGTATCCGGCAAACCCAAGGGAGTGGTCCGAATCCCCCCCCCACAACCGGATCATCCCACCATCCGTCGAATGGTTCCTTGATCTGGGTCAAGGAACTGAAAAGAGGCGTCAGGAGGCCCTCGTCTTGAACGGAACCCCCAGGTTCCCGGATGAGGGGGAGCCGCGTGAAATTTTGAACGCTGGCCCCCTGG
>JBHHVE010000047.1:0-15314 GCA_046754085.1 Leptospirillia bacterium
CTTGATCTCCTCGATCTGGGTGGAGAGGCCGCCGATCTTGTTGTAGTCCACGTCCGGGACTTCCTCGATGACCAGTTCCTCCGCCTCGCACTTGGGCAGCTTTTCGAGAATGTAGCCGGAGCGGGTATCGAGCAGCACGTGGTCACCGGTGCGCAAGCTCGATTTGCTGAGCCGGTCGGTCATGCGCACCACCCGCTCCTCGTCGGCGTGCAGGGTCACGATGGCGCGGCCATCGTCCAGAATCTCCTTGACGGCGACCACCTCGCCCTGTACCTGAAAGCCCTTGGCCTCCACCACGTTGAAGGCTTCGTTGAGCACCAGCTCCTGACCCACTTGCAGGGTCTCGGTTTTGATGTCCGGATGCACGTGCACTTTCATCTTGCGACCGGAAACGTACACGTTGATGGTGTCGTCGTCGTTGCAGGACGAGAAAAATCCGTACGGGTTGGGTGGCAGAGAAAGCTGTGCCACCTCCTCCTTCAGGGTCTCGATCTGGGAGCGGGATTCCTGCAGCACCCCGGCCAGTTTCTGGTTCTGGTTGTAGGCTTGATCCAGTTGGTTACGCACCTGGAACAGGTGGTTCAGTTCCACTTCCATGGAGCGCAACTGCATCTGCAGCTTCTTGATCTCGCGGGGGTAATCCGCCTCGGCGGGATTTCCCTTATCACCATTAGAGGACGCGCCGTCATTGCCCGACGGGCCCTTCTTTGGGTCAGATTTAGCCATGCTACCTCCTCGGGGGTCAGAACCTGCGGCTTTGTGGAGGGGGGGAGTCAGCCGCTCAACCCAAGCATAGGCGGCATGTGGGAATCGGTCAAATCACCAAACCCCTTCATTTTAGGGCGGAAAAGACGGGTTTACAGAGGGTTGGTCTGTTCCAGCAAGGCGGCGCTTGCGGCACCCGGGTCGGTGCTGGCCATCACCCCGGAAATCAGCGCCGCGCCGTGGCAGCCGGTGGCCATTACCTCCCGTATGCGCCCGGCGTTTACACCCCCCAGGGCGAACACCGGAACCTCCGCCTCGGTCACCGCCCGGGAAAGTCCCGCGGTACCCGCCGGATCGCCCATGCCGCGCTTGGAAGGGGTGTCGTACACCGGGCCGAAGGTGACGAAATCAGCCCCTTCGGCCCCCGCCGCCACCACCTCGGCGGGGTGGTGGGTGGAGACTCCGATCAATGCCTCGGAGCCCAGCAGGTCGCGCACTTCGGCCACCGGTGGATCGGCGCTGGTCAGGTGCACACCGGCGGCGCCGACGGCCAGCGCCACGTCGGCGCGGTCGTTAATCAGAAGTCGGGCGCCGTGGGCCGCACACACGGCTTGCGCCTGTTCGGCAAGGGTCAGCAGGTCACGGGCGGAGAGGTCTTTTTCCCTGAGCTGCACCAGCCGCACCCCGGCGGCAAGGGCGGCTGCAAGGCAGGCGATCAGGTCGCACCCCGGCACCGCCTTGCGGTTGGTAATCAGATAAAGCCTGGGAAGTGCGTCCATGGGCCGTATGCCTGTGTTGCGGGGGGACATTTCCGCACCAGGGTGGTTTGTCGGCCCGTGCATGATCCTCGTGCGGGGCGCACGGGCTTCCCGTAGCTACGCGGAGGCGATCATGCCCTGGAGCGGGGAACTGGCGGTGGCGTAGGCCTTCATCGGCATGCGCCCGGCCAGATATGCCTCGCGTCCGGCAATGATGGCGTGGCGCATGGCCCGCGCCATGCGGATCGGATCGTCCGCCCCGGCGATGGCGGTGTTCAGCAGCACGGCGTCCATGCCCATTTCCATGACCACGGCAACGTCGGAGGCGGTGCCCACCCCGGCGTCCACGATCACCGGGCAGGAGACCGCCTCGCGGATGAGCTGGATGGTGTAGGGGTTACGCACCCCCAGGCCGGAACCGATGGGGGCGGCCAGGGGCATTACCGCGGCGCATCCGGCATCCTCCATTTTCTTCGCCATGATCGGATCGTCGGTCATGTAGGGCAGCACGATAAAGCCCTCTTTGGTCAGCACCCTGGCGGCTTCCAGGGTGGCCTCATTGTCCGGAAACAAGGTTTTCTGGTCGCCGATCACTTCCAGTTTGACCATGTCCGACACCCCGGCCTCCCGCGCCAGACGGGCGGTGCGGATGGCGTCCTCGGCGGTGTAGCAACCGGCCGTATTGGGCAGAATCTTGTAAACCTTTGGATCCAGGTAGTCCAGGAGGTTCTCCTGGTTCGGGTCGGTGATGTTGACCCGCCGCACCGCGACGGTCACCACGTCGGCGCCGGAGGCCTCGATGGCGGCGCGGGTTTCTTCAAAATCCTTGTACTTGCCGGTGCCAACCCACAGGCGGGATTTGAATTCGATACCGCCGATGATGAGTGTGTCTGCCATCTGCCGGGTCTCCGCTGAAGTAACTTCGTATGGCCGGACTAACCGCCGCCCACGAACTGGATAATCTCGATCTGGTCGCCCTCGGAAAGGGCGGTCTCGCCGAAGCGGTCACGCTTCACAATGTCCTTGTTGTGTTCCACCGCCACGCCTTCGGCACGGATGTCGAGGGCTTGGAGCAGGGTGGAGACGGTGCTTCCCGCCGCCACCTCGCGGGGGGTGCCGTTCACGACGATTTCCACAGGCGCTCCCGATACTGAAAATTGTTCAAGACCGAAGCGTAATCCTCCCCGGCCGGGGGGGTCAAGCCCGGAACGCCGGGGGATGGTGTGCCCCGCACCAGGATCATGCACAGGCTGGCAAACCATCCGGCGCGGCGCCTCGGTGTCGTTGTTGACGGTTTTTATTCGGGGGGCTTGCTGTAGTTGGACGAGCCCGGCATCGACTTCTGGGCAAACAGGAAGGTGGCGATAAAGTTTTTCTCGCGCTCGCTCATGTCGGAAAAGTCCTCGGCGTATTTGCCGTCGTGCAGGGTTTTGCCCTGCATCTGCCGGGCCGGGTCTTCCAGATAGGCGCGGATCCAGGCGTAGGTACGCCTGCTGCCCTCGCCGTCCAGGCCCGGCGCCAGCCCCCACTCGCCGATTTTGAGGATGTTGTGGCAGTTGCGGCAGCCGCGCTTTCTCACTATCTCGTAGCCGATGTTGGCCTCCGGGCTCTCCTCGTATATATCCCTTACCCGAAGGATGTCGGATACCCCGGTGAGGGCGGCGATCCAGAAGAACACCCCGAACACCGCCATCACCGCCACCGTGAAGAACAGTATCCGCTCACCCTGCTTGAGTCGGTGCCACTTTTTCCGTATGCGTTCCATGCCCACGGCGGCGCTCTAGATAATGATTTTGAAGATGAAGGCGAGGATGGCGTAGATCAGCACGAGGAACACGCCGATTACCGAGCCGATGACGATGCGCCGTTCCCCCGGCTTGGTCTTGCTGCCGGTGTTCCTGAAGAACTTATAGGTAATGTAGACGAACACCAGAACGGCGAGGACGAAAAAGCCGAAGATGCTGATGCCAAAAATGTCGTCGGGGGTCAGTGCGTACATGGGCGAGGGGTCGTCATGAGAAAATGGAAAAACCGCTGGAAAAACCACCCACGGCCCCCCCTCCGGTCATGCCGGTACAAATCGTTTGAGGAGGTAAGGCTTCCCTTGTGGGTCCCGGTTTTTCTATGCTTGCGGCGGTATCTTACACCAACCCGCGCAAATGGGGATGGACCACCCCTCGTGCCGGATGATGTGATGAGGGACAATGAAACGTTTTCTGGTCATTGGCGGGACAGGTGTCGCGGGCGGCGCGGCGATCAAGGCGGTGCGTGAGCGATTCGGCGCGGACGCCGATGTGACCGCGGTCTGGTACGGCAAAACCGGGGAGCCGATCACCATCGACGGCGCCGATCGGGCGGTATTCGGCGACATCTCCGATCCGGCCTGCTGGGATGAGGTGGAGGCTGCGGCGGGAAACCGCTTCGACTACCTGTTCTACGCCACCGCCTTCGGCGAGGTGGGGTTTCCGTCCAGCAGCGCGACCCCCGAGCAGGTCGCCGACTCCAACCGTTTGTCGTTCGACCCGCTGGTCAAGCTGGAAGAGCGCTTCGACGTGGGTCACTGCGTGAGCTATTCCACCTTCTACAACCTGGCGCACCAGCGGGTGACCTACGGTGCCATGGCCCACTCCAAGTCGGCCCTTGAGAACTGGACCGCCAAGCCCGGCAAGAGCCACCGGGTTTGCATCCGTGCCGGGGCGTTCGTGTCGGGCTCGTCCACGGCCATCAAGCTGCTGGTGCGGAGAAACGCCGCCAAGCTCGCCGCCATGGACGAGCCGATCCTGCAAAAATTGTTTTCGGGCGTGAAGCCCAAGGACGCGGTGGAGGCGATGCAGGCCGCGGTGTTTCAGGAGGAGCGGGAGACTTACGGCGACAGCGGCACCGATGCGGACGGCCTGGTGGCCGCGCACCTGAAAATGTTTGACGAGCCCGAGGCCCACTTCATCTGCGTGTCCGGGTCCCGGGTGTGGATTGACCCGGAGCCGCAAAGCCCGCCCCTGGCGACGCCACCCACGTCCGTTTAAAAACCGTCAGTAGCGGTCCGGTTGCGTTGCCTGCGCGGTGCGGGGGAGCCCCTGCGGGTATAAACCGGGCCGGCGGTGCAACGGGCGGGTGCCGGAGCGGGTTATCGCGCCCCGGCGCCCCGGGGCGTTGAAGCCCCACCAAAGCCGCACCTATAATCGGGAGCGACCGCATGCTTTTTTATAAAAACGGAAATTGAATCATGGCCGATATGCCGAAAGCGGGCGACCCTGCGCCGCCGTTCTCACTTGCCGCAAGCACTGGACAGACGATCTCCCTGGACGATTTCAGGGGCAAGCCGGTGGTGCTCTACTTCTACCCCAAGGACAATACCCCCGGCTGCACCCGGGAGGCCTGCGATTTCCGCGACTTGAAGTCCGAGTTCGACAAGGCCGGCGCGGTGGTGCTCGGGGTCAGCAAGGACTCCCTCAAGAGCCACGAGAATTTCGTTAATAAATTTGAACTCACCTTCCCGCTGTTGGCCGACACTGAAACCGAGGTGTGCCAAGCTTACGGCGTGTGGGCGGAAAAAAAGAACTACGGCCGCACCTACATGGGTATCGTGCGCGCCAGCTTCCTGATCGGCCCGGACGGTAAAGTCGCAAAGGTCTGGCCCAAGGTGAAGGTGGACGGCCACGCCGATGCCGTACTGGCCGCCATCGGCGAACTCGGATAAGTTTGCGGCCGTGAACTTCACCGTCCCCGATTTCGACACGTTCAAGGCGCTTGCCGGGTCCGGCAACCTGATCCCGGTTTACCGGGAGATCATGGCGGACCTGGACACGCCGGTGACCGCCTTCATGAAACTGTCGGAGGGAGAAAATTCCTTCCTGCTGGAGAGTGTGGCCGGGGGTGAGCGCTGGGCGCGTTACTCGTTCATCGGCTGGGACCCCCGGGTGGTCATCCGTTCCGAGGCGGGTCGGGTCAGTTGCACCCGGGACGGCGAGGTCACCGAACTGCCCCACGACGGCAACCCGCTGATGGCGGTGCGCGACTACATGAAGCGCTTTACCCCGGTGACCGTGGAAGGGCTGCCGCCGTTCACCGGCGGCGCAGTCGGCTTTTTAGCCTACGACATGGTGCGCTTCTTCGATGATATCCCCGTGGATCTGGCCGGTAAGGAGAAGCCGGGACTTGGCTGGGACGATTTCTGTTTTCTCATTACCGACCGTATGGTGGTGGTGGACAACGCCCGTCAGGTGATTCAGGTGGTGGTCAATGTCCACACCGACGAAAGCAGCGATTTGAAAGCGGCCTACGACGCCGCCATAAAGGAGATCGACAGCACCGTGGAGCGGCTGCGCCAGCCGCGGCCCGTGCGGGAGGTGAAGGCCCCCGGCCCGCCGTCCGGGGTTGAGTCCAACCTCACCCGCGAGCGCTATCTTGAGATGGTGGAGACCGCCAAGGAGTACATCCGTGCCGGTGACATCTTCCAGGTGGTGCTGTCCCAGCGTTTCCACACCCCCCTGGGGTGTGAGCCACTCGATCTTTACCGCGCCCTGCGCCGCATCAACCCGTCGCCCTACATGTACTTCCTCAAGCTGGGGGAGCGCTACGTGGTGGGGGCATCCCCGGAGATTCTGGTGCGTACCGTGGGCGGCAAGGTGGCGCTCCGGCCCATTGCCGGCACCCGCCCGCGGGGGGGCGACCCGGAGGAAGACCGCCGCCTGGAAAAGGAACTGCACGCCGATGAGAAGGAGTGCGCCGAACACCTGATGCTGGTCGACCTGGCCCGCAACGACGTCGGCCGGGTGGCCACAACCGGCAGCGTGAAGGTGGACGATTTCATGGTCACCGAGCGCTACTCCCATGTCATGCATATCGTCTCCCATGTCAGCGGTGAACTGTCGGAGGCGCACGATGCCTACGATGTGCTGGTTTCCTGCTTTCCGGCGGGCACCCTGTCGGGGGCGCCCAAGATCCGCGCCATGCAGATCATCGAGGAACTGGAACCCTCCCCCCGGGGCCTGTACGGCGGCGCGGTAGGGTATTTTGGCTTTGACGGCAGCTCCGACATGGCCATCAACATCCGTACCGTGATGGTGGAGAGCGGGGTTGCCTATCTCCAAGCGGGCGCCGGCATCGTGGCCGACTCGGACCCGCAAAGTGAGTTTGAAGAAAGCGAGGCCAAGGCCCGTGCCGTGGTGCGGGCCATCGCCCTGGCGCAACAGGGGCTGGACACGTGACACCCCTGAATACGGAAGCCGCAGGCGGCCGGGTGGTGGTCACGGTACAGGGGGTGGACCAGGTCGGCATCGTGGCCCGGGTCACCGGCGTGCTGGCCGACGCCCGCGCCAATCTGGTCGATATCTCCCAGTCGGTGCTGGGGGGCGATCTGTTTGTGATGGTGGCGGTGGCGGATCTGTCCCCGGACGGCACCCCGTTCGAGAGTGTGTGCGCCAGCCTGAACACCCTGGGTGATGAGATGGGGGTTCAGATTCAGGTGCAGCGGGAGGATATTTTCCGCGCCATGCACCGGGTGTAAGTCAGTGTCCCTCACCGTTCACGAAATTTTCGAAACCGTGGGGATGGTGCGCGAGGCCAACCTGGATATCCGCACCGCCACCCTCGGCCTCAACCTGCAGGACTGCGCCGGACCGGATCCGGTCCGGGTGGCGGCAGCGGTGGGGGAGCGCATCAAACGCCGTGCCGAGCACCTCAAAACCACCTGTGATCAGGTGGCCGGGGAGTACGGCATCCCGATCACCAATGCCCGGGTGTCGGTGACCCCGGTGGCCAACCTGATCTCAACCCCCGCCCCGGACGACTTTTTATCCCTTGCCCGCGCCATGGACGAGGCCGCGGAAACAGTCGGTGTGGATTTCGTCGGCGGTTTTTCCGCCCTGGTGGAGAAAGGCACGACGACGGCGGAGGATACGTTCCTGTCTGCCCTGCCGGAGGCGCTTGCCGCCACCGGGCGAGTCTGCGCCAGCGTCAACGTCGCCAGCACCCACGCCGGCATCAACATGAACGCGGTGGCCCGCATGGGGCGGATCGTCACCGAGGCCGCCGCTCTCAGCGCCGATGCGGACGGACTGGCCTGCGCCAAGCTGGTGGTCTTTGCCAACGCGGTGCCGGATAACCCCTTCATGGCCGGGGCCTTTCACGGCGCGGGGGAGCCGGAATCCACCATCAACATCGGCATCAGCGGTCCCGGCGTGGTGGCCCGTGCTCTGGACGGCGCGGAACACCTGGACCTGGGTGAACTCGCGGAAATCATTAAAAAATCGGCATTCAAGATCACCCGCGCCGGGGAGCTGGTCGGTCGCGAACTGTCCCGCCGCATGGGGGTGCGCTTCGGGGTGCTGGACCTGTCCCTGGCGCCCACCGACACGGTGGGGGACTCGGTGGGTGAAATCCTCGAGATGATCGGCCTTGAGCGGGTCGGCACCCACGGCACCGTTGCCGCCCTGGCGCTGTTGAACGATGCCGTCAAGAAGGGCGGTGCGTTCGCCTCGAATCACGTCGGCGGGCTGTCCGGCGCCTTCATTCCGGTGAGCGAGGACCGCATGATGATCCGCTCGGCGGCGGAAGGAGCGCTCTCCCTGGACAAGCTGGAGGCCATGACCTCGGTCTGCTCCGTCGGTCTCGATATGGTGGCGGTGCCGGGGGATACGCCGCCCGAGGTCATCGCCGCCATCATCGCCGACGAGGCCGCGATCGGCACCATCAACCGCAAGACCACCGGGGTGCGGGTCGTACCGGTACCGGGCAAGGGGGTGGGGGATATGGCCCGCTTTGGCGGCCTGCTGGGCGAGGCCCCGATCATGGCCGTAAATACGCCCTCGCCCGCCGCACTGGTGGGCCGTGGTGGACGCATCCCGGCGCCGCTGCAGGGCTTATCCAACTAAAACCGTTTCGGCCTCCGGGGAACGGCACCCTGCCCCGTCAAGCCTCCCGCCTGTTGATTACCGGCCTGCGGTTACACCCACGGGGATTTCCCCGCGTAACGACGGCGGATTATTAGGCGGCGGGGGTCTTGGGCACCAGAAACAGGTGCGCCCACTTCTTCTCGCCGGCTTTGTTGGTATAGGCCACGCGGAAGTTACGGGAGGAGGTGGTGGTGTCGATGCTCAGCAGCTCGCGGGGGTGCAGGTCGCTCCGCGTGAGCGCAAAGCTCAGCGATTCATCGGTGATTCCGAAATTCGCGCAGCCGTCGCGAAATTCACTGGACAGGTCAATCCCGGAGAGGTTGAGTTCTGTCACGGCATTTCCTCTTAATTTCAGTTGATTCAGTACGTTCAAGCGGGGAGACAGGGCACGCTTAAAGCCGTCCCTTCGGGACGAAAACCCAAGCGGCATGCTACCATGGTTTTATTTTTGTGAACAAGGCAACGTACCGATAAAGACGGTCTACACCTTCCTGCCTCCGAAGCGATAAGGATTCCCATGAATCAGGGTGCTCCTCACAACCTGCCCGATGTTTCTCCCGCCTTTTGCGGCCGGGTGGAAAGCGCAAAGGAACTGCTGTCACTCGTCACCCGTGAGCGGGTTTCCTGCCTGACCGGCGAGGCGGGGGTTGGCAAATCCGAGTTGGCCCACGCCATGGGCTGGTTGGCGCTGCATGAAGGGGCGTTCCCCGACGGGGTATTCCGGATCCCCATGGAGCGTACCGGCACCGAGGCCACCCTGAGCGGCGAGGTGGCGCGGCTGTCGGCCTTTACCGAAGAGGTGGAGCCCAACAAAAGTCCGCTGGACAAAGAGATCCTGTTCATCTGGGATCAGATGGACGCCTACCTCGCCGCCGACCCGAACCTGGCGGCCACCCTGGTCGATCAGTTCACCAAGCTGCCGGAGGCACACCACCTGGTGGTGTGCCGGACCCCCGTGGCCAACGCCCCTGTGCTCACCATCGGGCCACTTCAGGAAGAGGATGCGATCACGGCGTTTTGCGGCCATCTGCCGGATTCGGTGAGCGAACGCCCGGATGCGGACGACAAGACGATCCGGGAGGCGCTGGCACCCTTTGCCGGAAACCCGCTGGCACTCAGAATAGCCGCCCTGTGGTGCCGCCCGCCGCGCAACTGGAGCGCCCTGCCCGCGGGCCTTGCGGATTCCACCCCGGCGGGAGACGGGCCGCTTGCCATACCCCTTGGTCTCGCCTTTGCGGACATGGGTCCGGAGAGCACGCGTCTTTTATCCCTGCTCACCGCGCTGTCCGGCGGCGCCACCGCGCAGACCCTTGCCTCCACCTTTGGCGAAGGCTGGCAAGAGCCCGCCGAACGGCTGGAACAAATTGGTCTTGCCCGTACCATCGCGGGGCGGATATACGCCGAGCCCGCGGCCTCCGAAGCCCAGCTTCAGGTAATGGGTCCGTTGCGTTCCGAGTCGTTTCTTGAGCAGGCGGCTTTCTACCTGCAACAGATGGTGAACCAGTGCAAGGTGGACAACGACAGCGGTCATCAGGCCAGGGCCATCGCCTACATGACCCACGAGTGGGCCAACCTGCGCTCCGCCTTCAGCTGGGCGGTCACCCGCATGGATTCGGAGGTGATCGACCAGGAGGAGAACGCCGAACTGGTGATCGACTACTGCACGGCCCTCTACCACCTGTTCACCAACAAGGGCATGATCGCGATCGGCTGGCAATGGATGAATGCGGCGGTCCGCGCCGCGGAAATCATCGATAACAAGGGCCAGGTGGCCATGCTGAAGGACCACCGGGGCATCCTTTCCGTGCTCCTGGACAGGCGGGACGACGCCCGTGCCGACTTTGAAGCCGCCCTCCAGACCTTTGAGGAGCTAAACGTCGATAAAGCCGTCAGCATGGCGGCGTACCACCTGGGACAGCTCTGTTATGAGGGCGGCGAACTTGAGTTGGCGCAAACCCACTTCGAACGGGCCCTGGAAATACTCCGGCTCGCCCAGAACCGTGCTTACGCGGCGCAGGTCGGTACCCACCTGGGTCGTATCCACCTGCTCCGGGGCAACCCGGCAGCCGCAGTGGAGCAGCTCAACGAGGCCCTCGGTATGTACGAGGAGAAGACCGTTGACATTGAACTTCGGGTCACCGCCCTGATCAGCCTGGCTGAAGCCACGCTGGCCATCGGTGAGGACGACGAAAGCGTAAAACGGGCGGTCGAGGCCATCCAGCTGGCATTTTTCGTTAACCCCCGGTTTGCCACCACTGCGTTGCCCAAGGTCCTTCAGACTGCGGAGATCTACCTGCAAAACGGGAAAATCGATCTACTGCGCACTTACTCGGAGGCCATCGGCACCCTGATCGAGGATTTCAAAAAACTGACCCCGCAATCCCGGCATGAGAACGAATTCATGATGACCGGCATCCTGTTCGACCGGTTCTATGCGCTCCTGGAACTGTTGCCGGACGCGTTTTCGGAAGATCCGGAGCGGGCGGAAGCGCGCGCTTCCGCCCGCGAAAAGCTCCCGGAAGCGGCCAGTGAGCTGGACCAGTTCACCGGCGGTCTGGTGCAGGCGAGCCAGTGGATGGAGCGGCGGCTTGCGAGCAGCCCGACAGGCTAACTCTCACCACGTGTTTCCGTCCCCAATAATGGCGGCGCAGGAATTCCAACCCCGGCGGATGATGATGCCGCAAGGTTTTACGGTTTAAACCAGGTCTTTCGCGAAGGAATCGCCCTTAACAGTGTGCCCTGTCATGCCCGTTTCCGGCTCCACACATCAGGACGGCAAGCCGCCCATCCGGGTGTTGCACCAACTGGCGCGTTGCGGCGGCACCCTGATTGCCAGATGTCTGGCGAGCATGGAGGGTGTCTATCTGCTGAGTGAGATCCACCCGTACACCCTGCGGATTTTCAACCCCATGAGCCAGGCGGTCCGCTGGTATGACCTGTTTACCCGGGAGGATTTAAAACCCCTGCGGGATGTGCCTCTCAATTTCGCCGACGCCATCGCCATTATCGCTGGAAAGGTCGCCAAGCGGGGCGGCTACCTCATTGTGCGGGACTGGACCCATATCGACTTTCAGGGTATTCCGTTCATCCCGAAGCCGAGCTACCGGCTGACCACGGCGGAACTGCTGTCAGACAAATTCCAGGTAATCAACAGCGCTACCGTCCGGCACCCGCTGGATCAGTTCGTCAGCGTCAACAAGCTGGAGGGAATGGAGGGGCTGTTTGAGGTGGAGCCGTACTTTCACGGCTACCGCCGCTTTGCCGAGATGTGCCCGGAGATCGGCTTTGTGCGTTACGAGGACTTCACCCGGGCCCCGGATCGGGTGCTCAAAACCGCGTGCGAACAGCTCAATATCCCGTTCGATCCGGGTTACAGGGAGCGTTGGATGCATTACGCCAACATCACCGGGGACAAGACCGGCACCCACCTGACCGAGATCACCCCGCAGCCGCGCCGCAAGGTGGAGCCGGAGCTGGAGGCGCGCATCACCGCCTGCCCGGACTACCGGCGCATTCTCGAACTGCTGGGCTACACTCACTGACGGGTGGACCGTCCCCCTTTCAGCCGAACAGGTGGGTGTTGAATTTTTCCAGGATACTGGGCTGGATCAGGGTGAAGCGATCCTCCGGCCATAGCTTGAGGTAACGTATGATCGCCGACACGTTGGACGCGCCGTTGCCCACGAAGGCATCCGCGCGGGCCGCGATTAACGTGTCAATCAGTACCTCGCGGCCCAGTGCGGCGCCGTCTCCCTTCAGGTAGTGGACCCCGGTCTGTCCGTCCGCGCGGGTGCAGGCGGTGTGGATCAGCCGGTCGCCGTAACGCGCCTCAAACGCCTTCACCACCGCGGTCGTATCGGTCATCAGGTACAATTTTCTGTCGGCGGTCAGCAGGCGTTCGATCGGCGCCTGGTAGAACGCCAGGGCATCATCCAAATCGGACATCTCCTTGACCTTGTCCGTGCCCCGCACATGCACCGCCAGGAAGGGGGCATCCCCCAGTTGTTCCGCCACAAAACGGTCCACCCGGGCGGTCAGTTCGGGGCGAACCTTGAGGTAGCGCGCCGCCAGGTCCCGATAGATGTCGCCGACACCACGCCCGTGTAGCGGGTGGTCTTCCGGTATCCACGGGGCCACATGGGCCACCCCGAGGAAAAAATCGCTGACCACCACCGGCGCCAGACTGCCCAGAAGCGCCAGCACCCCCTGGCGGGACTCCGGTCCGGACATTTTGTTGACCTCACCGGCGGTCAGGTTGGCCTCCTTCCATTTGGACGGGTGGATCTTTAGGTTGCTCCCGGCAAGATCGCTGATCCGCACGTCCGATATGGGCGCGAAGAAGCGGGTGAAGGCATCGGTGTCGCTACCGTCGCCGAACAGGCTGTTGGCACCCCAGTGCACCACCGGGGTGCGGTCGCAGATTTCGGCCAGCAGCATGCTGCCCAGCAGGTGGCTGACGTCGGACCAGAAACCGTAGCCCCACGCTTTTGACACCAGGTAACGTGGCCCGGCCCCTTCCGGTGCCCGCGGCGCCAGACGCCGGGCTTCGGGCAGCTTTTCAAACGCGGCCCTGGCCTGTGTTGCGTCGGACGCGGCCCGCTCCCAATCCGGCTTGAGGCGCGCCGCCTCTTCAAAGTAACGAAGTCCCTGACGCGGTAGTCCACAGCGCCAGGCGATGCCGCCCAGCCGGTGGATCTCCTCGGGGTTGCCGGGGATCTGCTCGAGGGCCATGCGGCTCCAGATTTCGGCCAGTTGCAGGTTTCCGGCCGCCTCCGCCTGTCCGGCCCGGATGCGGTAGACACTGCCCAGCAGGCGCGGGGCGTCGGCGTGTTCGGGGTCGACCAGAAGAATAAAGCGAGCACCCTGCTCCGCCTGATCGAGGTTGCCCTCCTTCAGACGTTCGGCGGCGAAGCCCAAC
The DNA here is from genome assembly GCA_046754085.1 of Leptospirillia bacterium. Lineage (GTDB taxonomy): Bacteria > Nitrospirota > JACRHL01 > JACRHL01 > JACRHL01 > JBHHVE01. The sequence continues at coordinate 13,275 of JBHHVE010000047.1, forward strand.
AGGGCCGGAAGTTCCGGCAGGCAACAGGCGGCGCGCGCCTTGCCGCTACCGCAGGGGCAGGTTTCCGGTGGTTCCATCTTCTCGCCACGGGGGGGGAGGGGTGTTACGGGCAAGGCGCCACGTCATATCAGATCCTTTCCAGCTTTCGCACCGGCCACCATACCCGCTTTGGGCGGTCCCCCACAAAAAAACAAGGAGGAACCGGCGACAGGGCCGCCCGCACGCGGAAGGCGATTAGTGTGGCGCCTTACCCCACCCGATATGGCCCGCTGCCGTTCGCTTTCTCCGCTGTATCGCCAGCCTCCTCCCCGGAGACTCCGGGTCCGGTTCAGCGAACGGGTCCGCGGGCGGCATGGGGATCCGCCCATGTGACTTTCAGGTCTGACCGTCAAGATAACAACGTGGATTAATGGGATTTTCGACTTGATCCGGGAAGGCGGAAAACGGGTGGGCGGTCTCATCTCCCGAAGGAGATATCCACAGGTCCGGGAACAGGAGACGGGAGCCGCCATAATCCCGGCAACCGGGTTGGCAATGTTTGCACACCTTAAACATTTTTGCATGCTATAGTCGGCCAGCAAATCGATAAATAGCCTTTAAAATCAACTTGTTACAAGTGGCACGTCGATTGCACCAATATCTTGTAAGCGTTGCGAATCGAACCTGTTTCGCGCTGGAAAATACGGCATCCCGATCGGCGCCATCAGGCCGCCGAAAAGCCGAAAATAAAACATATGACCATGACGATCAGTGGGTGGACAGAACGGATGAATTCCGCATACAAAGTAGCACTATTAATAGTAAACGTCTGTATTTTGACAGCATTTGGATGGACCTCTTCAGCATGGGCGGCCAGTGCCGATATCACCTGGTCCCCGAATGGTGAACCGGATTTGGCAGGGTACGTACTTCACTACGGCACGGCCTCCGGAAGCTATACCGCTCAAGTGGATGTGGGCAACGCCACCGGTTTTTCCCTCACCGGACTGATCGGCGGCACCGACTATTACATCGCCCTGAAGGCCTACGACACGAACGGCAACTACAGCGCCTTCTCCCAGGAATTCCTTCTCCAGGCACCGGCCGACACCACCCCGCCGGCACTCACCGCCCCCGTGGATCTCACTGTCGAGGCTTCCGGTGCGCTGACCTCCGTTGACATCGGTACCGCGACGGCCACCGACCCATCCACGCCCATTACCATTAGCAATGATGCGCCGTCCGCTTTTTCCCCGGGGGCGACCACCGTCACCTGGACGGCCACCGACGCCAAGGGCAACAGTTCGAGCGCCACACAAATCGTGACCGTGGTCGATACTACCGCACCGGGGCTGACCGCACCGGGGGATATCACCGCTGAAGCCACCGGCACGTTGACCGCCGTTTCCATCGGGATGGCCACCGCCACGGACCTGGTGGGCCCGGTCAGCATCACCCACGACGCCCCGGCCGGGTTCCCCCTGGGAACGACAACGGTCACCTGGACGGCCACCGATGCCTATGGCAATCAGGCAACGGCTGTTCAGACCGTTGTGGTGAGCGATACCACCCCCCCGATCCCGCCGAACGGTGTCAGTGGACAGTGGGCCGCCCTCTAGCCCCCGAAAGCGCACACCTTCGTACAAGGTGTGCGCTTTCTCCCGACGAAAAATAAAAACGTTTCAAGTAAAAAAACAGATGGTTAATTTTGGCGTTGAACTTGTTGAACCCGTCCGCGTTGCCGTGAAGCGGATCCGCTTCGCCTTGGGACACCGGATGTCCCGGCAGGTGTGGCAAATTATCAAAACCCGCCGGTCAAACCCTGGAAACATGATGCGAGCGCAGATGCAACGACGAATACAAGCCTTAACCGGACAACCCGCATGGATGGTGACCGTATGCAGCCTGATGCTGTTTGCATGGGCATCTTCGGCCCTGGCCGCAAGCGCCGATATCTCCTGGTCCTCAAACGGGGAGCCGGATCTGGGCGGCTATGTGGTTCTCTACGGTGTCCGTCGTCAGCACTCATGGGACAAACGAGGCGGGTTGAATAAGGGAGTG
>JBHHVE010000048.1:0-15294 GCA_046754085.1 Leptospirillia bacterium
CTCCTTTTAGCCTGCCCGCTCATCTGTCCCAATTTATCTGACGACGGACACGCTGGCGCTATAGGTCTCGGATTTTTTGTTTGCCAGGGTCACCACCAGTGCGTCCACGTTGGTGACCACGCCACCCGAGGGACTGAAGCGGAGAAACGGTTTGCCCCCTTCCGTTTCCATCTGTGAAGAGGCGGCCTGGAAAACAATGCCGTTGGACAGGGGGTGGGGACCTTCCACGGTGCTCCAGCTTCCGGAGCTGGAGACGAGGTCTCCCCGATCGATCTGGTAAAGGTTGTTGGGCAGGTCGAACATCACCCGGTGTTCGACCCCCTGATTGATGGCAAATGCCCGTGCCCGGATCAGGGAGGTCTTTATGTCACGGGCCGAGTCCTTGAGGTACATGCTCGGCATCCAGGCAAGGACCGACGGAATGGCGATGCCCGCGAGAATGGCCAGCACGCTGAGGGTGACCATGAGTTCGATAAGCGTGAACCCGTATGAGTCGGTGTGCTTTTTCATCCAGATCATCCCATCGTTTCCTGTGTTTCCAGGACCTGTACTCCGCTCCCCCTGAAACCCGAGGGGGCCGTTTCGAATGACACGGCAGAGCGGGTGAGCAAGATGAAAGCCATTTTTGTGTAGGATGCGTGTAACCAATTGTTTTTATTTTATTTTTTTTGCACATCCCGTTTCGTTTTTAGCGATGAGATGGGCCCATGCCGGTGTTGGTGTGAGGTTCAAAATTGTGCGGGTTAGGGAGGAGGGGTCATATGCCCGACCGTCCACCTGACGCCGTTCACCACTGGCATGGGTGACTGCCTATTGAATTTTCCTGCCGGTTTCTCGCGCACGACGTGGTATCCGACTACCATTTTCTGAAACATTAACCAGGGAATACGGAGACCCCTGTGCCTCGGAGCACCCCACAGGACATGTCGGATACCGCACCGGACGGTGGTCTTTACCGTATTGCCATTGTTGGCGGCGGCGCCGGGGGGCTGGAACTCGCCACCCGTCTGGGGGATACCCTTGGCAAAAACGGCCAGGCCGAGATCACCCTGGTGGACCCGTCCCTCACCCACCTGTGGAAGCCGCTTTTGCACGAGGTGGCCGCGGGCACCCTGGATTCCCACGATGACGATGTGGAGTTTCTCGAGCACGCTCGCCGCCACCACTTTCACTTTCGCCTGGGGGCGATGACCGCCCTCGACCGGGAGCGCCGCAGCCTCACCCTGGGGGAGATCAAGGACAACGTGGGCGAGGTGATCGCGGGTGAGCGCGAGGTGTTTTACGACACCGTGGTGCTCGCCGTCGGCAGCGTGTCCAACGATTTCGGCACCCCCGGCGTGCGTGAGCACTGCATGTTTCTGGACAATCGTAAGCAGGCCGACCGATTCCAGCATCGCCTGCTGAACCGCTACCTGAGCGCCCAGACCGCCGCCGAGCCGCCCCCGGCGGGGCATTTGACCGTGGCCATCGTGGGGGCGGGGGCCACCGGGGTGGAGTTGTCGGCGGAACTGCATCACGTCGCCCGGCGGCTGGTGGCCTACGGCTTTGACCGCATCGACCCGGAGCGGGATGTGAAGCTGGTGCTGGTGGAGGCGGCGGAGCGTATCCTGCCCGGCGCACCCGAACGGGTGTCGAAGCTGGCCATGGACGAGTTGACCCGCATCGGGGTGGAGGTGATGCCCGCAACCCGTGTGGAAAAGGTGGAAAAACAGGGGCTGGTGGTGGCCGGGGGCCAACTCGTCCCCGCCAGCATCATGGTGTGGGCGGCGGGGATCCGCGCGCCGGGCGTGCTCAAGCGCGCCGGTCTGGAGAGCAATCCCCGCGATCAGGTGATCGTCGACAACACCTTACAGTCGATCACCGACCCGAATGTGTTTGCCTTCGGCGATTGTGCCTCCTGCCCGGACGGGGTCGGCGGCAGCGTGCCTCCCACCGCCCAGGCCGCCCACCAGCAGGCGGTGTGTCTTGCCAAAACCCTCACCGCCCGGCTTGCCGCCGGCAAGCCGACGGTGTTCCGCTACCACGACCACGGCTCCATGGTATCCCTGTCGGGCTACACCGCCATCGGTAATTTGATGGGCAACCTGATGGGTCGCATGGGCGGCAGCCTCTTAATCGAAGGCGCGCTGGCCCGCTTCACCTACCGGCTGCTCTACAGAAAGCACCAGCGCGCGCTTTACGGCACCTGGCGCATGATTTTTCTGGTGTTGGGGGACTGGGTGGCGAGGCGCGGGCGTTCACGGCTCAAGCTGCACTGAAAAAACCGTCGAGAGTGGTCCGATTGCTTCGTTGGCGCGGTGCTCGGGACCTCGACGTAGTAAGAATACGCCTTCGCCCCCTGTGCTCCTCCCGCCTTGCACTCGAACCACTCTCGACAGTTTTTAGGGGTGCCCAACCGAGAATGGATGCTGCCTCTTGATTGAGTCCGTAGGTTGGCCTTTATTGCACTCAGCCCGACACCGGCTCTTGATATCCGCCTTCCTTAAACCTTCGCCATGACCCCTTCGTTTACTTTCGCCACCATCTCTTTCCCCGCCAGCACCTCCACCAGTTTCATGGCGAACTCCATGGCGGTGCCGGGGGAGCGGCTGGTGATGAAGTGGCCGTCCGTTACCACCCGGTCCTCGCTGTAGTCCTTGGTCCTTGCGCTGACCTCCTCCCGTGTGGAGGGGTGGCTGGTGGCCCGGCGGTCTTCCAGAAAGCCCATTTCCGCGAACAGGGTGGGGGCGGCGCAGATGGCGGTGACGTAGCCCTTGCGCTCATGGATCCTGTTGACGATGTCGTGAATGCGCTTGTCGAGCCGCAGGTGGGTGGTGCCCGGCAGGCCCCCCGGCAGCACCACCATGTCGAAGTCGTTGTCCATGATGCGGTGCACCGCCGTGTCCGGCGTCACCACGATGCCCCGTGACCCCTTGATCGGCCCGTCGGTGAGCCCGGCGGAGATGACCTCCACCCCGGCGCGCCGCAGGATGTCGATGACCGTGACAGCCTCGATCTCCTCAAACCCCTCGGCCAGTGGAACCAGAACCTTTGCCCGCGCCATACCGCACCTCTTTTCATTATGATCCGGGTCGCCGCTTCCATCCGGCGACCCTTCATTATCCAGTGTACCGCGTTCGGGCGCGCGGTTCGCGGTCTGTCCCTGTGATATGATTCGCCCTCTTTTTGACCCCCGCTTTCGTGCTCTGGATATTGCCGTGTCTTCCGCCCCCGGTCTTGTACTCTACGACTTCAACGGCGTCATCGCCGACGACGAGCACGTGCATCAGATACTGCTGCAAAAGGTGATGGCCGAAGAGGGCGTCACCGTTACCGATGCGGATTACCACGCCATCTACCTGGGGTTCGACGACAAGGGCTGTTTCGAATACGCCTGCAAGGCCAATCACCAGCCCCTGGACGACGCCCGGCTGAAAGACCTGATCGCCCGCAAGAGCGCCTACTACGACGCCTACATCGAAGAACATCTGGTGTTGTTTCCCGGTGCGGTGGAAGGGGTGAGGGCGATGTCGGCGGCCTACCCCATGGCCATCGTGTCCGGTGCGCTGCGGGGGGAGATCGAACGGATCTGCAGCCTTGCGAACATCAGCGATTGTTTCGGCTTCATCGTGGCGGCGGAAGACACCGAACGCTGCAAGCCTGACCCGGAGGGCTATACAAAAGCCCTAAAAATCTACAATGAGGGACGGGATACTCCGCTGGCTGCCAATCATTGCGTGGTCATCGAGGATTCCATCGCCGGGGTGCGATCCGCCAAGGCGGCGGGGATGCAATGCGTGGCGGTGACCCATTCCTACGAGGCGGATGAGCTTACCGAGGCGGATCGGGTGATCGAACACATGGACGAATTCACCCCGGAACTGGTGGCGTCCTTAATCGGATAGGGCAGATGGCTTCCGGCAGGGGTATTGGAGGCGCTATAATCTCCCGGAAATATGTTGTCGTGGATTCTGGTGGCCGGTTTGGGGTTTACGTAGTGCAGACATGACACCGGCCTGGGGAGGAGTTCTCTTGAAAAAATATGCATCCGTTGCGGAAATGGACGCCGACCTGAGCGGCATCGTGGCGCGGGACGGCGGCAACGTCACTGTGACCGACGCCGACGCCCTGCGGGACGGTCCCATTGATCGGCTGGTCTACAACGCCGTATTTGCCGAAAGCGCCGAGGTGCGCGGCACCTGCCGCTATGTGATCCGTCAGGCCGCCCACGCCCTGGGTTGCGGCCCGGCCTCGATCCAGAACCTCTACATGGCCATGGGCCGGGGAGAGGTGGCTCCGATGACGGTGCCCGCCATCAACATCCGCGGCCTGACCTACGACACCAGCCGCGCCATCTGCCGCGCCGCCAGGAAACTGGATGCCGGCGCCGTGCTGTTCGAGATCGCCAAGAGCGAGATCGGCTACACCTTCCAGCGTCCGGCGGAATACGCCGCGGTGGTGCTGGCCGCCTGCATCAAGGAGGGCCACAGCTCCCCGGTGTTCATTCAGGGGGATCACTTCCAGGTCAGCCTTGCGAAGTACCAGGACAATCCGGACGCGGCGGTGGAAGAAGTGCGTGGCCTGATCCGCGAGGCGGTACCCGCCGGTTTCTACAACATCGACATCGACGCCTCCACCCTGGTGGATCTGTCCCAGCCCACCGTATCCGAGCAGCAGCGCCACAATTACGAGCGCGCCGCCGAGCTGACCCTCCTGGTGCGGGAACTGGAGCCTGCCGGAGTCACCGTCTCGGTGGGGGGTGAGATCGGCGAGGTGGGCGAGAAGAATTCCACCGTCGAGGAATTCGAGGCCTTTATGGAGGGGTACAACAAGCTCCTGCCCGAGGGCACGGCCGGGATCAGTAAAATCTCGGTGCAGACCGGCACCAGCCACGGTGGCGTGCCGCTGGCCGACGGCTCGGTGGCCGACGTGGCCCTGGACTTCGGCGTGCTCAAGGATATCGCCGCTTCAGCCCGTAACAAGTACGGCCTGTCGGGCACCGTGCAGCATGGCGCTTCCACCCTGCCGGACAACGCCTTTAACCAGTTCGTCGCCAACAACGCATCTGAAGTGCATCTGGCCACCGGCTTCCAGAACATGGTGTACGACTCCGAGCACCTGCCCGCCGACCTCAAGGAGGCAGTGTACGACTGGCTGCGGGAACATTGCGCCGGGGAACAGAAGGAGGGGCAGACCGAGGCCCAGTTCCTCTACAAGACCCGCAAAAAAGGCTTTGGCCCGTTCAAGGAGCGTTTCTGGACCCTGCCGGAAGCCACCCGTGACGCCATCAGCGCGGAGCTTGAGGCCAAGTTCCTGTTCCTGTTTGATCAACTGGCGATCCGGGGCAGCCGTGAGGCGGTGGCCGGTTGCGCCTCCCCCGCAGGCACCGGATACAGCCTGGAGGCCGAGATCGCGGCGGCCTGACTTCCGCGTTGTTTCGAAAAGCCCACCCCCGGTCCGGGGGTGGGCTTTTTTTATCTGCGTTCCCGGAACCAGGCCACGGTTTCCCGGATGCCTTCGTCCAGACTGGTGCGCGGTTCCCAGTCGGTTTCGCCGTTGAACTTTTTGGCGGAGATGACGCTGCGCAGTTGCTCACCGTCCTTGGCCGGGCCGTGGATCGGGTTATCGCTGAAGCCCACGTGCTTGGCGATCAATTCATACAGCCGGTTGACGTCGGACTCGATGCCGGTACCGACGTTGTATTCTCCGGAACGCTCGTTGATGAAGGCGGACAGGAAGGCATCCACCACGTCGTCCACATAGACGAAATCGCGGGTCTGGCGACCGGTGCCGTTGATGGTGGGGGTCTTTCCTTCCAGCATGAGCTGGGTAAAAATCGCCACCACCCCGGCCTCTCCGTGGGGGTCCTGACGGGGGCCGTAGACATTGCCCAGCCGCATGGAGGCGCAGTGCAGTCCCAAGGCCTTGTAGTAGTCGGCGTACAACTCTCCGCAGCGTTTGGTGATGCCGTAGGGCGACATCGGACGGGTGGGGTGGGACTCGGTCGCCGGGAACGTCTCCTGTTCGCCGTACACGGCGCCGCCGGAGGAGGCGAACAGCAGCCGCGGGCAGCCGGACTCGACCGCGGCCTGCATGATGTTGAGGGTACCGATGACGTTGACGTGGGCGTCGAAAAGGGGGTCATCCACGCTCTTCCTGACATCCATCTGCGCCGCCAGGTGGAAGATCACCTGGGGCCGGAAGTTACGGACCTTGCGGCCGATCCGGGGGGAGCGGATGTCCATCTTCACCAGCTTGGCGGAGGGGTTGACGGCGGCGCGTTTGCCGTGGGACAGATCGTCCACCACCTGCACCTCGTGGCCTTCGAGCACCAGCCGGTCCACCAGGTGTGACCCGATAAATCCGGCGCCGCCTGTTACCAGACACTTCACGATAGGCCTTCCTTCCGCTGCTGTTTAAACCATTCCACATAGGCGGGGATTCCCGTCTTGATCGGTGTGGTTGGTTGATACCCGATCTCTTTTCGGGCCAGGGAGATGTCCGCATAAGTGACGCTGACATCCCCCGGCTGCATGGGCAACCGTTCGATGCGGGCGGTTTTTCCGAGGGCGTCCTCAATCATCGCCACCAGATCGGCCAGCGTGGTGGTTTCCGACTCTCCCAGGTTGTAGATGGCGTAGGGCGCGCGCGCCTTGATGGCGGCCAGGGTGCCGCCGATGATGTCGTCGATGTGGGTGTAGTCCCGGCGGCTGCCGCCGTCGCCGAACAGCGGGATGGTTTCACCCGCATCGATCATGCGGGTGAACTTGGCGATGGCGAGGTCCGGCCGCTGGCGCGGGCCGTAGACCGTGAAGAATCGCAGGCAGGTGACCGGAAAGCCATACAGGTGGTGATAGGTGTGGCAGATCAACTCTCCCGCCCGCTTGGTGGCGGCATAGGGGCTGATGGGCCGGTCCACCGGATCGCTTTCGGAAAACGGCACTTTTTTGTTATTTCCGTACACTGAGGAGGAGGAGGCGAATACGAAGTTCTCCACCTCGCATTCGCGGGCGCACTCGAGCAGGGCGGAGGTGCCCGCCACGTTCACCTCCTGATAGCGGTACGGGTCCTCGATGGAGGGCCGCACCCCGGCCAGGGCCGCCAGATGCACCACCTCTGCGACGCCGTGTTCGCGGAACGCGGTGGCCAGCCGGTCCCGGTCGAGAATGTCGCCCTCCACCAGGGTGAAGGCCGGGTTGCGGCGCAGTTCGGCGAGGTTCCGCTCCTTGATGGCGCGGTCGTAGAACGGGTCGAAGTTGTCGTAGCCCACCACCGTGCGGCCCTGCGCCACCAGCGTCTCGCACAGGTGGGAGCCGATGAAGCCGGCGGCTCCGGTGACCAGAATTGTACCGTTCACGGGTGGGCCTCCAGGGTGTTGCCACGGGTCAGGTGGATCAAAAACTCGACGTTGCCCTTGGCGCCGGTGATCGGTGAGGTCATGCGCCCGGAAAGGGAGAGGCCCAGCTCGGCGGCGGCGGTGACGACCCGCTCAATGGCCCCCTCGCGGGCGGCCTCGTCGCGCACGATACCGCCCTTGCCGACGTTTTCGCGGCCCACCTCGAACTGGGGTTTGACCAACAACACCATCTCGGCGTCCGGCCTCATCACGCCCGCCAGGGCGGGCAGCACCAGGGTCAGGGAGATGAACGACAGGTCACCCACCACCAGATCCATCGTTTCCGGCAGGTCGGACGGGGGCAGGTGGCGCACGTTGGTGCGGTCCATCACCACCACCCTTGGATCGTTCGCCACCCGGTCGTCGAGTTGTCCGTAGCCCACGTCCACGGCGTAGACGCGGCTGGCGCCGTTTTTCAGCAGACAGTCGGTGAAGCCGCCGGTGGAGGCGCCCGCGTCAAGGCAGACCCGTCCGGCGGGGGAGATGCCGAATTCGGCAAGGGCCGCCGCCAGCTTCTGTCCGCCCCGGCTGACGAATGGTGGCGGCTCGGCGCAGGTGATGTCGGCTTCGGCCTCAACTCGGGTGCCGGACTTGCTCACCACCTGCCCGTCCACCCGTACCCGGCCCGCCATAATGGTGGACTGGGCGCGGGTGCGGCTCTCCACCAGCCCGCGATCGACGAGCAACTGGTCAAGCCGGATGCGGGCGGGGCGTTTCATGGGTGGGTGTTCAGGGTGTCTGAATGGGGTGTCCGGGCGTGGGGTTCGGCTTCGGGGGTGCCCACACTCAAGCCCGACCCAGGCGCTCAGGAGGCGCCAAGAGCGGCGGCCCGGATGGAACCGCCCCGGTCTGCGATGATCTCCCGGGCGGCGTCGGCAATGTCCGCTGCGTCGAGGCCCAGGTCTTCGCGCAGGCGCGCCTGCGGCCCCTGTTCGATAAACCGGTCGGGGATGCCGAGGCAGCGTACCGGCACCTGCACCCCCGCTTCCGCCAGACACTCGAGCACGGCGCCGCCGAACCCCCCGGCGAGGGCGTTCTCCTCCACCGTGATCAGTGCGCCGGTTTCGCGGGCGGCGGACAGCACTGCCTTGCGATCCAGGGGTTTCACGAAACGGGCGTCGATGACCCGTGCGGAGATGCCTTCGTCGGCCAGCGCCTCCGCTGCTTCCAGCGCCGGCGGCACCATGGTGCCAACCGCCAGCAAGGCCACCTCGCCACCGGGGCGGAGGGTTTCCGACGTGCCGATGGGCACCTCGGCAAAGTCGCTGGACGCTTCCGTCTCCGGAATCGGGCCGCGCGGGTAACGCAGGGCGATCGGGCCGTTGTATCGGCTGGCGGTGAACATCATATTCCGCAACATCCGTCCGTTCCTTGGCACCATCACCACCAGGTTCGGCACCGCCCGCAGGAAGGAGAGGTCGAAGGCGCCGTGGTGGGTGGGGCCGTCATCCCCCACCAGCCCCGCCCGGTCCATGGCGAAGGTCATTGGCAGCCCTTGCAGGGCGACATCGTGGATCAACTGGTCGTAGGCCCGCTGCATGAAGGTGGAGTAAATGGTCACCACCGGCCGGAAGCCCTGGGCGCTCAGTCCGGCGGCAAAGGTCACGGCGTGCTGCTCGGCGATGCCCACATCGAAAAAACGTTCGGGAAAGCGTTCGGAAAACGGCACCAGCCCGGTGCCGGTGGGCATGGCGGCGGTGACGGCCATGAGGCTGTCGTCGGCTTCCGCAAGCTCGCACAGGGCGTCGCCGAACACCTTGGTGAAGGCGGGGTTCCCGCTCCCCTTGGCGCTGCCGACGCCGACGGTCTTGTCAAATTTGGGAGTGCCGTGGTAGCTGACCGGGTTGTCCTCGGCGGGCAGATAGCCCTTGCCCTTTTTGGTGACCACGTGCAGCAGAACCGGTCCCTTGAGCTTGTTGATGTTCTCCAGGGTCGGGATCAGGTGGTCCAGGTTGTGGCCGTCGATGGGGCCGATGTAATTGAAGCCCAGCTCCTCGAACACCAGCCCCGGCGTGATGAAGCCCTTGACCGCCTCTTCCGCTTTTCTGGCTACCTTGACCATGGACTTTCCGACCCGTGGAATGTGGGCCAGGATGTGCTCGGCCTCCTCCCGGACCCGGGAGTAGAGTTCGCCGGACAGGATGCGGGACAGGTAGGAGGCGAAGGCCCCGACGTTCTTCGAGATCGACATCTCGTTGTCGTTGAGGATCACCAGCATGTTGGGGTTGAGGTCGCCGCTGTGGTTGAGGGCCTCAAACGCCATGCCGGCGGTCATCGAGCCGTCGCCGATGATGGCCACCACCCGGTTGTCATCGCCCTTGCGGTCGCGGGCAATGGCCATGCCGAGCGCAGCGGAGATGGAGGTGCCCGCATGTCCCGCCCCGAAGGCGTCGTGCGGGCTTTCGGAGCGTTTCTGGAAGCCGGAGAGCCCGCGGTACTGGCGCAGGGTGTGGATGCGGTCGCGGCGGCCGGTGAGCAGCTTGTGGACGTAGGACTGGTGGCTGACGTCCCAGATGATCTTGTCTTTGGGGGACTGGAACACATGGTGCAGGGCCACGGACAGTTCCACCACCCCCAGATTGGGAGCCAGATGACCGCCGGTCGTGGAGACGACATCGATCAGGAGTTCGCGGATCTCCACGCACAGGGTATCCAGCTCTCTGCGGGAAAGCTTCGTCACGTCCTCGGGGCCGTCGATGCGGCTGAGCAGGGGGAAATGCCTGGTCATCAGTGTTCGCGCTCCACGATGTAGCGTGCCAGGGCGCGCAGGGGATCGGCCCCATCATCAAACGGGACAAGCGCCGTGATGGCTTCGTCGCGGAGGGTGTGAGCCAGCGAGCGGGCCTCGTCCAGGCCCATCAGGGCGGGATAGGTCAGCTTGTTCTGGGCGCTGTCCTTGCCCGCGGTCTTGCCCAGGGTGGCGGAGTCGGCGGTGACGTCGAGCACGTCGTCGGTGACCTGGAAGGCGAGACCCACCCGTTCGCCGTAGGTGGTCAGTCCGGCGAGTTGATCGTCGTCCGCGCCACCGGCAATGGCGCCCATGCGAACCGCGGCGGTGATCAGGGCGCCAGTCTTGTGGGCGTGGATGTAGCGCAGGTGGCTCAAATCCCGAGATCCGGCCGCCGCCGCCATTTCGGCGGACATATCGGCCATTTGTCCACCCACCATGCCCCACGGTCCGGCGGCTGAGGCCAGCTCCTCCACCAGACGGATGCGGGTCCCGGCGGCAAAACCGCTCTGGGTCAGCCAGGTGAAGGCCAGGGCTTGCAGGCCATCGCCCACCAGCACGGCGGTGGCTTCGTCGAACTGCTTGTGACAGGTGAGGCGGCCCCGGCGGTAGTCGTCGTCGTCCATGGCGGGAAGGTCGTCGTGCACCAACGAGTAGCTGTGGATCAGCTCCAGCGCGCCGGCCACCGGCAGGATGGTGTCATCCCGGTCGTCTCCACCGACGGCGGCAAACGCCCCCATGGCCAGGATCGGGCGCACCCGCTTGCCTTCCCCCATGGTGCTGTAACGCATGGCTTCCTGAAGCCGTTCCGGGGCGGTGCCCATCTCTTTAAGACGTGTGTCCAGGGCACGCTCGACCCGCGCCCGCTGGGTGGCCGAATAGGCCTTCAGATCGAACACGGCGGCGGTCACGGCGACTCCTCGGGCAATTCCTGCTGCATCGGCTGGACACCGCTCTGGGCGGTGAGCTGTTCCACCTTCTGTTCGGCCCGGTTGAGGGTTTCCAGACACTGGCGTGAAAGGCCGACCCCTTCCTCGAACAGGGCGAGGGAATCCTCCAGGGGCAGGGCGCCATCCTCCAGCTTGAGGACGATGGCCTCCAGCCGCTTGAGGGAGGGTTCGAAAGCTGTGATGTCTTTCTTTTTACTCAAGGGCGCACTCGCAATCTCCGTAAGATTGGCAAGTATACCGCCAACGGTGCCTGTGGATGAAGGGCTTCGGTGCCGGTTTTCACTCGCGCAGCCACGGCTGGCTGAACCAGTAGTAGCGTCCGGAGCCCCCGGCGGGGGCGGTGCAGTTGTAGCGGCTGCGACCCTTGGACAGCGGTTTTTCGGCCTTTACCTGAAAGCTTCCGGCATCCCGGTCGACCCAGTGAACCTCGATTCGGCCCTGTCCGCTGGCATAACAGGCCAGTTCGTCCAGGCGGGCGTCGGAGGCGGCCAGGGTCACGGAAAGCTGTGGAGGCGGCCCACCCTCCCACATCGGATCGGACGGGGCGTGGTGGGTGACCGGCAGGGGCAGGGTGGCAACCTTAAGGCGGAAATCGTTGATCCCGCCGTAGGTTTCCGACATGGGAAAACGCGGCAGCGCCAGAAAGTCGGAGCGTGGGCCGATGGGGCCTGAGTGCTGTCCGAACCCGGTCAGCCCGGCTTCCCTGACCACATCCTTGAGCGCCTCCCGGTATTCGCCATAGGGGTAGGCGAACAGGGGTGGCGGGGGGCCAAGCTCTTCGGTGATGCGTTCGGTCGCCCGGGCAATGTCGGCGGCGATGCGGGCGCGCCAGGCGGCTTCGTCCTCGCCCGCATTGCGTCGCACCAGATAATCGTGGGAGGCGGAATGGTTTGCAAAATCCACCCCGTGGCCCCGCATATCGCGCATCTGCTCCCAACTCAGGTAGGCGGCAAGGCCCTGGTCCACGGCATCGGTGGAGACAAACACGGTGAACGGCCAGCCGCGCGCGGAGAGTATCGGGTAGGCGACGGTCCGGATCGATTGGTAGGCGTCGTCAATGGTGATCGCCACCACCCGGTCCGGCAGGGCGGTGCCTTCCTTAAGGTGCCGTACCACACGGTTCAGCGGCCAGACCCGGTATCCGCCCTGTTCCAGGTGATCCAGGTGGGCCTTGAATTGATCGGTGCGGATGTTGGTGGAGGGATAGGTGGTCTCGCCGAAGCGGTGGTACATAAGCACCACCGCATGGGACGGTACTTCCGCAAAGGCCGGGGAAGAGCCAAGCAGTACGAGCATTATGAGGGACCGGAAAATCCGCATGGGGGGTGCTCCGAAACGCCGCAACGCGCGGCGGCGAACCATTATAGCGACGCGGCTTGCCCAAGCGGGCAGGATTCCGGTAGCGTAAGCGCCCTGTTTCAGGCTGGGCATGTGTCTCCTGTATTGGGACGCATATGTCTGACAGCCGCGCATTGTTCTGGATTTGGAGGGATTTTCCGTGAGTGACCGGCATACCGTGCCGCCTGTTGAGCATATCGACGGCGACCGCTTCACCCGTTGGGGCGATGACGCCGCCGAAATGCTCCAGGAGCACATCATGAAGGTCGTGGCGCTGGTGGCGCTCCTGATTGTGGGAGGTGTCGGCTGGACACTCTACACCAATCAACAGGAGGCGAGCCGGATCGAGGCGCTTGGCAAGGTGGCGGTTATCGCCCGCACCTTCCCTGGGGAGATATCCGAGCCCGAGCCCGCGCCGGTATTGATCGAGCGCGCCGCCGAGCAGTACGAGACGTTTTTGCAGTCGGCAAAACCCGGTGCGGCGCGGAACCTGGCCACCCTCAACCTGGGACGTGCCCGGGAGGCGTTGGGAGATACGGAGGCGGCCCGTGCCCTGTACGAATCGCTGAAATCGTCGCCGGGAGCGTTTTCCTCCGTGGCCCGCATGCGGCTGGGCTTTCTGGCGGCAGAAGCGGGAGACATCAAATCCGCCGGCGCCGCGTTTGAATCGGTGGTTTCCGACAGCCCCGGCTTTGCCCCCCAGGCGGCGCTGGAACTCGGCCGCCTGGCAGAGTCCACAGGCAGTGAAATGGCGATCGAAGTCTACCGGAGCGTGGCTTTACGCTTTTCCGAGAGCCTTCAGGCGTCGGAGGCCGAGGCCCGCATCCGTGCCCTGGGAGGCGAAGTGGAGGAGCCGCAGGCGGTGGTGCCGATGCCGGGCGAGGCTTCTGGCGAGACTACAGGTGAAGCTTCCGGAGGCGCGGCTACCGATACCGGGGAAGCCCCGGCTGAAGCCACCACCCCCTAGGGCAAAGCCGTTTCCGGGCGTTGCCGTTACCGGAGCCGCTCTGCTATCATCCCGAGCCGGGAAAAATGGATTTTGGGGCGGTAGCTCAGTTGGGAGAGCGTAGCGTTCGCAATGCTAAGGTCGAGGGTTCGATCCCCTTCCGCTCCACCATTTTTTCAATGGGTTACGAAAGTTCCAACTTACGAGCCGTGGCTTCGTCGTCCAAATGTTGTCCAGCTTGAGGGGGGGTTGATGATGCCCTCTTGTCTGCCACCTGCTCTCACGGCGATGCCCACAATCAGGGGATAGGTCATTGGCCTGGCCCCTTTTCTTTGCCGTCGCACCACGGAAAACACAAAAAAGCCCCGCCAGCCGAAGCCGGTGGAGCCGTGGGGGGGAGCAAGTTGCGACCATTGTCAGGTTGTCAGACAAAAACAAGGCGTGGAACAACTGGTTTGGCTATTCCTACCATCCAAGCACTGCCCGGACCCCGATAAAAGCGAAGGCGGACCAGATGACCGAAAGGGTCCCGGCAATGATGAAGCCCCAATTGACCATAAAACGTGTATCGCTCTCTGCGGCAGGGTTCGCAGGGGGTGGGGTGATCATCGTGTAACCCGCATTCCCGTCTACCTTTGTCAGCATGTAGGTGCCGGGTCCCGGGCAGTCCGCCGTCGGTGAGGGGGAGTCTTGGCCCTCAACAACGATGGACTCATTCCAGCCGCCCGCACACGAGTTGCCCGTTAGGAAGTCGCAGCCGGAATGGCACCACTCTTCATTCTCGGCGGGTGCCCAAATCGTGTATACCCGGTTTGGTTTGATAAAGTCCCCCACTGTTCGGATCCATCCACTGCGAGGTTCCGTTCTTCTCATTTTTCAGAGCATGGGGCTCTTCGCCTGCGATTTTAATAGGACCGCAGGATGTCAGAGGTGATTTTATCGAAAACTTATCCCGGTGTAAATACGTATAACTACTGGTGGTGTAAGGCCGGTTCCGATGCTTTACCGGGGGTCGGCTACAGGTGGCTACGGTACCAGTTTATGGCCCGCTCGAGCCCTTCTGACACCCCGTACATCACGTGGTATCCCAACTCCTTTTCGATCTTCCGGATATCAGCCAGACTGTGCCGAACATCGCCCGGACGGGGTGGGCCGTGGATCGGGTCGATCGCGAGGATTCGCTCGTCATAGCGTCCCAGAAGGTCGCGAATCATGGAAAACAGGTCGTTCAGCGTGGTGCGGCCGCCACAGGCCACGTTGTATACCCCACCAGACACCGTATCGGGCGCGATGGCAGCCAGGAGGTTGGCCTGGACCACGTTGTCGATGTAGGTGAAATCCCTCGACTGCTCGCCGTCCCCGTGGATGGTGGGGGCGGTGCCACCCAGCAGGGCGGAAACGAACTTGGGAATCACCGCGGCATAGCTGGAATCGGGATCCTGGCGGCGGCCAAACACGTTGAAATAGCGCAGCCCCACGGTGGAGAGCTCATACCTGTCGCCGAATACCTGAGCGTAAAGCTCATTCACGTACTTGGTCACCGCGTAGGGTGACAGCGGACGACCGATCCGCTCTTCCACCTTGGGCAGCCCCGGATGATCCCCGTAGGTCGATGAAGAGGCGGCGTACACGAGGCGGCGCACCCCGGCGTCACGGGCCGCCACGAACATGTTGAGCGTTCCGGAGATATTGACGTCGTTGGTGGTGACCGGATCGTCGATCGAACGGGGCACCGACCCCAGCGCGGCCTGATGCAACACATAGTCGATGTCCGTGACCGCCTTTTTACACACCTCGGTGTCCCTGATGTCGCCGATAACACACTCAAACCGCTCAACCGCCCCCGGCAGGGCGGATAACTCATCCAGATTGGATTGTTTTCCGGTCGACAGGTTATCCAGACTGTCCGTCGTCAGATAAATTGGGACAGATGAGCGGGCAGGCTAAAAGGAGTGTC
>JBHHVE010000049.1:0-15196 GCA_046754085.1 Leptospirillia bacterium
GGACCGCCCGGAGGCGGGCACTGGAGGACGGTTTATGCCTCGGGTGGCAGCGGCAGGAGGGATGCGTCCCCCTCCGGCGTGATCCCGGGCGAGGTCTCCGGCGATGTGCCCGGGAGGGTGTCCTCCCCCGGCACGGCGCCGGCGGCCCCGGTGCCAGCCCATTCGAACACCCCCGCCTCCGCCCCGCCCAGCGATGCCTGGATGCGGGCCGCTTCCGCTTCCGTCTTGCGGGCACGGGCGTGGGATTCCTGGATCTCGGCGATGCGTTGCTCCAACGCCAGACGGGCGGCTTCGTCGTCCCGTTCGGCGAGTATGCGCTGCTGTTCCGGGTCGCGCCGGATGGCGGCCAGAATGCGATCCTTGGACGATAGCCCGGAGGCTTCCACCAGGGCGTCCGGCGGGATCGGCACGCCCTTGCCGGCCAGGTCGGCCAGCAGGCGGAACTCCTCCTGACGGATCGCCACCGCGTCCGGCAGTTCCCCCACCACGATATCCACGTCGAGGGTGGCCACCGGATTGTCCAGGCGCAGCACCTGGGTCATGCGTGGGTCGTCGGCCAGGTCGTCGGCGATCTCCCGGGGCAGCGGTCCCTCGCGCCGTTCCACCTCCTCCATGAGGGTGACCGGGCGGTTCAAACCGACCCAGCGGGGGGCGTCCGGATCGTCGGTGACCCGAACCCATTTTTCGCCGGTCCAGAATTGGCGGATGCGGCCCCAGGTTTTGCGGCAGATGCGGGACTGCCAGCCCCGCAGGGTGTCGAACAGTGGCCCCAATTCCACCTGCCCCCCTTGCTGACGGGCCTGAATGGCGCGCCCGGAAAGCTCGCCGTCGATCTTGCCGGAGAGGGCGGCGCCGGCACCCACCGCGTCGATCTCCCCCTTGGCCTCGGCCAGCAGACGGAACTGGGCCTCGGCCATGTCGCCGGTGGGCAAAAGATCGAAGGAGAAGCCGGGCACGGTTTCCACCCAGCCGTCCGGTCTTGCCAACTCTTTTTTGGATGCGGCCACGTCCGGCACCGCACCCTTCTCCGCCCGAACCTGCCGTACGCTGAGCAGGTGCAGGGCCTTGGAGCGGCGCTTGTTGATTTCATCCTGCACGCCGATGAGCTGGCGCACCGCGCCGTAGCGTTCGCCGTCCCGCGTGATAAAGGCGGCGGCGGCCACGTACGGGTCTTCGGATTTACCGAACTCGTCCTGGTAGGGCGAGGCGGTTGGCGGTTTCAGGATGCCGCCGCGGCAGAACACGGTGACGTACATCCGGTTATTTTCCCGGTACCAGATTTCCACCACCCGCACCCGGCGGCGCTTTTTGTCCGACCAGCGGCGCGGGGCGTCGTCGTAGGTGGCGCCAAAGCCGCTTTGTCCCAGCACAAAGGCGGCATTGAGCTGCTCTTCCCGGTTTGGGTAGCGCGCCTTGGCGTCGGCCAGGTCCATCCAGATCACCTGACCCCGGTAACGGGCATCTTCCAGGTCGCGGCGGCGGGCGTGTGGGTCGATGAAGAACCGGTCCCACGGAATCGCCTTGACCTTGATGCGGGGTTCGGTGCCGCCGGTCTCCACCACCACCTCGGCCATGCCGGTGCCTTTGATGAGCAGGTGCTCAAACACCTGGGAGCGCATCTGGTCGAACTCGGAAGCGTCCAGCACGAAGCGGATGGCGTCGGTGGCGGCTCGGGCGGCACCCTCATCGGACGGGTTTCTGGGATAGGCGCGGGCGCCGGTGCGCAGACGCCGCTCAAGGCCCAGCAGGTAGTCCATCTTCGGTTTGATGCGGTTGACGACGATGGGGGCCTGGCCGCGCTGGTTCAGCTCCGCCTCTTCCGCCGCCGTCCACTGGCGGCCGTCGTAGTAGTCCCGGTCGCGCTCGGCTCGGGAACGGGCGGTGCCGGAGGCTTCAGCGGCCTCGTCGAAATAGCTCACCAGCCTGTTCAGGAGGGCGTCGTTGGACAGGGCGGAGGCGGGGGAATCGGGAGAATCGGCGGTCGATATTAATTCGTTTTCCATGTGGAGTGCTCCTTGGGATGAAAGGCGCCGGCCCAGCGGTCCCGGTGGGGCTCCGATGGGACGCGGGCGGCGGTGAAGGGCCGGCTCATGCAGGCGTAGCGGGTTTCGTCATAGGCGTGGTCTTCCAGGGTGGTGTCCACGTCTTCCGGGTTGTCGGCGTCCAGCACCAGTGCCGGAACGGTGCGGATGAAGCCGTCGCGGCAGGTGGAAAAAACGAACAGCATGGGCCGCCCGTCCTCCCCCTTGAGGCGGTGGCGGACTTCCTGGAATCCGGATTTTCGGTCGTTGGCGGCGCGCTTGAGGAGGATTCCGTGGGCCGCCATGCGCTCCGCTACCGAGGGGCCGTCGTGGCGGCCGAAGCAGGACGGGTCGGCGGCGCTGAAGGCGATGCGTTCGTCCGCTGTCTCGCGCGTGCGGATGCCGTGGGCCACCTCGGTACTGGTGAGGCGCAGGCCGTGGTCGGCGCGACCGTCCCAGCCGTACCACTCCCGGTAGCGGATCAGTGCGCCGCAGGGGAAGCGCGGATATGAACCGTCCGATACCGCCCACCACCCCACTGAAAATGGTTTTGACGAGCCCCAGTCAAAGGCGCGAAAGCGGGTCCAGTGGGGGGGGATGGCAAACGGTTCGATGACGTGGCGCTTTTCATCCCACATTTCCAGGGCCTGACCCTGGGCGATGTTCCAGTCGCCCTCGCGCATGGACTTGACCCACTCCGGCGCGCCCAGTCCCGACAGCCGTTTGGCATAGTCCGGATCGGCGTTGGTAAGGGCCGGGCTGTCCTCCAGCCGGGCGGGCAGGTATTGGCGCAGCATGCCGCCGTCCTCGTCCTCCGTTTGCCAGGTGTCGCACGGGGCGGCTGGATCCACCCAGAACTGCTTGACCCACTGGTGCCCCACCGAGCCCGGATTGGTGGCACACTCGATACGCGGCAGGCGGGAGGCCAGCACCTTTGGCACATCGAGACCGGCACACCGCACGCGGCTGCGTAGAAAGCGGTACTGGGCTTCGGTGAAGTGGGTTAGCTCGTCGATCAGCAGCACGTGGATTTCCGCGCCCTGATACTTGGCCAGATCACTGTCCCGCATCAGGTGGCAGAGCCGGAGGCGCGAGCCGTTGGCAAAGCGGAACGCGGTCTCCTGGGCGCGCCAGCTCACATCGCCTGCGGCAGTGTGCTCGGCCAGCAGGGTGTGCAGGTTGCCGGGGCCGTTCAGGTGATTGGCACGCAGGTCCGGATAGGTGCGGCGAAACAGGAACACCTGTAAACCCGGCACCGCGAGGCACCAGCGGATGGCCGAGACCCGCAGCAGAAAACTCTTGCCGCCCCCGGCGGCGCCGCCATAGAGCAGTTCTGTGGCAGGGGAGGAAAAGGCGCGGGACTGTTTACGATGAAGTTCGACTTTCAAGCGGGGACCTCTGCTGCATCTGCGAGGGACAGATGTACCGGAGGCGGCGGAGGGCCGCGCTGCGTTTGTTGCGGGTCTTGCGGAGATGGGAAAGCTGGTGAAAGTGGACGCGATCCGCAACAAAAAAACCCGGCGTTGTGGTGTGATGCGGATGCTCTGCTAGCATGACGACCGGATGGCACCCACCGAATCCCATACACCGGAACCCGCCGCTCCGGGCACCCGCAGCCCCGGATTTCTGATCCGCCACTGGCGTGGGGAACTGCCGATGGACGCCGTGCTGTGGGGCAGTGTGGTGGTGGTCGGGTTGTGTTTCTGGTTGGCGACCATCCTGCTCGATGGCGGGCGGGGTGGTGCATACGACAACGTCCGGCAGCTTTATGCCGACATTATCCTGCGGGGGCTGTTCGTCCCGGTGTTCATCTGGCAGGCGGTGGGGGTGGTCCGTTGTGTGCGGAGGCGGGGGTGGAAAAAACAGCCGTTAAGCTCGCTGGCGGCACCGGTGATGATGCTCCTGCTTGCCCTGCCAGTGTTCTATTACCTGCTGGTGACTGCCGTTCAGTACGACAACATTACCCTGCGGATTCAACTGACCGAACAGTTCGGCGATTACGAAGTGTTTGCCCTTCAGCCGGAAGCCGTAGTGGGCTTCCATGGTCCCATGGGCTTTGGTCTGACCCATGAGATCGCCCACACCCTGAGCCGCCAGAAACGTATCGGTCTGATCCTGATGGAGAGCCGGGGAGGGTTGGTTGACGAGTCAAGAAAGCTCCGGCAGTTGATTGCCGAGCGGGGGTTGGCCGCTTACGTTGGCGCCCGTTGCGACAGTAGTTGCGCCTACGCCTTTATGGGTGCTGAGCGGCGGATATTGCGCAGCGGCGCGCGTCTTGGTCTGCACACCCCGTTCGACCCGTACAAGGACGAGGAGGTTAACCGTATTTTGCAGGTCGAGGAAACCGACTATCTGATTGGGCGCGGGGTGGATCCGGAGTTTGTGGCGCGGTCGTTTACCGTGCCCCCCGATGACATGTGGTACCCCACCCCTCAGGCGCTGCTGGACGCCGGAGTGATTACGGAATATATCGACCAGTCGGCAGCGCACCACGATGTTCCGGTGCGTGGCTGGCGCGACGCGGTGGAGGACGAGTTTCTGGAGGATCCCGCGGTCGAACGGATTCGGCGGGCGGATCCCGATGGATTTTCCCGGTTCCTTTCCCGGCTCGACGAACTGGCGGAAGGAGAGTTTTTTCTCAGCGAGGTAAAAGGCGTGTTCCGGGGCTATCTGGATGCGGCGCTGAGTGTGCGGATGGCCAGAGCACCGGATGCGGTGGCAATGTATTTTTATCGAGCCCAGACCCGATTGGCGGAGCGTATACGACAGTTCGATCCGCAGGACTGTTTCGGCCACCTGTTTCTCGGTGATGCCGGGGAGTTTCAGGGCGAGGCCGGGCGGGTGTTTTTCGATGGGGTGGCGCAGGTGATCGAGGCGGTGCCCGAAGCCGCGCCTCCTCCTCCCCCCGATCGTGAAGCAGCGGTCGAATTCGACCGATTGCTTCAGTCGGCGTGGGCGGCTGAAGGGGCCGATGCCAGGGTGGTGAGCCGACGCGCCAGGGAGGGCAGCCTGGCGGATCGCGCCCGCTTGTGCGACGTTACCCTTGCGGCATCCCGCATGCTACTCCAGATGCCGCCTTCCCAGGCCGCGCCCATGATACGCAGCATATACCGGGGCGGGTGAAGGTGGCCGCAGCCGGACGATGAAAGCACACGAATCCGGAAGGGTAGGGGTCTCGACCCTCGGGCGCGGGCCGGGGTGACCCCCCCGAACCCGGACATCGATTGAGGTCCACCCCGTTATCAGGTGAGGTGGAGAAAAAGGGGCGGCTTCCCCCCCGACTATAAGGTTGCCGCTCCCTCGGTGGGTTTGCCGGTGTCAGGCCGCTCGATGACCTGAGTAACGGCGCGCATCTCCGGGGGGGATGGCATAGTCACGGAAGCCTTCGGACGGAGCACTGAGCCCTTTCCAGGCCATCCAAATCGCCCATACGGAGGCGATCGTTAAGGTACTAATGAACATCCAGGCAATTGCGGTCATGCGCTGCCCTCCTTCGTGCCGGTGCGAAAGGGTGAAAAGTGGATACGGAAATATCTGTTTCCTGCATCCAATACCCATCCGTGCGGTGTTGTGTGAAACGTGAGGCGACTCTTTCCCCACTTCCGCAAAGGGAGGTCTTATCCGGTCGCAGACACCCCCGATTCTTAACTGGTTAGCTCGCCGGAATAACAAAAGCAAGTATTTGGAGGAAATAACAAAAAAGAAAGGTTTGCGGAATTCGGGTTGAAAAACCTTCGTAATCATCTGCTTTTGCAGGGTTTTAATGGGTGTTTACATGGGCTTAACAGAATGTTTTTGTTGCTGATTTAAATATCAAAAATAGTCGGTTATGTGTTTTTTTATGACGGTTTTGTTGTTCTTGCAAGGTTTGGTATGGTCGTTGCCTATCCACTTGGTCCGGGTGCGGGACTGTGGGTTGCACGCCTCCGGCCCTGTACCCCGGGGTGTCCTTGGCGGGGCACCCCGTATTTTTTTTCAACACATCCCCTTTTTGGATTGGTCTTGTTCCCAGGGGCGCTGGTGTTGGATGGGTGGGCCGGGTTAGGATTTCCACCGCGCTTTTTTTCGGGCGCGCCATCCGGGAGTTCACCGTGCCACTCTGGCTGTTCCTCACTATCCTGTTCGTTGTCCCTGCCGTGGAGGCATCCCTGTTTTACGGGTTGCTGAATGCCGGACTGAAAGGCGGCATGCAGGCCTACGCCGGATCGGTGATTCGCTTCCTGTTTCTGGGGCTGGCCCTGGGTCTGCCGGTATGGGGCGTGTGGGGGGTACGGCTCAGGGCGTGGACCCCGGAGCGCTTCCGCCTGTGTGTGGCGACGTCCGCCCTGTTGCTGTGGGTGGTGGTGATGGCGGTGCGGATGACCTCACAGCCGACCGTATAACGGTGCTGGATGAGCGTTTGCCCCCTTTGAGCGGCACAGGGAATCCCCAATACGCGAACCCATTTCGAAAGTGGTTTGTATCCAGCTGATTTTTAAAGAATAATTCCGTTCTATCATTTCCCACTTAAGTGGGAGAGACAAACGTCCCCCCCCGGTTTCATAATAAGGGGGTGGCGGAGCAGTGAAATGTATTTGTCGCTGCACCTTTGATTTTGATTTTAAGGACCGGACAATGAACGTACACGATCCCCAAAAGCCTGGCCCCTCCCTCGGATGGCTCGCATTCCCGGCGCTGCTTTTACTGCTTGCCGGTTGCGGCGGTGGAGGGGGTGGAGTGGGTGCGGGTAGCGCCGGGCTGGGTGCGGGTGACCCACCGTTGCAGGCCTGCGGCAGCGGCAGCGTGCCGACGGAAGAGGCCGCCAACGTGGATACCGGCTCGCTGTTGATTGTCAATGACGACGCCGCCTTGTCCGAACTGGTGAACTGCGTGGATCAGGAGGTGGCTCTTGGCAAGGGGGTGGCCCTTGGCAAGGCCGGAGGCGCCGGTCCATACCCTCACGGCATCCGTCTGACTCTGGTGGCCGAGGTGGAGCCTCCGGTGGTGTTGGGGAGCATGACGTTCAGTGGTAATGGCAATGATGATTTGACCGTGTCCGGCACTTACGACGCTTTGCACTACCGGGACTACCGTGTGGAAATCGACGGGGTGGGTGAGGTGGACACGTTCCGCTGGTCGGACGACGGTGGCCTCACCTGGGCCGCCGAGGGGGTTGCGATGGGTGACGGGCCTACGCCTATGTCCCACGGTCTTTCGGCTGCCTTCGAAGCCGACAGCGGGCACGCACTGGGTGATGCCTGGAGTTTCACCGCAACCACTCTGCAGGCCACCAGCGTAGAGATGAAGGGCGACGCCACCCTGGTCAGTTACGCCGTGGCGGGGGCGCCGCGGATCGGTGGCATTCAGGTGTTCCGCCACTTTAATAAATTTCCCGTGCTGCGCTCCCAGGCCATCTATCGGGATACCGAGATTAACGCCGTGAGCCATAAGGGAGGTGCCGTGTTCGGTGCGGGCGCAAGCAGCCGGGGTGACTTTGACGACCCGGCGGTGCTGGAACGGCTGGGCCTGTCCGGCAGCCGGCTGACCCTGAACGGCTACGCCCGCATGGGGTTGCCGAGCTATGCCGGAACCGGCGTGGCGGCCAACGGCAATGCGGTTTACGGGGTGTCCGGCTCTGATGGTGGTGTGACCGCGTTCGGTGCGGATGTCATGGATTTTCAAGGCTATATTCCCCTGGCCGACGCCCGCTGGGCGGATGTTTCGGAGAATACCCTGGCGGTGGTATCCGGCGGGGCCTCCGGCGGCATGCTGACCACCTTCCCGGTGGAGGATGGTGGCGCCTTGGGCATCCCCGAGCAGTTCCCGTTTGACGGTGCCGACGAACTGGAGGCCAAAACCACGGTGGAGGTGGTGCACAACAAGGCGGTGGTTTCCGCCGGTTCCGCCGGGGTGCAGGTGATCAGCCTGGTCACCGGCGAGGTGCTGGCCACGGTGCCGGTGCCGGTGGTTGCCGGCCTTGCCCCCGAGGACGTGGTGGCAAACGCCGTTACGGTGGATCGTGACCTGATGTTCATCTCCTTTGGCGGCGCGGGGGTGTATGCTGCCCGCGCCGACCGAAACTTCCACAATGACGATGTATCACCCATGACCATCGAAATGCTGGGCGAGGTGGGTTTCGGCGACTTTATCAGCGCCAACCATGTGGAGTACAAGGCAGGTTACCTGATGGTCGCCGCGGGTTTCGGCGGTCTCAAGGTCGTCAAGGTGGAGCATCTGTCGGGACATGATGACGATGGTGATGCCCACCATCACTGACGGCTTCTGATAAGCCTTCTCCCCGCAAACAAGCTGTTTCGGGTGTGTCGGCCCCCTTGGAGCGCAATCCCCCAACCCTGCGGAAAACCCCGTATTGGCCGGACTGCCTGATGGCCCGCTTCCTGCTATGCTTGCCTCATGCGCTATTCGGAAAGCCCTGATTACGTAGCTATACGTAGTCATGTAGACATAGGGACGTAAGCCGATCTGATGTTCAGGGGGGAAGTGCACTTAGTCACCGGGTGTCATGTAGGAGGGGGCTGATGTCCGGCAACTCCGGCAGCCATCATGACCTCAACGATGCGGAGCCCACGTTCGCCGGGCCGACCATCCTTCTGATTTTTGCCGGGGTAGTGGCTGTTACCATGCTGTGCGGCATGGTCTATGTATTTGTGGTCGGCACCCGTCTCAATGCCATGCATGAGCCCCTGGTGCGCGTTACCGATAAAATCAGGCTGGAGATGACGACCGCGCACCTGTGGTTCGAGGAGATCATCGCCGGTGACCGTACCGAACCCATCGAAAAGGTCTGGGATCACATCGATCAGGCGGAGTGGCTCGCACACGCCATGCTCGAGGGTGGTGAGAATGACGAGGGCGTCATCCTGCCCCTTGAAGATCCCGAGCTCATCGATCATGTGCAGGGGATGCTGGTCAAGTTGAGGGCATTCCGCAACGTCGCCGTGCAACGTCTGAGCGCGCTGCCCACCTCCGGTCCGGGCAGCGGCATTGATCAGGCGTTTGACGCCATTTTCGACACCTTTACAGTCCAGGCGGGCAAAGTGGAGAAGGAGGTCGATCAGATCATCAATGCGAAGCAGTCCGCCTTCCGGCGCACGCAGCTGATCCTGATTGCTTCGTTTATTCTACTGAGCGGGGTGATGGTTTGGTTGTTTTTCCTCTACTCAAAAGGACGGAAGCAGGCGGAACGGGAGCGGAGGATGGCCCGCCTCGAACTGGCCCAGACCCGGCGCATGGAAACGGTGGGAGTGCTGGCCGGCGGTATTGCCCACGACTTCAATAACCTGCTGACCTCCATCGGCGGTTACATCGAGCTTGCCCTGCAAAAGATATCGGGAGACAGCGCGCTGAAGCACGACCTGCTCGAGGTGCAAAAATCCGTCGACCGGGGCGCCCAGCTGACCCGCCAGTTACTGCTGTTCTCGCGCAAACAGCCGATGCAGCTCTCCAGCGTTGATGTCAATCACAACGTCGCCAGCCTGGGTGGCATGCTGGGCCGGATTATTGGCGAGAATGTCGAGGTGAAAACCGAGCTTGACGAGGATGCCTGGCCGATCCTGGCGGACACCGGCAGCATGGACCAGGTGATCATGAATCTGGTCATCAATGCCCGGGACGCCATGCCGGAAGGGGGCGAGTTGATCATTCGTACGCAGAATACGACCTTTACGGAAGATGACCTTCACGGGCATCCGGGGGTGGCGGCGGGAAAATACCTGTGCCTCAGTGTTGAGGATACCGGCATCGGCATGGACGATGAGGTGCGGGAACGCATCTTTGATCCGTTTTTCACCACCAAGGGGCTGGCCGAGGGTACCGGTCTGGGCATGTCCGTGGTGCACGGCGTGATTGAGCAGCACAAAGGCTGGATCGATGTTGACAGCACGCCGGGGGTGGGTACCACCTTCCGGGTCTATTTCCCAGCCGATGATACGGTCAGGGCGGCGGACGACACCGATGCGTCCTTATCGATCCACACACCGGTCGAGGAGGGGCGGGTGCTACTGGTGGAGGACGACGACTCCCTGCGCAAGTTTGCCGACATCGCCTTGAGCCGGGACGGTTACGAGGTGGTGAGCGCCGCCACGGTGGAGGAGGCAATGGCGCTACTCGAACAGGAAGGGGCGCATCTGGACCTGGTATTTTGCGATGTGATTCTGCCAGACGGTAGCGGCATTGAGCTTGCTGACCGGGTGCGCGCCGAATACCCGGACCTGCCGCTGCTGCTTACCAGCGGATACCCGGAAGACATGTCCGACTGGGACCGGATTCATGCCAAACACCTTCGCTTTATCCAGAAACCCTACACCCTTGCCGATCTGCAGCGGGTGGTGGCGGAGGTTGTCAGACAGGAAGATGTCGCCCGTTCCGGCAACGGGGGCAACGGCCTGTAGCGGCACGGTATACCGGCGGTGGGGGATGGAGGTGGCTTATGCCGCGTCCGGATCCCCGTGCCCGGTTGTTGTGTCCGCATCATTTTTAACGAGAACCGTAAAACGGGGCGGGCCGTCTTCCGGTTCCGGACCTCCCGGTATCGACCGTCCCCGCTCGCCGTATTTGACCGGGTGAAGTTTGGCCGCCATCCAGGTCAGGCCCTTGATGCGGGCCTGCTTGTCGGCGGGAGCCAGGGCGTCGTCCCGCAGCACCCCGAGCACCTCATCCGCCAGGGCGTGGGCCTGCCGGGTACGGGCGGCGGTGTAGCGGGCGCGAAATGCCGGATAGCGCTCCAGCCAGCGCATCACCGAGGCGTAACCGGGCATGGCGGGATCGGTGCAGATCGATACCAGTGATTCACCGGCGGCCAGCCGTTCGCAGATGGTTTCCGTGACCCGCGCGCCATAGCGCACCGGTTTTTTCCGGTTCACACCCGGGTGCCGAGGTGGTGCTCGAAATAGCGATCCAGCTTGGCGTTCAACTCCCGCAACGCCTCCCTGATTTCCTCCCGCAATTCCCGCATATGGTTATCCTGCCGGTCGTCCACCAGGGACTGCCTGTTAAGGGTTTCCTCTACAACCACCACGAGGGTTTCCAGCCCCGCGCCCCACAGTACCATCGTGACCAGCAGGGTGACTGTCATGACCAGATGCCCCAAGGAAATGCGCTTGTCCAGGGTCCAGCCGAACCGATGTTCCATATCACCTGCCTCCTTCTATCAACTTGATTTTTCAAAATAATTGGTTCTAACTGTCGCGGCCCGCCGGTACCGGGAGGTCCGATGCAGGGAACGCTCGGGGGGAGCCTCCTGATACCGGCGGGCATTTTGTTACGGTTGGCTGCGTTGCCTGTCGAACAGCCGGGGGGCGACCTTCTCCACTGAACGCCCCACCACGTACCCGCCCAGCCCGATTTGCAGCAGGGTCCAGGCCTCCGTCGCCAGGCGGAATGGCAGCCAGCCGAATGCGTCGCACACCACCAGCACCAGAAAGGTGAGCATGGTGAGCGGTCGCCAATTTCGCTGTAACGGGCTGTGGCCTCTGGCTTCCGCCTCGATGATGCGGGCGCGCCCGGCGGCCAGCTTCTGCTCGTAGTCCATCAGTCCACCGAACAGTTCCGCCTGCGTGGTAAACAGTTTCTGCTTGGCCGCAAGCCGCTCTTCATCCGAGGTATGCACCTGGTCAATGACATCGGAGATCGGGCCGAAGGCGCGGGCGACCAGGGAAAGCAGTGGGGCCATCACGGGGCGTTCTCCTTCAGGTAGCGGGCAAGGGCCTCGTCGTGGGCGTCCGGGTTGTTTTTCAACGCCCGGCAATCGGCACAGTCGCACAGATTGTCGGTGTCGGAGAGGGGAGGAAGTCGAAACGGGGTGGGCTTGCCTTCGGGGATCATCCGTAACTCCAGATTCGTGGACGTGGGGTATGGCCGTCTTCCATGTCGTCCAGGTGAATAAAGCGCTGTTCCATCGGCCCGCGCTGATGGATACCGATGCCGGTAAAGCCCATGGACAGTGCCAGGGCGAGCAGCCGATAAAGATCGGCCCCGGACAGGGCCACATCCACGGCGCGACCGGTGGGGTGCACACCGGCACCGCCGATGGTGGCGTCATGGGCCGGGCAGCGATAGCCGGAGGTCACCGGCATGGGATGGGCAAAGGCGGCGCGAAGCCGCTCCAGGCGATCCATGAAGGGGGGGTGCATGACCAGGTCGCCGCAGTGGCGGCAGGCGATTTCCGAGGCTGGAAAGTGGGGCCATCCGGCGCCGGAAGAGGGGGTGGAGGTGGGTGGGTCGTTTTTCATGCCTCCATGTGTACGGCATCGGAACGGAGGCGGTATTGCGGATGTTGGCGATCCGGTGAAAGTGGTGAAACTCGACGGTTTTTTCCGGGCCTCCCAACGGGGAGGCCGTGTGGATCCGGTGGGTAAGACGGCATAAGAAAACCCCGGGATGCCGATGGGGAGACATCCCGGGGTTATTGATGCCCTTTATGGGAAAAAGGGCACCGTAATCGACGGCTGCTTATCCGATGCCAAAGATGTGGCGCGATACGGAAAATCGGGCACCCCCGGAAGGGGAGGGAGAGGGTGCCGACCCTCTGAATATGCGCCATTCGGGCCTGGAGAGGGGGTCCTGAACCGACTTTATCATCGGAACAACCGTTGATGTATTGGGGATGAGAGCATTTCCCGTGCCATGTCTTTGATGTGGTTTTGTCGACAGGGTGAGGCCACCCCCGTGCCGTGTTTGCAGGGCGGAGCTACGACATCCTACATGGTTCCGGTCATGCCCTGCTGCTGACTCGGCATATGGGGATCGAAACTGCCTTCCGCCCCTGGTGCATGACCGCCTTCGTGGAACGGCGGGGCTTCCGCCATAATCCCCCTCAGGCCAAGGTAGACCCCCCACAGGGCGAGCGCAAACCACCCCATGGCAAAGATAAACGCCCCCACTTCCATGCCCATGATCGTGACTTCCATGGTGTTCCTCCATGTTTTTGGAAGGCTCCCCGGCAACCGCCGCCGTACCCCCCTGGCGCGGCGGCAGCGGTCGGAATTTCCCCCCGGTGAAATACAAAACCCGGATGGACGTATCAATGGGTGCGCAGCGAAAAAAGACATGCAGCGCACCATCGCGCTACGCGAATCTCGCCCTGTCTGTTCGGGAAGGAGGAATCACACACCACACCCGCCACCTGCCGGGCGAGGTCATGTCCATAAGGGACATTATAGCGCGCCGGTCCTCAACCTGCTTTCCCCTACAGGGAGGCGGTGTGGGACGTGGTGAGTTCTTCTTTGAGCTTATGGATCAGACGGCTGTCGGGGGCGAGGGATTCCATTGCCTGGAGGATCTCCTGCTCCGCCTGCTGCACCGTGTGGTGACCGAGGTTGTGTCGTACCGCCGAGGTAAAGTAGCCGGTGGCTGCGGAGTAGTAATGACGCATGGCCGTATCCACATCGCGCGGGCCGCCAAGCCCTGTGGCCCAGGCGTCGGCCAGGGCCTTACGCGCAGGCGGATAAGCGCCCAGTTCGGCCGCGTCTTTCCACAACTCCCGGGCGCGGACGGGATCGGCGGGGACGCCGAGACCTTCGGCATAAAGGGTCCCCAGGGTAAAAGAAACCTCCCACAGCCGTTCGGATTCGTAGCCTGCATCCGGGTTGGCCAGTACGGTTTCGTACCAGTGCACGGCAGCGGGAATGTCCTGCTCCACCTGCTCACCGGAGGCGAGCAGGTTCGCCAGGGTCAGTTGGGCACCGGGGTCACCGGCTTCGGCGGCCCGCTCAAACCAGTGCACGGCCTGGGGGATGTTCTGCTCGACGATGTCACCGGTCAGGTAAATGGAACCGGCAAAATAGGCGGCCGGGGTAAAGCCGGCCTCCAGGGCGCGATTCAGGTAGTCCAGCCCCTTCTTCCGTTCACTGTCGGAACCGCGGTTGGCGGCAACGATCAGATGCCTTCGGGCAGCCACGAACAGGGCCATGGGGTCTCCCTCCATGGCGGCGTTTTCCAGGCTCATGGGGGCAGCGTCGTTCTGCGCGGGGGCGGTGGGTGTGTTACCCGCATGGGAGGGAGCGGCCAGCAGGGCGATCAGGAGCCCTGCCGCGGGAACGGAAGCAATTTTAGGATTCATGAATGTATCCTCTTCAATCAGCGGTTTTTCGGGAAGCGTGGAGGATTCCCCACACGAAAAAACGGGATCTTTCGCGCAGGGAATCCAAAAACAACCGTGCGACCCGGAACACGGAACCCTCTCCCTTCAAGAAAGTCCCTGAGGCCGGTTCCAGGGCAGCAACGGAAATAATGTCACTCCCTTAGACGACAGGCCCATCCCAATTGTTCCCGCAGCGTGCCGGCTTTGTGTGCCGGGACAAAAACCGCTAACATCCATGTTATGCCCCGTTGCCAGTCACCCCATCCGGAGTTCGCCAACTATCACAAGGACACGGGCTATCTATGTGATGGCTCGGACCAGTGCTGGGTTACCGACGTGGGTAACTTCGGTTCCGTGAAGTCACCCGAGTACTACTGCATCTTTCACGCCCCCCTCGACGCCCTTCCCCGGGATAGAGATGACTGGGAGGTGTCCCGAAGGGGGACGATGCAGGAGGCGGCCTTGAGCCACCATCTTGAAGGATGGCGCGGGCTGATCGCCGCCCGGGATGAGTCGGACGGGCCGCTCACTTTTGTTCTGCCGGAGCTAAAAATGGGTGCGGCGGATTTCAAGCGGGAAAGCTTTCCGGGCCCCTTGGTACTGTCCGGTGCCCGGTTTAACGGCCCCGCCGTATTTCGCTCCGCAATGTTCGGCGGCATGGTCAAGTTGAGTTGGTCGACATTTACCGCCGGGGTGGAGTTCCATTCCGCCGTATTTGCCTCCACCGCACGTTTTATCGCCACCGACTTCCGTGAAGAGGCGGGCTTTGCCTCCGTGCGCTTTGGCGGAACGGCGGACTTTGCCCAGGCCCGCTTTACCAGGGGTGCGGACTTCGAGAGTACTGAATTTTGTGGGGAAGCCGATTTCGAGAGCGCCGAATTTTCCGGTCGTGCCGGGTTCTGTGGCAGCCATTTTCGTTCAGTGGCGGCATTTGAGGCCGCCGACTTTTCGGGCAATGCCGATTTTCGCCGGGTGATCTTCCACCGGGACGCCTCGTTTCACGGGGTCCGTTTTGGCGGAAACGCCGTGTTCCGCTCCTGATTCCGCCCGCCTGTCCCTTTAAAGCTTTCGCCGGGTTTTACCGAACGGTTTAGGT
>JBHHVE010000050.1:0-14639 GCA_046754085.1 Leptospirillia bacterium
CTTAAGATGGGGGCCGGAGGCTGACGGTCGTTACTATCTGGCTTACTACAAACTTGTGGAAGAACCCACGCGGTTGAGCTTGCTAGCCACCAAGTGGACCTATGCGGGGTACGGTGCCAGCCTGCTGCTTGGCCTGTCCTGTCTGTGGGGCTTTTCCCAAGCATTTGGCCGCGATCCGGATAAAGATGCGTTGTGGGTTGTCGGGTTGGCGGTCGGTCTGGTGATCGGTGGTATTGGCGTCCACGGCTTGCTATTCGGTAGGGGGCCCATCGTGTTTGATCGGGGGAACAACCACTTCTGGAAGGGCCGACGGCTGGAGCGGTGTCCCGAGAATCTGCGCGCCCGGCTGACGGATATTGTTGGCATTCAGCTGTTGTTCAAACGGGTGCTTACCAAGCGAGGAAGCGAATTTCGTTTCCAGACGAATCTGGTGTTAAACAACAACCGTATTCCCGTGGTGTATGACGACAACCTGCAAAGTGCCCGGAAACTGGCCCACACCATCGCCCGGTTTTTGGATGTTCCGGTATGGGAAC
This sequence comes from Leptospirillia bacterium, assembly GCA_046754085.1. Lineage (GTDB taxonomy): Bacteria > Nitrospirota > JACRHL01 > JACRHL01 > JACRHL01 > JBHHVE01. The sequence goes on from JBHHVE010000050.1 coordinate 537, forward strand.
AGCCGGAGATCGAACGGTTCTATCCTCCCCCGGCCCATTAGAACTGCTGATGCCATACGTAAAAGCTGCAAATGACCTGGATTTTTGGAGGATCTCAGGGGCATGAGCGTAAGATTCCGGCTGGGCGTCGGCTATCCCAGGACCACAGTCAAATAAGTTTCAAATCGCTCCCTCGAAACCAATCCACCTCACACTGGGTCCGGAAATCAGGCGTCAAATAGAGGCCGCAACCGGGCATATTCGATTTTCCGGGTTGGGCTTCCGGCGTAATATGTTCCGTGATCTGGTGTACCGCTTCTCCGGAGACCTTCTCCAGGATTTTGGGTAACTCAAGTACATTGAGTGAAAGGTGATGACAAACACCTTCAAAAAGCTGATCGGATTCACCCTGCTGGTTCTGGTGCTGGTGCTGGCGGGGCTCACTCTGGGGCGCAAGCCCGAGGACGTCCCGCTCTACGCCGCGGGGGAGGTATCCAGGGGCGACCAGATCACCACCGTATCGGCCACCGGCACCGTGAACCCGCTGACCACCGTTCAGGTGGGGAGTCAGGTTTCCGGAACCATCGAGCGGTTGTTTGCGGACTTCAACAGCCACGTCACCCAGGGACAGGTGATCGCCCAGATCGAGCCATCCCTGTTCAAGGCCCAGGTGGCCCAGGCGGAAGCCAACCGGAAAGCCGCCGAAGCGGCCAGCGACAAGGCGCGGGTCCTGTTGCTGGAGGCGAAGCGTGAACTGGACCGCACAGAAAAACTCCACGCTCAGGAACTGATCCCCGACAGCACGTTTGATACCGTCAAGTTCGCCCATGACGCCGCCACGGTGGAATTCGAGGCCCGGGAGGCCGCCGTGGCCCAGACTGCCGCCGCCCTCACCCTGGCGAAGGTCAACCTGGCCCATACGACCATCTACGCCCCTATCGATGGCATGGTGGTCTCCCGCGATGTGAACGTGGGGCAGACCGTGGCCGCCAGCCTTCAGGCTCCCGTCCTGTTCACCATCGTCCCCGATCTGATCCGGATGCAGATCGAGACCGAAGTGGACGAAGCCTTCATCGGGGCCATCGAAGCCGGGCAGGAAGTGAACTTCAACGTGTTCGCCTACCCCCATCGCGAATTTCACGGGACCTTGGCTCAAGTACGCCTGAACCCCACCGTGGAAGCGGGGGTGGTCAAATACAACTGTATCGTTCACGTGGACAATCCCGACCTGGCCCTGAAGCCGGGGATGACTGCCACCGTATCCATTGTCACCGCCCGCGCCAGTGACGTGCTCACGGTGCCCAACGCGGCCCTCCGATTCGTTCCGCCATGGCCGCCCGAACGGCTGGCGAAGGTGAAGGAGGAAATGGCGCGCGGACAGGGCCTGCTGTGGCTGCCCGAGGGCGCCGGTTTTCGGCCACTGACGGTCACTCCGGGTCTGGTGGGGGAAGTGCGCACCGAGGTCTCCGCCGAGGGACTGGAAGAAGGTCAGACGGTGGCGCTGCCGCCGGAGCGAAGCCGGGTTTCAAACCGCCGCCGGGGTTTCCGCCTCTTTTGACAGAGTGGCATCCCCCCCCGTCATCCACATGGAGGGCGTCCACAAGCGTTACGCTGCGGGCGATACGGAGGTGCACGCATTGCGCGGCATCGACCTGAAAGTGGCGGCGGGGGAGTTTCTGGCAATCATGGGACCCTCCGGCTCGGGAAAGTCCACCCTCATGAACATCATCGGCTGCCTGGATGTCGCGGATGCCGGCCGCTACCTGTTGAATGGCAGGGACGTGACCGGCATGGATAGCGACACCCTGGCGCGGGTGCGCAACGAAATGGTGGGGTTCGTGTTCCAGGGTTTCAACCTGTTGCCCCGCACCAGCGCCATGGAGAACGTGGAGATACCCCTGGTCTACGCCGGCGTGGAACGCGCCGAGCGACGGCGGCGCTCCCGGGAGATTCTGGAAAACGTGGGGCTGGCCAGGCGCGAGGGGCATCTGCCCAACCAGCTCTCCGGCGGGGAGCAGCAGCGGGTGGCCATCGCACGGGCGCTGGTGTGCGATCCTTCCCTGGTCCTGGCTGACGAGCCCACGGGCAATCTGGATACCGCCACCAGCGAGGAAATCATGACCCTGCTGGTTGGACTCAATCGGGACGCGGGCGTGACCCTGGTGCTGATTACCCACGAACCGGAGGTGGCCCGCCACGCCGGACGGGTGGTTACCGTCCGCGACGGGCGGCTGACAGCGTAACGATGGCATGGCAAACCGCCATTTTACTGGCCCTTGCCGCCCTGTGGCGGAACCGCACCCGAGCCATGCTCACCGCCCTGGGGGTGATCATCGGGGTGGCCTCGGTGATTACCATGGTGGCCGTGGGACAGGGAGCCCAGGAGCGGATCACCAGCCAGATGGAGAGTATGGGCACCCACAACCTGGTGGTTCGCCCCGGTACCGTCACCCGGGGCGGGGTGCGTACCGGAGCCGGCACCACCACCAGTTTATCCCTGGCCGATGCGGAGGCCATCGGTCACCTGCCGGAGGTGGTCTCCGTTGGCCCGACGGTGCGTACCAGCGTGCAGGCCATTTACCGGGGCGCCAACTGGGGGACCGCCGTGGAAGGGGTGACCCCGGACTTCTTCCAGCTCAAGAGTTGGCACCTGACCGCCGGTGAGCCGTTTACTCAACGTCACGTGTCCGGTGCCGCCCATGTCTGCGTACTGGGGCAAACCGTGACCCGCGAATTGTTCGGGATGAGCGATCCGGTGGGAGAGACCCTCGTTATCAAGGGAATCCCGTGTCGGGTCACGGGGGTGCTGGTGGAAAAGGGGGCCTCCGCATTCGGTTCCGACCAGGACGACACCATCGTTATGCCCATTACCACGGTGCAACGCAAGCTGCTGGGAATCACTTACATCCACCGCATCGAGGTGGAAACAGCCGGGCGGGAGGCGGCCTTTGCAGTCGAATCGGAGGTCCGTCAACTCCTACGCCAGCGTCACCGTCTGCCTGAAAAACAGGGGGATGACTTCCGGATCTACAACCGCGCGGAACTGGCCCAAACAGCCCAGGAGAGTGCCCGTGTGTTCACCTGGCTATTGGGGAGCATCGCTTCGGTATCGCTCCTGGTGGGAGGCATCGGCATCATGAACATCATGCTGGTGTCGGTGACCGAGCGCACCCGGGAAATCGGTATCCGTATGGCACTGGGGGCACGACGCCGGGACATCCTGTGGCAGTTCCTGCTGGAGGCCCTGGTGCTGAGCGGTGCGGGAGGCTTGCTGGGCATTGTGCTGGGACTGGCCGCATCCGTCGTACTGGCGCAGTCTTCCGATTTGCCGGTCGCCCTCACCCCGTGGTCGGTGGTGGTGGCATTCGGCTTTGCCGGTCTGGTGGGAATTTTCTTCGGCCTGTACCCGGCCCGCAAGGCATCGGCCCTGAAACCCATCGAAGCGTTGCGCTACGAATAACAGGCGGCAAACCGGCTTTCGACTTTCCCTTTATGGGACGTAGCCGGTCTGGGAGGGGACGCGCCACCGCGCTACGAGTTGGACGACCTTGTCACGGAGGTGATCTGCCATGGCACGGAAACGAACCCTGTTTTCCGCCCTGGAGTCCCTGCATCCGCGGTCGATGACTCGCCTCAGCGACCAGCCCTCGGCCCTTGTGCGGGAACGCCTGTGGCTGAAGGTGCTCATCGGCATGGTCCTGGGACTGGCAACGGGAACCCTGCTCGGGCCGACGACCGGTCTGCTGGCGCAGCCTACGACGGTGACCGTGGGTAACTGGCTGGCGTTACCGGGGCGTTTCTTTCTGGCCCTGATCCAGATGATCGTTATCCCCCTGGTATTCGCGTCGGTCATTCGCGGGCTCGCGGCCAGCGAAAACGTGGAACAACTGCGCAAGGTCGGTGTGCGCGTGGTACTCGTATTTGTGGTGACCACCGCGCTGGCCGCCGCTATCGGCATCGGCCTCGCCCTGTCCATCCGCCCCGGTCTGGCGATGGTGCTGGGGTCCGTCGGCATCCCCGTGGCCGGACTCGCTCTCCTCATGGGGGTGGACCGCATCCTCGACATGAGCCGCACCGCCATCAACGTCGCCGGGGACCTGGCCACCTGCATGCTCATGGATCGCTGGCTCGGAAACCCCGAAACGGCTGCCGGGCCGAAACCTGTGGCGGGGCCGGAGGAAAAGCCCGTGCTGTGAAGACAGGGGAAGTCCGGTCGCGAAAAAGGCCGGGCAAGGGGGCTTCCCCTACCCGGCCCCAGGTTGCACCGTCGTTAGGCCAGTGTCTGCAATAACGAGGGAGAATACCCTCCAGGCGCCTTCACCCCTGATACGGGGGCCGCTCCGGTTCGATCTTTCCCAGCCGGTAGCGGTCGCCGTCGGAACATTGGTTATCCCACGGGTAGCCGCCGCTGTCGTGACGCCACCCCACGGCACAACGGCCCAGGTTGAAGTCACAAAACGGGGAACACTCCCCATTGGCACGGCGCCGTACCTGGAACACCGTGTCCACCCCCTCGGCGTTCAGCCAGGTCGCTTTGGGCTGGGAATACCTTCTTTCCATGTACATATCGGTATCTCTCCTCATGTCATTGCATACCGGGCGGAATAGCTGATATCCCGGTATCGGTTCCTCACGGCTGTTTCAAATAGATCGGTATCGTACCTGATGGTTCCGGAGAAGCGGGCCACGTCAGCGTCACCACATCGAGACAACGGCCCCCACCAGGGAAGCTGCCGACGCGAGGCCAATCAACGCAAGGTACTGCCATTGGTGTAGGCCGCCGCCATGTTTATACTGGTGTCGGGACCGGCGAATGATATCATCCGGCACCCTTTTCACCCCACTTCCCATTATCTTCTCCGTTAATCCCGAGGACTATAAAACCACGCCGCCTCAACATGCCGAGCCGGGCAGACCATCATCCGCGGCGGTTGCCGTTGGTGATCCGGCGATTGTCGGCATTGACGCGGACATAGGTAATTCTCCCAACGATAGGCACATGTGATGAGCAGCTTTCGTGCCGCAATTATAAAAGGGGGCGGAAAATCCACACAATACCGTGAATGGACGGTTTTTCCCCTATAAACGGGTCGATGACGGAGGGAATCAGGGCGTGGATGGGTATGACGGGACAAACCAAATAATCCCGAGGGGAACGATAACGTATTGTTCGCCACAACCGGGTGCCGGCCGACCTGTTTCGAATGGCCCGCCTCAACAGCCGATTTCTGCAACAGAACCTGTCACGGGAAAAGCGTTTTTCCACCGGGAAACCGCCCCTGGCGCGACGCTCTAACAGCTCGCTCCCCACGCCCCCGGATCCGGGGGCGGAAGTTGGGCGTTCGGGTCAATGCCGCCCGCCGCCAACATGCTCCCCAACAACATCCTTATTCCGCCCCGAAGCGCCCTACATGGCCTTGTAACAGGCCACGTCCCCAAGGAAAAAGTGGGTCGGATGTCGGATTAATGCTCAATTAGCATGCGCAAATTGCCGACAAGGAACCTTCGGAAAGCATATGCGGTGGGTAGTACGAGGAGAGCGAAGCGTGAAAATCCTTGTTGCCGACGATAGCCGGCATATTGTTGAGGCGATCCGGATTCGCCTGGAGCACATGGGCTGGGAAGTTCTGGTGGCGTACGATGGGCAGACCGCCCTTGAGGTGGCGAAAACACAGGCCCCCGACCTGGCCGTCATCGACATCTACATGCCGGGCTACAGTGGACATATGGTGCTTGAGCGGTTGCGCCAGGACAGTGCCACGAAGGACCTGCCTGTGATCTTCCTTACCGCTCACGCCACCCGGCCAAACCGGGTGCACGCCCTGAACAACGGGGTTATGGCCGTGCTTCCCAAACCGTGCGAGCCGGAATTGCTCATCTCGACAATTCAAACCGCCATCGAGCACATCAATACAGCCAATTTACCCCAACTGATTACCCTGACTTAAGGCCTCACTCGAAGGAGTTTGCCATGTTCACGCATCGTCCGGAAAAGGAAATTACCAACCCGATGAACCGCGCCACCCGGGTGAGCATGGGTGAAAACATGGAGGCGGCGGTGAGCATGACCCAGGGCGGTATGGAGATCTTCGGGCAGATTCAAACCCTGAACGCCAAGGGTCTGTTCCTGTATACCCGGGAGACCCTTCCCCCTGAGTCCGAGTGCTGGGTACGCCTCATCATGCCCGACGGTGAGGAGGACGTACTGGTGCACGCGTGGGTGGTCTATGTCAAAGAGCAGGGAATGGCCCTGCAATTCGACGAACTCGGGGTCTGTGCCTGGGAGGCGATCAACCGGACCATCCGGAAATTCCTGTAGCCCCTGCCCGTCGCCCCCCGCTTTTTCATTCCGCTAAACCCCCGTCCGCCCCGGCCGGCACAGCCGCGCCCGGACTTTTGTCCCGTTACATTGCGTTCCCTGTCACTCTACACGTAGGCTAGGTCCGGCACCACGGAAGGGGGCTTGGTGCGGGCCTTGAGCGGGGAAGACTCCATGGACGTCCGGATTCGATTTCCCTTGTGGAAACGCTTCAGTCTGCTGGTGCTCATGTCCGTCTTCGTTTCCGTCGCCGCGGTGGATTTTTTCGTTACCCGCGGCTACGACAGCGTTCTGCGCCAGCACGACCTTACCCGTCTGGGTGAAGCCGCCCAGTTCAAAAGCGCCCGGATCACCTCCACCGTCGAAGAACTTCTGCAGGATGTGCTGTTCCTTTCGGAAACGCCGCCGATACAGGGCATCATCCGCGCCCGGATGGGGCAAGGCGTGGACCCGCACGACGGGTCCACGGAATCGGTCTGGCGCGAACGCCTCAGCGTAATCTTCCAGGGGATGGCCCGTTCCCATCCCCATTACCTGCGGCTCCGCCTGATTGGCGTGGCGGATGGCGGGCGGGAAATCGTGCGCGTTCAGCAGGGAAACACCGGCCCCGTGACCATCGACGGAGCGCGCTTGCAGCGCAAGGGGACCGAATCCTATTTTGGCGCTGCTCTCGCCCAACCTCCGGGAAACACCTATCTTTCCGAAATCAATCTGAACCGGGAGAATGGCGCGATCGGTGATGAACGGATACCGGTGCTGCGCGCGGCTGTGCCGATTCACACCCCGGAGGGTGAAGCTTTCGGGCTCCTGGTCATCAACCTGGATTTCCGGGAAGTGCTGCGCAACCTGGTCAACTCGCTCCGGACCGGCCAGGAAATCTGGGTCTCCAACGATTCCGGAGACCTGCTGCTCCACCCGGATTCGGAGCAGGGGTCCGGCTTCGATCCCGGAACACTCCACCGGGTGCAGCAGGAGTTCCCCAGCCTGGCACCCGCCTTCGTCGCCGGCGACACCCGGCTGGAATACACCGGACGAATGGATTGGGATGGTGAGGAAATCGCCTATCATTTTCTCAAGACCTACTACGACCCCCGCAATCCGGCGCGTTTCCTGGGGCTGCTGGTCATTGCGCCCTCACACCGCGTACTGGCGGGTACCCAAGCGCTCCGGGGGAAGGCGGCGATGCTGTCACTGGGCATCGCCGCCTTGTTCACCCTGATCGCCGGCGTTCTGGCGCACCTGTTCTCCCGCCCCCTGCGCCAGGTGGTGGAGGCCATGGACGACTTTTCCATGGAAGGGAGCACGGTTGCGCTGCCAACCACCTCCCGCGACGAGATCGGCATGGTCTCCCGGGCCTTCGAATCATTGTGTGTTCACCTGAGAGAGCGGGACCATGCGATTCAGGAAGGCGAACGGCGTTTCCGGGCCTTTCTGGAGGCCGCACCGAACGCGATCCTCGTGGTGGACGAGCAGGGTAAAATCATCTTTTCCAACACCCATTCGGAAAAGATGTTCGGCCACACCGCAGAGGAACTGCTCCATCAGAAGGTGGAGGTGTTGATTCCGGAACGCTTCCGGGCGGACCATCCCGAAAAGCGCGACGCATTCTTCGCCCACCCCCACGTGCGCGATTTGCAAGAGGTCCCGGGCCTCTTCGGACTGAGGAAGGACGGCACCGAGTTTCCCATTGAACTCTCCCTGTCGCCAATCCGCATGGAAGGCAAGCTGTTCGCCGCCGCCTCGGTGAACGATATTACCCAGAGACGGCGAAACGAAATGGCGCTGCATGGCGCCATGGAGGATCTCAAGCGCTCAAACCGGGAACTGGACGACTTCGCCTACATTGCGTCCCACGATTTGAAGGAGCCGTTGCGGGGAATCCATAACTATTCGTCATTCCTGCTCGAGGATTACGAGGACCAGCTGGATGAGGAAGGGCAGGACAAACTCAGGACGCTGATGCGCCTGACCCAGCGGCTGGAAGGGCTGATCGACTCGCTGCTGCACTACTCCCGGGTGGGCCGGACCGAACTGGCCCTCGGAGAAACCAACTTGAACCAGGTGGTGGAAGAGGTGCTCGATTCCCTGCACAGCAGCCTCGACGAGGCCGGGGTCGAGATGCGCATACCGGCTCCGTTACCGACCTTGCGGTGCGATCAGGCCCGCATCGGGGAAGTGTTCCGCAACCTGATTTCCAACGCTGCCAAATACTCGGACAAGGAAGATAAATGGATTGAGGTGGGGTGCATGGAAAGTGGTGATGGGTCCCATGCCCCGGACCCTGATCCGATGCACCCGGGGTATAACGGAGGCCCGGTGCTCTACGTGCGCGACAACGGCATCGGGATTCCCGAAAAGCATCTGGAAACGGTATTCCGGATGTTCAAGCGGCTGCACGGACGGGATAAATACGGCGGTGGCACCGGGGTGGGCCTTGCCATCGTAACGAAGATCGTCCAGCAGCACGGGGGCAAAATATGGGTCCGTTCACACCAGGGGGACGGAACCACCTTTTATTTCACTTTGGGAGGCAAGTAACCGATGGCCGTCATCAATGAGCACACCCCGCACATTCTGATCGTGGAAGACAACCCCGAGGACCTCGAGACGACGCGGCGGGCATTCGCCAAGGCCGGAATCGTCAACCACCTCCACCACTGCGAAGACGGTGATGAGGCCCTGGACTACCTGTTCCGGCGAGGAACATTTGTGGACCGGGATCTCTATCCGCTGCCGGGACTGATCCTGCTGGACCTGAATCTCCCCGGAACCGACGGGCGCGAGGTGCTGGCCGAGATCAAGGGGGACGAGCATCTGAAAACGATTCCCGTGATCATGCTAACCACCTCCGCGGACGAGCGCGATATCCAGGCGTGCTACGCAGCCGGCGCCAACAGCTACATCCAGAAACCGGTGGGCCTGGAAGGCTTTGTGGACGCCGTTCAGCAACTCAGGGACTTCTGGGTGGGGATTGTCCTCCTGCCGCTGCCACAGGAAGCCGGGGCCTGATGGCATCGCCGCGCATCCTGATTGTGGACGACAGTCCGGAGGATCGGGAGTTCTACCGGCGCCTTCTGCAGCAGGAGTGGGGTACCGCCTGCACCTTCCTTGAGGCCGAGACCGTGGAGGAGGGACTCACCATCTGCCGGGACAGCGCGCCGGATTGCGTGCTCCTGGACTACAGCCTGCCCGACGGTGACGGTATCGAGTTTCTCACCCGCCTCCGGCATGGAAGCGGCACGCCGATGACCCCGATCGTGATGCTGACCGGCCATGGCAGCGAGAGCATCGCTGTGGAAGCCATGAAGGAGGGCGCCCGGGACTACCTGATCAAGGGAAGCCTCACCGCCAAGGCCATCAGCCGTTCCGTTGGCAACGCCATCGAAAAAGGCCAGCTGGCACGTGCGCTGCACGATAAACACGTTGAACTTGAGCGGGCCAACCGGGACCTGGTGCGGAAAAACCGGGAGATCCAGAGCTTCTACCACACCGTATCCCACGAACTGAAAACCCCGATGACCGTGATCCGCGAGTTCTCGATGATCATGATCGATGGCATCGCCGGGGAATTGTCAGAGGAGCAACGCTCTTATCTGCATATCATCCGGCGCAACTGCGACCAGATGACCGTCATGGTCAATGACCTCCTGGACAGCAGCCGACTCGAAAACGGCAAGCTCTCCATTTATAAGGAGCCGTGCTCCATCGGCGCCCTGATCGAGTCGGTGGCGTCTGAAATCCAGCCGATCATGCTGGAGGGGGGGATTGAACTGTCCTGCGACGTGCAACCGGACTTGCCGGAGGTCGCCCTGGATTCCAGTCGAATGCGTCAGGTGCTCGACAACCTGCTATCCAACGCCGCCAAATTCACTCCTCCCGGGGGCCGGGTCGAAGTGCGCGCCGAATATGGGAAAAATGATGACGAAAACATCAGGATTTCGGTGACGGATAGCGGAAAAGGGATGGAAAAAACTCATCTTGAATACGTATTTGACCGATTTTATCAGGTAGGAGACCGTCATACGGAAGGGACCGGCGGTCTCGGCCTCGGCCTGAATATATGTAAGGGCATCGTAGATTTACACGGCGGAAGCCTTGAAGTAACGAGTGAGCCCGGATACGGCAGCACCTTCTCGTTTACGTTGCCAGTCCATGACTGAAAAGGGATGGAACCATGTCCAAAGTCCTGATCGTAGAGGACGACAAAGATATCGCACTGGCGCTGGCCGTACGCATGAAGGCCAAAGGCGTTGAGGCGACTGTCACACACGACGCCATGATGGGGGTCACGATGGCGGTGCGGGACCAGCCCGACCTGATTCTTCTTGATATTTCAATGCCCGCCGGAGGCGGTTTTTCAGTGGCTGAGCGGCTTCGAAACCTGCCGAATCTGGAGGGCACTCCGATCATTTTTATTACCGCCAGCAAGGATCCCGACATCAAAACCCAGGCCATGAATTACCGGCCTGTCGGCTATTTTGAGAAGCCGTTTGACTCGGAGGAACTGCAGCGCAAGATCATGGAAACCCTTGGGGAAGCCGTCGCGGAACGGTAACGGGTTGCGGCCTCCCCACCGCTATCCCGGGGAAAAAACGTGGTGCGGGTGGCGTCCTGGGAACGCCGCCGAATGATAAGGATGGGTACATGAAAATACTGGTGGTGGACGACGACCCGGAAATCGGTCAGGCCCTGCGCATCCGCTTCGAGCCGGCAGGCTTTGACGTGGAAGTGGCCCATAACGGCGGGGAAGCGCTCGCCCGCTTTCAGGATGAGATGCCGGACCTGGTGATTCTCGATATCTCGATGCCCGGCGAGGATGGCTTTTCCGTCTTCCGCAGGATGCGCGAAGCATACCCCATGGATGAGATCCCGGTGCTGTTCCTGTCCGCCCACCGTACCATCCCCAACTGGATTCACGCCCTGAAGGACGGTGCCTGCGAGTTCATCGAAAAGCCATATGACGGTGAAAAGCTGGTGTATGCCGCACGCCAGGCCTTGGCTCGGACCACGTCACCCAGTACCCCCTGACCGACCAGGGGGCGCCTGCCGGGGAGATCACGGAGACATCCCGGTGGGGGTTGCCTCTCCCGCTCCAGCACCACGGTCAAAGTGATACAAGGCCCGGGGCCTGAGCACAACTCTCCAGCACCGGACATTCCCCGCACCTGGGCTTTCCGGGCCGGCAAAAATCCTTCCCCAACATGACGATCAAGGCGTGGTATTCGTTGTACAGCCCCACGTCCTCCGGCAGTTCCTCACAAAACACCTCCTGCATCCGGTGGTAGGTCGTGCCCTCGGGCACGACGCCCAATCTCGTGAAGATTCGCAAGGTATAGGCATCCACCACAAACACGGGTTTTCCCCCGGCGTAAAGCAGGATGGAGTCGGCGGTTTCGGGGCCGACGCCGTGCACCGCCAGCAGTTTCGGACGCAGGATGTGCAGGGGCTCCTGAAACATGGCACTCAGGCTGCCGCCGTAGCCTTCCATGACAAATTTTAAAAACCCCTTCAGACGGCCCACCTTCAGGTTGAAATAGCCGGACGGGCGGATCAGCTCGGCAAGTTTCGGGTCCGGGTGATTCAGCAGACGGCTGAGGGAATCCGCTTCGCCGTTTAACAACCCCGCCGCCTTGATGTTGGCAATGGCTTTTTCCACATTGGCCCAGGCGGTGTTCTGGGTGAGGATGGCGCCGACGCAGATTTCGAGGGGCGTTTCCCCCGGCCACCAGTGCTGGGGGCCGAAGGTTTCGAACAGCTGGTCATGGATTTTTTTCAGGCCTTCCCGCGCCGCCATACCGTCCCCTACTGGAAAATGTGTGTGAAATCATTCTAAATTATGCGCCGGCGGCGTCGGGGTTCCCCGGCGGAAGTTTTTGGCGGTTGTTTCTGGCGGTCTTTTGGGACGGCCCTGGATTGGGAACTTCATGAGCAAGTACGAACCGCTTCGCAGGCACCTGTCCAGACGTTCCCTCGGGGTATGGACCGCATCACTGCCCGAAATCGAGATCATCCTCGGCGACACGCTGCCGGGCAGCGCCTGGACCTCCCGAGCGTGGTGGACCAACGACAAGCAGGTACAGGTCCGCTCCTGGCTCAATTCCGGCTGGCGGGTGGAGGAGGTCGATTTGATTTTGAAAACCGTCACATTCCGCCGCGTGGGCAGCACCACGGATGCCTCTTCACCACATCCGAAGCCGGGTCCGTAGCATGGTCCTCGGCGTGGCACGCCACCCCTTCGGGGTTTTCGCCCCCCACGCCAACCACAAACTCCACCGTTAGCGTCTTGCAATTCGCTGCCTGAGCGGTACCTTCAAAGGGTGAGGGACATCCTTTGGCAAGAGCGGGTTGCGGGCGGTTCACCCCCGCGGCGGAAGGAGGGCCAAGCCATGATGCAGGAGCATGATAAAACAGTGTTGCGGCTCCGACGGCCGCCCCGACATGGACAAAATGAAAGCGTTCATGCGGGACTGCGGCATGAAGGAGTTTGGCGATGAACACCTGGCGATGATGCAGGAGTTCTGCAGTGGCAAGGACAGTCCGAGTTTCGAGGTGATGATGGCGTTCATGGAGCATTGCGGCTGCCATGAACCGGGAGGAAAGCCCGGGGAGGGGGAAATCCGCATCCGGGAAGGCGGACTCCACCGAGGCGGAATCCACACCCAAGGAACGCTGCAAATGACGCCCACAAACTGGGGGTAAGTGGTAAAAACATCCCTCAAGGCGGCCGCCGTGGCGGCGCTTGCGCTGGGGGTGGTATTTGTCCCGAAAGGCATCTCCATCTATCAGGAGATGGAGGCCATGAAGGCGCCCCGTTACGAAACCGGGGCACGGCAGGGCGCGGCATTTTGTAGCACCTGCCACCCGGATGAGTATACCGCCTGGGCAACCCGCTCCCGGCACGCGGTCGCCACCCGCGCCGACAGCTTTCTCGGTTTCCGCGAGAAAATGCGCGACAGCCTGCCCCTCAAGCTCATGATGGGCGACCGTATGTGCCACGCCTGCCACGGGCCGCAGGACTCGGAAGAGGGGGTGGACTGCGAAACCTGCCACGGCATCGCCCCTGAGGACGTGCCCATTGCGCAGACCCACCGGGACAAGTTCACCCCCGGCCTTGTGGTCATGCGGGAGTCGGCCTTTTGCGGCAAGTGCCACGATCTGCCGGGAACCGACATCATGTCGGTCTACACCGAATGGCAGGCAAGCCCCGCGGGCCGAGCGGGAACCACCTGTCAGGATTGTCACATGGGCCGTGAGGAAGGCGCCCGCGCCGATCACGGTTTTGATACCGCCATGCACAACGTCGGCATTTATGAGGGCGACGTGGCGGTGACGGACATTCGGCTCAAATTCCCCTACCTTCATATGGCCGTGGAAAACCGCATCACCGGCCATGCGGTGCCGGTGGGTGGTCCCACCCGCCGCCTGGTGCTGCATGTGCGCGTCCTGGGCCCCGATAGGGAACGACTGTTTACGCCTGTCTACTCGTTCGGCAAAAAGGCCACGCTGATGGCGGGCCTGATGCCCATGGAGTTGACCGAAAACACCCAGATCCCCGCCGGTGAGTCACGCGCCGTGGTCTTTACCCTGCCCGATGACCTGAGGAACAAGGCCGCCCGGGTGGAGGTGGTATTGCAGTTTTACGAAATTTCCGACGAATACAACGGCGATCTGGAACGGGCCCACTGGATCAGCGCGGCGTTCTTTACCGACGGCGTCGATCTGTAAGGGCGGCCCGGAGCTATGGCGCCGTTTCTCCCGCCACCCACTCCAGGTATTTTCGCGCGCCGCCGTCGGTGGGCAGAACC
>JBHHVE010000051.1:0-14106 GCA_046754085.1 Leptospirillia bacterium
AGCGAAGGTGTCCGGCGGCAGGGGCTCCGCCCGATCGGGGGTGGGAATACGAGTCTCCGGCATGGCAGTCCTCCTTCACGCTTCGAGAAGCCAGCGTCGGTTCGTCGCGGGGGAGTATGCCGGGAACATCCTGAAAATGCAAAAAATCCAGATGTAACCGTAACTTACGATTTATATGGGGTGGATAAACGGGACGGGGAACGTGATGTCATAAAGAAAGCCCGGGAGTTTTGATCCTCCCAGGCTTTCTTATTGAAGCAGGTCCGACGGCCGCATTGCTGTCACCGCGATGGCAACCGCCGAACCCGTTCCATTTCGTGTTGAAAAAGTCCGCGGGCGGACCTTTCCGGCTTCCTGCTAGAAGTCCTCCATGTCGTCCATGGACACCGTCTGGGCGACTTCCACCGAGGCGGAATCCGCTTTGCTTTTGCCGCGCACCTTGCTCATGAAGCCGCCAACGATACCGCTGGCCGTGGCTGGCGCAGCGGTGGGCCGCGCCTTCCGGACGGTGGGTTCGGCCTGCTGCACGGCGGACGCGGTCTGCGTCTGCCCCGTGTCGTCTATCTTGAAGAAGGTCATCAACTCGGCGAGCTGACCGGCCTCCTGGGACAGGTTGTCGGAGGTGGCTGCGGCCTCCTCCACCAGGGCGGCGTTCTGCTGGGTCACCTCGTCCATCTGCATGATGGCGCGGTTCACCTGGTCGATGCCCTGGGCCTGCTCCTGACTGGCGGAGTCGATTTCGGAAACGATGTCCGAGACCTGGGTGACGCTGTTCTGAATCGAGGACAGCGCCTCACCGGTCTGGGCCACCAGTTCCGAACCGTTCTTCACCTTGCTGACCGAGTCTTCGATCAATTTCTTGATCTCCTCGGCGGCGCCACCGGAACGCTGGGCCAGGTTACGCACCTCCTGGGCCACCACGGCGAAGCCCCGGCCCTGCTCACCGGCACGGGCGGCCTCGACCGCGGCGTTCAGGGCCAGCAGGTTGGTCTGGAAGGAGATCTCGTTGATCATGCCGATGATCTCCGAGATCTTGTTGGAGGAGTCGTTGATCTCCTCCATGGCGGTGACCGCCTGTTCCACCACGCGGGCGCCGGCCTCGGCCTGCTCGCGGGCGCCGACGGAGAGCTGGTTCGCCTTGCCGGCGTTGTCCGCCGACTGCTTGACGTTGGCGGTCATCTCTTCCATGGAGGACGCGGTCTCCTCCAGGGAGGCGGCCTGTTCCTCGGTGCGCTGGGACAGATCGGTGTTGCCCTGGCTGATCTCCACGGATCCGGACGACACCGTCTGCGAGCCTTCCGTCACCTTGCCGATGATCTCGGAGAGCCGCACGGCGAAGTGGTTGTAGCTCGCCGCAAACTCACCCAGTTCGTCCTTGCGGGAATCGTCCAGGCGACGGGTCAGGTCGCCCTCGGCGATTTCACGCATGGCGCCCACCGATACCGTCAGCGGCGTGGTGATGCTGCGGGAGAAGCCCCAACCCACCGCGGCGGCGATGCCGAAAATGACCAGTGATACGGTGATCGCCGTGGTCATGATCTTGCTCGACAGGGCGTAGACCGGGGCGAACGCCTCGGCCTCGTCGATCTCGCTCATGATCACCCAGTTGATCCCCTCGATGTCCACTGGGGCGTAGGCCGAAAGCACTGGCACGCCACGGTAGTCCGGGAAGATATCGAACCCGGTCTGACCGGAGATGGCCGCCTGCACGCCCAGGGTGCGGGCCGGCTGCAGGCCGATGTTGCTCTCCTTGGCGCGGATCAGGTCCAGGGTGCCCTGGGGCACGCCGCCCTTTTGCAGCGCCGTGATGTAGCCGCTCATGTCTTCGATCAGGAAACGGGACAGGGAGCGGGTCTTGGAATCGGCGCCTACCAGGTAGGTTTCGCCGGAGGTGCCGAGGCCCGCCTTGGCCCAGTGCTGGTCGTGGGTCATGATGTTGTTGATCTTGTCGATCGGCATCTGGAAGATCAGGATGCCGACCTTTTCGTTGCCGTCGAAGATGGGGCTTGCGATAAAGCCCGCCTGACCCTCGTAGGACGGTTTGTAGGGGGCGAAATCGGTCATCGCCACCCCGTCCGGCGTGCTCATGCGATTCGCCTGCTGGAACGCCTGTCCGATGCCGGAGTTCGCGTATGGGCCGTCGATCAGGCTGGTGGTGTAGTCCAGCTCCTTGAATACGGAATAAACGATGTCACCGGTAACCGGGTCGGCCATGAAAACATCGTAGTACTCGAACTGCTCGAGGAAGGCGTTGATGTGCGGGTGATACTTGGCATGCACCTTGGCATAGGTGGAACCGTCCTGCGGGTTGTCCATGGCATTCTTGGAACCCAGCGGGTTCGGGTTGGCCTGGATGAAGGTATACTGCAGGGCCACCGAGTCGGCGTCCAGCCTGTTCAGCAATGACATGGCGCCCGGGTTGGCGCCGTTGTTCTGGGTGCTGTACTCACCGGCGTAGTCCTTGGTGTAATAGGTGGACAGCAGTGCCCGGCGGGAGGTCACCTCCCGGTCGTTCCAGCCCATCTCGTCCCGGTAGCCGTTGAAGGCCGCCTTGAACTCCTGCATGGCGTCGATCACCATGGTGTCGTTGGAGAGGGTCAGCATCTGGCCACGGATGGTGTTGAAGTAGTCTTCGATGTGGCTCTTGGTGGCGTTCCGGGCCGCGATCAGCGCGGATTCGGTCTCATGCTCCAGGGCATCCTTCGCGGAGTGGTTGGCGATCCAGCCGATCAGGAACGCCGCGATCACCACCGGCACCACACCCATCAGGGTGGACCCCCAGGTCAGTTTATTTTTGATTTTCATTGCACGCCTCTTATTCGTACTTCTCGTATGCCTCTACCCCCATCGCCTTGCGGCATCCCCATCTTGAGCACACGTTTTATATATGAATGCCCCACCGGGCAGACTGCTTCCCGGTGGGGCATCCACCCACTCACTTATTCACTCGCATGCGGCTCCATAATTTCCCCCGTGGAAAGACTTATGCAGCCACCACGTCGTTGTCCGGGCTTTCCATTCCCTGCCCGGTCGGGATGTGCTCTCCGCTCAGCACCTGGTCCATCTCAAGCAGCATGACCAGACGGCCTTCCAGCTTGCCCAGACCGGTGATGTAATCGGTCCGGACCGAAGCGGACACTTCGGGGGTGTCCTGCATCTGATCCTCGGTGAACTCGAGTACGTCGTTCACCTGATCGACCACCGCGCCGATGACCCGCTCACCGACCTGGGTGACGATAATCACGCTCAGTTCGTCGTATTCCTTGTGCTCCATGCCGAACAGGTTGCGGATGTCCACCACCGGGATGACGACGCCGCGGATGTTGATCACACCGGACACCCACTCCGGGGCGTTCGGGATCGGTGTCGGCCGTTGGTAACCAATGATCTCCTGCACGTTCAGGATGGGAATCCCGTACTCCTCTTCGCCGAGGGCGAAGGTGAGGAACTCGTGGGTATCCCCATCCATCTTGGTGGCCTGGGCTTCCATGGCCTCCGTGGTTGCTGAACTCATGTCTTAACCTCCCAGATATCAATTCCGCGGTTCCCATCCCCGTGAGCCTCCGCGCCTGTTTCCGTCCTGTCGGGTTCAGGGCGGCGGGGTTTGAATCCCTTGCACAAGGGTTTTTCCAAACCTGCCGCCGCCCTGAACCGGTTTTCGTCTTTCGAGCCGGGACTAGAAGTCCTCCATGTCATCCATGTCGTATTGCGGCGCGGCGCTGGTCACGGAAGCGACCGGCTCCGTTTGCGGCGCCGCCACCGGACGCGGCTTGCTTACGAAGCCGCCCGAGGGTACCTCGGGAGCGGGACTATCCGGAGTTGCGGTACCCGTGCTGGTGGTCTTGAAGAAGGTCATCACCTGGATGAGCTGCTGGGCCTCCTGGGACAGGTTGTCGGAGGTGGCCGCGGCCTCCTCCACCATGGCGGCGTTCTGCTGGGTCACCTCGTCCATCTGCATGATGGCGCGGTTCACCTGGTCGATGCCCTGGGCCTGCTCCTGACTGGCGGAGTCGATTTCGGAAACGATGTCCGAGACCTGGGTGACGCTGTTCTGAATCGAGGACAGCGCCTCACCGGTCTGGGCCACCAGTTCCGAACCGTTCTTCACCTTGCTGACCGAGTCTTCGATCAATTTCTTGATCTCCTCGGCGGCGCCACCGGAACGCTGGGCCAGGTTACGCACCTCCTGGGCCACCACGGCGAAGCCCCGGCCCTGCTCACCGGCACGGGCGGCCTCGACCGCGGCGTTCAGGGCCAGCAGGTTGGTCTGGAAGGAGATCTCGTTGATCATGCCGATGATCTCCGAGATCTTGTTGGAGGAGTCGTTGATCTCCTCCATGGCGGTGACCGCCTGTTCCACCACGCGGGCGCCGGCCTCGGCCTGCTCGCGGGCGCCGACGGAGAGCTGGTTCGCCTTGCCGGCGTTGTCCGCCGACTGCTTGACGTTGGCGGTCATCTCTTCCATGGAGGACGCGGTCTCCTCCAGGGAGGCGGCCTGTTCCTCGGTGCGCTGGGACAGATCGGTGTTGCCCTGGGCGATTTCGGTGGCGCCGTTCGAGATGGTTTCGGATGCCGTGCGCACGTTGCCTACCGTGGTGCGCAACTGCGCGCTCATGGTCTCCAGCGCGGCGAGCAACTGCCCGGTCTCATCACCGCCGGTTACCGCCACATGCACGTCCAGGTTGCCGTGGGCGATCTCCTCGGCGACACCGACGGCGGCGGTGAGGGGGCGTGTGATCATGCCGGAAATCCACCAGGACATGCCCATGATCAGGGCGAATGCAAGACCACTCATCATGACAATGGTCCACTCGGCGGAACTCATGGCGCTGTGGCCGGTCGCCTGGTCGGCGGCGGTGGCGGCGTCAAGCTTCTCCGAGAGGGCCTCCTGCACCACGGCGAGGGCTTCAAAGTCCTCGTTGAAGGCATCCAGCCGCTCATAGGCGGCGGGCAGGTCGGTACCGGCCATGGCGACCATGGCCTCGGCGGACTCGATGTAGTTCTCCAGGGCCGGGCGCGCCGCCGCCAGGGCGTTCTGCACCTCATCATCCAGCGGCAGGGCGGCGTTGGCGGCCAGCATGTCGCGGAACACCTGGCCGTCGTCGACGACGTTCTGTGCGGCATCCGCAAGCCCCTGCTGGTCATTACGGGCGCCGGAAACCAGCGAGTACATGACGTGGCCCATCAGGGCATCGTGCTTCATGTCGCCGTTCAGGTGGTTGCCCAGGGCCTCGGCGTTCACCACGATCTGGTTCATGGCCCGATCAACGCTGGACAGGCCCCAGTAACCGGAGATACCGATGACGACAGCCATTGCCATGCCCACGGCGCCCAAACCCATCAATTTGGCTTTGACACTAAAATTATTCATTCTCCTCACTTTCCCCAAAAAAGTTCTGTTAGAACCCGGACTTTCCGGGTTGTTCCATAACCACGATTTGCTGACCGACATACAGAATCCCCGGCGCGCACACCGTCGACGACTAACCGCCGGTTTCCCGTCGGCACCGCCCCTTAAACCACCGAAACGCGCCAAGGCCGGTTTGCACGGCAAACCAGCTCCATCTGCACAATCACCTTTATCCGCTGTGTGGTCCCCTCCACAGCGGCGAAAGCCTACTCACCCTTTGTCGGGCGCGAAGGAGGAAGACTTAAAAAAAAAACTTAGTTGCTGTGCGAAAAACTCTTGAGACTGACCGATGCCATTGCGGCAGAAACCGGTGCAGGCGATAATCTACCCGTGGGTGGCTAGAGTCCGGTGATGTGTGAGTCAAGGGAGGAACGGGATGGAAGGACGTTTGCAAGTGACGTTTCGGGATGTGCCGCGTTCGGCGGCCATCGAGGATGCAGTCCGCGAGAAGGCCGCCAAGCTGGATGAGGTGTTTGACCGGATTTCGGCGTTCCGGGTGGTGGTGGAAGCGCCCCACCGGCATCATCACAAGGGGCGCTTGTATCATGTGCGGGTAGACGTAACCGTGCCGGGGGCGGAGTTGGTGGTGTCCCGGACCCAGGACGACAAGCAGGCCCACGAAGATGCCTATGTGGCTGTGCGTGACGCCTTTGCCGCTATGCGGCGCAAGCTGGAGGCGCATTTCGCCAAGCGCCGGGGCGACGTGAAGCAGCACGACAGCGGCGGGCAGAGCATGGGCATGGTGGCGGAACTTGAGCCCCACCGGGACCACGGCCGCATCGAGACCGAGGATGGCCGCTCCGTCTATTTCCATAGAAACAGCGTGCTGAATGGTAACTTCGACCAACTGGAGGTCGGTTCCCCGGTTCGCTTCGTGGAGGAAGCGGGTGACGAAGGGCCGCAGGCGAGTACGGTTTATCTATAAATAATGGCGAAAATTGATAACTGGATTCGGGATGCGTTCGCCCTGCATCAGAAGGGCGAACGTGCGCAGGCGGAGGCCATCTGCCGAAAAATCCTGAAAAAAATGCCCAAGCACGCGGGCGCGCTGTACCTGGTGGGGCTCTACCAGCTGGAGCGCGGCGAGCCGCAACAGGCGCTCAAATCACTCCAGCAGGCGGACCGGGGCATTCCGAATACGGTTGACGTGCAGGTGGCGCTGGCCACGGCCCTGGGGAAGCTGAATCGTTATGACGAGGCCCTGGCGCTGTTTGAGAAAGTGCTCGCGGTGGCACCGAACTCCACCAATGCGCTGCATCAGCTCGCCTTGCTCCACTTCCAGATGCGGAACTACTCGAAGGCCATCAGGCAGTACGAGAAGTGGATCAGGATCAACCCCCGATCGGAAATCGCCATCGGCGGTGTGGGCAACTGTCTGATGGAGTTGAGCGACTTTGCCGGTGCCCGCGAGTGCTACCAGAAATCCCTGTCCATCAAACCACTTCCATGGGTGGAGCATAACCTGCTGTTTGCCGCCGCCTACGATCCCGAGGTCACCCCGGAGGAATCGTACCGGATGCACGCAGCGTGGGGTAACCAGGTTGCTCAAGCGGTCCGCTCCCATGCCCTGACCCGCCATCCAAACCCGCCGGATCCCGCGCGGCGGCTGCGGATTGGCTACCTGTCCCCCGACCTCAAGCGCCACCCGGTGTCGATGTTTCTCTCATCCATCATGGCCTACCATGACCCCTCCCAGGTGGAGGTGTACTGCTACGGCAACATCCGCCACCCGGATGCGGTCACCGCCGCGGTCCGGCAGCAGGCCTCGGTCTACCGGGATACACTGGATTTGTCCGATCAGGCGGTGGCGGCGCAGATCGCTGACGACCGGATCGACATTCTGGTGGAGCTTGCCGGACTGACCGCTCACAATCAGTTGCGGGTTCTGGCGTTCAAACCGGCGCCGGTGCAGGTGTCGTTTCTCGGTTATCCGTCCACCACCGGGCTGCCGACGGTGGACTACCGGTTGACCGACGCCCTGACCAACCCGCCGGAGACGGAGAAGTTTTATACCGAGCGGCTGGAACGGGTGGAAGGTGGTTTTTCCTGTTTCATCATACCCCCGGATCTGCCCGATCCCGGACCTTTGCCGGCGCGCGAAAACGGCTACATTACTTTTGGCAGCCTGGTGACCTTGAGGAAGGTCAACCGGCAGGTGGTGGCGTTGTGGGCGGAGGTGATGAGGGCAGTGCCCGACAGCCGTATCCTGTTGTTTCGCGACACCCTGGGAGACGAGGAGATGCGCAACCAGTTCCGGGGCTGGTTCGATGCCGAGGACATTGATGCTTCCCGCGTGGCGTTCGGCTGGGAGATGCCGCCGCCGGAAGAAGGGCGCCACTACGCCATCTACCGTAAGGTGGACATCGTTCTGGATACCCTGCCGTTCAGCGGCCACACGTCTTCCTGCGAGGCCCTCGCCATGGGGGTGCCGGTACTCACCTGCAAGGGGCCGGATTTCGCCGGGCGGCTGTCCTACGCGGTGCTCGAGATGGTCGGTCTGGAAGACTTCGTGGCGGACTCGTCACAGGAATTTGTGGCCTTGGCGAAGGGCTGGGCCGGACGCCTGGACGAACTGGCCGATATCCGCGCGGGCCTGCGGCAGCGGATGGAGCGCTCGCGTTTGAACGATGCCGAGGCCACCACCCGCGCCATCGAGGCCGCCTACCGCCGCATGTGGAAGGCCTGGTGCGCAACCCAGGGTTGACCCGCACCCGGGTCAGCCACGCAAAAGCTCCGGCAGCTGTTCCAGTAACTCCCGGGTAATCCGCCGGGCGCTATCCGGGTCCAGGTGGATGCCGTCGGTGGTGGCGACCGAGTGACAGTTTCCGAGCTCAATGTACGGGTAGCCGGAAAACGACGTGTGAACCAGTTCGAGGGTGCTTTGAATGCGGGGTGAGTCACAGATGTCCGGGTGTCCCGGAAGCTGAAAAAACACCACCCGAGTGCCGCGCCCGGCAAGCGCATCAAGCAGGGGCGCCACATTCTTTCGGGTGGACGCCAGGGATTTCGGCGGCACCGGGTGGGCGTGCCCTTCAAGCTGTTTGACAAGGAATTTGTCGAACAGCTGACCACCTCCGACGGCCCCGGCTCCAGTGGCATGTGCGCTTGCGATAGGCCTTTGCATGTCCGCCCGCTTAAACATATCCCCCATACCGCGAATAATTCGCCCGAGGAAGGTGCCGATCACACCGAGCGGCCGCTTTTGCTCGCGCAGGGCGGCAATGTGCTGGCGGGCTGAGTACATGCCCGGCATAAACAGACCGTCGGAAAAGCCAGGCCGTTCTGGCCGTGGCAGGTAGTTTACCTCCACCAACACCAATTCCGGGGCCATCCCGGAACGGACCAGAAGTCTCAGGCCGTCCTGGGCGCTCATCCCACCGAATGCGAGGTTCTCCAGATCCTCCGGCAACAGGGTTGCGTCCAGACGCCAGGATAGGGACGATCCGGCGATCACCACGCGGGTGTCGCGCTCCCCGTAAATAAAATTCTGAGCGCGGATCACATTGTCTGCCCACTGGCTGTCGCCGGTCCGCAGGGTGGGGGATACCAGATAGACCGCGTACAGGTTATAGCCGAACAACAACATCAGGCAGATGAGGACGGATTTTACGATCAGCTTCATCAGAACTGGAAGTAGACAAAGGCCCCGGGGGAGCCGCTGTTGGCCAGGATCAGGAACAACATCAGGCCGTAGGCGGCCGGGGCCGGAGTCCAGGAAGCCGGGACGAAGCGCAGCAAGCGCTCCCGGTAGAGGTGGTGCAGGTGATAGGCGATCACCGGCAGTGAGTACAACAGCACCATGGTGATCAGTCGGTAGTGTGTGTGTAGGTCGCCATTGTTCCGGATCGCCTTGGTGTAGGCGATGACGTGGTCAAATTCCGGCAGCTTGAACAATAGCCAGGCGTAGGTGACAAACAGGAATACCAGCAGCATGCGAAGTGCGCCCCAGAGGCCGGTGTCCGGCAGCCGGAAGCGGTCGGTGATGAAGCGTTCCGTGGCCAGGGCCAGGCCGTGGGCGCCGCCCCATACCATGTAGCTCCAGGCTGCGCCGTGCCACAAGCCGCCCAGTAGCATTACCACCATCAGGTTGATGTAAGTGCGCACCTGCCCCTTTTTGTTACCGCCCAGGGGGAAGTAGAGATACTCCTTCAAGAAACTCGACAGGGAAATATGCCAGCGCTGCCAGAACTCGGCGATGCTCTTTGAGATGTATGGAAAATTGAAGTTCTGCGGCAGTAGGTAGCCGAACAGTCCGGCAGTGCCGATGGCGATCAGGGAGTAACCGGCGAAGTCGGCGAAGATCTGCATGGAGTAGCCGAACAGCATGACGATCAGGTCGGTGCTCGAGCGGGATTCGAAATACGGGTAGGCAATCCAGAAGGTCTGGTCCTTGAGGTTGTCCGCCACCACCATCTTCAAAAAATAGCCGGTCACCAGATGCCGGAAACAGTAGGCCCAGTCCACGTCCTTCAGAAATTTGGGGTTGATCTGGGGCACGAAGTCGTGGGCCTTGACAATCGGTCCCGCCACCAGCTGCGGGAAGAAGGAGATGAACAAGGTGGTGTTGATCGTGTGCCGGGAGAACGGGCCGTGGGGGAGGGCATAGGTGGCCCGGTGTTCCTGAACCCGCAGGGTGTCTATCAACAGGGTGATGCCCTGAAAGGTGAAAAATGAGATGCCGATCGGGAGTGGGATGGCAATTAGGAACTCCCCCAGGGAGCCTTCGCCGTCAAACAGGGTGCGGCCGAACAGGGGACTGTATTTGAAGAACGCGAGCACCCCCAGGTTGGCGATAACCCCCAGGGCGGCATAGGTTGTCCGTAAGGCATGACGGCCGTGATACACCAGATGGCTGCTGCCGATGTTGATTGCGATGGAACCGATCAGCAGCAACAGCAGGATCGGCTGGTTGGCCGCATAGAACACGAAGCTCGAACCGATCAGCACAAACCGCTGCAGAACCTGAAGTCCCGGCATGTAGTACAGCGCCATGGTGCACAGCACCAGAAACTGGAATTCAAAGCTATTGAACAGCACGGGTGGGGGTGGCTACCTGATTAAGTTCGCATTCGGGCGAGGGCCGCCCATGGTGGGTAACGATGGCACAGACGCGAATATAACCCGGTGGCTTCAATCTGTCACGGCATCCGGGCCGGGGCCGGAACAACAGTTCCGGTCCCGGCCGTTTTGCCGGGGATTATCCCTCCTTGCCCTTGCCCACCGCCAGCACCCCGGCCAGCACCAGGGCGGTGCCCGCCCCCTGAATCGGGGTGACGGCCTCGCCCAGAATGGCGTAGGCCATCCCCAGGGTCGCCACCGGCCCCACGCTGCTGATGATGGCGGCCGGTCCCGGCCCCAGCATGCGGATGCCCGCCGCCAGCATGAACACCGGAATCACCGTGGTGCCCACCGCCATGACGAAGCAGAGCAGCAGCGCCCGCTCCGAAAGCCAAAAAATGCTCGGCGCACCCGAGAACAGGTAGTGGGTGGCGGTGGCCATTCCCGAGATACTCATGGCGTAGGCGGTGAAGCGGGTGGCCCCGAGCCGCCCCATGACCCGGTGGCTGGCCACCGTGAACACGGCAAAGGTCACCGCCGCCGCGAACACAAGTCCGCCGCCCAGGATCAGGTTACTGTTTGCGCCTCCCTCCATGTTTGACGCCGCCAGCGCCACGCCGCCGTAGGTGAGGGCGAGGGCGAGGATCACCGGCGTGGTGATGCGCTGGCCGAAGAACAGCGCCCCGAACACCACCACCAGGGTGGGGTAGACGAACAGGATCAGCCGTTCCATCCCGGCGGAGATGTACGCAAGCCCCATGGTGTCGAGCAGGGTGGACAGGTAGTAGCCGGTGATCCCCAGGGCAGCCACCGTGCACCAGTCACGGGAGCTTAAGGGCTGCTTGTGCCGGGTCCGGCTGCGCCGTGCCGACCACACCGCGGCCACCAGAAAACACGGCAGCCCGAACAGCATGCGCCCGGCCATGATGGTGACCGGGTCGATATCCCGCACCTCGGCATACACCAGCTTGACCAGCACCGCCTTGGCGGAAAAGCCGAGGGCGGCGGCCAGCACCAGTGCGGCGCCTGCATAGGGGTGGGATGTGTCTGAATTGTACTGCCGGGCTGTCACGGTTCCGCCTCCAGTGAGGGGCGGCGGATTCCGGGACGCAAGGCAAGGCAACAGCGCGGAGGAATCCGCGGCCCTGTCTGCTCCTGTTGTGGGTGAGTACTAGGAGTTTGGCACAGCAGGCCGCAGCGTGATGGTCATGGCCTTTAGGGCCACGCCACGCCAGATGGCGATCGACGCCATCGGTGCGGTCTGCTTAAAAAATGTGCCGTTCATAGCGGGAAGAGCATAACCCCGGATCGGGAAGTCGTCAAGCCATACCGGTGAGAGCGGCTTTCAGGGGGAAGTGAGGGTTCCCGGACGGGTAAAACTGTGCCGGTGGGGCGGCCTTCCGGGAGGGCGAACCCCGGCCGGGATCAGGCGGCGTCGGCGTCGTCGGTATGGGCGGGGGGGGTGTTGCGGTCGAGGAACAGAATGAAGGGAAGGGCCTTTTCCAGGGGCAGATCGTCGAACTGGATGGCCATGCCGTCGTCGGTGGGGCGCACCACCCAACCCTTGCCCTCAACGGTGCGGTTTTCTTCCACCAGTGTCAGGCGGAAGCTGACTTCGGCATCCTTCGGCAGGGTGCGGTCGCAGATCATGGACATGCCGTTGAGGTTGGCGGAATGAACCCACCCCTCGACGCTACGCGGTTCCCCGGCGAAGCCGATTTCCACCCGAATGACGTTGTGGGCTTCCACCCGGTACGGCCGGCGGGGGCTCAGGTTCGTGGGGCGTTCGTGTGAGTCACTCATAACCTTCTCGTCGGCAGGCCGGGACAAAACCTTGAGCCCCCCTTTTTTTAACGTCGGGCGCCCCTCTCGCGCTGGTGTCGTGCGGTGGAGCGTCCCAAGTTGTGAGACAGAGGGATCAGACCAGGGTGTGTTCCAACTCATCGAGCTTTTCACTGGCGGTTTGCACCTGGAAAACCACGCGGGCGATGTAGTCCAGCACCTCATCGATCTGAACGAACAGGCGGGAGGCCTCGTCGATTTCGGTTTCGAGTTTGCCGGTCAGTTCCTGCAATTCGGTCAGGGTGTTGACCATGTGGGTGGCGTTCCAGACATTGGCCTGGATGATGCCCTGAATGCAGAGGGAACTGCCACTGGCCAGAAAGCCGCCCAGCTTGCGGCTGATGAAGTCCTGCAACTCGCCCCGGGCGGAACGCAGTTCCCGTAGCCCCTCGTCGATCTCCAGCAGGCTCTTTTCGGAGATTTTGGAGGCGGCGTGGAGGAAGGTTGAAATGTCCCCCTCCCCGCAATCGTCATCGGACAACTGCCCCTTGATCAGGGCCGAAAAGACCAGACTGCGGCGCAGGTTCAGATCGAGATGATCGGACGCCGCCTTGGTGCCGGTGACGACCGAGTGGAAATCTTCCACCGTGCGTGCGGCCAAACAGGACAGGTTGATCAACTCAAAGGCGATGGGAGAAAGCGCCGACGATGCGTTGCCATCCAGCTTGGAGGCGGAAATGGCGATGTTCATCGAGGAGTCCTTGATCGAGTCGAAAAAGTACCGGGTGGAGGTGAACAGGGAGTCGAGGGTTTCGAAGGCGGTAAATACGTTCGCGAACTTGTCGAGGGAAGCCTCCTGGCCGGCAATGATCTTTGAGAAGATCTTTCGCAGATGATTCTGGGTGTGGTTATCCCCCATTTCATTCACATTGCCAATGGTGTCAAAGATGCCGTTGTCCAGGTAGTGCTCCAACTCCGCCCGCAACACCACGGACATGAACTCGTCGTAGTTTTTCAATCCCAGCCCTTCCAGCGCCTCGTCGAGGCATTGCCCGCCGGCTTCCATTCCGCCGGTCTCCTCTGCGGCCAGCATGGCCTTGTAGAGGCCCTTGACCTGATCCAGGACGGGTGAGGACGGCTTGATGCGGACCGACATGTACTCGGTCACCTCGCCGGACGCATCCTTCACCGGTGACACCAGCGCCAGCACCCAGTAGAACTTGCCGGACTTGGACTTGTTGACCACGTAGGCCACGATGTCCTTGCCCGCGTGCAGATAGTCCCACAACAGCTTGAAGACCGCCTTGGGCATGTCGGGGTGGCGGATGATGTTGTGGGGACGGCCAAGTGCTTCCGCCTCGCTGTATTCCGCAATCCGGTAAAAGACGCGGTTGCCGGCGGTGATTATGCCTTTCAGATTGGTGGAGGAGAAAAACAGGTCTTCAAAATTGAACGTCGCCTCCGTGTTTGACGCCCGCGCGCCATGGGTCGTCTCACCGGCATCCACAGGCATTTCTTCGGTGGTTTTGGAGTCGGCACCAGTGGTTTTGAGAATCATTTTATTGCCCCATTAACAAGCTGAGAGAGTGTGATAAATAATTGAAAAACCCTTTCGGATCAGGCGGCCCGTGCGTTGTGTCCATGTTCCGGTGCGGGCGCGGGAGGTCGCCTCCGCTTGCCCAGAAGCTCCCGGACATCCAGCATCTGAATCAGGCGCCCGTCGTTCTCAAGGTTGACCACCTGCCCGACTCCGGTCCCGGTGAATGAAGGAACCGTTTCGATTTTGTCCGTGGTGATGCGCAGTGTCCGTCGTCAGATAAATTGGGACAGATGAGCGGGCAGGCTAAAAGGAGTGT
>JBHHVE010000052.1:0-13749 GCA_046754085.1 Leptospirillia bacterium
CCGGTCGCCCGATCGGGGGCCGGGGCCGGCGTCCATCGGGACGCCGGCCCCGGCGGGAAGGGCAAAAATCAGCGGTTGCGCCGCTGGTGCCGCGTCTTCTTAAGCAGCTTGCGGTGCTTATGCTTGCGCATCTTCTTGCGGCGCTTCTTGATGACTCGCGACATTCAAATATCCCCGTTACAGACGAAAAAATTGGGGCACCCCGGCCTCTGGCCAGACTCGCCCGCTACAAACGAAAAGACAAAAGTAGAACGGAGAAAAATACCACAGGTAGAGGGAACAACACAATCGCAGCGTCCGAAACCGCTGCGTTACGGGCTATTTCCGTTCTGGCTGGCGGTGATCTCGACCCCGTCCTGCATGTTGTTGATGGACGGGTTGCCGTGAAAGTCGACGACTTTTCCGGTAAAGACAAATATGCTGTCCAGCGGGTAGCAGTCCTGCGGCACACGCACCTGATCGGTGGTGATCACATTGACCATGGTGATCTCCTCCTTGGTCCACAGGTCAAGGGGCAAGGGTTCCGGGTCGAGCACCCAGACGGTGTCCGTATCGCTGCACGACTCCCGATAGGAAACCGTGATCTCCACCCGGCGCATGTCGCCGTCAACATCCGAAGCATGCAGGTTGAATAACGCCGGGAACAGGACGTCCCCCGCTTCAAACACCCACTCGGGGGATTTGAACTGGCTGCCGTTATAGAAAATACTGGGAGGGCTTCCCTTGTTGACGCCGCCACCGCCACCGCCCGCACGCGGGCCGCACGACGCCGTCAGGGTGGCCGCCAGGCAAAAAACGAGAATTTGGACAAGGCGCTGCAACAGGTCTCACCCCACGAAATACACAGGGAGCGGCCCGGCACCCGCGCCCGATGCGGGGGCCCCCTCTACGGGGCCGTATCTATCGGTCTCAGGCGTTGCTCAGGAGCACCCAGGTGAGATATTCGTCGCCACAATTCTCACACGGGGGGAACTTGTCGTCCTTCTTGGCCTCGACTTCCTCGCCGCAGGTATGACACTCGTAAGTGCCTGTCTCCGGCACAGTATCCCCAATCTTATTGGGAACGCTGTCGGCGTCCACCTCCCCGCCTTCCTGATAATTAAGATCGTAATCCATCGATTAATAACCCCTGAAAACGAAACACCAACCTCCGGCAGGGCCGGCAGTGGAATAACCAAACTCTTCGTACCGCTTCGGGCAATTATATCATATTCGGGGGTCCGAACACTGTCCGGGGGAAGGAGGACCCTGCCCGGGGCTCTCACCGGGCAGGGTCTCAAGATTAGGTAGGCTGCGGGAACCGGTCCCAACCCGGCGCCAAATGGCGACGGGCTTGAGAACCCAAACGGCCGACAGTGTGTCGGCGGAACGCGACGGCGCGACACGCGCGCCTGGTAAGTAAAGCGTCCCGACCGGAACCGTTCCCCGTGCGGGCGGCATCTCTGCCGCAAGGACCAGATAGCAGAGACCGTGCCAAACCCGGACAAACCTGGCTAAATAACAGAATTATACGTTTATTATCAGCTGGTTATGGATTTTTCCGGGACGGGGCCCGAAGCATGTCCAGGGTCACCGACCATGCACATTTGTCACGCCTGGCGGCGGGAGTGCGTCAAAACGTCGTCGATGGTGAACAGGGCGTCCAGCTCGAAGCCCAGGGCGGAAATCGCCTCCCGGCCACCCTCGTTACGGTCCACAATGGCAGCCACCCGCACCACGTTAAAGCCCGCCTCCTGAAACCTCTTGATTGCCTCGATCGTGGATTTTCCCGTGGTCACCACGTCGTCCACCACCGCCACCGGCCGGGCCGGATCCGCCGGACCCTCGATCCAGCGGCCGGTACCGTGGCCCTTGGCGGACTTCCTGACGATGGCGGCGGTCATCGGCTCGCCTTCCATGTGGCTGATCAGGGAAATGGCGGTGACGAGCGGGTCCGCCCCCAGGGTCAGTCCCCCCACCGTGCCGATGCCTTGCCCGGCAAGCCGCTCAAACAGGAGACGCCCGCATAAATAGCCGCCTTCCGGATGCAGGGTGGTCTGCTTGCAATCCACGTAATAGTTGCTGGTCTTGCCCGAGGTGAGGGTAAAGCCCTCCTCCGAATAACGAAATGAACGATCCGCCACCAGGGAAAGCAGCCTCTGCCGTTCCCGGCTCTGTAACTCGGGAGCGTTCACCGGGTCAATGGTCGCGTTCGACCACATAGTCCGCAAGGGACAACAGCGCCTGCCGGTGTTCACCGTCTGGAAAAGCCTCGGTCAGGGCGTCCTTCGCCTTTCCGGAAAAATCACGGGCGCGGGTCAGGGCGTCCTCGATACTGCCGTAGTAGCTCATGCGGTCATGTACGAAGGCGAGCGCCGCCGGGTCGGCAAAATCGTCCAGGGCGACGATCTCCTGCAGTTTTTTACGCTCCTCCGGGGTGCAGCGTTCCAGGGTGTACAAGAGGGGCAGGGTGATCTTGCCGTCCCTGAGGTCCTTGCCGAGTTCCTTGCCGAAGACCTCGGCGTCGGCCTGATAGTCGAGGGTATCGTCGGCCACCTGAAAGGCGATACCGACGTTGCGGCCGTAAGCCGAAAGCGCCGCCACCTGATCCTCGGACAATCCGCCCAGCATGCCACCGGCCTGACAGGCGGCGCTCATCAGCGAGGCGGTTTTGAGTTCCACCACCCGCAGGTAGATGGCCTCCGAAACCGCCGTGTCGCCGCATACGGAAAGCTGGAACACCTCGCCCTCAGACATCTCCTCCACCGCGCCGGTGAGCACACGGACGATCTCAAGACGGCCCAGCCCCACCGCCAGCGCCAGGGCGCGAGCATACAGATAGTCCCCCACCAGCACGCTGGCCTCATTGCCCCAGATGACACGGGCGGCGTCCTGATTTCTGCGCACGTCACCGTCGTCCACCACGTCGTCATGCAGCAGGGTGGCGGTGTGGATATACTCCACCACGCCCCCCAGGGTGGCGATTTCAGCGTCTTCCGCTGCCCCCGCCATACGGGCGGAAGCGGCCACCAGCACCGGGCGGAAGCGTTTGCCGCCGCTGTCCAGGACATAGTTCGCCACCTCGCCCACCAGGGCGACATCCGAACGGACGCCTTCGGCAAGCCGGGTTTCAACCAACGCAAGGTCGGATCGGTAACGTTCCCAGACTACCTCGGCGGTGGGCCGGAGTGCCGCATGTTTCACCTGTGTTTTCATCACAATAGGGATCATTGTGAGGGGGGCGCGTAAAGCGTGTCAAGATGGCTTCACACGGTATGCGGGGCGTGTCCGGTCATACATTCCACGGGGGCGCGGGGAGCACCCTTCCATGCATCCAAAGCCCCGGAACTCCATACAAACGGGAAGGGCATGGCGGTGGCCGATACCGGCGCACCGCAGCCCGGTGCGCCCCGTCGCCCCATAACGCTCCGGTGTTGTATCGCTGCGGGGCGCACCCCGCTAGCGCAGGGCCAGGTCCATTTCCCGCAAGGTTCGGATACGGTCCCGCAGGCGCGCCGCCTCCTCGAACTCAAGGGCCTGGGCGGCCACCTTCATATCGTCACTCAAGCGGGCGATTTCCGCCGGAATGTCCTCCGGCGGCAGTTCGCCGACCACCGCCTCCGGCGCTCCCAGGGGCACAGTGACGTAATCGCCCTCGCAGATCTCGGCAAGCCCGCCGTCAACACCCTTTACGATGCCCCGGGGAGTAATGCCGTGGGCGGCGTTGTAGGTCTCCTGGATCTCCCGGCGGCGGTGGGTCTCGTCCATTGCCTTGGCCATGGAATCGGTAATGCGGTCGCCATAGAAAATCACCCGGCCGTTAACGTTGCGGGCCGCCCGCCCCGCTGTCTGCACCAGGGAGCGATAGCCCCGCAAAAAACCCTCCTTATCGGCATCAAGCACCGCCACCAGAGAAACCTCGGGCAGGTCCAGCCCCTCGCGCAGCAGATTGATCCCCACCAGCACGTCGAACACCCCCCGGCGCAGATCACTCAGAATGACGGTGCGCTCGATGGTCTTGATGTCACTGTGCAGGTAGCGCACCCGCACGCCAACCTCCTCAAAATAGCTGGATAGGTCTTCCGCCATACGTTTTGTCAGTGTTGTCACCAATACTCGTTCGTTCGCTTCGGCACACTTTCTTACTTCCGCCAGCAGGTCGTCCACCTGATTGCCCGCCGGACGCACCTCGATCTGTGGATCCATCAGCCCGGTGGGCCGGATAATCTGCTCCACCACCTCGCCACCGGTGCGTTCCAGTTCGTAGGCCCCCGGCGTCGCCGATACATACACGGTGTGCCGCATGAAGTGCCTGAATTCCTCGAACCGCAACGGCCGGTTGTCCAGCGCGGATGGGAGCCTGAAGCCGTACTCCACCAGGTTCTCCTTACGGCTGCGATCGCCCTTGAACATGGCGCCCACCTGGGGCACGGTGGCGTGGGACTCATCGAGAATCAGTAAAAAGTCACGGGGGAAATAGTCCAGCAGGGTGGGGGGAGGTTGGCCCGGCAAGCGCCCGGAGAGGTGGCGGGAGTAGTTTTCAATGCCCTGGCAGTAGCCGATCTCGCGGATCATTTCCAGGTCGAACCCGGTGCGCTGCTCCAGCCGCTGAGCCTCCAGCAGCTTGCCGGCCTGATGCAGTTCCCGCAGCCTGTCTTCCAGCTCTGTTTCAATCGCGCCCAGGGCATCCTGCATCCGGTCCGGCGGGATGACATAGTGGCTGTTGGGGTAGATGGCCACCTTGGGGATCTGGCGCACCACCTCGCCCCGGAGCGGG
Organism: Leptospirillia bacterium; assembly: GCA_046754085.1. Lineage (GTDB taxonomy): Bacteria > Nitrospirota > JACRHL01 > JACRHL01 > JACRHL01 > JBHHVE01. The sequence continues at coordinate 4,757 of JBHHVE010000052.1, forward strand.
TCCACCTCGTAGATGCCCTCGATTTCATCGCCGAAAAAGGCCACCCGGATAGCGGTCTCCTCGCTGCCCGCCGGGAAGATTTCGAGCACATCCCCCCGTACCCGAAAGGCACCCCGGAAAAAGTCGTAATCGTTGCGCTCGTACTGAATCTCCACCAGCTTGCGCATGACCTGATCCCGGTCGACGGCGACCCCTTCCTCCAGAAACACCATCATCTGGTGGTAAGCCTCCGGCGAACCCAGGCCGTAAATACAGGAAACCGACGCCACGATCACGATGTCGTTGCGCTCGAACAGGGCGGTGGTGGCGGCATGCCGCATGCGGTCAATGGCGTCGTTGATGGACGAGTCCTTCTCGATAAAGGTGTCCGAGCTGGGGATGTAGGCCTCCGGCTGGTAGTAGTCGTAGTAGCTGACAAAGTAGTGCACCGCGCTGTCCGGAAAAAAGCCCAGAAACTCCTGATACAACTGAGCCGCCAGGGTTTTGTTATGGGCCAGTATCAGGGTCGGCAGGCCACTCCTGGCAATGACGTTGGCCATGGTGAAGGTCTTGCCCGAGCCGGTGACCCCGAGCAGGATCTGATCCCGCTTCCCGGCGCCCAGACCTTCCACCAGGGTGTCGATGGCGTCGGCCTGGTCGCCGGACGGGGAAAACGGTGCCGCCAGATGGAACTCAGCCATCAAGGTCTCCCTGTTCAAGCTCCCGGACGATGTGCTGGTGGGCGCGGGGCAGGGGGTAGCCGGCAAGCTCCGACCGCCGCACCCAACGGTGCTCCGCATGATAAGTGCGCGCCACCCGGCCGCCCAGCACGTTACAGTGGAACGGGTGCAGGGTCACCTTGCGGTGGGTGAAGGCATGGGACACCGGAGGAAGCCCGGTGCCGGTTTCCACCTCCAGGCCAAAGCGTTCGGCAAGCTGCCGCACGACACTGTCGGCAACCCCTTCGCCGCCCTCCACCCGGCCACCGGGGAACTCCCACAGGCCGCCCAACAGCCCCTTTTCCGGACGCCGTACCAGCAAAATCCTGTTCTCTTTTTCCACCAGACCGACGGCGATATCGTGGTGAGGCACCGGCTTTTTAGCCGACTTAACCGGGTAGGACCCGGCATCGCCAAAGGCAAACGCCGCACAGTCACCGGACACCGGACAGACATCGCAGGATGGATTTTTGGGGGTACAGACGGTGGCTCCCAGCTCCATCATGGCCTGGTTGAAGTCGCCTGAACCGGTCTTTGGCACCAGCTCTCCGGCCAGTTGCCACAGGCGTTTCCGGGTGGCTGATTGTTTGATCGGGTCGCCGATGCGATGCCGCCGGGCCAGCACCCGCTCGACATTGCCGTCCAGCACCGGCACCGGCAGGCCGAAGGCGATGCTGCCAATGGCCCCGGCCATGTAGGGGCCGATACCCGGCAGCCGTTTTAACCCATCCAGGCTGCCGGGCAGGCTGCCGCCATGGCCGTCCACCACCACAGCGGCAGCCCGGTGCAGGTTGCGGGCGCGGGAGTAATAGCCCAGCCCCTCCCAGGCTTTCAGAACGGCTCCCACATCGGCGGCGGCCAGCGCCTCCACCGTGGGGAAAAGGACCATAAATCTTTGATAATACGGAATTACTGTGGCAACCTGGGTCTGTTGGAGCATGGCCTCACTGATCCAAACCGCATACGGGTCGGAGCTGGCGCGCCACGGCAGATCGCGCCGGTGGGCGCGGTACCAGACGAGCAAACGCCGGGCGACGCTCACACCGCCGTGGCCCCGCCGTCCACCGTGAGAATCGACCCGGTTACCCAGGCGGCCTCGTCGGAACACATGTAAAGGGCGGCCTCGGCCACATCCACCGGTTGGCCGATGCGGCCGATGGGGTGGATGGAGGTCATATCCTCGATGGCCTTGGGTACCGCCTCTTTCGGCATCATGGTTTCGAAAATCGGGGTATCCACCACCGCCGGGCAGATGCAGTTGACCCGCACCCCCCGGGGCGCAAGCTCCGCCGCCATATGCAGGGTCAGGGCGTTGATCGCGCCCTTGCTGGCGCCGTAGGCGCTGCCGTTGGGGATCCCCCTGAGGGCCAGGGTGGAGGAGATGAACAGCACCGAACCACCCCTCTTCAGAAGCTTCGGCAGGGCGGCGCGGGTGACGAAATACGGCCCCTTGACGTTGATGGCAAGCTGCATATCGAGCACCTCGTCGGTGGTGGCGGCCAGCGGGGCAAAGCGCGCCACACCCGCATTGTTGACCACAATATCGAGGCCGCCATGGACCGCCGATGCGGATGCCACCATGGCGTCCGCATCGGCGGATACAGCAATGTCGCCGGTGGTGAAGTGACAACCGATTTCATCCGCCACAGCCTTAAGCGGGGCCTTGCGGCGACCGCTGATCGTCACCCGGGCACCCTCTTCCACAAAGCGGCGGGCAATGCCCGCGCCGATGCCGGTACCACCCCCGGTGATCAGAACCGATTTACCTTCAAGCCGCATGACCATTTTCCTTTTCCCGTCGATTTGTCCGGGCCGCGCCCAACCACATAAGAGCGATACCCCCCAGCAGCACGCCGCCGTTCAGGCGCACCGACAGCGTATGCAGCCCGTCCATACGCTCACGCAGGGGCGCAGCTTCCGCCGTTTGTGCGTCTTCCGCCGGGTAGAGCGCGGCGCGTATTTCATACAGTTCCGGCACCACCGACAGGCGCGCATAAAGGACGGTACAGACCATCAGTGCCAGAAGCGCCGCGGAAATCCGCCGTTCCCGGCCCCAGTCGCTGCGCAGGGCAAGCAGCACCAAGCAGACCAGCGCCAGCGTACCAAAAGCAGCCCCGAGCCAATAGTAGCCGGAGAACACCTGCCCCATGACCTCCCCCGCAGTGCGGCGCGGCAGCCCGCGGAACACGGTGGGCGCCACCAGAAACGACACCGCCACCACCGACCCCAGCCAGCACCCCGTGGCCAGTCGGTACCCGAACTGCAATACCCGATTTACGATGCCAGAATCTCCGTACCAATTCCGGTGTCGGTAAACAGCTCCAGAAGCAGGGAGTGGGGCATCCGCCCGTCCACGATATGGGCCTTCGGCACGCCCCCGTCCAGGGCCTCAAAGCAGGCCCGCACCTTGGGCAGCATGCCGCCGTGCACGGTGCCGGCGGCGATCAGCTTGTCAACCGCCTCCCGGCTCAGGGACGACAGCAGCACACCTTTCTCGTCCTTGATGCCCGGCACATCGGTAAGCACCAGTAACTTTTCGGCGTTCAGGGCCGCCGCCACCGAACCCGCCACCAGATCGGCGTTGATGTTGTAGGACTCGCCCTTCTCTCCCACGCCGATGGGGGCGATCACCGGGATAAAACGGGCCTGATCGAGCTGATCCAGCACCTGGGGCCGGATCTGCGCCACCTCGCCCACCTGACCCAGGTGGACGGTGTCCCCCGCCTTATCGGTGAGGGGTCTGGCCTGAATCAGGTTGCCGTCCTTGCCGGTCAGGCCGACAGCGCCGCCGCCATGCTGGTTGATCAGGTTGACGATCTCCTTGTTGACGGTGCCGCCAAGCACCATCTCCACCACCTCCATGGTGGCCTCGTCGGTATAGCGCACCCCGTCCACAAAGCGGGACTCGATGCCGAGCCGCTGCATCATCCCGGAAATTCTGGGTCCGCCGCCATGCACCACCACCGGATTGATGCCGACGTACTTGAGCAGCACCACGTCCTGGGCGAACTGGTGTTTGAGGGCCTCGTCCACCATGGCGCTGCCACCATATTTGATGACCACGGTCTTGTTGTGGAAGGCCTTCAGGTACGGCAGCGCTTCCACCAGCACCTCGGCCCGCAGCCCATCGGCAATGTGTGACCCGGCGGTCTCTGAGTTGGCGGCCATGGGAACCCCCGCAAACGATGCTAAAAACAGATACGGACCGCAGCACCCGCTGCATCCGAATTATATGAGATTACAGGATTCCCGCTCACGGAAGCGGGGAAGCGCCCCGATTATAACCCCGCATGCCCCACCGGACATGGTTGCGCCGGGATAATGACAGCCCGCCCGAACAATGCACACCCACAGGTCGCGGAAACGTCCAGGTTATTGAAAAATGGTACCGGAGGCCGGAATCGAACCGGCACGGGAGTCACCCCCCGCTGGATTTTGAATCCAGTGTGTCTACCAGTTTCACCACTCCGGCGAGGGGGAAAACAGGCCGCATTGTAACCCCTTCGCCGGAACAGGCGTCAACCGGGTACGGTCAAACCGGAATCCGCGCATTGACAGGGGTATCTCACGGGTCGTATGATTCCTCTTTTTTCGAGCTCGAGTATTAACCCCGGACCGATTGAACAGGGCGTGTCATGTCGATCACAACCCCCAAGCCCACGAACCTGAAGCGCAAGCGCACCCACGGATTCCGCGAGCGGATGAAGACCAAGAGTGGCCGTCGGGTGATCTCCCGTCGCCGTGCCAAGGGCCGTCGGCGTCTCGCGGTCTGACGGAACGGGTCAGGCGGAGCAAGTGACCTGCCCGGTGGCCCAGGAGGCCCGGCGACGGGACCTCTGGCTCACCCACAGCAAGGATATCCAGATGGTGTTCAAGACCGGCAAATCGGTCTTTGACCCGCACTTGAAGGTTATTTTTCGTAAAACCGAGTTCGCGCATCCACGACTGTGCATTCAGGTGAGCCGGAAGGTGTCTAAAAAGGCAGTACATCGGAACCGGATCCGGCGGCGCACCCGCGAGGCATTTGCCGTTCCCCTGGCCAGTTGCGGGCAGGGCATCGACATGGTGGTGCTGGCCCGCCTGTCGGTCATGGATATGCCGTGGGACGAACTGACCGAGCGTACCCGCAAACTCCTCGACAGGGTGCTGGCGTCATGAGTACGCACCATCCGGGCATGATGGGCCGGGCGGGGATCTCCATGATCAACGGCTACCGGAAGTGGATTTCGCCACTTTTGGGACCCCGCTGCCGGTTTCACCCCACCTGTTCCGAATACGCCCGTCAGGCGATTCTCCGGCACGGCCTCGTGGGCGGCGCTTTTCGCTCCCTCTGGCGACTCTTAAAATGTCATCCGTTTCACCCGGGCGGCATCGATCCGGTACGGTGACCGGACGCTTACTCCCAATCACGTAATCTTCGGCGGCAAACGATACCCAACATGGAACGGCGCACACTTCTTTTCATAGTCATGTCAGTGGTGATTCTGGTCACCTACCCCTACATCCTCCGGCTCGCGGGGGTGGAGATGGCCACACCGGTCGTGACCCAGGAGCCCGCGGGTAACACGCCGGAAGGCCCATTGCCGGAAGCGGCACGGGAGACGGCACCCCCCGCCTCCACCCCGGCCCCGGCCGCCATGCCGACGGAGACCGCCGCCGTGGCCGATACACCGGCCACCATCCGGAATGTCCCGGCCCCGCCCCCGGAGCGGGTGCGGGAGATTCCGGTTGAAACCGACCTGTTCCACGCCACCCTCTCCACCCGGGGTGGTGTCATTACCCTGTGGCAGCTCAAGCGTTTCCTCGATGACGACCGCACCACCCCGGTCAGCCTGTTCACCCCGCCCGCCGCAGGCGGCACCCGCTACCCCCTGAGCATCACGGTGAACGGCTCTCCCGGCTTTGAAAACGTGGTGTTCCAGGCCGACCGCTACACCGTCAATGTGTCCGGAGAGGAGCAGCAGACCCTGCGCCTTTCCGGTACCCACCCGGACACCGGCGTCACCCTCATCAAGGAAATCACCTTCCACGGCGACAGTTACGCCATGGAGCTGAACGTGCTGACCCGGAATCTGACGGACGACTACACCCTGTCCCTCGGCTCCAACTTCGGCATCCGCACCTGGCTCAAAAACACCATCGGCTTCGTCGGCACCTCCAACCTGGTGGACGAAGACGTCACCCGGGAAGACCCGGACGACATGGCCTCGCCGCTGGCCCGTCAGGGCAACATCCGCTGGACCGTCAGCCAGGATAAATATTTCATCGCAGGGCTCATCCCCCATACCCCGGTCAAGGCAGTCATCAGCCAGTCGTTCGGTGACGAACACGTGGTGACCGCCCTCTCCACCGAAGGCGGCAAGCCGACCGAGTACACCCTCTACGTCGGCCCCAAGGAGTACAAGCTGCTCAAGGGCCTGAACGTCAATATGCACGAGAACATCGACTTCGGTTGGTTCATGTTCGGCACCTGGAGTCTGGTGCGACTGCTGGCCGAGCCCATGTTCGTGATGCTGACCATGATCAACGGCTTCGTGCCGAACTGGGGTCTGTCGATCATCCTCCTGACCCTGCTGATCAAAACCGTGTTCATCCCGCTGACCCACAAGTCGTACAAGTCGATGAAGGCGATGCAGGTGATCCAGCCCCAGGTGAAGGCGATCCAGACCAAATACAAGGACAACAAGGAAAAGCTCGGCCAGGAAACCATGGCGCTTTACCGGGAGCACAACGTCAATCCACTGGGCGGCTGCCTGCCGATATTTATCCAGATCCCGTTTTTCATTGCCTTCTTCAACATCCTGTACACCGCCATCGAACTGCGTCAGGAGCCGTTCATGGGCTGGGTGGTCGATCTGTCCTCCAAGGACCCTTACTACGTGCTGCCGGTGATTATGGGCATCTCCATGTTCGTGCAGCAGAAGATCCAGCCCACCGCCATGGACCCGAAGCAGGCGCGTATCATGATGTTCCTGCCGGTGCTGTTCACCTTCTTCTTCATGCAGTTTCCGGCCGGATTGGTGCTCTACTGGTTGTTTAACAACCTGTTCACCATCGCCCAGCAGTTCATCACCGTGCGCTTTCTCACCAAAAAGCCCGCCACCACCTGACGATCCGGATCGGTCGGGGCTCCTCCCCGGCCCGGGAACCGTGCCATGGGCGACCTGACCGATACCATCTGCTCTCCGGCCACCGCGCCCGGTGAAGGCGCCATCGGTATCGTACGGGTCAGCGGCGCCCATGCCGTGGTCCGGGTGACCGGGCACTTTCGGGCAAGCGATAAAACCCCGCTGACCGAGGCCCCCTCCCACACCGTGCATCACGGCCATGTGGTGGATGCGGACGGCAATCCCGTGGACGAGGTGCTGGTGATCCTGATGCGCGCCCCCCGAAGCTACACCCGCGAGGACGTGGTGGAGGTCCAGTGCCACGGCGGCGCGGCGGCGCTGGAGGCGGTATTGGCGGTATTGGTCGCAGCCGGCTGCCGCATGGCCGAGCCGGGGGAGTTCACCCGCCGGGCGTTCCTCAACGGCCGCATTGATCTGGCCCAGGCGGAATCGGTGCTGGAGGTGATCGGCGCCCGCACCGAGGCTGCCTACCGCATCGCCCAACGCCAGATGTCCGGCGCCCTGACCCGCCCGTCCGAGGCGGTGGCGGAGGCGCTTAAGGCACTTGCCGCCCACCTGGAGGCGGCCATCGACTTCCCCGAGGATGATCTGGAGGATACGGTGCCGGAAGACACCCTGAAGCGCCTGGAGCAGGCCACCTTTGCCCTCTCCGACATTCTCCGCCGCGCCCGCGCCGGACATCTGCTTAAAGAGGGTATCCGGCTCGCCATCGTCGGTCGTCCCAACGTCGGCAAGAGCAGCCTTTTAAACCGGCTGGTGGGGTATGACCGGGCCATCGTGGCGGCGGCCGCGGGCACCACCCGGGACGTGGTGGAGGCCGAGGTGGCGGTCGATGGGGTGCGCTTCGTGGTGCAGGACACGGCGGGCATCCGGGATACCGACGATGTGGTGGAGGCCGAGGGCGTTCGCCGCAGCCGCAGCACCGCAGCCGACGCCGACGTGACCTTGCTGGTACTGGACGGCTCGCTGCCCGAATCGCCGGAAGATGCCGCCCTGCTGGCCGGGGCCACGGCCCGGAACACGGTGGTGGCGCTGAATAAAAGCGATCTGAACCATGACCGCTCCGCCAACCTCCCCGAAGGGCTTGCCGCGGTCCGGGTCAGCGCCCTCACCGGAGATGGGCTCGATGCCCTGCGCGATGCCCTGTTGCACGCCGCCGTGGGGAATGACGCACCGCTCCTGGAACACGCCTTTCTGGTCACCAGCCGTCAGCGTGACGCCCTCGAACGGGCCCATCAGGCGGCCCTCACCGCCCTTTCCGGAGTCCGGCAGGGCCGCTTTGCGGAACTGGTTGCCACCGACGTCAGAAGCGCCCTGGACGCCGTCGGCGAGGTCACCGGAAAGACCAGCACGGACGACCTGTTAAATACGATCTTTTCCCGCTTCTGTATCGGAAAATAACACCGCGCCGATGGCGTTTGGCACCTTCCCGAACAATCGACTTAACCCCCTGTGTATAAAGGGGGTTTATTTTAAGGAGAGTTTTCCCTGATAGGGGACGCCAGGGCGATATCGTCCCCGTGGAGCGCGGTCAGCACGTCAAGGGAAATGACCTGCCCCGGATAAATCAGATCCGGATCTTCAATCCATGGGTTCGCCGCTGCAATCTGCTGCCAATGGGTGGCGGTGCCCCAGTACACCCGGGAGATATCGCTCAGGGTATCGCCCACCTGCACCACGTAGCGGGGTGATGCCGGCTCGGAAACCGCCGCCGCGCTGGCGGGGATCTCTGGAAGTGTGACGACCTGCCCCGGGAAGATACGGTCCGGGTCCGAAAGCCACGGGTTGGCGGCCGCAATTTGCCGCCAACGGCTGGCCGCCCCCATATGGCTCTGGGCAATGTCACCCAAGGTATCGCCCATCTGCACCATGTGGTGGGAAGCATCCAGCTTGAAATCCGGTGCTGCGCTGGCCATGGCGATCGGGGCAGTATCCACCGGGAGTGTGACGACCTCGCCGGGGAAAATCAGGTCCGGATCCGAAAGCCACGGGTTGGCGGCCGCAACCTGTGGCCAGTGGCCGGCATTCCCCAAATAAGCCTGAGAAATATGGCTCAGGGTATCGCCCACCTGCACGGTGTGGCGAGCCGGACTATCCATATGATCAGCGACTTCAGCGACCTCGGTGACCTCAACGGCCTCAGCGACCTCGGTGACCTCAACGGCCT
>JBHHVE010000053.1:0-13709 GCA_046754085.1 Leptospirillia bacterium
GCTTGCCGATGTTCTCATCCGACAGGGACGCCTGCGCCTCACGCACCTTTTCAAGCTCGGTCAGGCGGTCGGCGATGGCGATGTTGTCCGCATCCATCTTCTGACGCACGGCGGCGCGCTCTTCCGACGCCGCCACATCCTGCTGCTGCTCAATGCGCTGCTGGATGGACGCCAACTGCCCGGTCAGCTTGCCGATGTTCTCATCCGACAGGGACGCCTGCGCCTCACGCACCTTTTCAAGCTCGGTCAGGCGGTCGGCGATGGCGATGTTGTCCGCATCCATCTTCTGACGCACGGCGGCGCGCTCTTCCAAGGCCGCAATATTTTGTTGTTCGATGCTCGCAAGGCGCGCCGCAAGCTGGGCGGAGTCCTCCTCGGAGAGCCGCTCCTCCGCCTGTCGCGCCTGTTCCAGTTCCATCAGACGGTCGGTCAGGGCGCTGATGTCTGCCCGAGCCAGTTGCAGGCCGTTTTCCCGCTCCTGCGCTGCAATCCTGTCGGCTTCTGTTGCCCGGGTTTCCAGTTCGGCCAGCCGGTCGACCAGCAGGGTAACCTGCCCTTTCAGCTGTTCGAGTTGGCCACTGGCGGCGGCGGCACGGGTCTCGGCATCCGCGGCGCGCGCTTCGGCCTGCTGAAGCCGTTTTTCCTGCTCGGCATTCAATGCCTGGCGCCACTCGTCTAAATTCTGATCCCGCTCCCCCAGATTCGATTCCAGCGCGGCAACCCGCGATTCCACGCCCTGCTGTCGGCCGGAAACCCCCTGCAAACGCTCGACGAAGAACGATTCCGCCTCTTCCATGCGGCGTTCGAGAGAGTCCCGCTCCTGCTTCAGCCGGACCAGCTCAACATCGATTTCCTTGAGTCCCGAGGCGATGCGGGCGTTCAGCCCCGAACCGGTGCCCAACTGGGTCTTTTTTTCCAGTTCCTCCAGCCGTATGCTCAGGGCGCGCACGGTCTCGGTCGCCTGAGTGGCCTCCCCCAGCCCTTCTTCAAGACGCGCCTGGAGCTTCTGAACATCCTCCATGTCAGTGTTCAGTTCCATCATCTCGGATTGCATGGCGCAGCCGGTGGCACCCAGCCACACAATGAGGGCAACCGGAAGCCAGCCTCTGGCCGAACGGTACACCGAATGAGTAAAACACTTCACAATCCAGACACTTATCACATGGAGACAGCGCAAATCGGAAAAATACAATGCAACCTGGGTGCCACCGGGATTACATACTCGGGCAAACGCGCAGGTAGGGGTCCCAAACCCCTAAAAGGAGTGGGAAACCCCTTCAAAATACCGGGTTTCCGGCGGTAAAGTCGTCAGGAATGTGACGGTTTTTCCGCACCCGGTTCGCCCCGGTCATTTGTGTGGCGGGCCTTAGCCCAATTTGCCGCGCTCCAGACTGAAGGTGAAGCGGACCTCCACCGCATTCTCCGTCATTTCCTTCGGAAACGGCGGAAACGGGCCGGACAGAAGCACCGCCCGAATCGCCGCCTGATCGTAGTAGGACGAGCCGGAGGAGTGAAGCACCTTGACCCGCACCAGATCACCGGTGTTTTTTATCTCGAAGGCGAGGGTCACCCCCACCTCCTTGCGGTCCCGAAAGATATCCGGCGGACTCCAGCGCGAATTCACCCGCCGCTCCACCAGCGCAAGGTATTTGGGGGTGCCGCCGATGGCCACCGCCTGACCGCGCCGGGCGGCCTCCGGGGCCAGGGCCATGTCCACCTGGGAAAGCCACCACTCACCCAACTCCCCACGTCCGGCCGCGCCCACTTCACCCGACTCCGTGTCCGCCAGTCTCACGGCCTCGGGCAGTTCGGCGTTGATCCGGTCCCAGGTACCGGTCAGGCGCTCTTTCTCGGGGATTTCCACCTCCACCGGCTCGGCAACCGGAGAGGCCTCACTCATCTGCTCATACCACCATTCGGACAGGTCCTCCCGCTCTTCCGCGGACTCGGCGGGGGTCGACTTCGAGGTCTGCTTACTGGCCTCTTCCCACAGTTGGGTCATGGATTGACTGTCCACCTTGGGCGGCGGGGCCGGAGCTTTTCGGAGTTTCTGCCACAGGGGGTTTTCCTCCAACGGCGCCAGAGCCGGTCGGTTTGAAACCTGTGGTTGGGGTGGTGGCGGCGGCTTCGGTGGCGCCTCGGGGGGTGCCGTTTCCTTTACCGGCGCCGGCTTGGGAACCAGCGCGGCGTCAGGCGCCTCTCTTGGCGGCACCAGACTCACCTGGATCGCATCGCGAAACACGACCGGACGCGGCGACAGAACGTCTGCCAGAAGCAGCATGCCCAGCACCAGCGCATGCAGGCCGATAGACCATGTGACCGGGCGGGAAAAGCCTGGAGCACCCGCGGCAGGGACCATTATCGGCTGCACACGCACCCCCTGTTCCGACGGGGTTGTGGGTGCACCGGAAACGACGCAGGGTAATGCCGGTCAGGGTCCAACATCGAGAAAATATAGCACAGGGACGTACTCTCGACGGGTGCGGCCCACCGCCTGTACGTGAGATTCCGGGCGCCCCTCAGGCGAAGCAATCGGGCCTCAATCGGCGGTTTTTAGCGCAACTCGACCAGTATCAGCTTGGCCTGTTGTGCCTCTTTGGACACCGGGAAGCGTGCGATCAGGCGCTTGAAAGCCTCCTCCGCCGCCGGGATATTGTCCATTTTGCGGTAGGTCTGACCCAGGGCCAGGAGCGCCTTGGGCGTTAGCTTGTGACGGGGAAACGCCTCCGCTTCCATCTCCCACACCTTTACCGCACGGCTGGCCAGACCTTGCGCCCGGTACGCATCCGCGAGCCAGAAGGTGGCATCGGGCACCAGATGGGACTCCGGGTACTGTTCGATAAAATTGGCGAAGCCGGCCACCGCCAGGTTGTAATGGCCGCGCTTGAAATCGCCCTCGGCCAGGGAGTAGGCGGTCTGTGCCGATACCTGGTTGCCCACGTCCTGATCACGCGGGGCGATCATGACACCCGGAAGCACCACACCGCTGCCGGTTTTGACCGTTTCATCGGCGGGCTGAGAGGCGGCCACCGCGCTGTCCGGAACGGACGGCCCGGATGGCTCCCCGCCGGCGATGCTCGGCACCTGTTCGATGCCCGCCTCTTCTTCCAGAGAGGTCAGACGCCGGTCGATCTGCTCGGCCAGGGAGTTTACCTGAAACACCATTTCATCCATCTGACCGCGCAATTCGGACACCTCGGTGCGCATCTGGTCCATGGCCACGGTCAGGTCCAGCAGGCTGGCATCGGCGGGGGCACTCCCTTCTGCCGGGGAGTAATCCACGCGCTCTCCCACGGTCGCGGCGGGCCCCACCGCACCCATGCCCGCCTGTTCGCGCACGCGGGCGACCTCTTCCTCCAGATCAACCAGGTTCGCCTGGGTGGCGCAACCGGTTGCCATCAAGAGCGCCGTGGCCGCGGTGGCCAGGCGGAATCCACGCAAGGTCACGAACGCTAGTGCCCGGCGGAGAGGTGGGCACGGCGGTTCTGCTGCCAGCACGCCTCGTTATGGGCCATGCACTGGGGCTTCTCCTCGCCGTAGCTCACGGTGCTCACCTGCGACGGTGAAACCCCGAGTGCCACCAGGTAACGCCGGGTGGCCTGGGCACGGCGCTCTCCCAGCGCCAGGTTGTAGGCTGTGGTGCCGCGCTCATCACAGTGTCCCTCGATGGAAATCAGCACACGGGGGTTGGACTTGAGCAATTTCGCGTTGTCCATCAGGATCGGCTTGTCCACGTCCCGCACGATTGCCCGATCGAACTCGAAGTGGATGTCCTTGAGACGGGCCACCACCTGCATCGCATCGTCGGAGCTGCTACGGGTGGACATGGAGGTATCGTCCATATCAAGCGGCACCGCAACCGGCGTTTCATCGATCTGCTCGGTCATCATGCTGGAGTCCTTGGTGGCTCCGGACATCGACCCCCCCTCGTCCATCTGGCTCAAGGTATCCACCTTTTTGCTGCACGCCGCCGTGCCGATCAACAGCACCGCAGCCGCCACGATCCAAATCCGCTTCATCGGTTTTTTCCTCTCAAAAAAGCCGTTCGATATCACGCGTCTAGCACCGACGCAAAATTCAAAGACAACCACCTATCCGATAAGACTGTAAGAAAAACACGGCGCTTTCGAAACCCCCCATCGTCTTTTTTACCGAATCCTCACATTCATCACGGCTCCCCCGCCCCTTTCCAGGAAGGGCTGGTATTGTTGGCGCCGTTGAAGGTAAGCCGTTCCGCGTTGCTGCCATCCGGATCCATCATAAAAATATCCTGCCGCCCGCCACGGTTGGAGGCAAACGCAATATGGCGGCCATCCGGGGAGAAGGACGGGCTCTCATCATCCCACTCGCCATGGGTGAGTTGTAGCACACCGCTGCCGTTCGGATCGGTGAGACATATCTTGAACCAGTTCCCCCGGCGGCAGGTGAAGGCGATCAAGTCCCCCTGGGGTGACCAGTCGGGTTCGGTATTGTAGTCCCCCTTGAAGGTGATCCGCTTCGGCCTTCCGCCGTGGGCGTTCATGACATAAATCTGCGGGTTGCCGCCCCGGCTGGAGGTAAAAGCGATCTTCTTGCCCTTGGGGGACCAGGTGGGGGAGACGTCCTCCGCCGGATGGTTGGTCAGCCGCTTGAGCTTGCGGCTGCCGTTCACCTCATAAATTTCCCGGTTGCCGTCTTTCGATGCGGTCAGCGCGTACCCCTTGCCGTTCGGGTGCCAGGCGGGTGCGATATTCAGCCCCGGCAATTTGAGGGACACGGAACGCCGGTCGTCGAATACCCGGGTTTCGTAGATCATCCACGACCCTGATTTCTGGCTGGCGTACAGAATGCGGCTGCCGTCCGGTGATAGATCGGGAGTGAGGGCGATGCCGCGATCGGCGGTGCGCCGGGTGGGGGCGTTACCGTCGTAGTCCATCACGTACACCTCCTTGGAGCCGGTCAAATCCGACACGAAGGCAATACGGCTGCGGGTAATGCCGTACTCGCCGGTATAGTGGTGGATCAACTCACCGATGAAGCGGTGCACCATCTTGCGGATCATCAACTCGTTGCCGGAGTATTTTTTACCCACGATCAGGTTGCCGCGCGCGGTGTCGTAGACGTGACCTTCCAGGGTATAGCGTCCCCCCTCATGGGTCAGTTGGACCCAGACCATCAGGTCCACCGCTTCCTTGAGACCGGTCTCTCTGATACGGATACGGCCAAGCGACACGTCCGGCGAGTCGGGTATGTGCAGTTCAAGGTCCCGGGGACGAAACACGCCGGAGCGCCTGAGGTCCGACATCAACACCTGCCGCACGGTGGCAAGCTCCGTGCTCAGGCGTTCGTCCCCGGCCACACCGAGGATACCGGCGGGCAACAGCGCCGCGGTGCTGCGGGTGGCGAACAGGTCGTACACCGCCCCGGCCTCACTGGCGGGGAAGAGCGCCACGAGCACGATCAGGGGGAGAAATCGGCGGATCACTTGCCTTCGAGCGGCTCCGTCACCATGCCCATCTGACTGATACCCGCCCGCTTGACCGCATCCATCACGTTCACCACCAGGCCGTAGGGCACGTCCTCATCGGCGCGCAGATAGACTGAGACTTGCGGCTTGCGGCTGCGGATCGAACTGAACGTGCCCATCAGATTGTCCGGGTTGACCCGGTCCTTGTCCACAAACACCTTGCCGTCCTCCTCCACGGTCACCACCACCCGTTCGGTGGGTTCGATGGTGTTGGTATCACTGGTGGGCAGGTCGATGTCGATGCCCCGGTAAAGGAGTGGCGCGGTGATCATAAAAATCACCAGCAACACCAGCACCACATCCACCAGTGGCACCACGTTGATCTCGGAAAGGTACTGACGGTCGCGCGGATCGATTTCCACAGGGTGGGCCTTAACATCATGGGGTATGCGCCCGCGGGAGCACCCGGGGCGGCGAACGGGGAGACCGTCAAGGTCACCCCGGCCCGTCTATCGTGGAATTCTAGCAACCCCTGATGGGCCGCGTACAGTCCCCCCTGGGCGGTTTACGCCAACATATGATTTCCCAAAGGCTTTATCCCAATTCCCCGACCCGAAAGGGTGACCGCCCTTTCGGATCGGGGCCAGGATGGTGGGCGGAACAGGGCTCGAACCTGTGACCTACGGCGTGTAAAGCCGTTGCTCTACCAGCTGAGCTACCCGCCCTTGTGTTGTTCCCGGCTGGAAAGTCCGCGGGAGCGCCTAGTATCCCGCTCGCCGGTAAGCGGAATCAAGTGACGGGGCGGTAGCGCACGACCAGCTGACGGACCCGCTCACCCACCACCTCCGGGGTGAGGCGCACGCCAAAACCGTCCGGCAGCATCTCCGGCTTCAACGCCCCCAGCGCCCGCCCCAGCACCAGGTCACCCACCCGCCGGGTGAAGTGGGAGTTCTCATAATAGAGGTGGTTGTCGGTGGTCACCGGATTGTAGCCTGAAAAGTCCCACACCTCCGCCCCCGACGTCGCCAGATGCCGGAGCCAGTCGCCATACTCATCCGGCTTGAAGTGGCGAATCCGGGTGGCATGCACCGGGTTGATCACAAACACCGCCTCCACCGACCGTTCCTTCAGCAGCGCCACCAGCTCATCGAACGCGGCAAGATGCCACGGATGGGCGGCGGTGCGTCTCGGCGTCACCGAGGTGTCCAGGTTGCGGGCGTACTCCTCGGGAAAACGGCGCATCAGGTCGTCCCGGGCGGGCCGCCGGTAGTGGCCGGTTTCCAGGTTCAGGCCATAGTGTTCCACGTCACGCACGCCGATCATCTCGATCGCCGTGACCATCTCCCGGTATGGCACCTGAAGCTGGCGCCAGACAAACGACAGACGGGTGCCCCTCAGGGCCGGATGTTCCATGCGCAGATAGTCATCGTCACGAATCCGCTTCACCTGGAACATGAAGTCGTAGTCCAGACCGATAAAAAGCCGCCGTACCTTGCGGTTGGCGGTTAGCCAGCGTACCCGGTTCAACAGCCCTTCAGCGGTCTCGGCTGACACGTTCAGGTTGTACCAGGCATGGCCGGTGATCTGTTGCAGGCTCGCCACGTCGTAATAGTTCACCCGGGAGGAACCCAGCACGAAGGCGTCCACCTCCGGGTGCGCCAGCAGATATTCGGTTTTCAGGTAGCGGGTGTTGGGGGCAAAATTCCGGTCGTTGTAGCCGGACAGCCCGAACACCCGGTACGGATCCAGCCCCACCGCAAACGGCACGGTGGCCAGGACCGGACCCGTAAGCAGCAGGGCGACGACAAATATGAAATAGCGTTTGCGCATCGGTCAGAACTGAAAGTAGAGGAATTCCACCTTGGGCAGCGTCGCCTGATTCCAGCGGTACACAAAGGCGGTGGCAAGCAGCCCGGCCACGCCGATCACGGTGGCCCAGCGGGCGTTCGGACGCCACTGCCAGGGGGCGCGAAACAAGGCCTTCAAGTGGCGTTGCCCTGATTCCAGGCCGGGCCGGTAGCGACCCATGATCTGCTGGGTGTTGGGGAAAAACCGGGTGGCAATCAGGCAGACGATCAGGTACTGGCCCAGCCCCCAGCCCCGATCCAGGTCGAGCCAGCGCAGCAGGCCAACCCACTCGCCCGGCGACAGCATGGCCACCGCCCCACCCGTCAGCGCCGTCCACTCCGCCGGGGAGATCCAGCCGTTCGCCCCCCACATGGCGGCAAGCTGCACCCAGGCGGCGTCAAACCGCTCGGCCCGGAACAGCACCCAGCCATGCACCACCGCCAGAAAAGTCACCACCCGGCCCAGTTCCCGTCCCCAGGGGGTACTGCGGGACAGATCGTGCCCCAGCTTGCGGCGCAGGGCGTGCCAGCCGTGATTGATCCCCAGGTAGATGCCGTGCAGACCGCCCCATACGGCGAAGGTCCAGCCCGCACCATGCCACAGCCCGCCCAGCAGCATGGTCACGAACAGGTTCACATAGCGGCGCGGCACCCCCTTGCGATTTCCGCCGAGGGGGAAGTAGAGGTAGTCCCGCAGAAAGCGCGACAGGGTCATGTGCCAGCGGCGCCAGAACTCGACGATGTTCACCGCCTTGTAAGGGGAGTGAAAATTAAGCGGCAGCCGGATGCCGAACATGCGGGCGGCGCCGATGGCCATATCGCTGTAGCCGGAAAAGTCGAAGTAGAGCTGGAAGGTGTAGGCCAGCGCCCCGCCCCAGGCGGTCAGGAAGGACAACGGCTCACCGCTGGCGGCGGCGTCAAAGGCGGTCGCGACGTGGGACCCCACGCCGTCGGCGATCACCACCTTCTTGAACAGCCCGATGACGAAGATGGTCAGTCCCACGCTCACTTCGCGGGTGCGGAAGCGGTAAACCGAGGCGCGGGCGAACTGGGGCATCATCTCCCGGTGGTGCACGATGGGGCCTGCGATCAGCTGCGGAAAAAAGGTCACGAACAGGGCGTAATGCAGGAAGTTGTACTCCCGGGTTTCACCCCGGTAGGCATCCACCAGATAGGTGATCTGCTGGAAGGTGAAAAAACTGATGCCCAGCGGCAGCAGGATCGCCTCGATGGACAGGTCGGCCCCGGTCATGCGGCTGACGGTGTCCAGAAAGAACCCGGCATACTTGAAGTACCCCAGCAGCCCCAGGTTGGAGCAGATGCCGAATATCAGCGTGGCGCGCCTGCCGTTGCCCTCGCCATCGGTGCCGGCAAGACGCACCCCCAGGGCGTAGTTGAACAGCACCGAAGCCAGGATCAAACCCAGGTAGGCCGGGTTCCACCACCCGTAAAAGAACAGGGAGGCCCCCACCAGCCACGCCACCGCCACCCGGTGGTGGCCCATGCCGCCGATGCGGAAAAACACCAGCAGCGTAATCGGCAAAAACACAAAAATGAAGGCGTAGGAACTAAACAGCATGGTCGCTTCCCACAAACCGGTCCGGAAGCCCGGCCGCCACCCTGCCCCACCCAAAACTGCTTGCCAACAGGGACAAAAGAAACAAGAACAGCAAGGCCAGGTTCACAAACACGGTTCCTTATGGGCAAAGGCAACAGACATCGAAGGTTCAAGGTAACATGGCGGGGGCGGTATTCACCCGGAGACCGCAAGGCCCCCCTGATAAGCACCACCCGATTGCGTTATTCTACGGAACCGAGATTGAGTAACCTCCCCGAGCCCCGGCGGCCGGGGCGGCGACACAACAACCCCTGACACCCGCCGAGGAAACCCGTGATTTTTCCGACTGCCGCACGCCCCCTGTTGATCACCGCCGCCCTTGCCATGTGGGCCGGATTTGCCCATGCCGGACAGGACTTCATGGCCCCCCCGGACACCGCCGCCACCCTGGTGCTGGTATCGGCGGATCTCCATGCCGACGACAAAGGCCGCTACGGCGGCGGCGCGCCGCCCCTGCCGGAAATCACCAGCTTCGAGACCGGCGGCAACGTCAAAGCCCTCGCCATGCAGGGCCGCAACCTGTGGATGGGGCTGCCCAGCGGTCTGATCCGCTACAACGTCGACTCCTTTGACGACCATGAGATCTTCACGGTCGAGTCGACCCGCACCACCGCGGCCGACGGCACCGAAAAGCCGGGGCTTCTGTCCAACGGCGTCTACGCCCTCGACTTCGGACCGGATGGCGCCTTGTGGGTCAGCACCTACGGCGGCGGCCTGTCCCGCTACCACAAGGGAAAGTGGACCACCTACACCCCGGTGGAGGGATTGGGCGACCGCTGGGCCTACGACGTGGAGTTCGCAAAAGACGGCTCCATGTGGGTCGCCACCTGGAAGGGCGCCAGCCTGTTCGACGGCAAACAGTTCACCACCTTTACCGAAAAGCACGGGCTGATCGACAAGTGGGTGTACGACATCGAGATCGCCGACGACGGCAAGGTCTGGATGGGCACCGAGGGCGGCGTTTCGGTGTACGACGGCAAGACATTCACCAACTACACCCACGCCAACGGCCTGGGGGCCGACATCCCGGAAGCGGAAAGAAAACCGGTGGCCAAGGCCGGCTCCCGCCACCACCGTACGGCGGGCAAGGCGAACCAGGGCTACAACCCCAACTATGTGCTGGGCCTTGCCTTCGACCCGGACGGTTCCACCTGGGTCGGTACCTGGGGGGCGGGGCTGTCCCGCTTCGACGGCAAGAGCTGGGTGACCTATACCACCAAAGAAGGTCTCGGCGGCAACTTCATCCACGCCCTCGCCTTCGACCCCCAGGGCCTGCTGTGGGCTGCTACCGACGGGGGCGTGAGCTACCTGAAAAACGGCCGCTGGACCACCCTCACCACCCGCGACGGGCTGATGGACGACAACGTGTTTTCCCTGCTGTTTGAAAAAGACGGCACCCGCTGGTTCGGCACCTGGCAGGGGCTTTCCAAAGTCGGGCCCAGCCCCGCGCCCTCGCCCCGCCCCAGCGGCCACCCGGCCTCGCCCCATGGCTGACGCGGGCATGGCGCCCACCACCAAAAAACGCAAGAGCCGCCTCGGCCGGAATGTAAAGAGGGCCCTCGCCAAGGTGCGCGGCAAGGCCGCCTTCCGCGCCGAGTTCGAACGTTTCGACCGCATGGCGAAACAGGCCGGGGCGCGCTTTCCCATGACCTGGGACGAGCGCTACCCGTGTCTGACCGACGACACCGGCAGCTACCCGTTTGCCGGTCACTACGTGCAGCACACCGCCTGGGCCGCCCGCAAGGTGGCGGCGCTTTCCCCCGAATCGCACACGGACATTGGCTCGTCCCTCTACTTCAGTGCCCTGGTGTCCGCCTTCGTGCCGGTAAAATTTTACGATCTGCGCCCGGCGGAAGCCCCTTTCGACGGACTCGAAACCGGCCACGCCGATCTCATGAAGCTGCCGTTCGAGGATGACTCCATCGCCTCCCTGAGCTGCATGCACGTGGTGGAGCACATTGGCCTGGGCCGCTACGGCGACACCATGGACCCGGACGGCGACCTGACCGCGATTTCCGAATTAAAGCGGGTGACCACCCCCGGCGGCAGCCTGCTGTTCGTGGTGCCGGTGGGGCGTCCGCGCATCCAGTTCAACGCCCACCGGGTGTACAGCTACGAGCAGGTGGTGGAGGCATTCGAGGGCTTCACCCTGGCCGAGTGCGCCCTCCTGCCGGACGGCCCGAACGACACCAGACTCATCGACGACCCCACCCCCGGTCAGGTCAACGCCCAGGCTTACGGCTGCGGTTGTTTCCGCTTCGTAAAAACCCAGCCGGGGGACGTTTAGCAGGCGGTTGAAATTCGGAGAAGCCGGAAAAACCACTCTTTTCCGGCTTCGAGTTGAAAAAATCTCTCCATGGACTTTTTCAACATCCCGTTAGAGCGTCTGTTCGACCCGTTCCATAATCTGCCGGATGCGGGCCGACCAGGTGTGATCCCGCAAACCCCGTTCGTGACCCGCGCGGGCGATCTTTTCGCGCTCGGCATCGTGCTTCAGATACCAGGCCAGCTTGTCGGCAAAGCCGTCCACGTCGCCGTACGCGAAGGTAACGATCTCTCTGCCGACATCGAACATGGTCTCAAGTTCCGGGGTGTGCTCGTTGAGCGCCAGGGTGCCGGTTCCGACGGCGTGGAACAGCCTCCCCTTGAGTTGATAGAACATGCCTGTTTCATCCACCGGATAGTCCGGGAGGCGTTTTAGTAAACCGCCCTCCCAGTCGCCCCGCACCCGGCTCATGCCCACGTGGATTTTGCTCTGGTTGATCCAGGCGGCTTTCTCGGTCTCGTCCGCCGGGTTTTTCCACGGGCATTTCCAGAGGGGAAGCCCCTGTAAAAAACGGCGGTTTCGTTTGGAGCGCAGCAGCCGCTCCAGGGCGTCCGGCAACAGCGGTATCCCCATGGGGCGGTCCAGACACATGAGGGCGCGGCTGCCGTACTTCGCCATCTCCACCATATAGGGCCAGTACATGCGGGCGGTGACGGGCGGCCCCAGGTTGCCCACGTAAGAGATGTCGTAAATGCGTTCGGCGCCTGCATCGAAAAACACCCGCTCGTCGAACCCCGGCGGCATGAAGGCGGCGGGCACCCCCCACAAATCCACCATGCGGGCATCGTTGCAAAACCACATGTCGAAGTGTTTGGCGGCGTCCAGCATGGTGAACGACTGCCCCCGCGCGATGATGCCGTTGGGGTCTTCCAGACTCCAGTTGATCGCGGGCACCGGGTGGCAGGCCTTGAGCAGTTCCACCCCCCGCTTCTGGTCGTGAATGTTTTGCAGATACCCGAAGATCAGATCGGGGCCGAAGCCTTCCACCTCCCGCCTGAACGATTCCGGGGTGGCGCTGGTGACATCCACATGCAGGACCTTCATCCCCAGCCGGTCAAGGGTATCGGGCACACAGGCAAAGGCGTAGGGGTAGCCGCTGCCAAAGCGGGGGTCGTAGAGGCAGACGATTTTCGGGGTGGAAGGTAGCTTCATATCCACTTCAGCAGGATGCCCGTCGGGGCGTCGGGGCGTCGGGGCGTCGGGGCGCTCGTTATCCTAGAGGGTCGGTCGTGCCGTTGTGAAGCCCCCGCCAATGTGGTATCCATGCAGGTGCTTCATTCCGAACCGACCGGCCACATCCACCTGTCAGCATGGGGATTGCCATGGCAACCACGTTTGCCGGATTTCCGAAAGAGACCATTCCGTTCCTGAGGTCGCTTGCCGCCCACAACGAGCGCGGCTGGTTTGAGGCCAACAAACACCGCTACGAGTCCGATGTGCGGGAACCGGCGCTGGCGTTCATCGCCGCCATGGAGCCGGAACTGGTCAGGATTTCACCCCACTTCGACGCCCTTGCCAAAAAGACCGGCGGCTCCCTCATGCGGATCTATCGCGATACCCGTTTTTCCAGAAACAAGGCCCCTTACAAAACCAACATCGGCATCCAGTTCCGCCACGAGCGCGGCAAGGACGTGCACGCCCCCGGCTTCTACTTTCACATCGACCCGGACGAGTGCTTCATCGGCGCCGGGGTCTGGCACCCGGACGCCGCTGCGCTGGGCAAAATCAGGGAAGCGATCGCGGCCACGCTCCAGGCCGAAGCCGGAGCCTCCACCGCCAACTCCTGGCTGGCCGCGCGCAACCATGCCGCCTTCACCGCCGCGGGTTTCACCCTGCAGGGGGACGCCCTCAAGCGCGCCCCCAAGGGCTACCCCGTCGACCACCCGCTGATCGAGGACCTGAAGCGCAAGGACTTCATCGCCATCGCCGATCTGGACACGGCCGAGATCACCCGCCCCGACCTGCCTGCCCGGGTGGCGAAGCGCTACGCCGCCGCCGCGCCGCTGGTGCGGTTTTTATGCGACGCGCTGGAACTGGATTACTAATCCCAACGCGCTGACCAGCCGGGCCGGGGGTTCGAATCCCTCCCCCGAAACCAAATTTTCGCTTAACAAACAGATTTATAAATCCACCTCGATTTGTATCCCCCCTCATGGGGGTCGCCTCCAACAAGAAGGGCCAGGCACGGGAGCTTGTCTCCCTACCCCGCCTTTTGTTGTGTAACCGTTTATGCTGGTGTCTGCGAAAGCGGGCGAAGCCCACCCGTTTGCCCTGGTGCCGGACCAGGAAATTGGCGTCAAGCAAGTGGATATACTGGTTTTAGGCTAAGTTATAGGCCTTTCCAAGCCCCGGGAGGTTAAATTGCCGGATACGATTGACCCTGCCAAGGGGGCCGACACCTCCCCACCCCCCGGCTTCTTAAGATGGGGGCCGGAGGCTGACGGTCGTTACTATCTGGCTTACTACAAACTT
>JBHHVE010000054.1:0-12842 GCA_046754085.1 Leptospirillia bacterium
GCGTCGCGCCCGCCCCGCCCCCCCCCCCCGTGGGGGGGGCCCCCGCCCAGACCCTGCCGGTGATGGCCGAGCGGCGGCTGGTGGTGCTGCGCGGCATCGAGCGCATCGCCGCCGACCAGCTGGCGGTGCTGGCCGAGTACGTGAAAGACCCCTCCCCCACCACCTGTCTGGTGCTGGAGGGGGAGAAGGCGGATATGCGCCGGTCGCCGTTTTCCCAGATCAGGAAGGTCGGCGCGGTGGTGGACTGCAAGCCGCTCTACGAAAACCAGGTACCCGGCTGGATCGGCGCCCGGGTGCGGACCATGGGGTATTCCATCGAGCCCGCGGCGGCGCAGTTTCTCGCCACCTATTCCGGCACCCAGCTCATGGTGCTGGCGCGGGAACTGGAGAAGGCGGCGGCCTATCTTTCCGAAGGCGACACCCACATCACCCTGGAGGCGGTGGGGGAGACCGTGGGCAGTCACCGGGTCCACACCGTGTTTGAGTTGACCGATGCATTGGGGGAGCGCCGTGCGGCGGCGGCCCTGACGGCGCTGACCACCCTGCTGGATGCGGGCGAGCCGCCGATCAAGGTGCAGGCTATGATCGTGCGCCATTTTCGCTTGCTGTGGCGGGCGGTGGAGGCGATTTCCAGCGGACGCCGGGACCTGCCCCAGGCCATTGGCGTGGCGCCGTTTCTGGTGCGGAAGCTACAGGCCCAGGCCCGCCGTCACAGCGACGCGTCGCTGACCACGGCGTTTTGCCGCTTCGCGGGGGTGGACTTTGATTTGAAGGGGGGCGCGGTATCGCCCCGGAGAACCCTGGAAAACGAGGTGCTGGCGCTGTGCGGCTGACCCGGCCGGGTCAGCCGGAGGGATTATCCCAGGCTGTTGACCCGATGGGCCAGCTGGGACACCTTGCGGGAGGCGGTGTTGGGGTGCAGCACCCGCTTCTTGGCGGCACGAGCGATCAGCGAGGTGGCCTGGATCAGGGCGCCGGTCGCGGCATCCTTGTCCTTGGCGCCGACAGCGGTGTCCACGTTCTTGATCGCGGTGCGTACCGCCGACATGGTGCTGCGGTTACGCAACCGGCGCACAATCGCCTGCCGGGCACGCTTTTTCGCGGAAGGATGATTCGCCATCGGTAACAGTCCTCACTAACGTTTGTAAGGGGGGCAACAACACGGCACGCCCCGCATTCCAAAAAACGGACATCTTATGAGGTAAATGGTTCGTATGTCAATGGGGAATCGCAGCGGAGCGGATGGCGGCGAACCGCATCCGGCGACAGAAGAGCACGGACGGGTGGCCCGTGCCGCCGGCACCATTGGGCTGTTTACCCTGATTTCCCGGCTGCTCGGATTCGTTCGCGACGTGGTGGTGGCGCGCTTGTTCGGGGCCACCCTGGTGGCGGACGCCTTTTTTGTGGCGTTCCGTATTCCCAACCTGCTGCGGGAGTTGTTGGCCGAGGGCAGCATGTCGGCGGCGTTCATCCCGGTGTTCACCGAAAAGCTCACCAACGAGGGTAAAAAAGAGGCCTGGGAGCTGGCCTCGCGGGTGTTTGCGGTGTTGCTTGCGGTGCTGGTGGCGGTCACCTGTCTGGGGATTCTGACCGCTCCCTGGATCGTGCGGGTCATCGCCCCCGGCTTTACCGAGGCCGGGGGGCAGCGGGAACTGACCGTGCTGCTCACCCGCATCATGTTCCCCTACCTCCTGTTCATCGGGCTTGCGGCGCTCGCCATGGGCATCCTGAATGCCTTGCGAGCCTTTGCCCTGCCGGCCATGGCGCCGATCGCGTTCAACCTGATGCTGATTGGGTGCGCCCTGTGGCTGGCGCCGGGCATGGAGACCCCGGCGCTGGGGCTGGCGGTGGGGGTGTTGCTCGGGGGCATCGCACAACTGGGCTTGCAGCTTCCCGGTTTGATCGGCCAGGGCATGATGCCGCGCTTCCGGTGGGCGCCGTCCGACCCGGGGGTTCGGCGGGTGGGCCTCCTGATGCTGCCGATGCTGGTGGGACTCTCGGTCACCCAGGTGAATTTGCTGGTCAACACCCTGCTGGCGTCGTTTCTGGCCGAGGGCTCGGTCAGCTACCTTTACTACGGTATGCGGCTGATCCACTTTCCCCTGGGTATTTTCGGGGTGGCGCTGGCCACCGCGATTCTGCCGTCCCTGTCGGCTCAGGCGGCGAAGGGTGACATGGCCGGGGTGCGGGACGGCTTTGTCGGCGGCCTCAAGCTGATCCTGTTTATTACCGTGCCCGCCATGGCCGGACTGATTGCCCTTCGGGAGCCGATCGTCGCCACCCTGTTCGAGCGCGGCGCCTTTGACCGTACCGCCACCGAAGGGGTGGCGGTGGCGGTACTGGCCTACGGCACCGGCCTGTGGGCGTTCGCCGGGGTGCGGGTGGCGGCCTCGACATTTTACGCCCTCAAGGACACCGTCACCCCGGTTCGGATCGCGGCCATCGCCATGGCCAGCAACGTGGTGCTGAGTCTGGCGCTGATGGGACCGCTGGCCCACGGCGGCCTGGCGCTGGCGACGGCCCTCGCCGCCATGATCAACATTATCTTGCTGGTGCTGGCGCTCAGGGGCAGACTTCCGGGATTGGCGCTGTCCGGCATAATGCCGAGTCTGGCCCGTACCGCGGGGGCATCGCTGGTGGTCGCTGCCGGCTGTGCGTGGGTCGCCGCACAGCCGGTGTGGACGGCCGCGGACGGGGTGATGCAGGGGGTTTGGCTGGCGGCCGTGGTGATCGGGTTTTCCCTGCTCTATCCGTTGCTTCATCATCTGATGGGCGGGGCCGAGGTGCGGGAGTTAAAGGCCGCCATCATGAACCGCCGAAAAGGGAACGGCGAGGCATCAACCGATGGTTGACAGTGGCCCCATCCCGAGTACCCTTACTCGGCTGACGGGCTTTCGGCGGGATGCCGTAATCTACTGTGAGGACAAGGACGTAACGTTTCATGCGTAAGGTTTGCATTATCGACGGGGTCCGTACCCCGTTCACCAAGGCAGGAACCCTGCAGGCGGGCGCGCGCGCCGTGGATCTGGGACGCTATGTGACGGCGGAACTGATCATCCGCACCGGCATCGACCCCACCCGGATCGACGAGTTGGTGGCGGGCAACGTCATCCAGCCGGTGGACGCGGTCAATGTTGCAAGGGTCATCGCCCTGCGCGCCCACATCCCTGATTCGGTGCCTGCCTACACCGTGCATAGAAACTGCGCCTCCGGCATTCAGGCGCTGGCCGAGGGCCACATGCTGATCGCCAGCGGACGCGCCGACTGCGTGGTCTGTGTCGGGGTCGAGTCCATGTCGGACGCGCCGTTTATCGTCAAGCCCGAGGTGCGGGCGTGGCTCACCCAACTTTCCCGCATCAAATCAACGGCGGCCAAACTCGTTCACCTGAAAAAATTTCCCCTGGGCAAAATCATGCCCGACATCGGGTTGGTTCTGGGCCTTACGGACCCGGTCAGCACCCTCAACATGGGGCAGACCGCGGAAAATATCGCCCGGGATTTTAATATATCCCGGGTTGAGCAGGACCAGATGGCCCTGGACAGCAACCTGCGCACCGCCGCTGCCTGGGATGAGGGGCGTTTTAAGGATGAGGTCATGCCGACCTTCCCGGCCCCCAAATTCAGCGCCGTGCATCAGGACAACGGCTATCGGCCGGACAGCAGCCTGGAGAAGCTGGGCAACCTGAAACCGGTATTCGACCGGGTGGCGGGCAGCGTCACGCCGGGCAACAGTTCGCAGATTACCGACGGCGCCTGCGCCGTTTTGTTAACCAGTGAGGATTTCGCCGGCAAGTCGGATCTGACTCCGCTG
The DNA here is from genome assembly GCA_046754085.1 of Leptospirillia bacterium. Taxonomy (GTDB): domain Bacteria; phylum Nitrospirota; class JACRHL01; order JACRHL01; family JACRHL01; genus JBHHVE01. The sequence goes on from JBHHVE010000054.1 coordinate 3,812, forward strand.
GGCACCATGACCGACTTCGCCTTCGGCGGACTGGATCCGTCGCGCATGGGGCTGGGTCCGGTTTACGCCACCCAGAGACTGTTCGATGCCCACAATATCGGTTGGGATGGCATCGACCTTGTGGAGATCAACGAGGCATTCGCGGCCCAGGTGATCGGCTGCTTCCGGGCCTTCGACTCCAAGGCGTTCTACGACAGGGAAATGGGGGGGAAACAGCCGCCGGGCGCGCCGGACTGGGATCGGGTGAACGTCAATGGCGGCGGCATTGCCCTGGGACATCCGGTGGGCGCCACCGGCACCCGCATCGTGCTGACCCTGCTCAACGAGCTCAAACGCAGGGGCGGCAAGACCGGCCTCGCCTCCCTGTGTATCGGTGGTGGCCAGGGGGCGTCGGTTCTGGTGGAGGCGGCACAATGAGCACACGGCAATTCTGGTCGTTTGAAGAAGACGGCGGCATCGGCACCCTCACCCTGGATGTGCCCGACAAGGCGGTCAACGTGCTTTCCTCCGAGGTGCTTGAAGAGCTTTCCGGGGTACTTGATGAACTGGCGGGCAAGTCCCTGACCGGTCTGGTGGTGTGCTCCGCCAAGCGCGGCTTTATCGCCGGTGCGGACGTAAATGAGATCGCCGAGATTGTCGATCCCACCACCTCCACCGCACTGGTCAGCCGGGGCCAGCAGGTCTTGATCCAGTTGGAGAAATTGAAGTACCCGACGGTGGCGGCGATTCACGGGGTCTGCCTGGGGGGCGGCATGGAGCTGGCGCTGGCCTGCACCCACCGGGTGGTCAGTGACGACCCCTCCACCAAGATGGGGCTGCCCGAGGTGAAACTCGGCATCCATCCCGGATTCGGCGGCTGTGTGCGGCTGCCCAAAATCGTTGGGCTGGAACGGGCCTGTGACTGGATTCTGACTGGCAAGACGGTTAACGCCCGGCAGGCCAGGCGCGCCGGGCTCGTGGCCCAGGTGGCTCCCGCCGAACGGCTGCTCGAGGTGGCCCGAAAACAGGTGGGCACGTCCAAAAAGGTCAAGGGCAAGGGCAATTTGGTCGGCTGGTTGCTCACCCGGAATCCGGTGGGCCGCACGGTGTTTTTCGACCAGGCCTTCAAGCGCCTGAAGGGCAAGGTCAGTCCGGACCACTATCCGGCGCCGTTCGCCGCCCTTGGGGTGCTGCGTGACATTGCCGGAAAAAGCTCGGCGGCCGCCCACCGTATCGAGGCGGAATCCTGCGGCGGGCTGATTCCACTCAAGAGCACCAAAAACCTGATCCGGGTGTTCTTTGCATCGGAGAAGCTCAAGCACCAGGACGCGGTGCGGCTCGGCAAGGCGGATGCGGACGCCATCCGTCAGGTGGCGGTGGTGGGCGCCGGGGTCATGGGCGCGGGCATTGCCGGCGAGATGGCCCGGGGCGGGCTTCTGGTGCGCTTTGCCGACATCTCCGACAAGGCCATGGAAAAGGGGCTCAAGATAATCTCGAAGACCCTCAAGCGCAGCACCCGAAACGCCCCCCGTGGGGAATATGAGCGGGCCATGGGCCGCATTCTGCCGACCCTCGATCTGGACCGTCTGGGTGCCGTGGACGCCTTGGTGGAGGCGGTGCCCGAACGCATGGATTTTAAAAAATCGTTGTTCGAGAGGGCATTGCCCCAGGTGAAAGACGGCGCCCTGATACTGTCCAACACCTCGTCGTTGTCGGTCACCGATATGTTCGCGGATACGCCCGACCCCGGACGCACCGCCGGCATGCACTTTTTCAACCCGGTTCCGCGCATGCCGCTGGTGGAGGTGGTGGTCGGCGAAAAAACCTCGCCGGAGACCGTCGCCCGGGTGGCGGCCCTGTCGGTGCGCATTGGCAAGATGCCGCTCATCGTGCAGGAGTGCCCCGGCTTTCTGGTGAACCGTATCCTCATGCCGTACCTGAACGAGGCGGTGCTGATGATGGAGGAGGGTGCCGGGATCGATGAGGTGGACCGGGTGCTTAAGGAGTTTGGCATGCCGATGGGGGCGTTCCGCCTGATCGACGAGATCGGCATGGACGTCTGCCACCACGTGGCCGGGGTGCTGGAGGAAGGCTTTGGGGCGCGCATGGCGCCGGCCGCCAGCATGCGGAAATTCTACGAGGCGGGCCGCTACGGCAAGAAATCGGACAAGGGGTTTTACCGCTATCAGGATGGCAAGGGCGTGGGCGAGGATCCCGATGCCTACGCGTTGGTGGACGGGCGTGGCAGCACCCGGTTTTCCGACGAGGACATCCGCGACCGGCTGGTGCTGTCGATGGTGTCGGAGGCAGCCCGCATCCTTGCTGAAGGGGTGGTGGAAAGCCCTCAAATGCTGGATGCCGGAATGGTGTTCGGCACCGGGTTCCCGCCGTTCCGCGGCGGTCTCATGCGCTACGTGGAGGAGCGTGGCGTAGGGCAGGTGCTGGCGATTCTGGAGCGGTTCGCGGACAAATACGGTGAGCGCTTCAGCCCGAACGACTGGTTGCGAGACTTCACTCAGGGGGAATAACCGTCATGCTGGAACAGCCACCCGAGTCCATGCGCCGGGTGTGTATCACCGCTTCCGGCGGTCCGGAAGTGCTGGTCCTCGATCAGGATCCGTTGCCCTTTCCCGGTGAGGATGAAGTGCGGGTTCGGCTGCACGCCGCATCGATCAACCACCTGGACATCTGGATTCGGAACGGCACCCTGCCGCTGCCGTTGCCCCACACCCCGGGGTGTGACGGTGCCGGTGTGGTGGATGCCGTCGGTGACGGGGTTTCCGGCTGGCGGGCGGGGGACCGGGTGGTCATTTGTCCGGCGCTCGGCTGTGGCCACTGCCCGGCCTGTACCCATGGCGACACCCAGCTGTGCCCCGAGTTTGCCATCGTCGGCGTCGCCACCCCCGGTTGTTACGCCGATTATGTCACGCTGCCGGCCCGCAACCTGCTGGCCCTGCCCGACAGCGTGAGCTTCGAGCAGGCGGCGGCGCTGCCGGTGGCGGGCATGACCAGCTGGCATCTGCTCATGGAGTGCGCCCGTCTGCAGCCGGGAGAGCTCGTGCTGGTGCACGGTGGCGGCAGCGGACTGGGCACCTTCGCCATCCAGATCGCCAGGCTGGCCGGGTGCCGGGTGCTGGCCACCTGCGGCGGGGCGGAAAAATGTGAACATGCCCTTGATCTGGGTGCCGAGCTTGCCATTGACCACTCTTCCGAACGTTTTGTCGAGCGGGTGCAGGAGATTAGCCGGGGGCGCGGCGTGGATGTGGTGTTCGACCACGTCGGGGCGGCGCTGTTTTCCGACAATATGGCAAGTCTTGCCACCGGCGGCCGCCTGCTGGTGTGCGGCACCACCACCGGTGGCGATGTGGAGTTCAACCTGCGGAATCTGTTCACGGGCCAGCAGTCGATCATCGGGGCAAGGCTGGGGGGCCACCGGGCGTTTTCCGCATTGCTGGCCGAGGTGGTGAAAGGCCGCATCCGACCGGTGATCGACGGTGTCTTTCCGCTCGAACAGGCGGCGCCCACACCCGCATGGGCGAGCGCCGCCACTTTGGCAAGATGGTGCTCACCATGGCCTGATGGGCGGCGCGAATACGCGGCCTTAGGTTGCCATCCGGGGGGCTTCCCCGTAAGCTGTTCCCACAGGGTTGAAGGGCTAAACAGTCGCTCCGGCGCGGTAGCGTCCGGTGCGGTTTGGGTAGTTGGAGCCGTTTGTTTTTAAGGACCGGAAGCCAGGATGTATCAGACCATACTCGTCTCTATTGATTTCTCCGAACCCGCCGAGGCTGCGTGGCGTCACGCCGTCGCTCTCGCCAAGGCCCACGGTAGCCGCCTGGTGGTGGTTTACGTGGCGGAGCCGGTGCTCTCCCGCTATGGCGTGGTGGGGCTTATCCCGTCCGTGAAAGAACTGGAAGAAGAGCACGATACCGCCTCGCGCCTGCGCTTGAAGGAACTGGCCGAGGGTGGTGAGGCCGACGGGCTTACGGTGGAGCACAAGGTGGTCTCCGGCAAGCCGTGGGAAGAGATTATCCGGCTGGCGGCGGAAACGTCGGCCGATCTGGTGGTGCTGGGCACCCATGGCCGCACCGGGATTTCCCACAACGCCATCGGCAGTACCGCCGAGCGGGTGGTGCAGCGGGCGGGTTGTCCGGTGCTGGTGGTGCGGCCGACCAAGCCGGCGGCTTAGCGGGCGCGGCCCACTGCGGGAACACGCGGGGGTGGAAAGCACGCCCGCCCGCCACATACGTCGGGGGTGGGGCGCACCATGCCAGCTGTCCCCTGCCCTAGGTTTGTCGAAGGGGAGCCGCTCCGCCGCTTTTCAGGGAGCGGGGCGGCGAGGGCGCTTCAGGAAGAGGGTGTGGTGCGCTGGAGCGGCTTCTGGATCTTGCCGGTACGGAGGCAGCGGGTGCAGATTTTGACCTTGCGAACCGCGCCGTTGACCACCGCGCGCATGCGCTGGATGTTGGCATGGAACACCCGCTTGGTGTGCCGATTGGAGTGGCTGACGTTGTTACCGGACATCCGGCCCTTGCCACAATATTCACAAACGTTCGCCATCGTACCGTCTCCAAAACCAGCTTCGGGCGCCCACGGCATGGCCGGGCGCCGCATCAACAAACCACTCAAAGGACCGGAAATCCTAACACAGTGGCATGGGTGCGGCAAGCGTGTCCGGAAACCGCTTTGTTTTTTCATCCGTTTCAACCGCTTTGAAGCGGTGACTCCAGCGGCGATGCCGGCATGAAGGGCACCCCTGAACCTCTGGCCGACCTGCTCGGTCCGCTCAGTTTCGCCGCCCGTGACGACTCCCCCATTGAGCGCATCAGCGGTCTTCCCGACCTCTTGTGCAGCCGTATCAAGGCGTGGCGCACCACCCTCCCCGACGGCGCACCGGGCCACCGTCAGGCGGACGGCTGGCTGACCCGGCTTGCGGGTTACGAAAAGCTGACGCCGGAGCAGCGGCGCGCACGGCTCAAGACGATGCTGGCCGACATCACCGCCCTGTCCGCGTCCGCCCCGTCCAAGGGAACAAGCCCGACTCCTGTGGCTGAAAAGCCCCCCCGACGGACCAAAACCACGGTGGGTAAAGCCCTTTTAAGCCTCTCCAGCGACGTGCGCTTTCTGCCCGGTGTCGGCGAGCGCCGGGTGGCCCAGCTGGCGCGCCTCGGCATCAGTACGGTGGAGGATTTGCTGCTGCATCTGCCGACCCGCTATGAGGACCGAAGTGCGGTGGCGCCGGTGGCGGCGCTGGTGGCCGGAGAGTCCGCCACCGTCTGTGCCCGGGTGGTGGCTGCGGAGCTTTCCACCACGCCCCACCGCCGCATGAAAGTTTTTGAGGCGGCGCTCTCGGACGAGAGCGGCCTGGGCGGGGTGGTGCGGGGCCGCTGGTTCAATCAGCCTTACAAGGCTCGCCAGGTCAAGGTCGGGGATGTTTTTCTGATGTCCGGCAAGGTGAGCTGGGACCGGAACGGTACCGGGCTGGTGATGGAAAACCCGGAGATCGAGCCGTGGGAGCCGGGGGAGGAGACCCTGCACGCTGGCCGCATCGTGCCCATTTACCCGGCCACCGAAGGGATCACCTCGCGCCAGTTGCGCGCCTGGGTGGCGGCGGCGCTTGCACGGGTGACGGTGGACGAGGTTCTGCCCGCCGAGTTGCTCGAACAGCTCGGCCTTGCGGGCCGCGCCCGGGCGTTTCGCATGGTGCACCGGCCGGAGCGCGATACGGAGGTGCGGGAAGGCACCCGCCGTCTGGCGTTCGAGGAATTTTTCTTTTTACAGGTGGGGCTGGCGGTCAAACGGCGGCAGGCGGTGCGCCGCCGCACCCACGCCACCCTGCCCGACATACCGGGATCCCTGGAGCAGGCCCTGACCACTTCCCTGCCATTCTCCCTCACCGAGGCTCAGCGCAACGCACTGGACACCATCTTTGCCGATATGGCGCGGCACGAGCCGATGCAGCGGCTGTTGCAGGGGGACGTCGGCTGCGGCAAGACCGTGGTGGCGCTTCTGGCCATGCTGCGTGCGGTGGACGCGGGCTTTCAGGGGGCGATCATGGCCCCCACCGAGATACTGGCGGTGCAGCATGCGAACAACATTCGAGAGCTGCTCGGGGTGTTGCCGGTGAAGGTGGAACTGCTGGTGGGCGGCCAGGGCAAGAAAGCGGCGCTTACCCGCATCGCCGACGGTTCCGCCCACATCGTGGTGGGCACCCAGGCACTGATTCAGAACCGGGTGGACTTTCATCGGCTTGGCCTTGCGGTGGTGGACGAGCAGCATCGTTTCGGGGTGCGCCAACGGGCCGAAATCGGTGAGAAGGGGGCGGCGCCCCACACCCTCATCATGACCGCCACCCCCATCCCCCGCAGCCTCGCCATGACGTTGTACGGCGACCTGGAACTGACCGTGATCGACGGTATGCCACCCGGCCGGAAAAAGGTCGCCACCCGCCTGTTCAGTGAGTCAAAACGGGAGGAGGTTTACCGGATCGTACGCGCCGAGGTGGAAGCGGGGCGTCGTGCCTTTGTCGTGTTTCCGCTGGTGGAGGAGTCGGAAAAGATCGACCTGAAGGCCGCTACCGAGGCCATGAGGGAACTGTCCGAAGGCCCCCTCAAAAACATCAGGCTGGGGCTGGTGAGCGGCCGCATGAAGGGCGGGGACAAGGCCCGGATGATGGCGGATTTTGCCGCCGGGCGGGTGCAGGTGCTGATCGCCACCACTGTGGTGGAGGTGGGGGTGGACGTACCCGAGGCCAGCGTCATGGTGGTGGAGCACGCCGAGCGCTTTGGCCTGTCCCAGTTGCACCAGCTGCGCGGCCGGGTGGGACGCGGCAGGCACAAATCCCGCTGCCTGCTGGTGGCCGGGCATGCCGTCAGCCGGGATGGACGGGCACGGCTCAAGGCGCTGGTATCGTGCAGTGACGGGTTTTCCGTGGCGGAAAAAGACCTGGAAATTCGCGGTCCGGGGGAGCTGTTCGGCAAGCGCCAGTCCGGCCTGCCGGAGCTCAAGGTCGCCAACCTGATTCGCGACGCCGCCCTGCTGGCCTCGGCGCGGGAGGCCGCCGGCTGGCTGGTGGAACAGGATCCGGCCCTGAAACAGCCCGTCAACCGGCGGCTCAAATCGGTGGTGAGCCAGCGCTGGCGGCACCACCTCAAATGGGGTGCGGTGGGCTGACCCCTTGGCCCCCGGGCGCCGGGGAGCGAAACAGTCTGCCGGGCCTACGCCCGGAAGCGGTAAAAGCAGAGGTGCCGGAGCATATTGCGGCCGGTTAAGGTTTTGAGAGATGCCCCTTGGCAAAGGGAGGCGCTTTTAATTTAGGATGTGAGTCGTGAGATATTCCGCTTTCGTTTGTCTGGCGGCGGCCGCCCTGCTCGCCGTATCCGCCTGTACCCGTATGGTACCGGTGTCGGATCCGCTTTATACGGTGGCGTCCGACCGTTACGGCACCACCCAGGAGGTGGGGGCGCTGCGGGTCACCGTGCGGATCGTGTCCTGGCGGGACGATCCGCTCTACCGGCTGGAGCCATACGTGACTCCACTCTACCTGCAGGTGAAAAACCAGGGTCCGCACCCGGTGCCGTTCTCCCTCTCCGATGCGGTGTTGGTGGACGGTGACGGCACCCTCTACCGTCCCCTGCCGCCGCAGCGGCTGGAGGGCATGCTGACCGGCGCAAAAGGAGCCGTCGCCCCCCAAGACGCGGTGCTGGATCCTTCCCTCTACCGCTACGACACCGACCTTGCCGCAACCCTGGGGGCGTTGACCGATGGCCCCATCGAGCCCGGCACCCAGATTCAGGGGGCGCTCTATTTCCAGCGGGTCACCGACTGGACCGACGACATCACCCTGCGTCTGACCCTGGAAGGGGAAACCCGCGCATTCCATTTTCGTGTCCGTTAAACCGATTCAACTGGGCTCCGCCACCCGGCGTCTGGCGGCGGTGGACGTGGGCACCAACACGGTGCGCATGCTGGTGGCCGATGTGGGCGCCAACCACAGCATTAAACCCCTCGCCAGCGGGCGCGAGATGGTGCGGCTGGGTGAAGGGCTGGCGCTCAGCGGACAGATTTCGGAGGCCGCCGAGGCGCGGGCGATGGCCGCCCTGTCCGGCTTTGCCGAGGAGATCGGAAAATACACCCCGGAGGCGGTGGCGGTGGCGGCCACCAGTGCCGTGCGCGAGGCGGAAAACGGTGCCGAATTCGTGGAGCGGGTGCGGCACGAAACCGGCTTCGAACTGACGGTGATCGACGGCGGCGAAGAGGCCCGGCTGACCGGCCTGGGCGCGGCTTCCGTGCTGAGCGGTGACCTCAAGCGCCTGCTGGTGGTGGATATTGGCGGCGGCTCCACCGAGTTTCTGCAACTGCTGGACGGCATCCCCGGCACCCGGGCATCGGTGCCCATGGGGGTGGTGACCGCCACCGAACAGTTTTTTTGCGCGGATCCGCCCGGAGGCCGCGAACTGTACGCCCTGGATGAATACATTCGCGGCCACATGGCCAGCGTTCGCCGTGCCTTGGGGGAGGTGGGCCGGGTACGGCTGGTGGCCACCGCCGGTACCCCCACCACCCTGGCGGCCATGGACCTGGAGATGACCGACTACGACCCTGCGAAAATCAACAACCACACCATGACCCTGGATCGGGTGGAGGAGTTGTTCGACCGCATCGTGCGGGTGTCGGCCTCCGAGCGTCGCCTGATCGCCGGCATCGAACCGGGCCGGGAGGAATTGATTGTGGCTGGCGGCGCCATCCTGCTGCGGGTCATGCACGATTACCAGTTCGGGGTGGTGTCGGTCAGCGATTCCGGTCTGCGCGAGGGGTTGATTCTCGACCTGTTTCACCGGGTGGGGGGTTAATTCCCGGACGGTTTCACTGAATGGGGAATTCTTTTGCCCAGCCGCACTCCCCGCGGGCAGGGGCATCCGCCCCGGAAGGGCTGTTGCAACCTACTGAAAAATAATAGATATTTTCCGATCTCTGGCAAAGCCTGACGTTCTGGTGCGGGTTTTGCTCGGTTTTGGGGTATGCAGTGCCCCGAATGCCGGGGCAAGAACCGGAT
>JBHHVE010000055.1:0-11178 GCA_046754085.1 Leptospirillia bacterium
CACTCCTTTTAGCCTGCCCGCTCATCTGTCCCAATTTATCTGACGACGGACACCGAGTTGGTGGACAAGACCGGCGAGACCCTGGGAGAGATCGGGACCAGCGTTCAGCAGGTGAGCGAACTGATCTCCGAGGTCTCCGCCGCCAGCCAGGAGCAGGCACGGGGTATCGACGAGGTGAACCGGGCGATCAGCCAGATGGAGGAAGTGGTGCAGCAGAACGCCGCACTGGTGGAAGAAGCCGCCGCCACCTCCGAGAACCTGGCCAACGAGGCCAACAACCTCACCGAGACCATGCGCTTCTTCAAGATGGCCGGCGGGTACGATACCCCGCAGGCCCACGCATCGGTTCAAAGCCGGAGCGCGGGCTTCGTGCGCAAGGCAAAGCGCCCGGCACCGGAGCCGGTGGCCGCCACGTCCCACGACGACATGGAGGACTTCTAGAGGTTCTCTAGTACTGCACGCAGGAACGCGGACAAGAGTCACGTTCCGCTCTCACCGGGTGTCCCGATCCAGTTTTCGGGGCACCCGGTTTGTTTATGCGGAGAGGGTGGCGGGCGGGTTGGGGGTTTCCGCCAGCCCATCGAAGTAGCAGTCGATGGCGTCCTGCAGGGGCTTCAGTTGATTAAGGGTCTGCACCCGGGTGCGGAAGCGGGCACCGCCGGTCAGGCCCTTGGTGTACCAGCACAAGTGTTTGCGCATCTCCCTGAGGGCGGTGGCCTCGCCCGCATGTTCCAGATAGAGCGACAGGTGGCGCTGGATCACCCGGCGGCGTTCCGCCAGGGTGGGCGGCACGGGGGTGGCGCCGGTTTTCCACTGGTTCAGGATATCCCGGAATATCCAGGGGTTGCCTTGGGCCGCCCGGCCGATCATAACGCCGCTGGCGCCGGTGGTTTTGAGCATGTAGCGGGCATCGTCCGGGGTGCGCACGTCACCGTTGCCGATCACCGGGATTGACACCTGGCTGGCGGTGCGCCGGATCACGTCCCAGTCGGCCTTGCCGCTAAACATCTGAGCCCGGGTGCGGCCGTGCACGGTAACCGCCTGAACGCCTTCGGACTCGGCCATGGCGGCGTACTCAGGTGCGTTGATCTGATGTTCGTCCCAGCCCGCCCGAATTTTGATGGTGACCGGCACCGAGACGGCGCGCACCACCGCTCCGATCAGCCGGGCGGAACGGGGTATGTCCCGCATCAGGGCGCAGCCGGCCCCCCTTTTGACCACCTTGCGCACCGGGCAGCCGATGTTAATGTCGATGACGTGGGCACCGGCTTCTTCGGCGATCAGTGCGGCCCGTGCCATGTGTTCCGGGTCGTCGCCGAAAATCTGCATCACCACCGGCCATTCGTCCGGGTGGGTCAGGAGGTAGCGGCGGGTACGGTCGGACGCAACCACCAGACCGTTGCTGCTCACCAGCTCCGACACCACCATACCGGCGCCGAATTCCTTGGCGATGCGCCGGAACGGTAAATTGGTAATACCGGATAGTGGGGCAAGCGCCAGCGGATTGGGAAAGGTGACCGGTCCGATGGTAAGGGAAGGAATCTTCACCCCACCGCCTCCGCATCATTCAGCGGGGCGCGGGCGCGGGCATCCAGGGAAAGATCCGAAGCGCCGTTCAGTCCCAGCCGCAGGTAGCCGGCGGCGGCCACCATGGCGGCGTTGTCGGTACACAGGGCGGGGGGCGGCACCAGCAGTTCGCAGCCCTCCCGTTCGGCGTGCTCGCCCAGCACGCCGCGCAGGCGTCCGTTGGCGGCCACACCACCAACCATCACAATGCGTTCCAGCCCCTCCCGCTCCGCCGCCCGCAGGGTTTTTTTCACCAATACCTCGACCACCGCTTCCTGATAGCTGGCGGCGATGTCCGGCATATCTCCGGATGTGGGCGGATGCTTATCAAGGTGGGTACGAAGGGATGTTTTGAGGCCGCTGAAGGAGAAATCGAGACGCTCTCCGAGCCAGGCCCGCGGAAACGGAATCGCCGCCTTGTCGCCACCCCGGGACAGCCGCTCGATCTCGGGACCGCCGGGGTAGGGCAGGCCAAGCATCTTGGCGCCCTTGTCCAGGGCCTCGCCGGCGGCGTCATCCACGGTGCGGCCAAGGGAGGTGAACTTGAGGCCCTCGTCCACCCGGTACAGACTGGTATGACCACCGGAAACCACCAGCGCCAAAAACGGAAACCTCATATCCGGACGCTCCAACAGAGCGGCGGCCACGTGGGCTTCCAGGTGGTTGACGCCGATGAACGGCACCCCCAGGCCCCAGGCCAGCGCCTTGGCGTAGCACAGGCCCACCAGCACCGCGCCGATCAGGCCGGGGCCGGAGGTTACCGCCACCGCATCCACCCGCGACAGCGGCAGGCCCGCCTCCGCCAGGGCGTCGGTTAACAGGGGGTCGAGGGTCTCCAGATGGAGGCGCGAGGCCACCTCCGGCACCACGCCGCCAAAACGGCGGTGGTCCGTAACCTGCGACGCCAGGGCATGCCCGAGCAGGCGGTTGGGGCCTTCCAGCACGGCCACCGCGGTCTCGTCGCAGGAGGTCTCGATCCCGAGTGTGATCGGGAGGATGTTTGCGTCACGTTCCATGGCAATGGGGTGAATTATACGCGAGGCCCGCCCCATGCGGGCGCTTTGGCGGGTGCATGGGGCGGGGTGAGACCCGCGCCGATGTCCCGCCATGGGTCGGACGGTTTGCAGGTTCCGCGCGTTACCCTTGTGCGGGGCGCGCCTATTCCCCGGCGCGCAGGAGGGCGGTTCCGGCCCCGAACAGGAGCAGCCCGAAGCCGGTCAAAAGCAGTAAGTCGGACATGGTCAGCCCCTCCGGCTGGAGGTTCATCAGCAAGACCACCCCCACCACGCCCAGACCCGCAACCTGAAGACCTTTTCCCAGCCAGTGGGTCACCGGTTAGCCCCCTTCCAGCCGGATCAGGGCGGCTTCCGCCCTGGCGGTTTTTTTCGGGTCTTCCGTGGTGTCCGGTGTGTTCAGGAAGGCCCGGTAGGCGGCGGCCGCGTCCTCGGGTTGGTTTGTTCTTTCCAGGGCGAGGCCCAGGTCGAACAGTGCGTCCTTCGCACTTTGGGTGTCCGGGAAGGTTTTGATGAGATCCTGAAGCCGCCCCAGTGCGGCTTCCTCCCGGTGGGTGCGAAGGTAAAAGCGCGCGACCCCCAATTCGTAAGCGGCCTGCTGATCCAGAACCCAGGCCAGTTTCTCTTTGGCGTAGGGGACTGCCGGAGAGTCCGGGTAGGTGGTGAGCAGCCGTTCAAATGCCTGGCGGGCGCGGCGGGGGAATCCCGGCTCCCGATCGCTGGACTGTATCTGGCTGATGTAGCTCATACCTTCCCGAAACAGGGCGTAGGCGGCCCACGGGTGGGTTTCGTGCAGTTCCATGAAGCGCGCGTACTCCTGGGCGGCCTCATCGAAGCGTCGCTGGGAAAAGTAGCCTTCGGCGCGAGCGAGCAACACCTCGGCGCTGTAGCTCACCTGGGGTGTGCTCTCCCCCAGTTCCTCCGGCACCACGTCGACCTGCATGAGGTTGCGCAGGGATGCTCCCGCGGGCTCGTCGAACGAGGCGCAGGCGGCGAGCAGACAAAATACGGGGAGAAAAAGAAGGCGTTTCATGGACGCGCAGCATACCACAGGGCGGAAAAACGCCGGGCGTCGCCCGATTGGGTTGCCGTTGCCCGGCGCGGGCCGGAAGGCTTTACCGTTCCCGGCGTTCCGGGGAACGTGCGTCAGATGGAGGCGGTCATCTCGGCGGCGGTGCTGCCGTGGCTCCGGATATTCAGAATGTCCGGAAGAATCTCGGTAAGCAGGTCCACCAGTTGCGGATCGAAGTGGTTGCCGCGGCAATTGTGGATCTCCGTCATGGCCTTTTCGACCGCCCAGGCCTCCTTGTAGGGGCGTTTGGAGGTGAGGGCGTCAAAAGCATCGCAGATTGCGACAATACGCCCCACCAGGGGTATTTGCTCTCCCTTCAGGCCGTTGGGGTAGCCGGTTCCATCCCACTTCTCGTGGTGGGTGAGGGCGATGTCGTGGGACATCTGGAGCAGCTCCGAGTTGTGGCCGGAGAGGATCTTGGCGCCGATGGTGGCGTGGGTTTTCATGATCTCCCATTCTTCCGCGTTCAGTTTGCCGGGTTTTAACAGGATGCGGTCGGGGATGCCGATCTTTCCAATGTCGTGCATGGGGCTGGCGTTTAACAGCAACTCCTCCTGGGTGCTGTTCAGACCCGCTGCGCGGCCGAGGCGTGCGCTGAACTGACTCATGCGGATCACGTGGTCGCCGGTTTCATTGTCGCGAAACTCCACCGCGCGACCCAGGCGCTGGATAATCTCCAAGCGGGTTTCGTTCAATTCCCGGGTACGCTCCCGCACCCGCTCCTCGAGGATGCGGTTCTGATCCCGCACCTGATTGTGCAGCAGCCGTACCTCCAGCATGTTGCGGATGCGCTTGATGACCTCCAGGCGGACGAACGGTTTCGTAATAAAATCCTGGGCGCCTTTCTCCAGGGCCCGCAGGCGGGTCTCCATGTCGTCCTGGGCGGTCAGAATCAACACCGGCAGGTAGGTGTCCGGCTCAAGCTTGGTGATCTGTTCCATCACCTCGAAACCGTCCATGTGCGGCATGCGGATGTCCAGAAGTACCAGATCGAAGTGGTGCTCCCGATACAGGTCGGCCACGATGCGGGGGTCGGTGGTGGTCCAGATGCGGGTGAATCCATCGATCAGGAGCATCTTTTCCAGCATGACCACATTGGCCGGCTGGTCGTCCACAATCAGGATTTTCGCGGCATGGGCGTCGGACTCGTTCATGAGGTCGGCCTCTCTGGAGGTCTGTTCGCTGAATCCGGCTCCAGCCTCCGCTCCCCGGTCAGGCTGTGACTTAACACAGCGGGGTGACAACCCCGTGAACCCGGCCCCACCATTTAAGAAATCCCCCACCCGCTAATACTGCCATGAATTACCAGATTGGCAACCCGGTCATGGGGGCGGAAATTTTTCGACACCCTCATCCTAACCTCCCGCCTTGCACTTGAGCCACTCGGGGCGGTTTTTTTGCGGGGGAGTCCCCACGGGCGTAAACCCAGCCTGCGCAGACCGGCGTTTGCCGTTTCCGTGTGTAGCCAGGAAGACCTTTTATCCCCCCTGGAATCCAGGGAGCGGGGCGGGCGAATTTGGCCTCCATGCGCGAAATTGTACGGTTTGTGTAATCCGTCACCTACGGTTACGGATAAAAAATAATTTTAATAAACAAAGTGTTGCGATGTTTTTTCGGGGAGATGGCGTGTCTGGCAGGGGCTGTGCACAGGTATTCCCGTTGTTTGCCTCCGCCGGTGCCGGGCCGCACTCCGGCCCCGCGGAAGCTGCCGCTGTAGATAAGGGACACATAAGGGACACACGATGATTGAAATGATCCGCAGAATGGTTGGACAGTTTACCGAGCCGGAAATGCCTGAACGGGGCCCGGCGCCGAAAGTATCAGGGGGTACGCGGGAGTTCAGACGTCAGAATTTGCGGTTTCCGGTGCGGCTGATGGTGTCGGGGCGGGAAGTGGAGGGCAAGACCGCTTCCCTCGGCATGGGGGGGATGTTTCTCAACTGCACCCGGAAGATCAGTCCGGACACCGTGCTGAAACTGAGGATGATGCCGGGCCAGACCGCCAGCTTCGGGCCGCTGGAACTGGAAGGCAAGGTGGCCTATCTGATGGACGGCGGGGTCGGTATCCGGTTTACCGCGTTCACCCCGGACAACTACCGCCGCCTGCGGGAGGTGCTGGTGTACCACGCGTCGGCATCTCAAAAATAGCCGCTATGATTCGTAACCCAGTTCTTTCAGCACACTTCCGGCCTCCTTCTCGAACATCTGGGCGCTTTTCCTGTCGAAGTGGTTCTTCCAGTCGCCGGAGATCCCCTTACGATAGAAGGACGAACTGTCTTCGCTGCCGCGCTCTCGGCCGCCGGACAGCTTTTTAAAGGCGTTCTGTTCCACCACGCTGGCCACCAGATCGGCATCCTTCGCCACCCCGAGAAAGTCGAAGATCCGCGTCATGTGAAGCGCAGGTTCGGCCAGGAGGTCCTCGTACCGCACCTCGCAGTAGAGTTCCGGCAAATCCCGGTAGGCGTTGCGAAAGCCCACGATGTCTTTGGCCCAGTCGCGGGCGTAGCTGGATATAAATGCGTGTAGTTTGCTCCCAGTGGGCATCGGGGTACCCTGCATGCGGGCGATGTGATGCATGTGTGACACGGCCGTGTCGCGGCCGTCACGGATGGCGTGGATAAGTTTGGCACCGGGTAGCGCCATGTCCCGCCAGGCGGTGATATTGGTACCGTACTCGGTGTCCTTGTCGCCTATATAGCGAACCCCCGACAAATCCTTGCCTGATGCCTTGGCCCACGACATGGCGATGAAGAACTGGACAATGGCCTGAAAGTCACGGTCCGACCACTCCGCATAGAATCCCTTGTTGTCGTACACCACTTGGTTCGCCGTGTGCAGTTTGCGGTTATACGCGCCCAGGCCCTGGGTGATTCCGCCCAGCATGTGCAGGAATTTGCCTTCCCCCGGACAAAAGATCTCCGGGTGGGTGTTCATCATCCGCTGCAGCCATGTGGTGCCTGACTTTCCGGCTCCCGCAACCAGCAGAATGTCCTTGTCCAGCAGGGGGGTGATGGCTTCGACGGCGTTTTTAAGAGCCTTCAGCATGTGATCCGTCTCGTGTTAATCCATCCCATTCGCTCATGCGGGATCAGGATCGGGAGTTATGACCTGAGCGGCTGACCATTATGTCGAAACCGGATGCAGGGACGCTACCCGGAGCGCCCGCCGGACGCCTCTGTGGAATGCCCCCCATACGCTGCCCCCGACGTGCCCGCCGTGCTGAAGTTGACATCGACGCTCATCCAGCCAGCCAGGTCAGTCAGGGGAGGGGCGACATGCAGCTATTCCTCACCCACGACGGCCTGTGCGTCTTCCGGCTGGCGGGGTTGTTTTTCCGTGCCGTACTCCCGCAATACCCGGGCGTGTGGCAGATAGCGCTCCACCTTGAGCTCGATCACCACGTCGATCGGTTCTTTTGCCAGCAACGCTTCCATATCCGCCTGGCTGTACATGCCGCGCACGTAAGTGACGCGGGAAAACTGTTCCGACAGGAATTTCTCCAGCGCGTTGGTGAACGAGTCACCGAATACCACGCCCCGGGGCAGCCCCGCCCGGTCACACGCGCGGGAAAACGGCTGCCGGAAGGTGGGGTAGGGGATCGGGGAGAGCGGTGCGAGGTTGGGCGTCACGTCTTTCGCGCAATACCCCGCGGAAAGGCGCAGTTTGATGTTGTCGGTTTCCGGAATCAGGGTACGTGACCCCAACATGCGGGACAGCCCGCCGCCGGGGGTTTCCGACACCTGCATGGCAAACGCGCCGGGGGGCTCGGGGGATACCGCCGGATACCACCTGGACAGCCATTCGGCAATGTGGCGATAGCCGATGTAGGCGCCAAGGTCGGTCCAGTGGGTATCGGTCCTGCCGTACAGGAGAAGCTCTCTTTTGGCGGCCATCAGGCCCGGAGTGATGTCGAGAATGTTTACATTGGTATTCGACTTCAAGTAGGCGACCAGACGCTCCAGGGGGCGTAACGTATCACCGACCCGGGTCAGTTCCGGCGGGGCAAACTCCGGATACATGGTGATCTTGTTGGGGATGGGTACGAACAGGTAGCGAATGCCACGCGCCTTGAGCCACTGCTGCTGGCCCTCCAGCTTGCGACCCCAGGCCTCCAGGTTTTTGTAGCTGATGGTGCGGATCCGGCGATGGTCCGCCACCGCCGGGTTGCCGCCGATGAACAACCATCGGTCGCGTCCGGCGAGCACCCGCTTCTGGCTCGACTCCCCCAGCAGCCGGAGTTTAAGCGCCGAGTAGTGCCCCACCAGCATCCGCCGGAAGCCAAGCCGGTCGGTAAAATAGGCCTCAAACCCCCGGGTCAGCGGGAGCGTGTCGAAAAGGCCGTCACCGGCCTTGGGGAACGCCGCGAGCGGGCGCCGCTCGGCGTCCTCAATAGCGGCTTCTCGCTCCTCGTCCACCAGCATGAAACCGATCAGCGGCAACATAAGGGCCACGACAAACGCACCGACAAGCACCTTGTTCCAAATCCGGCTCATGGTCAGAACCGGAAATAGATGAAGGGGTTGTAGGTGCCACTCACCAGATTGGCCCCGCACAGCACCAGACCCAGGAGCAGCAGGATCACGCTGCTACCGGAAAGGGCCTGGGCGCGCCAGCCGGGGAGGCCTCCGAAAACCCGGCACGCCAACGGCAGCACCGGGGTTGCCGCAAGCAGTCCGATCGACAGGCACACGGTCACCTGGTTGGTGAGGAAAAGGCCCGTATGGTAGGTCAGACCATCGCCCGCGCCGAACCCCGCCATGGCGCTCAGGTAGGCGAGTGCCTCCGGCAGGGTCTCGGCGCGGAAAAACACCCACCCCACCATCACCACCAGCAGCAGGTAGGCGTGCCGCAGGGGGCGCCACAAGCGATCGATCACGCGCCCGAAGCGGCCTCGTTCGGTCACCAGAAAGGCCCCGTGCATCAGTCCCCATATGACAAAATTCCAGCTCGCCCCGTGCCACAGTCCGCACAGGAAGAACACGGTCAGGAGGTTCAGATGGGTGCGCGTCGGCCCCATCCTGTTACCACCCAGCGGGATGTACAGGTAATCCCGGAACCAGGACGACAGGGAGATGTGCCAGCGCCGCCAGAACTCCCGCACCGAGCCCGAGATGTAGGGGTAGTTGAAATTCTCGGGGAAGCGGAACCCGAACATGCGGCCCAGACCGATGGCCATGTCCGAGTAGCCGGAAAAATCAAAGTAGATCTGAAGCGTGTAGCAGCCAATGCCGAGCCAGGCCAGAGGGGTGGTCAGGTCGCCGGAGTTCAGGGCGAATATCCCGTCGGCGGCCTCCCCCAGCGGGTTGGCGAGTAGTACCTTTTTCATCAGGCCGATGATGAAGCGCCGCACGCCGTCGGCGAATCCGTCCAGATCCACCGTGCGGTCCACGATCTGCCGGGCCACGGTCTGATAGCGGATGATCGGTCCCGCGATCAACTGCGGGAACATGGCGATGTAAAGCCCGACCTGAAGCGGGTTGTGTCTGGCCGGTGCGTCGCCCCGGTACACGTCCACCACGTAGCTCATGGCCTGAAAGGTGAAAAACGAGATACCGATGGGCAGGTGCACCGGGTCCATTTCCAGAGGTGCCGTCCCTATCTGGCCCAGAGCGGCGTTCAGGTTTTCCAGCAAAAAACCGGCGTACTTGAAGACCCCCAGCAACCCCAGGTTCAGAGCGACTCCCACGGCCAGCACGGTTTTTGCCGACGGTGTGCCCCGCCGCTTTTCGATCAGCAGGCCACAGATATAGTTGGCGGCGATCGAGGCCAGCATGACCAGCACGAACACACCCTCGCCCCAGGCATAAAACAGCAGACTCAGGAAAAGCAGGGCCCCGTTCTTGGCGGCTTTGGGTACGGCAACGTAAATCGCCAGCACCACCGGCAGGAAAAGAAACAGGAATATGGGGGAACTGAATACCATCGGAAAAACGCCGGAAAGCGTGTGGAAACGCTAGCGCAGTAGAGGAAAAGTGTAAAGCGCGTGGCGTTTCATCCGGCGCAAGGTGCGCTTTCCACGGTGACCGGGCACGGACCGAATCATTTTCCCGGTGGACCGGTCCCTTGCATCCGGACCGGTTCGGCTCCACGATGGAAGTATTCAATGGGTACAATGCGGGGGGTGGATGGCACGGGTTCATCACCTCCCTGTAAAAGGAGGTCACGATGGACAGAGCAAGAAATGCGGCGTGGTTACCGGCCTGTCTCACGGGCATGCTGATTGTATGCATGCTGGCGGCTTCGGTGGCGCTGGCCGGTCCCCATGCGGACGTGGCGAAAAAACACGCTGGTGAAGCCCTGATGCACGGCGAGCAGATGCTGGAGCACGGCGATATGGGGCATCTCCAGGTGATGATCGAGCATGCCGAACAGACGGTCCATCACGCCAGGGAGGCCCTGAATCACGCCAGGGAGGACCTGGAGCAGACCGGCAACCCGCATACCAATGAGTTCATCAAATATACCGACGTCGGAGTGGGGCATGTGGAAGAGGCAATTGACCACGCCAAACAGAAGCACGGCCCGGTGGCCATGAGGCATGCCAAGGAGGGGATGAAGCACCTCAAGGAAGGGATGGGCCACCTGTAAGCCCCGCTCCGGGTCGCCGGGGGAGGATAATAAAAATCGCCGGGTCCGTCCGGGTTTATGCCGGGCACTCCCACAAAAACCGTGGGGAGTGGTGCGCGTGCAAGGCGGCAAGGGCGCGGGAGCCGAAAGCACATTCCCGCGTGCCGAGGTTTTGAGTTCCGAAGCAGCAAAGCAATCGGGGGACTTGCACCGGTTTTCAGGAATGGGCTTGATCGGGGATGGTCGGTCACTTAGCCTTGTGCCTCCGCACCACAGCCGCGCACCTTTTTTTAGTTAGATCCTTTTTTTAGTTAGATCCTTTTTTTGAAAGTGAAGGCACGACATGGACAACCAGAACTTTAAACCATCGCCGCCCCAGATCGGCCCGACCGGGATCCTGGCGATTGCCGTTGTGGCAATCCTGTTTCTGGGATTCAACTTCGCCTTCGAAACCGTCGGGGCCGGTGAACGCGGCGTGGTGTTCTCCAAGTTCGGCGGCGTGAAAGACCAGGTGTTGAGTGAGGGGCTGCACTTCAAGATTCCGCTCGTGGAGGACATCATCCCGGTGGACGTGAAAGTGCAGAAGGCCCAGACCCGCGCCGCCGCGTCCTCCAAGGACCTGCAGACGGTCAGTTCCATCTTCGCCATTAACTACCACGTGGCGGGGGACCGGGTGCACGTGGTCTATCAGGACGTAGGCACCGACTTCAAGAGCCGGATCATCGATCCGGCGGTACAGGAGGCGGTGAAGGCGATCACCGCCCAGTATTCCGCCGAGGAGCTCATCACCAAGCGCCCCCAGGTGCGCAACGACATCAAGGAGATGCTCCGGGACCGGCTGGCCCAGTTCAACATCATTCTGGACGAATTCTCCATCGTCGCTTTCGAGTTTTCCCCCGAGTTCAATGCCGCCATCGAGGCCAAGCAGACCGCCGAGCAGAACGCCCTGAAGGCGACACGC
>JBHHVE010000056.1:0-10872 GCA_046754085.1 Leptospirillia bacterium
GCCCATAGCCCATAACTGCCCGTTATTGCGTGTTGGAGCCCAATAAGTAGGGCACGTTTTGGGCACAGGGTGGTTACGGCGCCTTCTCGGCCAGCCGCTTCCCGCACGGCAGGCCCCTCCGGCGGCAATCCCTACATCAGGCTGGCGGCGCCCCAGGCCAGGGCGGCGGCCAGGGGCAGCGTGGCCACCCAGCTGAGCAGGATGCCGTGCAGCACCGGCCCGTCCAGCGACCGGGCGCCCGCCCCGGCCCCGGCGATGGCGCCCACCGAGACGTGGGTGGTGGACACCGGAACCCCCCACTTGCTGGCGAACAACACCAGGCCCGCGGTCACCAGGTTGGCGGAGAGCCCCTGGGCAGCGTCCATGCGCGCCACGCGGCGGCTCATGGTTTCGGCCACGCGCCGCGCGAACACCAGCCCACCGATGCCCATGATCGCCCCCACGGCGGCGGCGGACACGCTGGCGCCCATCAGCTGGCCGGCGATCAGCAGCGCGGCCAGCTTGGGGGTGTCGTTCACCCCCCGCGCGAAGCAGATGCTGGCGGCGGACAGCAGGTGCAGGCGCTCCCCGGTGCGGCCCGTGGTCAGCCGCAGCGTGCCGGGACCGGCGGGGCATCCGGCGGCGTGGTCCACCCGCAGGTCCAGCCGCGAGCGCCCCATGGCTACGGCCCCGCCCTGATTCAGCGCCATCTCCCGCGCGGTGGACACGCAGGCGCAGTCCGGCACCCGCTTGAGGGTACGGGCCGCCCGGAACGCGATCCATCCCAGGGCCGCCGCCAGCAGCGGGCTCACCAGCAACGGAACGAGGAAGGTGTTCGCCAGGGCCTCCAGGCGCACCGCGCCGCCCGCTGCTCCGGCGCCCACCAATGCCCCCACCAGGGCGTGGGTGGTGGAGACGGGCAGGCCCGCTCGGGTCGCCACCAGCACCGTGAGCGCGGCGCCCATGGCCACGGCGAAAATGAACACCGGGTCGGCGGCCGCCGCGTCCGGCACCAGGCCCTTGCCGGAGAACGCCTTGACCAGCCCCTGCGCCAACACCAGCGAGGCGACGCTGCCTGCCACCGTCGCCACCGTGGCAAGGGCCAGGGCACGGCGATAGTCCAGCGCCCCGGAGCCCCACACGGTAGCGAAACCCTTGAAGTTGTCGTTGGCGCCGTTGGCGAAGGCCAGCGTCAGCGCGGCTCCCAGCAGCAGAATCCCCATGATCGCTCCTCCACCTCGTTTCCCGGTCGAGCCCCAGTGCCGACAATGGGTTGCAGGTATTACAAACACCGACCCGGCGTCCGAATATTCCCGGCAGGTGATTTTTCCTCTACTGCTCCACCACGGTGGAATGCGGCCCGGAAGGCCCTCCGTGTGCACGCCACGGGTACATTGTGGGCACACTTTGGGCACAGGGCACAAAAAAGGGCTTACGCCTTTCGACGCAACCCCTTGATTGTTTTGGTGGGCCGTGTAGGGATCGAACCTACGACCCGCTGATTAAGAGACGTTCCCTTGGTTTTGAAAAGCCTTTTGTTTTCAATGGTTACGGGAGATGGGGTGAATGGCCGACAGCCCATAACTGCCCGTTATTGCGTGTTGGAGTCCGGTAAGTAGGGCACGTTTTGGGCACAGGGCCGCCAGAGGTTGAAAGGCTACGCAGGCCTCGCTGCCGGGGCCTGCGTACACTGTCAGCTGGCGCTACCGCTTCTCCTTCCGCTTCCACTCCTTCTCGTGGCCGGAGTCATCGTTGCCCGAGACCGGCATGTCGATCACCGCATGGCCAGGGAATGCCTCGGTGCCGATCATTACCGTAACGTCCAGGGTCCGGTCGGTGATGCTGATCCCATCCACGGTGGTCGGGTCGAATTCCGCATTGAGCTGGAACTTGCCCACCGCCGGCGTAATCTGGTCACCCACCACGAACGATTCCACCGGCGCCATCGTGCCGGCCGCATCCGGCGCGCCAATCACCACCTGCATGGTAGGCGTCAGGGCGAAGGGGAGTTCCCATTCCACCTCGCCGTCGTCGTCCACATCCACCGTGCCGCCGGACACGGTCGGGCTGCCGTCGGCGTTCATAGTCAGGGTGTACGCATTCAGGCCGACCTGATAGGCGCCCGTCAGTGTGCCCGGCTCAATCTCCAGGGTGGTCGCGTCCGTGCCCATGTGCTCGGTCTTGATATCCAGGCCGCCCACATAGCGCATCCGTTCCCCCTCCCAGTTGATCTTGAAGCGAATGATGCCCCCGGTGCCGCCCTTGTATTCCCATTTGGTCCCGCTGCCGTTGGTGGCGAAGCTCACGTACTGGCCGATGTTGATCCCCAGGCCGGGCAGGTCCAGGATCGCACCACCGGCCGGGGCCAGCTCACCAAACAGCTTGCCCACGGGAGGAGCCAGCACCCCGTGCAACTTGATCTTGCCCGAGTGCAATTCCACCTCGGCCTTTTTCAGGTCGAACAGCGAGAGTTGGGCCGGGTCAACCTTGACCGCGATCTCCGCCGATTCGGTGACGTTGCCGGCGGAGTCGGTCGCCACCAGCGTGATCCGGTGCCCCTGGGGAGCCGGATCCATGTTTGTGAGGCCAAGGGAGACCGTCAGCACCTGGCCCGATCCGAGGTGGCTTCCGGTGTGGGTGGCGACGTCGTAGTTCTCGTACCAGTCAAATGCGGTGATGTCGTCGAACGTTGCCGTCGAGTTCATGTCCGACGACGCGGACCCGTCCAGGGTCACGTCGCAGGTCATGCTCAGGCAGGCGTTTTGGGAGAACGTCACCCCGGGCTCCGCGCTGGGCGCCGTATTGTGCACCGTCACGGTCTGGATGGCCGTGCCCACGTTGCCCGCCGCGTCGTCGGCGCTCCAAGTGACCAGGGTGGTGTTGACCTTGCCGCCAGTCACCGTGTTCGGGTTGTCTGCCCACGCGGCGGGATACACCGCGAACGCCGCCGGGGCGTCGTTCCAAATGTCCACCACGCCTACGGCGTCCGTGGCGGTGGTGGCGCCAAGGGCGACCGACGTGGCGTCGCCCGTGGCCTCCACGATCGCTTCCGCGGGCGCGGTCACCATGGGCGCGGTGGTGTCCTGCACCGTGACCAGTTGCCCGGCCGTCGCCACGTTCCCTGCGCTGTCGATGGCGGTCCACGTCACCACCGTCGTGCCCAGGGGAAATGCATCCGGGGCATCATTGGTGATGGTGGGGGCGGGATCCGTCGTGTCCACCGCGGTGGCCACGCCAATCGCCACACTGGTCAAAACGCCGGTCGCCTCCACGGTTAGTGGTCCCGGAACGGTTAACGTGGGGGCAACGTTGTCCAAGGGGTTCATGTAGAGTTCCGAGTGCCAGAGCCCGGATACGGTGACCTGTGTCGGCGTGTAATCCACCTGCCTGGGGGGCAAGCCATCACCAAGGTCCACGGCGAAGCTGCCTGAACCCGCGGGGGTAAGTGACACCTGCCGCCTTCCCGGGGCTGCAAGACAATTAAACGCATCGCCTAGGGAGCTGAGGGCTTCGAGGTCCGATATGCACAGTCGATTTGAGCTTCCGCGCGGCATGGAAATGCTCTTCGTCACACCTGCGGGCAGGGTGACCCCCGTGATCGCGATGTATGGGGTCCCCGACGAAAACGGTTGTTCTCCACGCACGCCGATCGACATCGGAGTGCCCGCGGTGGTTGGTGTGGCACCGGCAGGGAGGGTCAAGCCAAAGCCGCCCTGGCCATTGCCCGCATCCGCATATTCATATGTGGTGCTGCCGTCCGGGTTCGCCGTGGCACTCAACGTGGTCGTTCCGGTACCTGCCTGGGGCCGGCTCGCGTCCAGGACGCGAATCGTCTGAATCGCTGCGGACTGGTTTCCGGCACCGTCCGTCGCGGTCCATTCGCGCGCGATTTCCTCAACGACGTGTCCGTCGTCAGATAAATTGGGACAGATGAGCGGGCAGGCTAAAAGGAGTGTCTGGCCTGGCCCCTTTTTGTATGGAGTGACCAGGGAGTAACCGGTTGGCGGCCCGTTTAATGCCGACTATTGGGAAACCGGACCACTTCTGCTTACGACCCGATCCCCTCTTTCCAGCTAACCAGCGTTTTGGTTGGGTTTCGCGCGATACTCAGGAAGTTCTCGATGCGGCTGTCGTAGATCAGCGTTAGCCCGATGTTGTCCGGGTCGTAGTTATCCGATTTGCCGTTGGCACCGGGAATGAGGAGTCCGATATCGGCGCTGACCAGGGCGCCGTTAATGGTCATCTTCTTGCTTCCCGCTTTATTGATCCCGAAGATTCCGTTCGCCGTATAGGCGAGCGCGTCCAATTGGTTGACCCCCGTGACCGTGTCCAGAAAGTCCGTGGAATATTCGCTGGTGGTAATCCACGGGTTTCCACCGGCGGCGTTGTCCGTGGGGGTATATTGGACCACCGTGTCTCCCGCGGCGGGGGTGATCACATTGCCCTTCTTGTCGTAGACATTCCCGTCGGCCGACTCGTAGTAGCGCCGCTCTCCGGCGGGCAAGGCGGTTTTCATGTCCTCGTTGAACTGCTTCACCTGCTTTTCGACAAACTTGCCCCCCCCGGTGGCGGGGCCTTCCCGGTAGTCACCGACCACGATGTTGCCGCCGGCCGCAAATGCCAGGCGGTCCGAGCTCGGGTTGCTATACGTGACCGAGGCGGGGATGTAGACGGTTCCACCCGCATAGAGGCTTCCCTCCCCCTCCACGCAGCCCTTGATCACCAGGTCGCCCTCCACGACGATCGGCCCGTTCAACCGGATGCAATTGCCCGGCGTCCCCTCGAGGATCAAGTTGCCGGCGTAGGACTGGTCCACGCTGGTCAGGGTTGCCTTGCCCGAGGCGTAGGTGCTGCCGTTGGGCACACCGGTGATCGTGGCCCCGCTGATGGAGCTTCCCGCGCCACCCTTGTACGTGGCGGCCAGCCCTTTGTAGTAATCGAGGTTCTCAATCTTGGGGAACGAGGGATTGCCGTTCGCGTCCACCGGAAAACGCTCCGGGTCGGAGTAATTGGTGGTGATGTTAAGCGCCGTCTCACCGGCGTCCTCTACCGTTGCGTAGTTGCCGTCCTGGTCGGTGTAGGCCGCCACCACGCGCACGCCGGGATCGCCCAGGTTGGTCGTTCCCATGGTGTACACGTTGCCGTCCACGATAGAAAACGCGCTGCTCTTGGCCGTCATGCTGGTCAGGGAGACCACGTCGCCGATGATTTTGGCATGGCAGAAGATGCACTCGGTGTTCTGGGTGAGAACGCCGAACGGAAAGCTCAGGGAACCGTACTCAAAAGCGACCCGGGCCGAGACCACGCGGCTCGGCTCACCCGTATCGAAGGCGCCGTTGCCGTTGTCGTCATGCCAGGCACGCGACTGGAAGGTCACGATGCGCTTGCTGGCATCGCTTTGATCGTACCCGGATACCGGAGTGGTCGATCCCGGTATGGTGACCGTACTGGGAATCGTTGCCGAATAGAAGGTGTTCCCGGAAAGGTTCATCGGCCCGAGGGTCACCGGTAAGGTTTGGGCCGAGAAATAGGCATCGAGACCGGTAAAGGACACGGTGCTGTTGGTGCCGAACCCGGATCCCGCCCAGACGACGTTCTTGCCGAATTCCACCCCCGAGTCCGCCGCCATCAGCAGCTCGTTGCCGGTGCGATCATTCCCCACCACCGCCATTTCGCTGTTGCTCTGGTACAACGCGGCAAGCCCCATGGTGGAGAGCAACGAGATGGTAAGCAGCGTCAGAACCAGGACGAACCCGCCTTCGTTCGAAGTCATCTCCCGCCACGATTTGCCTCTTTCCTGTAGCCACTTTTTCATCGTGCCGACCTCAGATGCTGGGAACCAATATGGTGATGGTGGATGTCTTTGCCGTTCCTCCACCGACCGGTTCATGAGTGATGATGAGGGTGACGGTGTCGCCCCGCATATCCGTGTCCTTGACCTTGACCTCGTTGAACGTATAGGTCTGTCCCTGGTTGAGAACGATGTTTTTGCAGAACGTGGTGAGTACCGCCGGTGAGCCAAGCTGCCCATCCGGTGATCCGCACCCCGACGCCTTCCAGAGCTCGCTCCCGCCTTTGCAGTCGGTGGTGGAGCCTTCCGTTTTCACCTTGTCCAGCTTGCCGCCCGCGGTCCATGCGACCTGTATCGACGTAATCCTCAGGTCATCGAGGCCCCGGTTTTTCACCTGGAACCCCACCTTGTCATTGTTCTTGCCACACACGCTTTCGGAGCCGATTTCCAGCGCCAGATCATTCGCGCTGGAGGGGTCGGTGATGAGCAGGTCAATGGTGTCGCTGATGGTCACCCCGCTGACCGTCGCGCTGGCGCGGACCCGGACGGTTCCCGAGGTTGCACCGGCGGTGAAGGTATGGTTGGTCACGCCGCCGCTGGTGGTATCCGTGCCCGGTGAAACCGTCGATCCCAGAGCCCCGGGGGCGTCAAAGGTCAGTGTGACCACATCGCTGCCCGCGGGCGGGTCCGCCGGGGAGCCACCCGAGGTGAGTGTGACGGTGAGTGGCATCGCCTTGCCCTGGGCAAGGCTCGATCCGGCCGCGCTCAGGCTTAACGCCCAGTCGCTGATCACCACCGGCAGAGATGACGAGCCACAGTCGCTTGTTGCGGTGACGTTGACGGTCCCGGTCGGGCCAACCGTTGTCAGGGTCACCGAAGCCACGCCGTTCAAGTCGGTGAGTGGCGAGGTGACCCCCACGAATTTGGCCAGGGAAGCGTCATCCAGGCTGAACGAAACGCTTCGTCCCACCAACGGCTGGCCGGTCACCGTATCGGTGAGAGTGGCGGTGATGGTTGAAGTCTCACCCCCGACGGGCGAGATGGAAGGCGGCGACGCCTGCATCGACACCAGACAATCCCGTACCAGGATGTCCACCGTGCCGGTGCCGCAACCGGAGGCCCCGCTGATGGTGGCCAGGGCGCCCGTGGCGCCGGCGGTAAACGTGGCGGTGGCCAGACCGGAGCCGTTGGTGGTGGCGGAGGCCGGGCTGACCGAGCCGTCCGGAGCGGACAGGGAAAAACTGACCTGCTGCCCGGAAATGCCCGAAGACGTTGTCGAATCGGTCACCGTGGCGGTGATTTGCGCCGTGCCGCCCGGAATCACCTCGGCCACGTTGCTGGTCAGTTGTGTGCCACAGTCGTTGAAGTCCACGGTGGCGGTTGCAAACGTCAGGGCGCAAAATTCGCCGGTATCGGGGACGTGCCCCGAAAGGGTGGCGGTGTGCGGAGAGGTGGAACTCACCAGGATGGCGGACACCATTCCGGACCCGTCGGTGGTATCCAGGGTGGGGGTAATCGCCCCGTCCGTGGTGGCCAGGGTGATATCGACCCCGGCTTGTGGCACCCCGCTCATGTCGGTCAGTTGAACGGCGACCGGGGTGCTGCTGGTGCCGTCGGCCGGCAGCGTGCCGCTGGCCGGAAAAATCGAGAGCATGCAGTTGGTGAACGTGACGGGGCCGCTTCCACTTGCACCACTGCCGGACTCCACCGCCGTAATGGTGGCAACGCCCGCCGCCGTGCCGGATGTCAGCGTCGTGGTGGAGAGGCCGTTGGAAATGGGGGTCTGAGCCGGCGACGGAATGCCACCGATTCCGGGGGGGTTGGTACTCACCGACCAGTTGATGTTACCGGTACTTGCCGCGGGTTTTCCGCACGCATCGATCAGCGTGGCCGTTACATCGGCGGTGGACACCCCGTCCGCCGGAAGCGATGAAGCGCCGGGCGTCACCGTGATACTGGCCGGTGGTCCGGGCAGGAACGTGACAATGGTCGATCCGATATATTCCTTGGTGAGCACTGTGGTGGTGGCCTTGATGGTGGCCGATGTCGCGGTGACCGAGCTGTCTCCGTACAGGGGGATCACGACCACACCGGAACTGAGCGCAATGGTTTTGCTGGTGACCGGTGTCGATGATGAGAAACTGCCGAGGGAGGTGGTCACCACCACATTGGCCGGACTGGTATAAGGCGTGGCATCCGCATTCAACAACTGGATGGTCAGCTGGGTGCTGGTCGTTGGACATGGAACCCCGGCCGGGCTGGCTGTGACGCTCAGGCTCAGGTCGGAGGTGATGTCGGTCAGCTTGTTACGCGGGGTGACCGTGGCTGTGACGATTTTTTCCCGGTACGGGTATGAGGCACCATGGGGAGATGACGCGTAATTGGCGGAAGCCTTTGGCGTTTCGGCCGTCAGGTTAATTGTCGTTCGATTGATGTTTCCCAGCACCTGGGCGCGAGTCAGTGCCGTTGCCCTGGCATCCCCGGTTGTGGAGGTCACGAAGCTGTTAAAGCTGTCGATCACCTTGGGTTTCCCCCCGTTGCCGGTCATCAAGGCATCAATTTCAGGGGGGTCGAGCAATCCGTTACTGGCCAGCGGGCTGCCGGTTCCGGCCGTTCCGCCATCGTCACCCCATAGAAACAGGTCGATCGTTCCGTTGCCGTTGATGTCTTCTCCCGGGTCTATGGTGTTGTCGTCGTTGAGGTCGATTTCCTGGATCCAGTATTCGAACAGGACCAGCGGCCGGGAGCCGTCGGGGTAGGGGTCCGGGCCACGGATTCCCTCCGCTGCCGTTGCCGTCTCCGGCCCGTTCGTTCCGAGGGTGGCGTTGTACCCGTATATCTGTCGGGTGAGCCGGTACAGGGCGGGATTGTCGGTATCCTGCCGATCGTTGGCGTCAATGTCCCCGTCACCGTCCGCGTCCAGGGTCCAGCGGACCGTTTCCGCATAGGCATAGGTCTCGAAGGGATCGTAGAAGGGGGTGTCTCCGGGGGCGAGGGCGGAAGGCACGGTGTCCGGCGCCTTGTCGGGGCGCATGCCGCCCAGGGCGTCATCCAGGTTGGCGTTGAAGACCACCTCGTAGGGAGAAGCGTATGCAAACACGGCCTGGTCGGAAAGAACCGCATCGTCACGAATCACATCCACACCGGCAAGCCGGAGGTCCCGTTCGAGATCGCTGATGGCCAACCTCGCGTTTTGCTGCATGACCAGAATCTGGTCCTGGTCCACCGATGAGCGGACGAAGTTGATGTAAAGGCCGAATATCCCGGCGACCACCATCATCGCAATCGCGGTTCCGATTAACAGCTCGATCAGGGTGAATCCCCGGGAGTTTCTCAGGGTGCAAATTAATCTCATGCCGCTTACCTCACATCCATGTCCCGCACGATGACGTGAGTCACGCTGTGCACATCGCTTTGCCCGGACACCTTCCAATCAACGCGGGCCGTGATGGTCTTCATGTCCGCCTGAGGGGAGTCGGGCACGATGCTGTAGGTTCGCTTGATTGAAATCCCCTTGGAGAAACTGGTGTTCAGAACACGGAGTTGGTCGCCGGGCAGGGCGGTGATCGGTATAAAGTCCGCATCGCTTACGAATTCGTTATAGGGGCTGGGCGGGACCGTGGCGTCCGACGTATCCGGCCGAAGGCAGTCGATCCGGTCCGCCTTGAGCGCGCTGCCCAGCCCCTGGCAGGGAATCGCGGCGCTGTTGTTGGAGGGGTCCCACGCATTGATCCGGTAGTAGGGGACCGAGCGGGCCTTTTCCACCATGCCCAGCACAACGGTGTTCATGGCGTTGTGACGAATGGCGTTTGCATTGGTAACGGCCTGGAGGGTGAACAGTGTGGTCAGGCCCAGCATTGAAAAGGAGAGAATCAGAAGGCTGATCAGCAGTTCGAGAAGGGTGAAACCCCCTTCACCCTTAAGGGCGCTCCAGCCTGAGGAGGCGCTTTGTGTTGATTGCAAGCTCATGTCACGTTCCCGAAAAAATTTGCGGGTGCCCCGTGCGTCGCTGCACGCTGGCGCTATAGGTCTCGGATTTTTTGTTTGCCAGGGTCACCACCAGTGCGTCCACGTTGGTGACCACGCCACCCGAGGGACTGAAGCGGAGAAACGGTTTGCCCCCTTCCGTTTCCATCTGTGAAGAGGCGGCCTGGAAAACAATGCCGTTGGACAGGGGGTGGGGACCTTCCACGGTGCTCCAGCTTCCGGAGCTGGAGACGAGGTCTCCCCGATCGATCTGGTAAAGGTTGTTGGGCAGGTCGAACATCACCCGGTGTTCGACCCCCTGATTGATGGCAAATGCCCGTGCCCGGATCAGGGAGGTCTTTATGTCACGGGCCGAGTCCTTGAGGTACATGCTCGGCATCCAGGCAAGGACCGACGGAATGGCGATGCCCGCGAGAATGGCCAGCACGCTGAGGGTGACCATCAGCTCAACCAGAGTGAAACCATTTGAATTTGTGTGCTTTTTTATCAAAAACTACTACCCGTTTCTGAGCCCCCAGTATCTGTTTCGGCCCCTCCCCCCTCACGACATGAGAACTTTCCATTCCTTAATGAACATTAACGGGTACGGGAGCAAGATGGAAGCCATTGCTCTGACAATTATCCACAACAGATTGTTTTAACTAAGATTTTTTCTATTTCACCATTTGGGTCCCTCTTGGGAAACATCCCTATTTGTACAGACGAATAGTGCAAAATTGTGCGGATTAGGGAGGTGGCTCCCTAAACCTGAAACAACCGGGGCGTGTCCGTCGTCAGATAATTTGGGACAAATGGGCGGGGTTGGCTAACGGAGCGTCTGGCCCGATCGTGTTGTCATGTTAGACGGTCAACTTTTGGTGTATCAAGCGCCGTTTTTCGATGGTTCTTCGTTTGCTTCCTTCCCGTTTCATTAAGATGCCCTGGCCGCGTCCGAAGTAGACGTCGGCCGGCGTGAGGTTTTTCAGACTCTCGTGGTAACGCTGATGATTGTAATGCTCGACGAATGCCTCGATCTGACCGTCTAGTACTTAGTTGCGTAAATCAATAATGTATTTTTTTTGGGTGGCCTTGGTGAACGACGGACTTGGTCCATTCGAAAGGCGCGGCGGATTCGT
>JBHHVE010000057.1:0-9007 GCA_046754085.1 Leptospirillia bacterium
CGGGTGTCGTGGCCGTGGCGGGGGCGGGATCGGTGGCCGTGCCGGGGTCCACGGGGTCCGGGGTCGCCGGGGTGGTGGTCGGCACTGCCGGCAGTGGATCGAGCGCTCCGCCGAGTCCGGTGACGGGGGCCGGCGGGACCATTGCCACGGCTGCGGTCCTGGGAGCCGGTACGGCAGCCCCACCCGGTGTCTCCGGCGCCGGAGGCGCTGCGGCGGTGCTCACCAGTTCGGGTTCCGGGACGACCCAGGGGCCGGCGCCGGTGGCCGGGAGCGGCGGATTGGCCGTGCAGGTCACGGTCGCCGGCAACGGACAGGCCCTCCCGCCAGGAGTGAACGGAAGTGGTGCGGTGGTCATCGGGGCCGCCTTGGCCGGGAGCGGAACGGTCGCACTGCCGCCTGGGATCACCGGCGCGGGAGGAATCGGCCTGGCGGTCGACGCCGCCGGTGCCGGGACCGCGGTTTCGCCCGGGGTAAGTGGCGCGGGTGCGGTTGGCCTGGTGGCGGCCTTGAGCGGCGCGGGAACGGTGGTCACCCCGCCGGGCGTGTCGGGAGCAGGCAGCGCCGGGGTCGTGGCGGACGCCGGCGGCAGCGGCTCTTTCGTTCCGGCGGGTGCAAGCGGCCTGGGCGCGGTCTCGGCGCAGTTGGGCCTGTTCGGCGCCGGGCTGGTGGTTGCCCCGCCCGCCGTCTCGGGAGCCGGTGGCGTGGAATTCCAGGCTCAAGCGGGTGGCGCCGGGACGGACGTGCAGGCCGGAAGCGCCGGGGTGGGTGACATCCGGTGGGCTATCCGGGCCGCGGGGGCTGGCGTGGCCTTGACCCCTCCGGCCATCACGGGCACCGGAGCGGCGGGCCTAGCCCTCGGGGCTATCGGCCAGGGTGTCGTCTTCGCAGGCCAGCCGGAGCCCACGATCGCGGTGGTCATCCGCGAGGGGCCGGGCGGCCTGGTGCTTGCGCCCGAGGCGGACACAGTCGAAATCCAGGATGAACCAACAACAGTGACGGTGGGATGAGAACGATCACGGCGAAGCTCGACGGCCCCACGGAGATCCCGGCGGCCAAGGACCCGGCGGACAACACCCAGTACCGCATGGACTGGACACCCATCCTCACAGCCCTAGGGGAGACGATCCAGTCGTCAGTCTGGACGGTGGAGAGTGGCCTCACGGCCGGAATCAGTACCGTCTCACCCCCCGGCGCCCCCACCACGGCCGAGATCTGGCTCAGTGGGGGAACCGCCGGTAAGACCTACGAGGTCGCCAACACCATCACCACCAACACCGGTAGGATGTTGCGGCGGTCGATGGTTGTGAGGGTGGGGGGGAGGTAGGTTCATGAAGGTCAGCGTCAGACAGTCATAAATCGCTTTTTCCACTGTATTTCGCTACCTTACTCGGCAAACCCTTTGCCCGGCACCTTGAGGCCTCAGCCCTACGGTGCTATAGAACCAAACGGTGATCGATGGTCGGAAGCACGAGCTATATCGGTTGCCGGAAATGAGTAGCGAAATGATCAAGACGATTAAGCAAGCCTGCCGGTTCAACCCGATCATCAGGGACTACCGGATGAGTCAGGGCATTGAGAATCTCGCGGAGTTGATTAACGACTGTCAGATTTCAGCTAAGAAACTCACATTGAGTGTCCGCGGTATACAGCATCTATTCAGCTACCTGTTGGTTTGGACTACAATCGGAGTAATCCCCAGCTCCATCAAGTCCAGTCGTGCCCACTCTGCTTCCTGGGCTGAGGCAAAATGGGCGACCCTCACCCGCCACCGTTGTCCCTTATTCTTCAGGGTCACTGGTAGTAGATAGGCGTCTTCCCCCCTGTCTTTGAGGCGGGCCACCAGTTTTTCCGCGTGGGTCTTTTTCGAAAACGAGCCTACCTGAAGCGTAAAGGGTAGTGATGGCTTGGGCTTGTCAGCGAGACCCGCTTCTGCTCCCTTCCTCGTAACGACGGGAAGCGCTTCTAACTGTGTTGGGGCTGTTTCGCTGGTTGTCAAAGTGAGCATTGGGGCCGGAATGTCCAATCTTTTGGGCACAGGGTCCGGCTGTGGTGCCCGATGCGGTTTGGGTCTGAGTTTTGAGGTAGGCTCCGCACCGCTATTGCGGCCTTCCACCAAAATGGCACCAGCGGTTATTTCCAGGTTTTCCGGAAGCGGTTTCGGGCCTAGGTTGTGTATCACCCACCAGATGACAAGACCCAGGGTCAAAAGCACACTCCCAAGGACCAGCGGTCGCATACGAGCCTTGCGCAACTGTTCCTTCTCCGCTTGTCTGCTCAGTCGGCTCATGGTTCTTTGGTGGGAAATCGCCGAATATGGGCGTGGAGTGTGAGGATCACACAACTCAACCGTGATCTTTAGGCTGCCCCGCCTGGTGGGAGGCTTGGGCATTCAGCAAAATTACCCGATGGAGATCATTTCCACATCAAATACAATCGTCTCTCCAGCAAGCTGATGGTTGGCATCGATAACTGCCTTGTCACCGTTCACTTCCAGTATCCGCCAGTGGCGGTCTTCCGCGTCCGTTAGAACATCACCAACCCCCACTCCCTTGGGGATTTTAGCCGATTCCACCGTTAGACGCTTCTGCGGGTCGTGGGGACCAAAAGCCTCTTCCGGTGGAACGGTAATGGTTTTTTGCTCCCCGACAGTCATTCCAATTACGCCACTTCTGATGCCGGGGATAACGTTGGTTGCTCCAATAGAAAATTCAAACGGACTCTGGTCTTTTGTACTGCCGAAAAGCGTGCCATCCGACAATTTACCAGTGTAGTGGATGCTGACAGTATCACCATGCTGGGCCTGTATCGTCATATGCGTATTCCTTTTATCTTCAGTATCAATAGGTATTGATAAGCTCAACGAGGTGGTTTACCTGAGTCTCAAATATTGTTTTAATTTTCACATTGTCTTCGTCAGACAAGGTTGGGTTAATCGCTCCGGAACTCACCACTAAGCTGGCAACCCAGTGGGTTTCTGTATCTTTGGAGAGCGCGCATTCCAAGCGTTCCGGACTATTGGCAAGCGCCTCCAGGCGGCGCTTTGCACCAGGTGCCCCGGAAGCACTATCAATCATGGCCAATAAAACCGTCTTGAGAGCGGCAGCTCGGGAGGCGGAAGTGCGTCTCTCAAAGCTCTCGGATACATCCGGCGACTTGTCAAGAAAGTGCTTGAAAAAATACATCGAAAATCGAGGATGTTTAACAATTGCCTTGGCAGTTTCGGCAATCCCTACCTGCGGTGCGTACACGGTGTTCATTTCCTAATTTAAGTTTCCAGATTGGTTCAATTTAGCTATTTCAGCAGGTGCGTCGTTACCGGGTCGTGACAATTTCCAGTTCAACGGTAATTGTCTGCCCCGCAAGTTTATGATTTCCGTCAATCATCACCTTGTCACCGCTATTCGTAAGCACCTGCCAACGGCGATTTTCGGTATCCGTCCAGGTGTCCCCGACCCCAATGCCCTCAGGGATTTGGTTCGCCTCCACTACCGCCAACAGGTTCGGGTCGCGAGAGCCAAAAGCGTCTTCCGGGCGAAGAGTGACGGTCTTACATTCCCCCTCACACATACCCACCACACTGGTATTTATGCCGGGCAGAATTCCCTTCATTCCGACAACAAATTCGGTAGGGTCCTTCTCACTGCTACGGTCGAAGATCGCGCCGTCAGATAACCTGCCAATGTAATGGATGGTGACCGTGTCACCATTCTGGATCTGCCTGGTCATATGTGGGGCTCTGTCGTGTAAATGGGTTAAGCTCGGGAGTGAAAAGACCGACAAACTTGGCTGCCTTGAACAGTTTCTACCTGCGGCGCAAAGGGGGCTGCCAATCAATCGGTGTCACTACCCGAATCTGGCGGTTTGTTGCTTTGGTACCACTGCCGAAGCAGCCACCAGGATGCCCCGGCCAAACAGACAAAGTAGGCAATTAAAAACCATGTTTGTGTACTCATTTCCTCTTGATATTCAGCTGCACCGTGTTTAACAGGTAGACTTTTCCAAGGGTTGAAATTTCCGCCCGCCCAGGAACTCGGGTCGGAAACGTTGAGCGGCGAATGGCTGTTCCGCCGGTGTATTCTCGACGCTGTTGTAGACGAAAAATACGTTGGTACGGGCGCTTGGGGTGATGTTGTCCGGAGAGCCATGCATGATATTGCTTTCGTGCAACACCAGTGTCCCCGGTTGCCCGTAAGCACCCGCTAAACCGCCGGTATCCACCAAGCGGCGCAGGGCTTCAACACTTGGAACCCCGTACTCCTGCTTGCGCAGCGACTGCTTGTGGTGGTCGTCCGGGGTGTACCCCTGGCAGGCGACGAACTGCCGGTGGGAACCGGGCACGAGATAGAGTGGGCCGTTAAACTCCGTGTTCGGGGTCAGCATCACCCAGGCGCTCAAGGCCCGCATGCGCGGCATGCCGTCTTCCGCGTGCCAGGTCTCAAAATCGGAATGCCATGGGAACGATTTACCGTTCAAGGGGCGTTTGATGTTGATGCGCGAGTGGTGGATGTAGGAGTCACTCCCCAGGATTTGATTGACCTTATCAAGGATGCGCGGGTCACGGCTTAAGCGGTCGAACGCCGAACTAAAGCGGTGTACACTAAAAATGGAGCGGGCCTTGTTGCTATCCGGCTCTAGAATCAGTTCATCACGACCATTTAAAGACTCGTCTGCCGTTAGACGGTCAGTCGCCCGGCGAAGCTCTGCAACCTCGGCACCACTAAATATCCCGGGTAGGACGATAAAACCCTTCTCCGAATAAGACGACAACTGCAGCGGCGATAGGCTGTGGTCGCTGATCGGCTCCCCCTCGCCGTACACCACCGGGTCGACCCGAGGAATGATCCGTTCGGTTTCACCACGAGTGGGGTAGTGATCGGCCCGTTGCATCTGTGCCTGTGTCATAGTTGTGTCTCCGCTGTGGTATCGTCCAGGTCGGCAGGTGGGTAGGCACCGTCGGGGCCGTGCATCTCGCGCCCGGAAAGAGGTGGGTTGAACACGCAGATCATGCGCATGTCTCGCTTTGCCCGAAGCCGGTGGCGTTCGTGGCCGGAAAGGGCGTACATGGTACCGTCGGAAATGGCATGAGTCTCGCCGTTGTCCAGGTCCTCCAGTTCTCCCTCGCCGCCGACGCAGTAGACCGCCTCCAGGTGGTGTTTGTAGTGGATGTAGGTCTCGGTGCCGGCAAAAATGGTGGTCTCGTGAAACGAGAAGCCCATGCCGTCGTCCGCCAGCAGGAAACGGCGGCTGACCCAGTTACCGTTGTCGGCCTTGACGTCTCTTTCGGTGCCGATGGCCTCGGCCAGTCGCCGGACGATCATACGGAAGCCGCCTCCATTTGCTCCTTCCGCGTTGCCGCCTGCTCGGCGATGACCTCGGAGATCAGCGCCAGTCCCTCGCGCAGGGTCTCCTCCTCGATATTGAGGGGCGGCAGGAACTTGAGCACGTTGGATTTGGCGCCGGCGGTCTCGATGATCAGCCCGCGCTTGAACGCCTCGTGGGAGATGCGTCCGGCCATGTCGGGGTCGCCGAACTCAATGCCCCAGACCATGCCCACGCCGCGCACGCTGGCGCCCATCTGTGGATGCTTCTCCGGCAGGGCGGTGAGCGCCTCGGTCATGATCTCGCCCTTGGCGGCGATGGACTTGGACAGGTCTCTGGTGTCCCAGAACTCCAGGGCCTTGGTGGCGGCCACGAAGGCGAGGTTGTTGCCCCGGAACGTACCGGTGTGCTCACCGGGCTGCCACTGGTCCAACTCGGGCCGCATCAACAGCAGGGCCAGCGGCAGGCCGCCGCCGATGGATTTGGACACCGTCACCATGTCGGGCACGATGCCGGCCCGTTCGAAGCTGAAAAAGGTGCCGGTGCGACCGTTGCCCATCTGGATGTCGTCCACGATCAACAGCATGTCGAATTCCCGGCACAGGCCAGCCAGTTCACGCAGCCAGTCATCGCTGGCCACGCGGATGCCGCCCTCCCCCTGCACGGTCTCGACGATCACGGCGGCGGGCAGGTCGACACCGCTGCCCTGGTCCTCCAGAAAGCGGCGGAAGTAGTCGAGGGTGTTGACGTCCGGCCCCAGGTAGCCGTCGTAGGGCATGAAGTCGGTATTGTGGCGCACGCCGTAAGACTCATCCCGATAGAACGAGTTACCCGTCACCGCCAGCGAGCCCAGCGACAGGCCGTGGTAGGCGTTGGTGAAAGCGATGACGTTGGAGCGGCGCTTGACCATGCGTGCCAGTTTGAGTGCCGTTTCCACCGAGTTGGTACCGGTGGGGCCGGTGAACTGAACCTTGTATTGCAGGTTGCGCGGCGCCAGGATGGTGTCGCGCAGCTTTTGCAGAAAGGTCTGCTTGGCCACCGTCGCCTTGTCCAGGGCGTGTACGATGCCATCCCGCTGCAGGTACTCGATCAAGGCTTGGCTGATGGCCGGGTGGTTGTGGCCGTAGTTGAGGGTGCCGGCCCCGGCGAAGAAGTCGATGTACTGCTTGCCGTGCTCATCCCACAAGTGGCTTCCCTTGGCCGTGTCGAACACGGCGGGAAAGGCGCGGATATAGCCCCTGACCTCGGATTCCATTTCTTCAAAAATGCGCATATGGTTCTTTCCCGCCCCTCTGATCGGGGCGATGATCATTTGTTGTGTTATTCGGATTCAGGAACGGTGAGTGGACCGATTCGGTAGCGCGGCTCGGGTTCGTGGCCCGGGTTTGGGAACAGCTCTGCGCCAAACCCCGGGATTTCGACCATTTCCGCGCACATGCGCTGCGCGAGCCCTTCAAACAGCGCCATAGAGGCACGATTGGAAGTGGTGATCGTTGTTTCAAGCCAGGTGCCACTCAGCCTGGCATTCTTCTTGACTAGGCTCATCAACAGCTGCCCCCCGATGCCGTGGCCGCGATGGGCTTTGTCCACGCCGATCTGCCAAACAAACAGTGTGGCCGGATTGGTCGGCACCCTATAAGCAATGACAAAACCCACTACCTTCCGCGCCACTTCGGCAACAAAACAGGTAGCGGAAAAATCACGGCACAGAACCATGTAACAGTAGGGTGAGTTGAGGTCGAGCACCTTGGAGTCGCGCGCAATACGCCAGATGGTGGCAGCATCCTCAGTACGAGCTCTTCGCATACTAATATTTACCTTAACCGGTGCGTATATCACGCGGCACCTTCCTCTTCAGCCTCAGGTTTTAGTCGTGACGCCACGGTCTCTCCCGTCTCCAGGATTGGTGCGGCGTCGAGTTTGCCGACCTCAAGCAGCGTGACCAACTTTTCCAGGGACAGGGCAATGGTGGCCCGCTCCAAGTCCGGCAGGGTCTCCAGGGCCAGGGCCAGGTCATCCTGTAGTGGCGACGGCGACCGGGCCACCAGCCGCAGGCCGTCCTCCGTCATGATGATGTTGACCACCCGCCGGTCGTTGGTATCCCGTTCCCGCCGCACCAGGCCGGCCTTTTCCAGCCGATCGATGATACCCACTACGGTACTGGGGGAGAGTTGTACCTCTCGGGCGATGCGGGTGGTCGTGGCCGGCTCGTTCTCCACAACGGCGGTCAGACAGGTGAGTTGTGGAACGGTGACCTTGTGCTTGGCCTGCAAGTCGCGCGAGTAAAGCGCGGTGGCACGGATAATCTGCCGCAAGGAACGCAGAATGCGTACCTCGTAGGTCAAGGGTGCCGAATCTGGCACGGCGTCCAATGCAGAAATATCATCGTGTTGGGGCATGTTCCGCCTTTCCGAAAAGAATTCCATGGCCAAGGCAACCACAAATTCATACGCACAAAAGTGTTTCGTGGACGAACTATTATGGGGCGTGGGATTTCCCGGGTCAATCCCCATTGGACCGCCAAGTGGTAACACGCGGACCGTCAGGGGAAAGAAAAAGAGATGCGGACCGCCACCGGCGCAGCGGCGGTTTTAGCGAGGTTTGTGTCGGGCATGGAGTGAGAGAATCGAAACCCTACCTCCGGCCGCCCCCCAATCCCGGTTCGAACTCTGGCAACAGAGGGGAGCCACTTTAGTCGTTGTACGAACCGAGGTCTGATCCGGTAGGAAATACCAGACCTCAACCGTATCGCGATCCGAGACAAGCACCTTCTTCACCAACTGGTGGAGGAGGTGCTTTTTTTGTGGATTGGTGCCGTGGGCCATGACCCGATCGAAGTGCTCCACCAGTTCGTGCAGCGTCTTCTGCTCGAGCGCCGGCAGCTCCAGCTGCTCCCGCCGTGCCTCGATATTCTTTAGCTCCGCCTCCAGCGCCTCCTGGCGAGCCGTCAGGTCCTTCACCTTGGCGTTGCAGATGGCAGGCTCCATATCCCCCGCCTCGAATGCCGTGAAATACCGGTCGATGGCAGAACGGACTTTCTGAAGGTCAGCCTCGATACGCTGAACCTCATTTTCCAGGTCAGGTTTCTTGGCGGATAGGCGATCGTTGGCTTGGCTCCAAATCCGCCCCATGAGTTCCTCGTCCCGAAGGGTGTTCCGTAGATCCTGGATGATGAACTCCTCCAGGTGGTCGGCTCGCACATAGTCCTGATCACACTCGTGGGTGCTCGACCGCTTGGTGCAGAGGTAGTACGGGATTTTCACCCCGTTCTTGCGGGTGCTGACTCCCACCATATTGCTGCGGCAGCGGGTACAGCGGATGCGGCCGGTCAGCAATCGTTCGGCCGCGTTCTGGCGGCGGCTGCCAAGGTCGATCGTGCGTTCCCCCAGGATCTTTTGGGCCTGGCTGTACACCTCCTTGGAGATGATCGGCTCGTGGTGGCCATCGTGGATTTTCTGCTTCCAGCGGATTTTGCCCATGTAGACGGGGTTTTTGAGGATGGTCAGAATCACCCGTCGGTCCCACTTCCGCCCGCTGCGCCGCCGGTGGCCCGAGTCGTTCAGGGAGCGGGTGATGGTATCCGCCCCCTCTCGCCCGTTGGCGTACATCCGAAACACCTTCCGGATTAAGAGTGCCTCCTCATCGTGAATGACCAAGTTCTTCTCCGGGCTCAGGCGATAGCCGTAGG
>JBHHVE010000058.1:0-8953 GCA_046754085.1 Leptospirillia bacterium
CCGAATTATAAGGCTTTACATAGGTTCCGCCGACCCCTTTGATGAAATATCCGGGTTAACCAAGTGTTCAGGAAACCGGGGCCGGAACATTACCTGAACAAACTGAGCCACCCCAGTATGGATAACGCGCTGCCATATCTCTGGGCGAAGACAACCGAAACCGGTGGCCCAACCTGGCACCCCCTCGCGCTCCACATGCTGGACGTGGCCGCCAGCTCGGATGCCATCCTGGCCCGGGAACCGGAAACCACCCGCCTCGGGATGGCTGCGATTCTGGACATGACATGGGATGAGGCCCGGCCGTGGCTCCTGCTGGTGATCGCCTGTCACGACCTGGGGAAGGCGTCGCCGGGGTTCCAGTGCAAGTGGCGGAACATGACCGGGCTGGCCACCAGGCGCTCTCCGGACACAGGGATCAACCACGCCTTCGTGAGCCAGATCACGTTGGCGGAATGGTTGCGGGAGCGGGGCTGGCCGGACGACCTGGCCGAGCGGGTGGCCGATGCGGCCGGCTGCCACCACGGGGAGCGCGCCAAGCCAAGTGCGCTGGACAGCCTGATGGGGAACGAGCGCGGCATTGGCGGCAACAAGTGGACACGGGCCCGCCGCGACCTGGTGGAAGCGATGGCGGCGGTGTTCGCGCCAGCCGCGCCGCCCGTTCGGAAAACGCTCGACGGCCCCGGCTTCATGCTGTTGTCCGGCCTCACGAGCTTCGCGGACTGGATCGGCTCCAACGAGGAGTGGTTTCCCTACGGCACCCCCGAGGACTGTACGGACCTGCCGGGCTGGTTCCGGCAGCGAAGGGACCGGGCCGCCCGGGCTCTGGACGCGATCGGCTGGGCGCCGCGCACGCCGCTGTCCCCCGAGGCCAGGACCTTCGAGCAGGTTTTCGACTTCTCCCCCCGCCCGTTGCAGCAGGCCGTGGCCGAAGCCGTGGCCGGCCTGAATGAACCCGCCGTCCTGCTGGTGGAGGCGCCCATGGGGGAGGGCAAGACCGAGGCCGCCTTCTTCGCGCACCTGGAGTTGCAACGACGGTTCGGGC
Source organism: Leptospirillia bacterium (assembly GCA_046754085.1). Lineage (GTDB taxonomy): Bacteria > Nitrospirota > JACRHL01 > JACRHL01 > JACRHL01 > JBHHVE01. Next base: position 1,043 of record JBHHVE010000058.1, read on the forward strand.
ACCGCGGCCTGTACGTGGCCCTGCCCACCCAAGCCACCGGCAACGCCATGTTCACGCGGACCCTGAAGTTCCTGCGCGACCAGGGGACGAACCGCACCCTGGACCTGCAACTCCTGCACGGCGCTGCGGCGCTCAACGAGCCCTTCCGGGACCTGCGTCTGTCGGGCATTCACGACCCGGCTGCGGGCGGAGCCGTTCGCTCGGGGGAGTGGTTCACCCGCAAGAAGCGGGCGCTGCTCTCGGAATACGGTGTCGGTACGGTGGATCAGGCCCTCTTGCCGATCCTGCCGGTGCGCCACCACTTCGTGCGCTTGTGGGGGCTGGCCAACCGGGTGGTGGTGTTCGACGAGATCCACGCCTACGACGCCTACACGGGGACGCTCCTGGATCACCTGCTGCGCTGGCTGCTGGCCCTGGGCTCGTCGGTGGTGCTGCTCTCGGCGACCCTGCCGCCCTCCGCCCGCCGCAAGCTGGCGGCCGCGGTGAATGCCGACCCGCCGGAGCGGGAGGCACCGTATCCCCGCCTTTCCGTGTTCCGGCCGGGCGCGGTGGAGCAGGTGCACTTCGAGGCCGATCCCAAGCGGCGGCTGACCTTGCGGCTGGAGCCGATGCCGCCGGACCTGCCCCACATCCGTTCCGCCCTGGAGGAGCACCTGGCCGACGGTGGCATGGGGCTGGCGCTGGTCAACACGGTGCAGCGTGCCCAGGACCTGTACCGCCTGTTTCCCGACGGTGAGCCCCTGGAGCGCAACGGACAGCGCGTCGGCAAGCGCCTGCCCGACGGGACGGAGGTCTACCTCTTTCACGCCCGCTTCCCGGCCGACCGTCGCCAGCAACGGGAGGAACGGGTGCTGGAAACCTTCGGGGAGGGGGACAACCACCGCACCGGCCGGAAGATCCTCATCGCCACCCAGGTGGCCGAGCAGAGCCTGGATCTCGACTTCGACCTGATCGTCACCGACCTCGCGCCCATCGACCTGGTGCTTCAGCGGGCGGGGCGGCTGTGGCGGCACCCGCGTGGGCCCAGGCCGGTGTCCAAGCCCCCCACCCTCCTGGTGGCGGGGCTGGCCGGGGACGCACCGCCCGCCTTCGGGGAACCGCTCTGGTGGGGGGCGGTCTATCGCGAGGACATCCTGCTGCGCACCTGGAGCCTCCTGCGGGAACAGCCCCAGCTGACGCTCCCGGACGAGATCGACCCCCTGGTGCGGGCGGTGTACGAGGAAGAAAGAGTGGTGCCGGAGGCGCTGCGGGAGCGCCTGGAAGGGGCACAGATGGAGGGGGAAGGCGAGGCGATGGCCTGCAGGAGCCAGGCGCACCAGGCGATCGTCGGTCTGCCGGACGACGCCTCGTGGGACGATCCGGCGCGGTTCGTGCTGTTCGACGAGGATGCGCCCGGCGTGCACCGGACCCTCATGGCCCGGACCCGGCTTGGCGACGACGGGGTCGTCGCCATCCCATTGTGGCCGGAGGATGGGTTCGCCCCCGAAGGAGTGCCGGACTTCGCAACGGCCGCGCGCTGGTTCCGACGGGCCGTGCGCCTGTCGCGCAAGGGCGTCGTCGGGAAATTGCAGGCGCAAGGTGTGCCGGCGGGGTGGCAGAAGTCGCCGCTGCTGCGCAACTGCCTGCCGCTGCCGCTGGATGCGGAAGGGTGTTGGTCGGAGGACGCCACCGTGCGGCTGGACGACGACCTGGGCGTGACCTACGAGCCGAAGGAGCCGCAATGGGCCGATTCAACCTGATCGACGAGGCGTGGATCCCGGTCCGCTTCCCGGACGGCGCCCGCGCCGAGCTGGGCATCCGCGACACCCTGCTGCGTGCCCGCGAGATCGCCGCCATTGAGGACCCCTCCCCCCTGGTGGTGGCGGCCCTGCACCGCTTCCTGCTGGCGGTCCTGTACCGCGCCCTGGAGGGACCGACCGACATCGACGAGGCCAGGGCCCTGTTCCGGGACGGGCTGCCGGGAGAGAAGGTCACGGCCTACCTGGAGACGTGGTGGGAGCGGTTCTGGTTGTTCGATGACGAATATCCCTTCTACCAAGTCCCAGGTTACACGCCAGGGGAGTGGCGTGCTTGGCCGGCGCTGGCGGCCGAGCACAATGCGGACAATGCGAAGGTGCTGTTTGATCATGTCGAAATCGCCTCTGCCGGAGATGTATCTCCCGCCACCGCATCCCGGTGGCTGATTGCGTGCCAGACGTTCGTGCTTGGAGGGGGCAACAGCGAGTTCAAGTACACCAAGGGTGGTCCCTCGGCCGCGGCCGCCATGGTCCTGCCCCTGGGGCGTGACCTGATGGACACGCTCCTGTTTTCGCTGGTGCATCAGAACCGGATGGTCGCGGCCGCCGACCTGCCGCTGTGGGAGCGCGAGCCGGAGTCGATCGAGACTCTGAAGTCCGGCCCGGCGCGCCGGCCGGACGGCCACGCCGACCGCTACACCTGGCGCACCCGCACCATCCGGCTGGAGCCCTCGGCGCGTGGCGTCGAGCGGCTGGGGTTCGCCTCCGGCGTGGGGTGCGATGCCGACGATCAGTCCGACCCGATGGTGGCGTACCGGGTCGATGAGAAGCGCGGCAGGCTGCCGGTGCAGTTTCGGGAGCGCGGCCTGTGGCGGGACTTCGATTCCCTGCTCCCCGATGGCGGACGCGACGCGCCGGGGGTGATCGAGCACGCTCGTGACCTGGCCCGACACAGCCCCAGGCGGTTCCCGCATGCCGTCATGGTCCTGGGGCAGGCCAACAACCAGGCAAAGGTCGAGTTCTGGCGCATGGAGCGTTTCGCGCTACCGGGCGCCCTGGCCGGGGCTGCAAACGTCCGCGGGGAAATCCGGGAGCTGCTCTCGGATGCGGAGGACGCGCAGAAATCGCTGTGGGCGGCTTGCCGTTCTTTCGCCCGCGACCTGTTGAGCCGGGGGGAGCGCGCGCCGGACAGGAAGGACGTCACGGCCTTTGTGGCGCAGATGCCGGCGAGCCCCTGGTACTGGTCCACCCTGGAGGCCCGCTTCCACGGCATCCTGCGCGAGTTCACCCGCGACCGGGATCCCGACGACATCCGCCTCGCATGGCTGGTCGCCGTCCGGGACGCCCTGCGGGAGGCGTGGAACCGCCACGCCGCATCGGTTGCGGGCGGAGATGCCTGGGCCATCCGCGCGGTCGTGAGGGCCGAAGAACCGGTGCGGCGAAAGCTGAAGGAGCTGGGCGACGAGATCGCGAGACATCAACCAGGGGAGGAGGACCCATGAGCGGCTTCATCGAACGGCTGGAGGCCCTGAGCGCGGGCGACAGCAAGGTGCGGGCGGTGCTGCGGCGCAGCCTGGCCTTCGCGCCGGGGGAGCATGTGCCCGCGTTCCCCTACGTCGAGCCCTTCGTGCGGGACACGGACAGCGCCTGGCGGCGCAAGGTGCTCTACCTGGTGGCCGGGCTCTGGGCCGACCACTGGCGGGAGGGCCGGGCGGGCCCGTTGCGGTCCCTCGGGGCTGCCTGTGCGGCGCACCGGGACGAAAGCGGGTCCGAGAGCACGGAGCGCCGCTTCATCGCGCTGCTGGACGCCGACCCGGAACAGCTGCCGCACCGCCTGCGCCAGATGATCGCCCTGCTCGGGGAGCAGGCCATCGACTTCGAGGCCCTCCTGCAAGGGCTGCTGTACTGGAACAGCGAAGGCAAACGCACGCAGAACGCCTGGGCGCGCGACTTCTACCGCGGCGCGGGCGCCAGCGCAAAAGAGGAATCCGAAACCCCGGAGGAGATGAGCCCATGAAGACCCTGGTCGAGATCCACGCCCTGCAGCACTTCGCCCCGTCGAACCTGAACCGGGATGACACCGGTGCCCCCAAGGACGCCCTGTTTGGCGGCACCCGCCGCGCCCGCGTGTCCAGCCAGTGCCACAAGCGGGCGGTGCGGGGCTTCTTTGGACAGAAGCGGGAAGAAGGGCTCTTTAACGCGGACGAGCTTGCGGTCAGGACCAAGCGGGTATATCAGGCGATCGCCGACCTGCTGGATGTGAAACGCGAGCGGGACGAAGCCGTGGCCAAGGCGGAAACCGCCCTGTCGTACCTCAAGCTCAAGGCGGCCGAAGGGGGAAAGACCCAGTACCTGCTGTTCCTGGGACAGAAGGAGATCGCGTCGCTGGCCGACGCGATCGATGCGTGTTGGGACCAGATTGCCGCCGTGGCGGAAGACCCGGACGAGAAAGGCAAGAAGAAAGGAAAAAAAGCGGCTGCGGGCAGCGCGCCGAAGGAGGTCAGGGAACGCATCGATGCCGTCTTCAACGGCGGCAAGGCGGTGGACGTGGCGCTGTTCGGCCGCATGCTGGCCGACATGCCGGAAAAGAACCAGGACGCCGCCTGCCAGGTGGCCCACGCCATCTCGACCCATGCCGTGCAGCGGGAGTTCGACTTCTACACCGCCGTGGACGACTTAAAGCCCGAGGACACCGCCGGCGCCGACATGATGGGCACGGTGGAGTTCAACTCGGCCTGCTTCTACCGCTACGCCGTGGTGGACTGGGAGAAACTGGTGGCAAACCTCCAGGGCGACGACGACCTGGCGGTCAAGGGGCTGCGGGCCTTCCTGGAGGGATTCGTTGTGGCTGAACCGACCGGCAAGCAGAACACCTTCGCGGCCCACAACCCGCCGGAGTTCGTGGCCGTTTCGGTGCGCCGCAACACGGCGCCACGCAACCTGGCGAACGCCTTCGAAACCGCCATCCGCGTGAACGGGAGCGAGTCCCTCACCCGCAAGTCGGCGGAGGCCCTGGCCGCCAAGGCCGTGGTCCTCGAGTCGGCTTTCGGGGGCGCGGGCGACACCCGCGTGCTGAATGCCATCCAGGCGAACCACGACGGCTTCGGTGAGGCCGTTCCCACCCTTCCGGCCTTGTTGGATTGGGCCGTGTCCGCCGTGCGGGGGTGAGCCATGCCGACCCTGTTGCTACGCTTGGCGGGCCCCATGCAATCGTGGGGCACCACCAGCCGCTTTGACCAGCGGGACACGGGCAAAGAGCCCAGCAAGTCCGGCGTGATCGGCCTGCTGGCCGCCGCCCTGGGGATCGATCGGGAAAACTGGACCGACCTGGAGCCGCTCACGCGGTTGGCCATGGGAGTGCGCCACGACCGGCCCGGCACGCCCAAGTGGGATTACCAGACAGCCGGCTGTGCGGGTGGAGACACGATCATCCGGGCCAGTGGCAAGCCGTCTCCGGACGGGGTGGTGTCCCGGCGGGACTACCTGGCCGACGCGGTGTTCCTGGTGGGTCTGGAGGGGGCCAATGGCCCGCTTCTGGAGCGGGCCCACGCCGCCCTGGCCGACCCCGTCTGGCCCCTGGCGCTGGGGCGCAAGTCGTACGTGCCGTCCGAGCCGGTCTGGTTGCCGGACGGGCTGAAGGAATTGCCGTTGCGCGATGCCATGGCGCGCTGGCCGTGGCTCGGCACGCCCCGCCGGGGGGAGGCGCCACCCGAGCGGCTCCTGCTGTCCCTGGACGCCACCGACGGGTCGGGCGCGCTGCGGATGGACCAGCCGTTGTCGTCCTTTGCCGAACGGCGCTGCGGGGCTCGCTTCGTGCGTTCCGAGTGGATCGACCTGGACCCGGAGGTTCCCCATGTTTCTCAGTAGGATCCACCTCGACCCGCGCTGCAAGGCGGCGCGGCGCGACCTGGCCGATCCCTATCAGCTTCACGCCACCCTTTGCCGGGCCTTCTGCGGCCCGGAGCGGAAGCGTCCCGCCAGCACCTTTCTGTGGCGGCTGGAGCCGGAAACCGGCCCCTCGGGGCGGCCGCGCCTTCTGGTGCAAAGCAGGGCGGTGCCGGACTGGACGGCCATAGGCGTGCCGGGGTGGCTGGCCGAGGCCGATCCCTCCGTGAACCTGCGGGAGCGGCTCGGGCTCGATGCGCTCCGGACCGGGCAACGGTTTCGCTTCCGCCTGCGCGCCAATCCCTGCGTAACCCGAAACGGCAAGCGCCAGGGCTTGCTTGGAGCGGTGGAACAGGAACAGTGGCTGGTGCGCCAGGGTACCCGGCATGGGTTTTCGCTGCTCCGGCTGGGTGCTTTCGACTTCTCGGAAGCATCGCCGGAGCGGATCGATGTGCGAATTTCCCAGGAGCGAATGCTCCGGGGCAGGCAGCACAACGGCAATCGCGTCCGGGTGTTTTCGGTGCTTTACGATGGGGTCTTGGCGGTTGAGGAAGCAGACAGGTTCAGGGAAGCGTTGCAAACCGGAATCGGCCATGGAAAGGTCATGGGGCTGGGCCTCCTGTCGGTGGCTCCGGTCACATGAGGGCGTCTGTGGCACCGGTCCCGCCGGGGACTTCGGTGGTGGCAGGATGATGGTACGGCAATTTCAATGCTCCCCCCTTTGAAACCCATCGCCATCAAGGAGCGCACCTCGGTCCTGTTCGTGGAGCGGGGTGAGCTGGACGTGATCGACGGGGCGTTCGTGCTGGTGGACAAGAACGGCGTGCGTACCCACATCCCTGTGGGCAGCGTGGCCTGCCTGATGCTGGAGCCGGGCATCCGCGTCTCCCACGCCGCTTCGGTGCTGGCGGCTCGCGTGGGCACACTGCTGGTGTGGGTGGGGGAGGCGGGGGTACGGCTGTATGCCACCGGTCAGCCCGGCGGCGCCCGTTCGGACCGGCTGCTCCATCAGGCCGCCCTGGCCCTGGACGAAACCACCCGCCTGAAGGTGGTCCGAAAGATGTATGAGATGCGCTTCGGCGAGGCGCCGCCCTCCCGACGCAGCGTGGACCAGTTGCGCGGGATCGAGGGGGCGCGGGTGCGAAAGATGTACGAGCTGCTGGCCCGGCGCCATGGGGTGAAGTGGAAACGCCGCGACTACAACCCCGACCAGTGGGAGAGTGGTGACCTGCCCAACCGCTGCCTCTCGTCCGCCACCGCCTGTCTATACGGGATCACGGAGGCGGCGGTACTGGCAGCGGGGTACGCGCCGGCGGTGGGGTTCATCCATACCGGCAAACCGCTCTCGTTTGTATACGACATCGCCGACATCTTCAAGTTCGACACGGTGGTGCCGGTGGCCTTCCAGGTAGCGGCACAAAAGCCTGGGGAGCCGGAGCGGGCGGTGCGGCTGGCGTGCCGGGATGCCTTTCGCCGGACGGGCCTCTTGACGCGCATCATTCCGAGCATCGAGGAAGTACTGGCGGCAGGGGGAGAGCCGGCGTCGGCTGCCCCCGAAGGGGTGGTCGGACCGGCCTTTCCCGAGCCGAAGGGTCTGGGGGATGCTGGTCATCGTACTTGAGGCGGCGCCACCCCGGCTACGGGGCCGGCTGGCGGTATGGCTGCTGGAGGTGCGTGCAGGGGTGTATGTGGGCGACGTGTCCCGGCGGGTGCGGGAGATGCTCTGGCGCCAGGTGGGGGAAGGCATCGAGGACGGCAACGCGGTGATGGCGTGGCGCACCAACACGGAGTCGGGTTTCGATTTCGTCACACTGGGCCCCAACCGGCGGATGCCGCGCGAGATGGATGGGATCAAGCTGGTGTCGTTCCTGCCGGAGGAGCGCAGCGAGGATCTTTGACAATTTGGAAGTCGGAATGAATGCACTTTAGGAAGGCAAAAAGGCCGGTGGATTTTCCGGCGCTCGGTTTCCATTTAAACCTCAATGGGTTATAAATGGTCCGTTCCCCACGCCCGTGGGGATGAACCGGCGATCAAATCCACCACGATCAAGGCGATCAGCCGTTCCCCACGCCCGTGGGGATGAACCGATAATCACACAACAGGGGCACGAGATGTACAACCGTTCCCCACGCCCGTGGGGATGAACCGACGATATTCGCATCCTCTTGAGCGAGCCGGAACCGTTCCCCACGCCCGTGGGGATGAACCGCGATTGGACATGATGGAGCGGCTGAAACCTCTCCGTTCCCCACGCCCGTGGGGAGGAACCGCGGGGGGACATGAGTGTGC
>JBHHVE010000059.1:0-8412 GCA_046754085.1 Leptospirillia bacterium
ACGGCAAACCGATCTTCAAGTCCGTGCACCGCACCGAGCTGATGCGGGAGGTGGACCCGGAAATCATCGCCCGGGTCTGCGAGGAGATGAACCGGGCGGAGCGACTCGACTTCCAGGAAGTCTCGGGAAACTGACCTCGGACCCGGACCTCCTGTTCCGCTACCGGCTGGCGGAGCACCTGCACATGACCATCGGCCAGGTGATGGAGATGCCGGTGTCCGAATACCTGGGCTGGCAAGCCTACCTCAAACAAAAGGAATGACCCGTGGGCAAAGCGGACGCGCGATTTACCATCAGCGCCCGCGACAAGACCCATGCGGCCTTCCGCTCGGTGAAGGCCGGCCTGTCCGGACTCACCCGCGCCATCGGGCCGGTGCGGTTGGGCATCGCCGGGCTGGTTGGAACCGCCGGGCTCGGGGCCCTGGTGAAGTCGTCCCTGGAGGTGAACGACCGCCTCGGCAAGACCGCCGACAAGCTGGGCCTGACCACCCAGGCCCTGGCTGGCCTGGAGCACGCCGCCGACATCACCGGCGTGGAGGTGGGCACCCTCCACAAGGGCTTGCAGAACATGGTCCGCAACATCGCCGATTTCGGCCAGGGGATCGGCGAGGCCAAGCGCGAACTGGAACTTTTGGGCTTTTCCGCCGAGGACCTCCTGAATCTGTCCCCGGACCAGCAGTTCACCGCCATCGCCGAGGCCCTGAAGGGCGTCGAGAACAACACCCAGCGGGTGAACATCGCCTACAAGATCTTCGGCGGCCGGGCCACGGCGCTCTTGAACACCCTGGATCTGGGGGCGGACGGCATCCGCGAGTTGTCCGCCGAGACGGAGGCCTTCGGCACCGCCCTGGACCGCACCGAAATTTCGAAGATCGAGCAGGCCAACGACAACCTCAAGCGGGCCGGGGACGCCATCAAGGGCATCGCCAACCGGGTCACCATCGAACTGGCACCGGTGATCGCCGGGATTTCCCAAAGATTCGCCGAGGCGACCGTCGCCCACGACGGCTTCCGCGACCACGTCACCGCCGGAATGCGCATTGTCGTGAAGGCCGTCGGCTTCCTGGGCGACGTGATCCGGGGCCTGGACCTGCTGTGGGAAACGGCCAAGGTCGCCTTCCTCACCTTCAAGGCGGGGGTGTTGGGCGGCATCGTCGATCTGGCGGAAGGCTTCAACCGGGTCGCCGACGTGATTCCCTTCCTGGACCCGGCGCCCCTGGACGGTATCACCCGCTCCGCCACGGAGGCGGGCATCGCGGCGGGAATGGCCCAGGCGGAACTGGTGCGCCTGGCCACGGAGCCTTTGCCGTCGGACAAGATCGACGCCTTCTTCGAAAACCTGAAGGCCGAGGCGACGGCCGCCGCCGAGGTGGTCGCGGCGGCACGGGAAGGCCGGGGTGCGACTAACGGCTCCGATTCCACTGGCACTACCACTGATCCCTCCCTCCAGCGGCAGCTGGACCGCCTGGTGACGTCCCTCTCCACGGAGGAGGAACGCATCCGTGAGTCCTACCAGCGCCGCCAGGGGATCATCCAGGAGGCCCTGAACGGCCAGCTCATCGATCAACAGCGGTTCGTCGAGATTTCCCAGGCCAACGACGACAAGCGCGTCGAGGCGTTACAGAAGAACGCCCTCAAATGGGCGGACGCCTGGGACGACGCCTTTAACCGCTTCGCCGCCGGCGTGGGCGATGCCGTCGCCAACGCCATCTTCGAACAGCAATCGTTTTCCGACGCCATGAAGGCGGTGGCCCGGGGGGTGGTGAAACAGGTCGTGTCCGGCCTGGTGGAGATCGGCGTCAAGAAGCTCATGCTGGCGGCCGTCGGCAAGTCGATCCTGGCCGGCTCCACGGCGGCTTCCGTCTCCGCCGCCGCCTCCACCGCCAGCGCCTGGGCACCCGCGGCGGCGGCCGTGTCCCTGACCTCCTACGGCGCCAACTCCATCCCGGCCAACGCCGGCATGGCCGCCACCTATGCCCTCTCCGAGTCGCTGGCGGCGGCATCCATCGCCGGCGTGGCACATGGAGGTCTGGACAACGTGCCCACGGACGGCACCTACCTGCTGCAAAAGGGCGAAGGGGTGCTCAAAAAGCAGGACAACGAGGGGCTGAGGGATCTCCTCAGCCGCCCGCCCTCGCAGCTGAACGTGAACTTCACCATCAACGCCGTGGACGGCCCGAGCGTGGCCCGGGTGCTCGATAACCAGCGGGGGCAGATCGTGCAGATCATCCAGGACGCCTACGACAACCGCACCCGTAGTGGCGGGCCCATCCGGTGAGCGGGCAACTCCCCACCACTCCCGGCTTCGTGACCGTGGGCCTCTCCTCGGTCCACCGCACGCTGGTGTACCGGGCCCACTCGGGCCGCCGCTCGGTGCGCCGCATCGGCGCCCACCGGTGGCGCTTCACCGCCCGTTACCCCGCCCTGACCCGGGACGCGTTCATGCCCGTCTACGCCTTCATCCTCTCCCAGGGTGGCCGCTTCGGCAGTTTCCAGGTGATCCCGCCGGACCTGGCCATCCCCCGCGGGGTGGCGACGGGCCTTCCTTTGGTGAACGGGGCCGGCCAGGCCGGCAACGCCCTGGTCACCGACGGCTGGACGCCTAACACCGTGGGCATTGTGAAGGCCGGGGACGTGCTGAAGTGTGGCGGCCACACCAAGGTATACATGGTCACGGCGGACGTGGATGCGGATGGCCTCGGTGGCGTCACCATCCCCATCGAGCCGCCCCTGGTGCAGCCTCCCGCCGACAACGAGCCGCTGGTGGTCACGGGCGTGCCGTTCACCATGGCCCTTGCCAACGACGTGCAGCAGTACCGGGCCGGCGCTCCCAGCCTCTACACCTTCGAGCTGGATCTGGAGGAGGTCCTGTAATGGCCGGACGCGGCATGAGTGCGGCCATGCTGGCGGAAATCGCCAGGGCGGAGGTGCGCCTGGCGCACCTGGTGGAGATCCACCTGGATTCCAACCTGGGGCGCTACACGGACGCCCACCGGGATCTCGTCTGGGGCGGCAACATCTACCTGGCCGACGGCAACCTGATGGATATTCCCACCGTCACAGAGGAGGCGGACCTGCGGGTGGGATCCGTCACCGTCTCCCTGACCGGCGTCGCCCAGGCCAACATCGCCACCGCCCTGCTGGAGCCCTCCACGGACCGGCAGGTGGTCATCCGCACCGGATGCCTGGACGCAGCAGATGCCCTGATCGCCGACCCGGTGGTGGTGTTCGACGGCCGCATCGACGGCTGGTCGATCCGTGAGGACCCGGAGGGCGGCACCAGCGTGGTGGAGTGGACCGTGGCGTCCCACTGGGCCGACTTCGAGAAGACCGCTGGCCGCCGCACCAACCACGAGGACCAACAGACGTTCTTTCCCGGTGACGATGGTTTCAAGTTCGCTCCCGAGATCATCCGGGACATCCGCTGGGGGCGTGCCTGATGGCCTGGTGGGTCTATGCCATCTACGCGGTGGTCAGCTGGGTCCTGTACGAGGACGCCAAGCGGGAGGCGGAGAAGGAGGCCGACCGCATCGCCCGGGAGATGGGCGGCAGGCTCCTCAACAAGGACGGCAATGTCGAGCACATCCCCGTCGTCTACGGCACCCGCCGGGTGGGGGGCACCCGGGTGTTCATGGGCACCTCCGGCGAGGGGAACGCCCACCTGCACATCGTGCTGGTGCTGGGGGAGGGCGAGATCGAGGCGGTGGATGCGGTCTACCTGGACGATGTGCCGGTCACCGATCCCCGCTTCGATGGCCTGGTCACGGTCACCGCCCACACGGGAACGGACACCCAGGCCGCCGACCCGGACCTGGTGGCCAGCTTCGCCGACTGGACCAACACCGGGCGGCTGCGGGGGGTGGCCTACCTGCACGTGAAGCTGACCTACGACCGGGATGCCTTCTCCGGCGTGCCCACCATCACCGCCGACGTGCGGGGCAGGAAGCTCTACGACCCCCGCACGGGAATTATGAGCTTTTCCGCCAACCCGGCCCTGGCCCTGTACGACTACCTGACCAACCCGCGGTACGGCAAGGGACTGGCCACCACCGACCTGGACGTGCAGTCGTTCCTGAACGCGGCGGACATCTGCGAGGAACAGATCGAGACCTTCTCCGGCTCCGGGGTGACCATCGACCGCTTTGCATGTAACGGGGTGGTGGACACGGGCAAGGCGGTGGCGGACAACGTGCGCGGACTGCTCACCGCCTGTCGCGGCAGCCTGCCGTTTTCCGGCGGCAGGTACGCCCTGCGCATCGAGGGGGCTGGCGTGTCCGGCTTCTCGTTCACCGAGGACAACATCGTCGGCGGCTGGGAGTTCGGCGGTGCGGTGAAGCGCGACCGGATGAACCGCACCAAGGGCCAGTTCACCAACCCCGACCGCAACTGGCAGCCGGATTTGATGGTGGCCGATTCGGCGCCCGCCCGTATCGAGGATGGAAACCTGCTCCTTGAGCGTGTGATCCGCCTGCCGTTTGAAACCGATGCCTATCGGGCCCTGTACCACGCGGAAACGGCACTGAAGAAGTCCCGGGAGGGAATTGCCGTCTCCTTTACCGCCACCCTGGAGGCGTTGCAGGTGGAGGTGGGGGACGTGGTGGATGTGACCCACACCACCCCAGGGTGGAACGCCAAGACGTTCCGGGTCACGGGCCTTGCCCTGACGGCGGGCGGTAATGTGGACGTGCGTCTGCGGGAGTACGACGCCACGGTCTATGACCGTTCGGTACCCGCATCAGCCTTCGCGCCATCGCCCAACACCAACCTGCCGGACCCGTACACGGTGCATCCACCTTCGGGGCTGATTCTGACCAGCGGCACGAATGACCTGGTGGTGAACGCCTCCGGCAGTATCGTCAGCCGCATTCGCGCGGCCTGGACACCCGCCGCCGACGTCTTCGTGGACGAATACGAGGTCCAGTACAAGGCTGCCACTTCCGGCCTGTGGCTGCCCGTGGGCCGGGGCAACGCCACCGAGACCCACATCGCCCCGGTGGAAGACGGGGTCGCTTACGACGTGCGGGTGCGGGCCATCAACACCCTGGGCGTCACCAGCCCGTGGGTGACCAGCCTGGGCCATGTGGTGATCGGCAAGACGGCGCCGCCCAAGGACCCGACGGGCATCATCGTGACCCGCCTGGCGGACGGCACCCGCAAGATCGACGTCTTCCTGCCGGTGGACATGGACCCGGACTACGCCGGGGTGCGGATCCGCTACCAGGCCGGCGGCGGTGGCTCCTGGGCCACGGCCACGCCCCTGAACGTGGGGCTGATTACCTCGTTCCCGTTCGAGACCGCCCAGCTTCCGGCGGGCACCTACCGGTTCTTCGCCAAGGCCATCGACACCACCGGCAACGAGAGTGTGGGCGCGGTCGATACCGGCGACGTCTACCTGGGCGACCCGCCCCTCAAGAACGTCTTCTACCAGCAGCACGCCCACGACAACCTGTGGCCCGGTACTAAGACCGGCTGCGCCGTCAACGGGCTGAACGAACTGGAGGCCCTGGACGACGGCATCACCACCTGGGAAGCGCTCACCACCTGGGATGCCTACACCCAATGGACCGCAAGCCCGGTCGGGGGCGTTACCTACGAGGACACGGAGATCGACCTCGGGGCCGCCGTCACCTTCACGCCGGTGGTATCGGCGGCGGGCGTTGGGGCACCCGTCTACAGCGTCCGATCCAAGGTCAGTGCCGTGGATCCCTGGAGCCTGTGGCAGGCGCCGGGGCTGCTGACCGGACAACGGTATGTCCAGGCGAAGGTGGATGCAACCGGAGCCTTCCCCCTGCTTCGCACCCTGACTACGGTCATCGACGTGGAGGTCGAGGTGGAGGCGGTCAAGGACCTGGCCGTCACCACCAACGCCTCCGGGGAGTTCACCTACCCCCTCACCCGCACCTTCGCGGATGTGACCAACGCCCAGATCACCGGTTTTTTCGGGACCGTGCCTCTGCTGTGGACCGTGGTCGCCAAGGGCACCACGAGCGTCACCTTCCGGGTGTTTACCACCTCCGGTGCGGTGCACGCGAATCAGCCCATCACGATTGACCTGAAGATCGAAGGCCCCAAGGGATAGGAGTTTTGAAATGGCCTGGCCGACCGGAGCGGTAAATACAACGAACCTGGATCAGGGAACCGACAGCCCGGCGCTGGCCCGCGCGGACCTGCTGGCCGCGATCCAGAAGCTCAACGACATGATCGCCGCGTTAAACCAGCCGGGCGGGGTGCTGGGCCTGGACGGGAGTTCGGGCGCCTTGATTCCCGGTGTCCTCAGCGTCACGGCCCAAGCCAACGTGGCAGGAAATCGGGTACTGACCACCGCCGACGATGGTCCCGCCGCCCCGGCCGGATACACCAAGTACAGCAACTTCTACATGGTGAACGATGTTCCGGCCCTGAACACCCCGTCCCTGAGCGTGGACTCCTTCCTCGCCAAGAACACCTGGGTGAGTGTGGGGCCGACCGGTTCCGGGGCCACCTACACCTGGACCGCCCTGGACGTGGTGCCTGCCACGGCCAAGGCCCTGGAGTTCATGGGGCTCGGCTATCTCAACACCTTGAGTTCCATTGAAACGGCGACCTTAAAAGCCCGGAAGACGGGCACCACCACCAACTCCCCGTGGATCTTCCGCCAGCAGGCGGCAAGCGACGGCGTCACCCGCGCATACGACAACACGGAGATCAGCTTCAAGGTGCAGTGCAACGCCAACCGTCGGTTTGACCTGAACTGGGACGGTGAGAACTTCGGCGGCACCGTCACCATCATCCTCTACCTCGTCGGCTGGTACGAGTAACCCCCAACAACCCAAGGAGAAAGAATCATGGCCGCATCCATCGGCACCGCGATGAAGAACATCATGCTGGACCGCTCTCTGCGCGGCACCGGCGCCGCCACCGGCGGCGTGCTCGACGGCGGCACCGCCGTGCTGGAGATCTACGACGGCGTGCGCCCGGCCAACGCCGACACTGCCGTCACCACCCAGGTGCTGCTGGCCTCCCTGGCCCTGCCGGCCTCCGCCTTCGCGGCGGCCGCCGCCGGGGCGTCCAGCCTCTCGGCGCAGATCCAGGACAACCTGGCGGACGCCTCCGGCACCGCCACCTGGTTCCGCCTGCGCGACACCGCCGGCACCTACGTCATCGACGGCGCGATCACTGCCACCGGGGGCGGTGGGGACATTGAGCTGTCGGACGTGAACATCCTGGCCAACGGGACGGTGACCATCACCGCCTTCAACATCTCGATCCTCTAGGCGGGCGGGGCCGACATGGCCATCGCATTCGACGCGGCCACCGGGATCGCCGACAAGGAGGCCAACTCTCTCACCTGGGCTCACACCTGTGCCGGGACGGACCGGATTCTCCTGGTCTTCGCCGGGGCGAACGACGCGGGGGGCCCGGGGACTCCCGTGTCGTCCGTCACCTACGGCGGCGCGGCGCTGTCCCTGCTGTGGGCGGTCGAGGACGCCGGCAACGGGGCACGGACCGAGGTCTGGTACCAGGTGAATCCTGCCGCCGGGACCACCGACGTGGTGGTCACCTGGGCGGGCAACCCGAAGTTCCTCGCGGCCGGCAGCCAGTCGTTCACCGGGGTCGACCAGACCACGCCGATCGATGCCCATGGCGGCACGGCGGGGACGGCAAGCCCGATCACCGCCAACCTCCTCCCCGTCACCGACGGGGCGATGGTGGCGGATGGCGCCCACTTCTGGAAGGCGGGCGCCGTCACGCCGGAGGCGGGGCAGACCCTGGCCTTCGACGTTTTCCAGTCGGACGGGCGCGAAGCGGGCTCCTACAAGCTGGTGCCCACCGCCGGGCAGACCTCGACCTCCTGGACCCACGACGGTGGTTCTGCCGCCGTCTGGGCGGTGGCGCTGAGACCGGCCACGGCGACGGGGGTGATCAGCGGGGCCGGTGGGGCGGCGGCTTCCGTTGGGGTTTTGGGTGCCGGGAGCGCGGCGGGGCCGGTAGCGATCTCCGGGAGCGGGGTCGTTTCGGGCAGCCTGTCCGTGGCGGGGGCGGGATCGGTGGCCGTGCCGGGGTCCACGGGTACCGGGGCGGCTGGAATGACGGTCGGCGCTGCCGGCAGTGGATCGAGCGCGCCGCCGAGCCCGGTAAGCGGTTCCGGTGTCACTGGGGTCACCATCGGGATCGACGGAGCCGGGACGGCCACCCCACCAGGCGTGTCCGGCGTGGGCGCCGTTGCGGCGGTGGTCACAAGCTCGGGGGCAGGGGCGGCCCAGGGGCCGGCTCCGGTGTCCGGCAGCGGCGGTGTGGCTGGCCAGGTTGCCGTTGCCGGGAACGGTCAGGCCGTCCCGCCGGGGGTGAGTGGGACGGGCATAGTGGTCGTCGGCGTTGCCATGGCTGGGAGCGGGACGGTCGTGGTACCCCCCAGCGTGACCGGTGCGGGTG
>JBHHVE010000060.1:0-8056 GCA_046754085.1 Leptospirillia bacterium
GGTCTCCCGACAGAATTTCCATGTACTTGTCGCCCAACAGACCGGTGGAACGGATGGTGGCCTTGGCTCCGCGGTAGATGTTCACCCCCGGAAACAGCAGCACCTCCACATCGGCCATGCCGTTCTCCAGGTTGATCGACTCCACCTGACCCACGGTAACCCCTGCGACCTGCACCGCGGACTTGACCTCAAGGCCCGCCACCGTGTTGAAGCGGGTCAGGATGCGGGTGCCGGACTCGGTGCTGGAGGTCCAGCGCTCCACCTTGCCAAGCATGGTGACCAGCATAATTGCCGCGAGGATCACGGCGAACCCGACTTTGGCTTCCGTTTGCATGCCTCTACTCCGCGGTAATGGGGCCTTCGCTGGAACCGGTGACGAACTGCCTCACCACATCGTTCTGCGAATTTTTGATTTCATCCGGCGTGCCGGTCTCAATGATACGGCCCTTGTAAAGCATCGCGATCCGGTCGGCCACGTAATAGGCACTCACCATGTCGTGGGTGATCACCACCGAGGTGACGCCGAGCCGCTCCTGCAACGAACGGATCAGCTTGTTGATCACGTCCGACATAATCGGGTCGAGGCCGGTGGTGGGCTCGTCGTACAGCAGAATCTGGGGGTCCATGGAAATGGCACGGGCAAGCCCCACCCGCTTTCTCATGCCCCCGGAAAGCTCCGACGGCATCAATTCCAGCACGTCGGAGAGCCCCACCCAGCGCAGACGTTCCTCGGCCACCTTCATCACCTCGTCCCGGGGGCGGTTGGTGTGCTGCAACAACGGAAACCCGACGTTCTGCCAGACCGGCATGGAATCAAACAGGGCGGCTCCCTGATACAGCATGCCAAAGCGCTTGCGAACCTCGTTCAGCCGTTCGTCGCCCATCTCGCACACATCTTCATTATTGATCAGCACCTCTCCCCGGTCCGGGGCCAACAGACCCACAATGTGCTTGATCAAAACGCTCTTGCCGGAGCCGGAACCGCCAATGATGACCAGGGTCTCGCCCTTCTGGATCTCCAGGTCAACGCCGCACAGCACCTCTTTGGCTCCGAAACTCTTGTAAACCCCATTCAGACGAATCATCAGTTGAGCATGCTGGTGAGGAAGTAATTGGACACCAGCACCGCCATGGACGACAACACCACCGCGCCGGTTGTGGCCCGCCCCACCCCTTCGGCACCGCCCTCCGCCACAAAACCCTTGTAGGAGCTGATCAGGGCGATCAGACCGCCAAACACCCCGGCCTTCATCAGGCCGCCCAGGATGTCTTTCACCTCCAGATAATCGAAGGTGCGTTTGAGATACACCGTAGGATTGGCGTCCAGCACCTCGACCCCGACAAAGTAGCCGCCCGCAATACCGACCACGTCGGCAAACATGGTCAGCACCGGCAGCATGATGATCCCGGCGATGATGCGCGGCACCATGAGGTATTTGATCGGGCTTACCCCCATGGTGGTCAGGGCGTCGATCTGCTCGGTCACCCGCATGGTGCCCAGCTCCGCAGCGATGGAGGCCCCGGCACGACCGGCGGTGATCAGACCGGTGAGCACCGGTCCCAGTTCGCGGGTCACGGACAGGGCCACCACCGTGCCCACCAGGCTCTCGGCGTTAAAGCGTTGAAACCCGGTATAACTTTGCAGCGCCAGCACCATGCCGGTGAATACGGCGGTAATCAGCACCACCGGCATGGAGTTCACCCCCAGACTTTCCATCTGGCGGAACACCTCGCGGATGCGGTACGGCGGACGCGCCCCCTCCCGAACCGACTGAAACAGGTAGTGGCTGATGCTGCCAACCTCGGCAAGCACGTCGAGCGTGACCCTTCCGACCGAGGCCGGCACCTTGAGCAGGGGGGTAGAGGCGTCTGAATGATTCAAGGCAGGCAGGGCACCGGATGCGGAAGTTTTTTATTTTTCGAGGTACCGACGGGGAACCCGCTCGGAGATGCCGCAGAGAATATCATAGGAGATGGTGTCGCTGGCAGCCCCCATTTCGGTAGCGGAAATGACCTCGTTGCCCTGCCGCCCGATGAGCACCGCCTCCTCCCCTTCCGACAGGTCGTCTCCGAAGGCTTGTGGCAGGTCGGTAACATCCACCAGGGTCATGTCCATGCAGACCCGGCCCACCACCGGAACCCGCTGGCCGCGAATCAACACTTCACCCCGGTTTGAGAGTTGCCGCCGGAAACCGTCCGCGTAGCCGACCGGCAGGGTGGCGATGCGGCTCGGGCGCGTCGTGACGAAGGTGCCGCCGTAACTGATCCGTGTTCCCGCCGGGACGTCCTTGATTTGAATGACGCGAGCCTTCCAGGTGGCGACGGGAGAAAGCGCCACGGAGGATTTGAAATTTGCACTGGGTGGTTCGCCGTAGAGCATGATGCCCGGACGGCACAGGGTCGCCCCGACGTCCCCGCCACCCATGATTTCGCGCATCACGGCGGCGCTGTTGGCCACATGCCAATGAGGAATCCGCTCCCCGTCCGCGCCCAGCACCTGACGCACCCCGGCAAGCCGGGCGAGCTGCTGCTCCGCCGCCGGGGAGTCGGCGAGATCGGCCTCGGCAAAGTGGGTGAACACCCCCTCCACTTCAAGCTGCGGCGTATCGAGGGCTTTTTTTAGCAGGGCGGCGGCCTCGCCGGGGGAAAAGCCGATGCGGCCCATGCCGGTGTCCACCTTCACATGGACGGGCATACGCACGCCCGCAACCTCTGCCGCACGGGCCAGACTGGCAAGCTGCCGGGTGGTAAACAGGGTCGCGGTCAGGCGGGACCGGGCGATGTCATCGGCCTCCTCCGGCAGGTAGCCCCCCAGGAGCAACACCGGCGCATCGATGCCCGCCTGCCTCAGGGCTTGCCCCTCCGACACCGTGGCAACCCCGAGAAACGCGGCTCCGGCGGCAAGCAACGTGCGGCTGACCGGCACCAGGCCGTGACCGTAGGCGTTGGCCTTGACCACCGCCAGTACCGGCAGGCCGTTCGTGAGTTGGGTGACGACCTTCAAATTGTGGGCAATGGCGTCGAGATCGACTTCGAGAACGGTGGGCCGCACGGTAGTTCAGGCGCCCACGACCGGGCGATGGGAAAAAAGGGGCCGGGCAGCGCTCCCGGCGAGCGCCGGGGTCATACGGCCGGGATCTGTGAACGCCCGGCTCATCCCCATCAGATTTCGATGATTTCCTGATCCTTGCGCTTCAGGATCTCATCCACCTGGGAGTTGAACTCGTCGGTGGTTTTCTGCACCTTGTCCTGGGCGCGCTTGCTGTCGTCTTCGGAGATGTCTCCGTCCTTCTGCATGCGCTTGAACGACTCCACCGCATCACGGCGGGCGTTGCGCAGGCTGATACGGGTCTCCTCTCCGATTTTGTGGGCCTGCTTGACGAATTCCTTGCGCCGCTCCTCGGTGAGGGGCGGAATCGGCAGACGGATCATCTTGCCGTCGTTGGACGGGGTCAGGCCCAGATCAGAAGCGAAGATGGCGCGCTCGATCGCCGGCACCAGGTTCTCCTCCCACGGCTGGACCGTGAGCATGCGCGGTTCCGGCACGGAGATGCTGGACACCTGGGACAGCTGGGTGGGGGTGCCGTAGTAATCGATCATGATGTCGTCAAGCAGCGATGCGTTGGCGCGTCCGGTGCGGATGCGGGCCAACTCCCGCTTCAGGTGGTCGATGGCCGCCTCCATCTGCTGGCGGCATTTGCTCAGGCTCTGTTCCATGTCGTACGCGGGCCTCTTAGCAGGCGGTTAAAAACACGGGGGGAGCGTCATCCCGTTAATGGACCACGGTACCGACCCGCTCGCCTTGCAGCAAGCGGCGGAGGTTATCGTTGTCCCGGGTGGAGAACACCACCACCGGCAGTTTGTTGTCCATGCACAGGGTAATGGCGGTGGAGTCCATAACCTGGAGCCGTTTTTCCAGCACCTGGAAGTAGGTAAGCTCCTCATACATGAGCGCATCATCGTGCTTCATGGGGTCTTTGTCGTAGATACCGTCCACCTTGGTGCCCTTCAGAATCACCTCGGCATGGATCTCCATGGCACGCAGGGCAGCCGCCGTATCCGTTGAAAAATAGGGATTTCCGGTACCGGCGGCGAAGATCACCACCCGGTTTTTTTCCAGATGGCGGATCGCTTTTCTGCGGATGTACGGTTCGGCCAGTTCCATCATTTCGATGGCGGACAGCACGCGGGTATGGACGCCGCGATGTTCCAGACGGTTCTGCAACGCCAAGGCGTTCAGCACCGTGGCCAGCATCCCCATGTAATCAGCGCTGGCGCGCTCCATACCGGCGGCCTCGTCGGAGATACCGCGAAAGATGTTGCCGCCGCCAATGACAATCGCAACCTCCACCCCCATATCGTGGGCGACCTGAATCTGCCCGGCAATGTCATCCACCACGGCGGGCTGGATGCCGAAGCCCTGGGTTCCGGCCAGCATTTCGCCGGAAAGCTTGAGCAGGATGCGCTTGTAGCGAAGACCCACCTTGTCTTTACACCGCCTCACCGAGCTGGAATCGGACAAAGCGGGTGATGGAGAGATTCTCCCCCAGCTTGGCCACTTGCCGCTGAACCATCTCCCCGACCGTAATGTCCGGGTCTTTGACGTAAGGCTGCTCCAAAAGCGAAATCTCGCTGAGGAACTTGTTCATGCGACCTTCCACCATCTTTTCAATCACCTGAGCCGGTTTGCCAGATTCTGCGGCCTGCTCGGACAGAAACGCCTGCTCCTTGGCCATCAGCGCTTCCGGAACCTCTTCGCGGTTCACGTACTGGGGCACCGGGTTTGCGCCCGCAATGTGCATGGCAATATCCCGCACGAAGCTCTGAAACTCGTCGGTCTTGGCAACGAAGTCGGTTTCGCAGTTGACCTCCACAAGGACGCCAATCTTGCCGCCGCCGTGGACGTAGGTACCAATTGCCCCCTCGGAGGTCTCCCGCCCGCTTTTCTTGGCGGCCTTGGCGCCACTCTTTTTACGGAGGATGTCGATGGCCTTTTCCATGTCGCCATCGGCCTCGCCCAGGGCCTGTTTACACTCCATCATGCCCGCGCCGGTGCGGTCCCGAAGTTCTTTAACGGTCTTTGCGGTGATCTCAGCCATTGTTCTTCAATACTATAATTTCGAAATCCAGGTCAGATAGCCTCATCGACCGAAACCGGTCGACAGTGATACGCGGTACGCCCGCCTTACTTGTCGGCAGCCTTCTTGGCGGCCGGTTTGGCCGCGGCCTTCTTGGCGGCCGGCTTGGCCTCAGCCTTCTTGGCGGTCGGCTTGGCCTCAGCCTTCTTGGCGGCCGGCTTGGCCGCGGCCTTCTTGGCGGCCGGCTTGGCCTCAGCTTTCTTGGCGGCCGGCTTGGCCTCAGCCTTTTTGGCGGCCGGCTTGGCCGCGGCCTTCTTGGCGGCCGGTTTGGCCTCAGCTTTCTTGGCGGCCGGCTTGGCCTCAGCTTTCTTGGCGGCCGGCTTGGCCTCAGCTTTTTCAGCGGCCGGCTTGGCCTCAGCTTTTTCAGCGGCCGGCTTGGCCGCCGCTTCAGCAGCCTTTTTGGCAGCCACTTCGGCAGCCTTCTTGGCAGCCACTTCGGCAGCCTTCTTGGCAGCGGCATCGGCAGCCTTCTTGGCCTCCGCATCGGCAACCTTCTTGGCAGCAGCAGCTGCTTCGGCACGGGCGTCGCGGGCGGCCAGAATCACATCGGCCATACGGCTGACAAACAGGCGAATGGCCCGAATCGCATCGTCGTTGCCCGGAATCGGGTAATCAATCAGGTCCGGATCGCAGTTGGTGTCGGTGATCGCAATCACGGGAATGTTCAACTGGTTGGCTTCCGAAACGGCGATGCGCTCCCGATTGGGATCAATCACGAACATCACGTCCGGGGCGTATCCCATCTCCTTGATGCCGCCCAGGCTGGCCTCAAGTTTGAGGCGCTCCCGCTCCATGTTCAGGGCTTCGCGCTTGGAGTAGCGGTCATAGGTGCCATCTTCGGAGGCCTGATCAAGCTCCTTGAGCTTGGCGATACGGCCCTTGATGGTCTTGAAATTGGTGAGCTGCCCGCCCAGCCAGCGACGGTTGACGTAGAACTGACCGCAACGGATGGCCTCCTCCGAGACGATATCCTGCGCCTGCTTCTTGGTGCCGACGAACAGGATCTTGCCACCCCGCTCGGCAACCTGACGAACGACGTCGATAGCGGCATCAAAACAGGTTTTGGTTTTACGCAGGTCAACGACGTGAACGCCGTTTTTTTTGGCCAGGATATAGCGCCCCATTTTCGGGTTCCAGCGACGGGCCTGATGGCCGAAGTGAACACCTGCCTGAAGCAGTTCCTTGATCTCGACTGTGGACATGACAAACTCCTAAAGATAGACACCCGTGGGTCGTTGTTGGCAATACG
Organism: Leptospirillia bacterium; assembly: GCA_046754085.1. Taxonomy (GTDB): domain Bacteria; phylum Nitrospirota; class JACRHL01; order JACRHL01; family JACRHL01; genus JBHHVE01. The sequence continues at coordinate 6,388 of JBHHVE010000060.1, forward strand.
GGTTATTCTTCCGGCGGTGCGGGGAGCCCCCCCCACGTTGAATCCGCCGTGTAGCATTACGCCCGGCACAGTGCCGCCCCTTTCAAGTGGAGTAACAAAGGCAAAGCCGAGCTAGTTTACTGAACGAAATAGTTGTTCGCAACTCAAACTGCCTCACCGTTTGTGTCCCTGACCTTGACAGGTTCGCGGTCCCCTCCTAGCATTTCTTGGATTTGGCACCATCTGTGCCACACTTGTCGAAAGCGCGATCAAATGAACAAAGAGCCATCCATACCAGTCCCCTGGCGTCGGGTTCCCCGCACCTGCCATAGACACTTGACCCGGCGACTGGTGGCCGCTTCCCTGGCGTTCGCCCTGGTTCTCTTCACGTTTGCATACGACAGCGCCGCCGCCCCCACGGCCACCGAAATCTATGCCGCAGCCCAGGCGGTCAATCCGGGGGAGGACCAGCAGTCACAGCTCACACTCCTGATTGCCGACGCCGATGGCAATACCCGAAAGGTCATCATCAAACGCTTCTGGAAGCAGTACCACGGGAAGGACAATCTGGACTCCAAGGTGCTGCTGTTTCACGAGTACCCTCCCGAAAGCCGTGGCACCGCCTTCATGACGTGGACCTACACCACAAAGAGCGGAATTCCGGCCGACCGCTGGATCTACATCCCAATCCTGCGCAAGGTCAACAAACTGCCGGGCGAGGTGGACGAGAACATCCACGGCTCCGACCTGCGCGCCTCCGACATGGACTCGCGCCCCTCGGACCTGGATGACCATGATCTGCTCAGGGAAGAGTCCATCGGCTCAAAAACCTATTATGTGGTGGAATCGGTTCCAAAAACCGACGATCCTTCCTATCCTTACAGTCGGGTTATCCGCTGGATTGCAGCGGATAACTTCCTGATCGACAAGGTGGATTACTATGATCGGGAGGACCGCCTGCTCAAGAAGCAGACCATCGCATGGAAACAGGTGAAGAATGCCTGGGTATGGAAAAAGGTCGTGATCGCCAACGCCCAGACCGGCTCCCAAACCACCCTCAACCTCACCAACATCCAGGTGGGCAAGGGGCTTAAGGATTCGCTGTTTACCGAACGCATGATGCGTCAGGGAGCCAGCGCCCTCCAATGAACGGAACTGAGCCACAAACCCCTGAACCGACCCGATGACCCCTTCGATTCGCAAAACCGGTTTTCAGACCCGCGTGGTCATGGCGATCCTCCTGATCGGCATGGTTTCCGTGGCCTTGGGGCTTGCCTCGGTCTATTTTTTCGGGCGCGCTTCCCTGGAAAAATCCATTGGCACCACCTACAAGGAACTGGCCATTATCACGGCCAAGAACCTGGACACGGAGATTGCGCACCACCTGAAGGAGGCGCACACCATCGCCGCCACCAACGACATTATCCGGGTGATCTCCGAGTCCAACGGCAGCTACGCCGGAAGCGGCACCAAGGAGATCAAGAACCAGCTCGCCGAAGTGGAACGCCGCTGGGCCAGCGACGCCGGAGTGGATGCCTATCTGCACGCACTCCTCACCAACCGCGCCACCGACTACCTGAAACGGCTCTCCCAGCCGCAGCCCAAGGTACCCGTTCACCTCCAGATTCTCGTCACCGATATCAAGGGTGCCGCCGTGGCCGCCACCAAGCGGCCCCGGCACGACGATTTA
>JBHHVE010000061.1:0-7865 GCA_046754085.1 Leptospirillia bacterium
GGACGGCGTCGGGATGCTCGGCGGCGGCCGTCAGGAGGAATTCGCGCATCTTCTGAACCACCTCTTCTGGCACGTGGTCGCCGGCCAGGAAGGGCCCTTCATTGATGGTGTCTACTGTAATGGCCTCGGTGCGGCCCAGTTCGACGATGTAGTTGCGGCGCTCCTGACCCAGGATCATGCCGGTGACCAGTTGGCCTTCGCGGCCGGTGTACTCGCCGTAGATGGCTTCCCACTCGGCCTCTCTGACCTGCTGGAAGATCACCTGTTTGGCGGCCTGCGCCGCGATCCGGCCGAAGCCGTCCATCTCCAGCAGGAAGCCGACCTCATCGCCCAGTTCAGCATCCGGGTCAGCCTCGGCGGCATCGCTCAGACTGATCTCCAGGGTCGGGTCTTCGACGTCTTCCACAACCGCCTTGAAGGAGACGATTTCCACTGCGCCGGATTCCTGGTCGAGAGAGACCTGGATGTTGCCGTCGTCGGGGTAGCGTTTGCGGGCGGCGGTCTCGATGGCGGTTTCCACCGCCTCGATGATCTTGGCCTGCTCGATACCCTTTTCGCGGCTGATCTGCTCGATCGCGGACACCAGTTCGCGACTCATTGCTTAACCTCTTCTGAAAGGCCCTGCCTATTTGACAGGGCGTCCAAAGCAGGGTCGTCCGACCCCTAAAATTCCACTTCCAACCGGGCACGTTCCACGTTGGCGTACGGGATGACCCGTGTGTGCCCCTCCAGGGTCTCCAGGGTGACCCGATCGTCCCCGACCTCCCGGATATGGCCGAAGATCACGTAATCGCCGTTTTCCGGCTCCGCCAGGCGTATCCGGCACAACTGCCCCGCAAAGCGCCTGAAATCGTCCAGATTCCTTAAGGGGCGGTCCAGCCCCGGAGAGGAGACCTCCAGGCGGTAATTGCCGGGGATCAAATCCTCCACATCCAGGGCGTGGGAGAGAAAATTGCTGACCTCGGTGCAGTCGCCGATGTCAACGGCCCCGTCCAGCCGGTCCAGCGTAACACGCAGGATGCCCCCATTGCGCTCGATGTCGAAGACCTCGAGCGACCTGGAAGCGAGGATGGGGAGAAGAATTTCCCGTATCCGTTCTATCAGGGGTGCTTCCACGCCCTCTCGATCCCGTAAAAACAACAAACGGCGGGCCGATCAACCCACCGTCTCCCCTAGCGTGCCCAGATTAACGGAACAATGATATTCCCGGGGGGCATCGAATGCAAGACCCCGTTGACAGAAAAGGGGGTGCGAGGCTACTATCCCCGGACCGCCGAGATAGCTCAGTCGGTAGAGCAGAGGCCTGAAAAGCCTCGTGTCCACAGTTCGATTCTGTGTCTCGGCACCATATCCGTTTCCGAGTAAATCCGGGAACAACCATTAAGCCCGCACCCCACTAGGGGTTGCGGGCTTTTTGTTGTCTGGTGGTGTCCGGGCCTATCCGTTGGAATCCAGGGCGATTGTTGGTACATTTGTTGGTATCAAGCCGACCGGTGTTGGTATCTTCCGAAAAATACCAACAACCCGGTACCAACAAACGGCGCATATCCTTGTGGATAAAGGGGTTTAAGCGGATGCCACTCACTGAGCTTGCGATACGCAATGCCCGCACGGGCGAGAAGATCACCCGGATGTCGGACGGTGGCGGCCTCTACCTCCAGGTGGAGCCCAACGGCAGCAAGTACTGGCGTCTGGCCTACCGCTTCGGTGGTAAACAGAAAACCCTGTCCCTGGGCGTCTACCCCACCATTACCTTAAAGGACGCCCGTGGCCGGCGGGACGAGGCGCGCAGACAACTGGCCCACGACATCGATCCCGGAGAGCGGCGCAAGGAGGCTCAGCGACAGGAAGAGGCGAAGGTCACCAACAGCTTTAAATCGGTGGCCCTGGAGTGGCTGCCGAAGATGTCGTCCCGCAAGCAGTGGGCCTCTTCCTATAGTAAGAAGATCGCCCGGCGGCTGGAGGTGGACCTGTTCCCGTGGTTGGGCGAGCGACCGATTGGCGAGATCACGCCGCCGGAACTGCTGCGGGTGCTGCAACGGATCGAGGACCGTGGCGCCATCAACACCGCTCATCAAGTCAAACAGACCTGCGGCCAGATTTTCCGCTATGCCATCGCCACAGGTCGAGCCGAGCGTGACCCCTCAGGCGATTTGAAGGACGCACTGCCACCGGTCAGGAGTCGCCACTTTGCCTCGATCACCGATCCCAAGTCGGTTGGGGAACTCTTAAGGGCCATTGACGGTTTCAAGGGGACTTTCGTAGTGCAGTGTGCTTTGCGGCTGGCCCCACTGTTCTTCGTCCGCCCTGGCGAACTGCGCAAGGCGGAGTGGGATCAGATCAATTTGGACAAGGCCGAGTGGCGTTTTACCGCCACCAAGACCCGTACCGATCACTTGGTCCCCTTGGCTCGGCAGGCGGTGGCTATCCTGCGTGAACTGCATCCGTTGAGCGGGGAGGGGCGCTTCGTCTTTCCCGGCCGAGATCCTAAACAGCCCATGAGCGAGGCGGCTGTCAACGCGGCCCTGCGCCGGCTGGGTTACGACACCAAGACCGACATCACCGGCCACGGCTTCCGCGCCATGGCCCGCACCATCATCGCCGAGGAACTGCACGTGAAGCCGGAGGTGATCGAACACCAGCTTGCCCACAAGGTACCGGACATCCTCGGCACCGCCTACAACCGCACCAAGTTTCTCAAGGAGCGCCGCGCCATGATGCAGCAGTGGGCTGACTACCTGGAGCGGCTCAAGGATGGCGCGGAGATTATTCCGCTTCGGCGGGAGGCGTAACTGTGACGATCCGTTATCACCCGCCTTCACCCCATAAAGATTGGGATGAGTGGTTCGTTTCCGAGGCCCGTTGCCCTCTGTTTGGTGAACTGCCGCCCATAGATCCACCGCCAAGCACCAGTGAAGGCCGATGCTGTGAGATCATTGATGAGGCCCGCTTGATGCTTGATGTTGGCACGGCGGGAAGTAGCGCATTTTCGGGTGGATCTGGGGAGCGTAAAAACTGGCCGGAGGCGCAGGATGTACCGGGATATCCAGAAAATGTGTTGAATTCGGTTCGGGCCGTGTACCGGCGCAACGCTGAGATCACGGGCAGTGCGAGCTACTACGACGCGTCGTGTGGCTGGTACGACACCGAAGAGGGTGGCCAGGAACAGACCCTATCCGCCGATCAGGTGGATGAGGCTCGGGTGATCCAGTTTGCCCGGCAGTCGATTGGGTGCGACCGGGATGCACCGGAGTCCCTGATCTTCGCGACCCTTGCCATCAACTACGCTCGGAACGCCTTGCAAGACTTATTGGTCTGCTATGTGGACGTGGATCCAGAGGTCATCCACCAGGAGATTTGCAGCGCGCAAGGTTTCCTGGAAAAGGCGCGTGTCTATGAGTCCCAAGCGGCGCGCGAGGCGGAAGTGGACGAGCGTTTGAAGGAAAAACAGAGTGCCGCCGCCCGAAAGGCGATCAGTGCACGCTACAAGGGCCAGGATAGGGAGAAGGCCCAATTCCTGGTCCAGTACCGGGAGGTCCGAGGCCTGGTTCCCGACTCCTCTCGGAAAGCCCATGTGGAGATGGTGTACGAGGGTGACCCAATCCCACCCGGCGCAGCCGCCTGGGCCAAAGAAGCCGACCAACAGGACGGCTTTGTTCGAAAAGGGGGTAGGCCGAAAAACCCCGAATAAACCCTCATCCTACGCGTAGAAATAGGGTTTCTACGCGTAGCCCCACCGTTTCGTTGGATGGCCTCCATCCACCCCAACCATGCTGACCCCAGCCCGGATATTCCGGGTCAATCATTTAAGGAGTTGGCATGGACCAAAACACACACCACAACCCCAAGCGGATCATCCGCCTGCGCGAGGTCAGCGCCCGCGTTGGCCTGAGCCGCTCCACCATCTACGAGAAGATCTCGGTTGGGGATTTCCCCGCCCCCGTCTCCCTTGGCGGCCGCCGGGTCGGCTGGTGGGAAGCGGAGGTGGATGAATGGATCACCTCGCGTCCGCGCGTGGCACTGCGGAAGGGGGTGTAACGATGAAAGGAAAAGAAAAAGCCCCGGCGGCAACCGGGGCTCAGGGTGAGTTGGGCGACGAAACCAAACTCGAAAACGATCCTATCACAATTGAAGGGGAAATGGGGCCGGAGGAAGCGGGCGGCACCGTTTCGCCAGATGGCCCGGAGGAAACCGAGAAAACCGACGTAACCTACAAGGTCAGCAACGAGGAGTTCCGCCAGGCGGTATTCGGTGACCCGGAGGGTGATGCCCTGCCGATGGTGGTCAGCTTCAAGGGCAATCCGGCGAACATTGCCGGAAGCGCCTGGTCCGGACAACCATGGCGGGAAGGGGACAAGCCGCTTCCGGCGGATGCCAACAATTACTTCACCCTGTCGGTATTCCGGCCCAACGAGGCGGGCACCTACCGGCGGCGCAAGGTTCACTTCCAGGCCCTCCATGTGGTGATGCTGGATGACGTGGGGACCAAGGTGGATATGGAGCGGCTGACCCTGCCTCCCTCCTGGTTGCTGGAAACATCGGAGGGGAATTACCAGGCGGGCTACATTCTGGAAAAACCCCTTCTTCATGGGCCCACGGCGGACAAGCTCATGAATGCCATCGTCACCGCCGGCCTGTGCGACCCGGGAGCGAACGGGCCCCGTGCCCGGCTCGCCCGACTGCCGGTGGCCATCAATGGTAAGCACGACCCGGTATTTTCTTGCCGGATGAAGGTGTGGGAACCGGGACGGCGGTATCTGGTGAAGGACCTGGTGGAAGGCCTCCAGGTGGAGATGGCGCAGCGAGGCAAGCCCAAACGCGAGCGTTCGCCGGCACAGGAGATGTCCCACCAGGGGGATGCGGTGTGGATTCCCCGGCCGGAGGAGAATGCGGTGATTGCCACCCTGCGGGCGCGGGACCTTTATAAGGCGCCCCTGGGAGACGGCAAGCACGATATCACCTGCCCGTGGGTGGACGAGCACACCGGAGCGGCGGACGGCGGCACCGCCTATTTTGAGCCGGACGACAGGTGGCCCATCGGCGGTTTCAAGTGTCAGCACGCCCACTGCACCAACCGCCATGTCCGCGACCTGCTGGGCTTCCTGAAGGTGGAGGTCAGCGAGGCGCGGATGAAGCCGACCATTCGGGTGATCGCCGGAGACATCCACCGGGTGGTGGACGCGGCGGAGCGGGAGCTGTCCCAATCCCGGCGCCACTACCAGCGGGGTGGGCTGGTGGTGACGGTGGTCACCGACCCCGGAACTGGCGAAACTCGGGTGCAGGACGTCAGCAAACCGGCCCTGGCGCGGGAGCTGGCCGGCGTGGCCACATGGGAGAAGTACAGCAGCAAGTCCGACGAGTGGTACCGGATTGATCCGCCGGAACGGCACGTGGGGGTGTTGTATGATGCCACAGGGTATCCCCACCTTCCGGTGTTGAACGGCCTGACCCGGCAGCCGTACCTGAGGGAGGATGGCTCCCTGATGACGGTGGCCGGGTACGATCCGGACTCGGGTATGTTCGGGGTGTTCAACGCCCGGCAGTTTTCCGTGCCGGAGCATCCCACCCAGGCGGATGCGGTAAACGCCCTGGCGGTCTTGCTGGATTTGGTCGCGGAGTTCGCCTTCGCCTCGCCGGTGGATCGGGCGGCATCGATTGCATCCATGTTGACCGCCGCCGTCCGCCCCAGCCTGCCCCACGCCCCCATGTTCCACCTGCGGGCGCACACGCTGGGGTCGGGCAAGTCGTACCACTGCGAACTGGTGACGGCGCTGGCCACGCCACAGCGGGGCACGCCCACCACCTTTCCGGGGGACGATGAGGAGTGCCGAAAGCTGCTTCTGGCGGAGCTGTTAAGAGCACCGGCGGTGGTAGAGTTCGACAACCTCACCGGTGATCTGCTGGCCCACAAGAGCCTGTGCACGGCGCTCACCTCGGAACACCTGAGTGGGCGCATCCTTGGGGTGTCGAAGACGGCAACGGTCAGCACCCGTGCCCTGTTCCTGTCCAGCGGCAACAACGTGGGGCCGATCCAGGACATGACCCGGCGCTGCATCACCATCAACCTGGACCCGGCCTGTGAGGTGCCGGCGGCCCGGACCTTTAAGCGGCCCGACCTGGTGCGGGAGGTGCTGGCGGACCGGGGGCGGTATGTATCGGCGGCGCTCACCATTGTGCGCGCGTGGATCGAGGCCGGGCGGCCCAAGACCGAGTGCCGCTCTCTGGCGACCTACGGGGTGTGGTCCGACCTGTGTCGGCAACCGTTGCTCTGGCTGGGAATGGAAGATGCGGCGGCCTCCGTGTTCGAGTCCATGGCCGAGGACCCGGACCGGGACACCCTGGGACGACTGCTGTCCGCCTGGCGCGGGGTGTTCGACAACCGCCCGGCCATGGTGCGGGACGCGGTGAACCGGTCGTCCGGGTACAACCCGGAGCACGAGGAACTGAAGGAGGTGCTGCACGACATTGCCGACGAGCGCGGCAACATCAACCGGCGCCGCCTGGGCCGATGGATCAAACGCCACGAGGGGCGCATCGTGGACGGCCTCAAGTTCACCCGCGCCGGCGGCAGCCGCTCGGCGGAGGCCTGGCAGGTGGAATCGGTTACATCGGTTAAATCGGTTTCCACCGGGGTGGTCGGGAAAAGTGGCAGCGGTCACGTTCCCGGCGTTGCGGTTGCGGCCGATGGGGCTCCGGAGCCTGTTGACCACCGCAGACCGGCATGGGCCTTGCCGTCCAGCGGGGAGGGGGTGTGAAATGAAGATGACCCTGCAATTCCCCGAGCCGCCGCCCCTGGGCACCATTCTGTTGGTGGGTCCGCAGCGTTATGACCTCATCTCACTGGAGCCGTACCAACGGAAGGATGGTAAAGGCACCATGCTGCTCCACTGGCATACCCATTGTCCCGACTGCAAGGCACCGTTTGTTGTTAAGAGCAGCCTGACCGTCGGTGATCTCAACCGGCGTTGCGAGACGCATAAGAGGCCGGGCAAGTGGGTGACCCCGAAAAGGAGGTGGAGAGCCCGGCGATCCTAAACCGGTAGCCTGCGTCGCTGTGGGTGTTCCGCAGCGGCGCAGGTTTTAAGGTACTTCCCCGCTTCACCCATCTGGGGGTTTCGTGGCCCCAGGGTTTCTTCAGTGCCAGAGGCGGGAATGCGATTTCGTTTCGGTTTCAAGATGTTACCGAACGGCGGGAATGCATTGTAGATAGCTGGGCGACGGGCTTTGATGGCCTATGAGCGAGGGTGAAAAACCGAAACCGTACCGAAGTCGATTTCAGCTTCCAAAAGGGGCATAGAAGGATCGGTGGGTGGTGTGAACGGGCTGCCTATTCCCCGCATAATATGCGGAGTATGCGACCCATAATCACCGCATGAGTTGCGGAGATTCGGCGCACACCTTGCAGGTCAGGCAACTGGTCCGCCCGGGAGTTAGGCCCTTTGGCCGAGGGCTGGTGCGAGTAAGGTCTGTTTGTGGGGCTCCACGGAGTCTAGGCCTCCTGGCTGACACAGCCAAAACGAATAGGTCTCCCTGTGCACAGGTACGCCGAGCCTGTGGCCTCGTCTGTGACGTAGGTGCCTTTACGGTAAATCGCCTGTGCGGTCGAGTGGCTGCAAAATTCCGCCAGAGGCAGAAGCAAAAAATAGGATTTCCTTCCGCGCTTGGATTCAGGTGGAGCGGCCGAATCGCCTGTGGTTAAAGGCCCTGGTGGCATTTTCGTATGGACCACGACGGGCTCAACAACGGAAAAGGTCCGAAAATCGGTTTCCGTCCTTAGAAGGCGTGGACCCGAAGGTCGGCCAAAACCATTTGGGGACCTCTCAAAACCCACCCCTGACCGGTTAAAATGAGCGTCATGGCGAAAC
>JBHHVE010000062.1:0-7646 GCA_046754085.1 Leptospirillia bacterium
CGACGGCGTTGGTCATCGTCGCGTTGTCGAAGGTGGCGTTGGTGGCGGTCAGGTTGCCTGCCGGATCCAACTCCGTGTTGGCCGCCTTCCAGGTGAGGTTGGTGCCGTCGTATTTCAGAAACTTGTTGGCACCATCTCCGACGTGGAGTCTGGGATTGCCACCGTTGTACTCCGCCTGGATGCCCTTGGCTCCGAAGGTGCCGGAGTTCATCCAAACCGCCCCGGTGGTCAAAATACCGGTATCCATCACGGTTTGGGTGACGTCGGCCAAGCCTAAGAGGGCTGCGACAGACGGTTCGTTTCCGTCGATCAGGTCCACACGAGGGTGGACGAAGTATTGCCGAGGGACGCCGGTTGCGGCGTAGTACAGGTACGCCCGATGCAGTGACGTGGCCGTGCCCGGCAGCCAGCGGTAGTCCTGAGCCGTCAGCACCTTTCCACCGGTCACGCCGTCATACACCCCACCGATGCTGGTGGTGTTGGTACCGCCCTGGCCGTGGACGTAACCGACAATCAGATACCAGCGATCGAGGATGGGAAGGTCGCCGGACCAGAAGTATGGGTTGGTGACGGTAAGGCTGTCGGAAACCCGTGAGACCCCGATGTTGGTGCCGCCGCTGTCGTAGCCGTACACACCCAGGTAGGTGGAGCCGTCGTTCGACAGGGTACGCTTGACCCACACGGAGTACCGGTACGCCTTGTCCGGGTCGATAACAAACTGGCCTGTATTCCAACCGCCATCGCCGTTGCTGTCGCCGGACGGAATACATTGCCACAGGGGCACCTCGCGGCCCACCTGATCGAGGCCCGAGACGATGTTGTTTTCCGAGGTCAGGCCGTTGCGGCCGAAGTAGCTGACCACGTCGCCATTGCCCATTACCCCCTGGGTGCCCGTGGTGCCGACCACCCATGAGGACGGGTCGAGTATCTGGTTGCGCCACTGCTCGACGACCGGCTGACCAGTAATGTCACCGTCCCAAGTGGCACCAACGGTAGCGTTGTCCTGGGGGCGCCCTACGCCACCCACGTCCGCCCACTGTTGCTGGTTGTTCAACAACGCCGCGTCGGCGGGCTGACCGGTAATGTCCACGCCCCAGGTTGCCCCACCGCCCGGTGGATCCGGCAAGGTCACACCTGTAACCGACCCCGGCGCAATGGAAGTCAATCCCGACGTGTCCCAGGGGCGGACAAAGAACTCGTAGGTTCCCGCCGGCAGGTGGTCGAACTCATAGGCGAAGTCCGTGTTGATCGCCACATTCGGATCCACCGACACCAGGCCTGCGTGCAGATCGGTAGCGGTATTCCATGTGCCACCTGTCCCGGCGAAGTAACGGATCTGGAATCCGGCCAAGTCGGGCTCGATGATCCCCATCTGCCAGGTGAGGCGCCGCCGCCCTTCGGTGGTGGTCGCATAGGCCAGGTTGATGGGGATACCCGGCGCATCCTGCTTGCCGATGACAGTGTGCTGGGCGGACGTCACCCACGCCGAGGCTACCCCCGCCGTGTTCACCGCCCGCACCCGGAAGAAGTAGGCCTGACCGTCCTGCACGCTGCCCATGTAAGCGGCCACTGTGGTGGTCGTCACTGGTGGAACATCGGACCAGGAACCGCTGGGGGCCTTCGACCCCTGCACCTCGTAGTGGTCCAGGTACGGATCCGCCGACGCGGTCCAGGTGACCTTTGCCCGGCTGATAATGGTGCCGTCGCCCAGGGCCAACAGGTGGTGCGTACCGCTGGAAATGGTGAGGCCGGTGGGCGGCTGCACCACGGTCGGATCGGCTAAGTTGGTATCCGGCGGTGACACAAACGCCGAGGCGGGAATGGTGCGGTCGTAGGTGGTGGGTTCGTACTCCGCCAAGGCCAGTCCGACAGTCAGGTCGGACCGAATCTCCACCGCCACCACACGAAACAGCTTTCCAACCCAGCCCAAAGAGGCGTGGGTCACATCCACGATGTCCGCCACCTCCACCGCTAAGGCCGAATGGTTGACGAGGAAGGTCGCCAGAATCGATTCCCGAGATTTCTTCACCAGGGTCTCGGCGATGTACTGCGCCCGGTAGGGGCTGGTCTCAAACGGTCGGTTGACCGTGGTTTCCAAGATGAGGCCGCCGTCCTCAGCCAGCATCGTCGCCGATGCGGTGATGGCGTAATCCTTTTCCCAATCTGTCAGCGGGTTGGTGAACTCCACTTTCACTCCGTTCAATCGGGACCGCTTGCCACCGGACTTCACACCAGACCGGCTCAGGATGTTGTCGGCGTTTAACGAGAAGGTCGACGCCTTGGTGCCTTCGATCTCCAGGCGATATTTGCCACCGGTATAGACCAGGTTGCCCCGGCATTGGGCCAGCAAGGCGGTGATGTTTGCCGACACCGACCGGTTGGTGTTGACCACCGCGTTGGTCTCGAAGGTTTTGATGTGGACGCCGGAGCCGGCATAGGACGGCATCAGCACGTCACACGCAAGTGCCGCATCCGAGAAGGATGTCTCATCGATGGCTGAGGCCGGCAGGCCCTTCCCATAGGTTGGGCTCAGCAGATAATCACGCAGCACCCAAGCCGGGTTGGTGCTGTAGGTCACTGCCCCCAGGTGCGGATTGAATACCCGCTTGCCCATTACATCCGCCGTCACGATGGGGATACCCCGAAACACGTCGCGGTTGTAGGTCAACTTAACGTGCAGGTAGGCCACCCCCTTCAGCCGGGTGCCCACCGTGTAGTCGGGAAACGTGGCCACCAGATCGGGATCTGCCGCCTGGGTGGTGGTTCCGTTGTATTTGGTGATGGTGACCAGGCCATCAAACTTGGGATCGGTGGAAAGATCGTCGCCCAGGTAGATATCGCCGATGCTGAACACCTCGCCCTCGCCCAGCACAATCACTTGGTGCAGGATTCCGGTATCCGCCGGGTCCACCGCCTTGAACACGATGACGCCACCCACACGCCGGGTGCCGTAGATCAGAGGCAGGGGAAGGTTTGTACCCGTCTTGTTCAGTTTCACACCGGGATACTCGATCTCCGGCATGTCCGGCATCATCCAGTCCCACAGGGCGTTCAGGCCCATGGCGCGGGTGTACCACTGAGAGAAATCTACGACCGCCTCGGCGATCTCGCCGCCGACGTCCTCGAACCATCCAACTAATCCGCCAGCCATTTAAGACCCCCACTCGGTATCGGGGTCGACGGTGGACGCAAATTTAAACCCGTCATCCCCAGGAAACATTGCCTGCTGCTCCGAATCGTTGGTACGGCGGCCGTTGGTCTTTTCGAAGTCGGCCATGTGACTGGCCACGTCCCACTTCACGTTGGCCGTACCCCCGGCCTTTTCGATCAACTCAAAGCTGTCGATGCGGCCGTCGTAAACCAGGAGTGGCGATGGGATCGGTGTACCAACGGCATCCAGAAGGGCAATGTGAACTGTGACCCGACGATCCGTGTACGGCTCGGTGAGCGCCGTGGCGATATTCGCCAGGGGCACACCGGACAGTTTTACCTTCAGGCTGCCGCGCTTGAGCGGGGCGGTCTCCTTGATGGTGTCCACCCCGGTCAGGTTGCCGTCCGACAGGTAGATATTCCCCCCGGCGGTCGTCACGTTGTGCGCGGCGTCGGTGTACCGCAGAGTGCCGCTGTCGAAGTAGAAATTAACTAGGCGGCAAGGCCGGATGTCCGCCTTGTCCAGCTCGGCCAGCATCGCGGCGCTCATTCCACGGCCAGCCATTACGGGGCCTCGATGACGTTGAGGTCGAAGCGGTACATTGACGCCTTGCCTACCGGGTACGACTGCACCGGGCCATCCAGGGAAACGGTCAAGGGTACGTTGTTATGGATAACGATCTCGGCGTTGGCCAAGGGGGCAACCAGGGGTGTATTCAGAACAATCGTCGCCAGACCACCGGCGTTGGCGGATACGGATGCAGTGACCATATAAACCTTGTTGTGGTTGGTGAACTTGATCAGGTCGCCGGACTTGGCGACGCCGAGGGCATTGGGAGTAAAGCCGCTCAACGGCACCGCCGCCGTACCCGCCGAAATCGCGCCAGACACAACCGGCGCACCGACCCATGAGCCGAATGGAATGGCCAAGTGGGGAACCACCACGGTAAACGTGCCGAACTCCCCCTGTTGCGATGCAATAAACCCCATCAGCGGGGCAAACTCGTCACGGGTCATGGGTGGGTACTTGATGCGCATCTGCCACAGGTGGCCTCCGAACAGCCGGGCAAACCGCTTTCCGGACAGGGAACGGGAGACCACGGCTCCGGTGTTATCGGTCAGGTCCACCCGGCTGGGACCGGGGAATTGGGGAAGCATTCCTGGCACGGTCAGCCCCCCAAATCTTCAGCAGTGGCGTCACGGACGATGCCGACGATCTGCCCCCGCTGCCGATGGATGACCCGGGCCACATCGGCCCCGTCCATGGCAGTGATATTGATGTTGACGGTGGTGCTGCCTCGGTCACTGTTTTGGAGCAACCCCTGTAACCCCTCGTTGTCCTGTTTTTTGAGGACTCCCTCACCCCGTTGGAGAAGGTAGGTGCCGTCGGTGGGTACGTTATCCAGGCCGTCGTGGGCGACACCGGCCAGGGAAGCCGCCGCCAGGGATTCACTGAGGGCGAAGGTGGAGGTGATCCCGGCAGCCGCCGGGACCGCGTTTGCTCCCAGTGTCGCCAGGGACGCAGCCGCCGCAGCGGGTGCCCAGGCGAAGGCGGCAGATGTGGCCGCTGCGGTGTTGGCCACCATGGTTCCGGCCAGGATGGTTTTCTCGATCCCAGCCAGGATCAGCTTTTTCACGCCGATCTCAATCAACCCCGAGATCACCTGTTTGAGGACGCCACGGACAACGGACTTCATCGCGTCGCCGAACGACTTCTGCTCCAGGATCGCGGAGGCCACCGCATCACCGACGCCAGCGGAGAAACGATTGAATGCCCCGTCCCAGGCGTCCGCCCACTTCATGGCGTTTTGGGTTAGCGCCTCGACCCGTTGATCGTCGTTGGCCTGGGAAAGCTCCATGAACGCTTGCTGATCGATCAGCTGGTTGTTCAGCGCCTCCTGGATGATTCCCTGTCGGGTCTGGTAAGACTCACGGATGCGGTCTTCTTCTGACCCTAAGGAGAGGGTCAGGCTATCCAGTTGGCGTTGAAGGCCGGGGTCAGCGGTGGTATCCGTTGGCACTGTACTGCCGGCTTCTATTTTTCCCTCCCGCGTGGCCGCGACCACCTCGGCCGCCGCCGTGGCCTGAGTTTGCAGGTTGTTAAAAAAGGCATCGACCTTGTCGGAGGGCAGATCGGCGTTGGCCAGTTGGACCAGTTCTTCGTAGGTGAGGTTGGCGGCGATGCCGGCTTCGGTGGCGGAGCGGGACAGATTGTCCAGGGGCACCGGATCCATGAACGGCAGCACATCGGCCACGGCGTTGTAGGATTCGACGATGGCCAATAATCCGTCGAGGATGGCCGACTTGAAGGTGAGGAAGGTCGATTTGCCAACCATCCACAACAGGTTGATGCCTCGAATCACATCGCCGACAAAGCCGATCGCTTTGACCACGATGCGCATCCCAGACGTCACCTCGTCCCGAAAACCGTTGTTGGCCACCACCGCATCGGTGAAGCGGTCCGTGAGCCCTGCAATGACAGGGGACAGTTCCACCGTTACCCGGTTGGCGATGCCCTTCACCGCTTCACCGGCACGGCGCAGGTTGTCGTTGGCCTCTTCGATCTTTGCCACCTCGGTGCGATCCAGGGCGGTGCCGAAGGCCTCTGTTTCAGCAGACAGTTCCTTGAGACCGTCGGCCCCTAAATCGAGTGTGTTCAGGAGAGCCGTGGCACGACCGCCGAAGATTTTGTAGGCGATGTTCACCCGCTGGGTGTTGTTGTCGACCCCTTTCAATGCTTCGGCGATCTGTTGGAATTGCTGGTCCGGCGACAGGGCCATCAACTCCTGCTGGGTGAAGCCCAGCTGTTCCAGCTCTCGTTTCGCCTCTCCGATCCCCTGACCAAAGTCCGCGATGTTGCGGACCATGTTTTGAAGGCCCTTGTGGAGGGTGCCCACCTCCACCCCGGTGATGCCGGCGGCGTGCTCCATGCCGGCCAGGGCTTCCGTGGTCAGCCCCAGTTTGTCGGCGGTCTTGCCGAGCCGGTCGTTCACCTCCAGGGACGACTTCACCAGGGCACCAAAGCCTGCCACTCCCACCACGCCCAACAGGGCCGTCTGCAAGCCGAGGGCTCGCCCGGCCACGCGGCGTAGACCACCGGTGACCGAGGCGAAGGCCGCCTTGGTGCGGTCGTGCGCCGTGATGGTGAATGTTGCTTTGGTGCCCAATTAACTGTCCTTAACCTTGAAATAGGCGGCCCAGGCGGTGAACTCCGCCGCTGGCATGTCCAATACCTCGCCGACCGTTTTGTGGAGGTGCTCCGCCAATCGAAAGGCGAACAGCATCTCCGGGTCGGCCCTTAGTTTTTTTCCGCTGTACTCACGGAAACCAGATCGTCACCCATGGCGTTGCAGATACGGACCACCACATCCGGATCCACACTGCGCATCAGCTCGATCTTGTTGGCCAGCTTGAACATCGGTTTGCCGTCAGCATCCAGGGCCCGGACGATGATCGACTCCACCAGGGATTCCATCATTCGGTTCTCCCGCTGGAGGCGAACCACCCGCTCCAGGTCCCGAAGGCTGGCCGGCCGGAAGTAGATGGTGGTGCCCCACTCGGGGACGTCCACTTGCCCCAATTCACCAGATACCTGCTCACGGAAGTGGGCCTTGGCTGTTTCTAAGATGTCGCTCATTCGTTTTTCCTTTTAAACCGTCGGCTCGTTCAGGATGCCGTTGCCGGTGAAGTTGAAGCTGGCGGAGACGATGCTGCCGTTTTCACCGCCCATGGATTTGCCGGTGAAGATGGCCAGGCCCGAGTAGTACTGGTCCCCCAGCACGTCGCCTTCCGGGTAGAGGTTCAAGGTCACCTCATTGCCGACGATCATTGCGCCCTGGCCCAGGGCGTCGGTCTCATCCCAGTGGCACTCGACCGAACCAGACCAGCTTTTGATGCCAGGTTTGTGGGTCTTCCAGGCATCGACAATCTCGGTGTCCTCGACCACCTCGCCCTGGATGTCCAGGGACCAGGATTTCACCTCGGCGATGGTGTTGACGCCGACCTTCACCAGGCCTTCTGATCCGACGTGATTAGCCATTGGTCTTCACCTCCTTCTGGGATTTCTCACCCTTCACCAGCCAGCCCTTGTCCTTCATGGTTGGGACGGCATCAGGTAGCACCTCAATGGGGTCTTTTGCCTTGGGGTGGTTCATCGTTAGGGTTCGTTTGTCCGCCATTTGTATTTCCTTCCAATAAGTCAAAAAACCAAGGTTTGTTGCCGAATCACGGCAGAATCCTGGTTGTTACTGAACTGCCGTGTTGGGATCGTCCTCCCGGTGGCGGTAGGCCACTCGGAAAGTCATCTTGTTGGTGCCGACCGGCTGTTCGGCCTGATCGAAGTCGATCTCGGCGCCGGCAAAGTCGATGTCTTTGGAAAGACCCCCGAGGGTCGGATCCAGGTTCAGGGCGGCGGCGACCTCGGCCTCGATCCGATCAAGGGTGTCGTCGAGACCGGTGGTTCCCGCCGCCCGCGCCTCCACCACCAGTTCCAGGTC
>JBHHVE010000063.1:0-7624 GCA_046754085.1 Leptospirillia bacterium
GACCCCGTAGTGGCTGACGGTATGAATCGGTTTACTCATGACCACCTCCTTACTGAGCCCAGCTGGGACGACCAGCGGTGGAGGAAGCCGGAGTGGCAGCGGCCGGAGCCGGAGCGGGTGCCGACACCGCCCCCATCACCGCTGCGTACTCCTTGTGGTCCGGGGTGATCGCCTGCTTGATGGCGTTCTTGTCGTCGCCCTTGGCGTCCTTTTCCAAGTCGAGCTTGGCGATGAACTCGATGCCGTCCAGGTCGACAAGCCCCTGGATGCGCCGGGCGTTCTGGGCCTGGGGCGTCTCATCGCTCGGGTGGACACCACGAGCGGAGTTCAAGATGCCCTTGATGAAGGCGCGGCCCATGTGAGCCCACTCCGGCCCCTTGGGGCCGTGCAAGCCGATCAGCGACCAGACCTTGCGGCGGGCATAGGGCCCTTCCATCACCACGAACTCGGCATTCAGGTAGACGGAGCCGGTCTTGTCGTTGCGGGTGGCGTAACCACCGGTCCAGCCCTCGTTGGGGTCGTCGTAACCGCCGGGCCGGATGGTCATCCGTACCTTGGCGAGGGTGCCCTTGGGGATCAGGTCGTAGGACTGTTGGTCGTCGGCGTTGTTGAAGTCGTTCCAGGTAGACATATCGAAAATTCCTTATGCGGAGGGGTGTTGAGTGGTGCTGGTGAAGTCGAGGCGGTCCGGGGCGGGTTGCCCGGGGCTCTGAATCTTCTCCATCAGCTTTTGAAGGTTCGGTTCCTCGACCAGATCAAGCCGGCCGGAGCGGTCCTTGGCGGGGTAACCCCAAGGGTTCAAGGTTTGGCAGACGAAGGCGCGGTAGGTGGCGCCGTCATCGTCCTTGAGCTCGGCCAGGGTGATGACCTCGTCGACGATGCCGGGAAGCTCCAGGCCCGTTTTCGAGCCTTCGATCTGGAGGCTGAATACGCGCCGATTGAAGTCGTCGAGCTTCTCGTCGAGGATCCCGACGAACCAGACGTTTTTCCGGCGGGTGTGCTGCAGGTGGGTGAGCCATCCAATCATCTCCTGGCCCATGAGCCCGTAAGCGCCGCGCATGTCCGGCTTGCCGGTCTTATCCGATACCGCCTGGGGCTGCCCCGTACACCACTGGAAACAGAGGCGGCCGGCCACAGTGATGGAGTCGATGAACACCGTTTCGTACTTGTCGAGCACCGACGGATCACCGAAACGCGTGCACACATCCTTGTAGTGAGCCTCGCTGTACGGCTGATCGTCCCGGAGCGCCGGATTCGGACCGCCGATGAACACGGCGAAGTCGCGGCATTCCTGCCAGGTACGGGGCCGGATGGTGTCGCCGGCCCAGCCATCCACGGCCAGGTCGCCGGCCTCCAGGTCGAAGAACAAGGTGGTGGGGGGCTCCAGGGTCCAGAGCTGACTGGTCTTTCCGATGCCACTGAGGCCGATAAGCACCCCCTTCACGCCTCGGGCCTCGGCCAACCGTTGGTCTGCGCTGATGATGGGGAGCTGCGGTTTGGTGGTGTGGCTTGCCACCAGGTTTTCGAGCCACTCGCTCTCCGGTTTGGTTTCCTCTGGCGCTACCGCGCCGGCCTGACTACTCATTGGTCGTTTCCTTCTTCCTATCCCACCCGGTGGCGGGGGCATCCGTGGTTTTAAGGAAGGACACGATCAGGTCCGCCACGGCATCCACCACCTCATCCGCCTGTTTGGCGGTGAGCTGGCGGGTGTGCCGTGTCAGTTCAAATGGGGGTTTTTCCGTCTGCACCAATCTGTCCTCCCAGGGGGCGCCTCGGGGGCGCTGTGTTTCCTGGGCCCATGGTGTTTTCCGGCCTCGGAAAAGTTGAGGACAGTTCAAAAACGGATGAGACAGTTCTCCCGCAGACGCACCCCGGCGAGTCCGAAAGCGGCTCGGAGGGAAAATCGTTGGCCGCGTATTTTCAGGTAGTTACGATCTGGTCAGAATTCCCGGGTACCCCCTGGTGGGAGGCTGGGAAAATCGTCAGACAGTTTGAAAAAGTTTGAGACAGTTCTCCCGGAAACCCTTGTAGAACAGGCGTTATCTGGCCGAAAAAAGTTTCCTCGGTGATGACTGGGGAGCCCATTGAAGGCGTCCGAGAGGGGGTTGTGCGCCGTTTTTTACCCGGATAACCGCTTGATTAAATGAACGTGGCGCTTTATTTTATATTTACGCCATACCGTAAAATAACGGCGGGCGCTATTTTAGGATCGGACCACAAGCCATGAAGCGGAAACTCCAGGGGAAATACGTCACCATCTCGACGGTGGGAGAGAAAGCCCGAGCCTTCGTGCCCACCCCCCTGCCACCCCGGCCGCCCGTCGATTGGACACCGGGGTTGCGGGAAAAATTCGACCAGGCGCTCCTGGCGCTGGGACGGCTGGACAGCGTGTCGACCCTTCTGCCCGACACGCCACTCTTCCTTTATATGTACGTGCGCAAGGAGGCGGTGCTCTCCTCCATGATCGAGGGAACACAGTCCTCGCTCTCCGACCTTCTGCTGTTCGAACTGGAGCAAGAGCCGGGCGTTCCCCTGGATGATGTTCAGGAGGTCAGCAACTACGTTGCCGCCCTGAACCACGGCCTCAAGCGGCTGGCGGACGGTTTCCCACTATCGCTGCGTCTGATCAAGGAGATTCATGAAGTCCTGCTCTCCAAGGGGAGGGGCAGCAAGAAGTCACCCGGGGAGTTTCGCCGCAGTCAGAATTGGATCGGAGGTACCCGGCCGGGCAATGCGGCGTTCGTGCCGCCACCGCCGGACCGGGTGATCGAGTGCATGGGGAACCTGGAAACATTCCTGCACGACCAGCCGGAACCGACGCCGGTGCTGCTCAAGGCCGCTTTGGCCCATGTACAGTTTGAAACCGTCCACCCATTCCTGGACGGCAACGGGCGCCTCGGCAGGCTGCTGATCACCCTGCTGCTCTGTGAGCAACAGGTGCTTCGGGAGCCGATGCTGTACCTGAGTCTCTATTTCAAGACCCACCGCCAGTATTATTACGAGTTACTCGATAATGTCCGCCTGACCGGAGACTGGGAGGCGTGGATCGATTTCTTTGCCGAGGCGGTGATCTTCACCTCTACCCAGGCGGTGGAGACCGCTCAGCAGTTGGTGGCTCTGGCCAATGAGGATCGCGCCAAGATCTCCGGACTGGGGCGTTCGGCCCCATCCACTCTTCTGGTTCACCAAGCGTTGCTGGAACACCCCATCGCCACATCCGGCTGGCTGGTAGAGAAAACCGGCATTACAGCGGCGACGGTCAATAAGTGCCTGGGGCACCTGGAGCGCCTGGGCATCGTCCACGAGTTGACCGAGCGGAAGCGTAACCGGCTGTTCGGTTACACCGGATACGTCGCGATCATGAACCAGGGAACGGAGTTGCCGGAAAGGTAGATTACCGATCGTCCGCCTGGAACGGACGGGCGGCAACGGTGAACGGGTTGATGCGGTAGCCGTAGGTCTCATCGCCCTGACCCTGCCAGGAGAGTGTCTGGACGACATCCTCCCGGTCGATGGGCAAGCCGAGCCCCTTCTTAACCTTTTTCTCGAACCCTTCCTGAAGACGGTTGATCGTGCGGCGGACCGAGGTCACATCTTCGACCGTCCCGTCTTGGCGCCGTTCCAACTCCGACACAATCTCCGATAGGGTGATGGTGCGGAAGGCGTCGGGGGCGGCGTTGTTCAGTAGATCCTGAAGGAACCGCTCCCACAGGATGGAAAATACCTGGAGCTGGGCATCCGCCTGGGCGGCCAGCGCCGGCAAGCCCTCAATCCGAACCGCCTTGGGGCCGACCTCCACGGTGAACCGGCGCCCGGGAACGGGCGGCGTCACCGGCTTCGCCACGATTGCCCGCGCCTCTTTCGTGTAGATAGGCACCGACGCCCTGGCCACCATGGATGGTGGACCCAATTCGGCCACTTTCCGCACCGTCTCCGGCAGGTCCACGGCACCGGCGGCGATATCCGCCAGCAGGACAGCCGTGATCCATTCCTCCTTGAGAAAGCGGTCCGTAAGGTTGTACGGGTTCACCACGACGTAACAGGTGGGGGTGACGATGGCCCAGTCCCGGGTGAGATAGCGTTCGTCGTTGCAGTGGTCGGCGATGCAGACCACCACGCCCATGCCGTCCAGGTCGACCTTGAACACGCCGTCCGCAAGTTGTTTCACACCCACCTCGAGCTTCATGAGACGGGCGTTGACGAATGACTGCACCCCCGGTTGGGACACGTTGGTGCGTATTTCCGAGTGGCGTTGTTTCCCGCTCGACGGGAACACCGGCCGCTCACAGTCGGGGCACCGGTATTCGTGCCCCCCTTCATCCATCATCCGGTCGATATAGATCCGCCCACGGCAAGACCGGTTTCTCGCAAACGTGATGTCACGGTCCTTAAAGTTCACACACAAGACGTAGGTCTGCGGTTGCACCTCGACCAAGCCGAGCAACTCCAGTGCACGTGCAGCTTCGGCGACGGACGGCGACGGGTTGGGCGTGGTCACCCCATCCCGCAGTAGCTGCCTGAACGCCTCCCGGTTACCGTTTGTGCCGTTTTTCCGTCGAGAGGATGGTGATGCCATGGGTTCGCTTCATGTAGGCCTCGAACGAGCGGCGTTCCAGACCGTTCAGGCGGTGATCGGAATACCGCACGACGTATTCACCGGCGGTGTCATTGGGTTCGAACAGAAGGGACACCCGCTTGCCCGAGTACCCCACCTTGATGCTTTCAATCTGTGCGATCGTGGTGAGGAGGTCTCCCACGGCCTTCCCAAAATGCCGGACCGATTGGCACACGGAAGCCGCATTCGAAAGCCTCATCTTCGAGGAGCCCTCCAGTTGGCTGTCCGCCACGACGATTTCGACGAATGACAGATCGTCCACCTGCTCTTCGATCAGTTGAGACAGCAGGATCTCCAGCTGCTTTTCGTAGGTAACCTCGATCTGGTTGTCGTATTCGCAGGCGATGCCGAAATATCCAGACGCGATGCGGTTGGCGATCTCCAGGGATTCGCTCACGCTGTGGGAGGAGATGTTCACGTGCCTGGCGTCATCGTCGAAGTCGAGAACGACCCACTCCATCGAAAAGCCGTGTACCACGTCCCGATCTTGCATGATCAAACCCGGACGCTCCCCACGGCGCACAAACACGATGTGGCGGTCATCCCGAACGATGATGTCCCGAAGTTCACTCCGCCGTCCTGGCCCCTGGTCATGGTCGAAAGCCTTCAAGACGCCTTGCAACACCTCCGGTTTCAGGTAGTCGCCCAAGGCCTTCGATGGTAGCTTCCCAGCACCATTCAGGCTCATGCGGGCAAAGCCGGCTTTGTGGATCTTGTCCAGGTGAAACACCGTGCGTAGGTCTTGCCAACGGTGGTGAAAAACCGCGAACAGGAGCGCTGTAATGTCGTATTCGTCCTCGCCCTTCCGGCAGAGGTCGAGCACCTCATCGGACAACACCTGTTCGGCAACATCCGTCGCCGCGACCTTTGACTTTCGGAAGGCAAATTTATCGACCAGCAGGTAGGGCAGCAGTTCATCGTACCGTTCCCGAAGCGCATCCTTCTTACGTTGGACCGACCCACCAGCCTCGATCCCCAGGATCCGACAGAGCATACCGATTGGCCGACCGGGGAGCTTCCCGATCCACTCGGACAGGTAGCCATCCTGTGATGCATCTTCCAGGATCTGGCCCCGGCTGACCTCCAGGTCGGCTTCCCAGTAACTCGCGGGTGGTTGGTCGGGTTCCGGCTCCGCAGCCCCCATCGTCATCTCCTGCATCAACGCTTCCTTTCTCTTACGCCTATAACCTTGCCCAATATCTTCAGGTCCGAATCCGGTGTCACCGGAATCGGTTCGTAATTCTCGTTTTCCGGACGGAGTTCGATCCGGTCGTCATCGATCGACAACCGCTTCACCGTGGCCTCGCCTCCGTCCACCATGGCCACCACAACGTCGCCATTTTCCGCAACCGGCTGCTGGCGAACGATCACCAGACCACCGTCCGGGATGCCAATGTCCATCATGCTATCGCCGTCGACCTCCAGGGCAAAGCAGCGGCCCCGGGCAACCAAGGCGTCGATGCGGATCCGGCCAACGATGTTTTCCTCCGCCAAAATCGGTTGTCCAGCGGCAACCCGGCCGACGATCGACACCCAAGCAGTGCCATCCTCGGTGGTCGGCATCATGCCCCGCCTCCGGCGACCGGTTCCTCGGGGGGACAGCACCTTCATCGCCCGAGGTCCCATCGACCGACGTCGGTCGATGAAACCCTTCCGCTCCAGCGAGGCCAGCAGGTCCAGCACCGACGGCGGAGTGATCGACAGGGCGGTCGCAATCTCGGCCAATGTCGGCGGCACATCGTGCTCCCGCACATACTTCTTGATGAACTCAAAGGCGTCCGCCTGGCGCTTCGTGATCCCCTTGATCAGCCCTCGGGCCATGGCTTTACTCCCACTCCGGCGCCTTGGGCGCCGTGTTGCGTTTCGGGTGGTTCAAGTTCACCGGTTGGATGGTTATACTCCTAATTCGCGTTTGGCTTCAAGGTGGCACCTTGATGTCATCAGCAGATCGCTGGTAGGTGTGTGGAGGAAAAGGAGGAATAGTCATGATTGCCAAAACCGCCACACTACCGGCGCCCACCAAGACCAAGCACCCCCGAATCGGCTTTTACATCCGTATCAGTACCGACGAAGACCATCAGAAATATTCCCTTCCGGCCCAGACCGAGCGCCTGGAAGCCTACTGCAAGGCTCACTACGGGGATGCCTGGGAGAAGGGCAAGGTCTACCGGGACACGGAGTCCGGCACCCACATGAACCGGCCGGGCCTGGAGGCGATGCTGTTCGACGCCGAGGCTGGGCGTTTCGACGCGCTGCTGGTGTTCCGGGTGGACCGACTTTCCCGCAAGGTCCACGAACTTGCCCGGATGGTCGAGGAACTCACCCGCTGCGGGGTGGCGCTCAAAAGCATCACCGAACCATTCGACACCGAGAACGCCGCCGGCAAGATGATGTTGCAGATGCTCGGGGTGTTTGCCGAGTTCGAGCACGCGACCATCGTCGAACGCACCAAGGTGGGCATGGAGAAGAAGGCCAAGGACGGCAGATTCGTCGGCCACACGGTGCCGTACGGCTACCGCCTCGACGAGGACAAAAACCTGGTCATCCACGAGGAGGAGGCCGTCCTGGTCCGGAAGATCTTCAAGATGTACACGGTGGGCCGGGACGGGGCCTACTCCGTCGGCCGCGCCCTCAACGAGGCGGGCCATCGCACCCGCGCCGGGCGCAAGTGGACCAAGCAGGTGGTGCTGAATGCCCTGCAGAACCCCATCTACATGGGCAAGCTTCGCTGGCGCCAGGAGATCCACGACGGCAACCACGAACCCATCGTGCCGGAGGAGACCTTCGAGAAGGTCCAGAAGATCCTTGAAGAGCGGGCCGGTGAGAGCAAGGGGCGGCAATTCAGCAATGGCGACGACCGGCTGTTCACCGGGGTGATCCGGTGCGGCCGCTGCAACGCGCCGATGTACGGCGGCGGGGGCGCGGACAGGAAAGGCGTCTACATCCCTTATTATGTCTGCTCGAAGCGGATGCGCGGGCTGGACTGCAAGCAGGAGTACGTGCGGGCGG
>JBHHVE010000064.1:0-7367 GCA_046754085.1 Leptospirillia bacterium
CTCGTGGTGGTCTTCCTCGTGGTGGTCTTCCTCGTGGTGGTCTTCCTCGTGGTGGCCTTCCCCGTGGTGGCCCTCCCCGTGGTGGTCTTCCTCGTGGTGGCCTTCCTCGTGGTGGCCTTCCCCGTGATGGCCCTCCTCATGGTGGCCCTCCCCGTGATGGCCCTCCCCGTGGTGGGCTTCCCCGTGATGGCCCTCCCCGTGATGGTCCTCCCCGTGGCGGCTTTCCTCGTGGTGGGCTTCCTCATGGTGGCCTTCCCCGTGATGGCCCTCCCCGTGGCGGACCTCCCCGTGGCGGACCTCCCCGTGGCGGCTTTCCTCGTGGTGACCTTCCTCGTGGTGGGCTTCCTCGGGATAGACCTCATCACCCGTGAGATTCTCTTTCTCGTCGTGGGCTTCGATCCCGTCGGTATCGTCCTCCGCCTCGGGCACCTGCTGGTGACGGTGGAAAATTTCCGCCAGTGTCACCGCCTGCTCGCGCACTTCACACAGCCCCCAACCGCGGGCGGCGACAGCCTCCACCAGTGCCTCGCGCACCCCCACACGGGCATCCACCTCAACCACCCGGACGCCGGGCCCACCAATCTCCGGCGTGGTCAGCGCCACCACACCCTCAAACCCGGACAGTTCCTCGTCCAGGCCCTCCGAAGGGCGGGCAAACCGCATGAACATCCGCACGGTTTTTCCGGTACGGCCTTCCAGGTTGGCCAGGGCATCCTCCTGCACCACCCGCCCCTCACGCAGCAGCACCACGCGGCTGCAACACTCGGATACCTCCGTCAGGTTATGGCTGGAAAACAGGATGGTGTGGTGCCCGGCCAACGACAGAATCAACTTGCGCATGTTGAGCACCTGTCCCGGATCCAGTCCCGCGGTCGGCTCATCCAGCAGCAGCAGTTCCGGGTTATGCACCAGCGCCTGGGCCAGCCCCACCCGCATGCGGCCACCACGGGACAGGGCGCCCACCGAGCGCTCCGCAAGCTCTGTCAACTGGCACGATTCAATCACACCCTCCACCGCCGCCGGACGCTGGGCCCGCCCCATGCCCCGAAGGCGCGCCACGTAGTGCAGAAACGGCCGCACCCGCATGTTCGGATCCAGGGGCAGTTGTTCCGGCAGGTAGCCGACCCGGCGGCGGGTCGCCAGCCGGTCGGAAAGAATGTCTCGGCCGCCAATCAGAACCTGACCGGAGGTGGGAAACAAGGCCCCGGACAGCAGCCCCAGGGTGGTGGTTTTACCAGCGCCGTTTTCACCCAGCAGGCCGACGATCTCCCCTTCGGCAACGGAGAAGGACACCCCGTCCAGAGCCGTGACCGTGCCAAACCGTTTGCTAAGGGATTCTACTTCGAGCATGCAGTCAGTGCCCGCGCAAAGCGCCAGAGGCTAGGTTCCCGCCAGCATCATCCGCGCGATCTTGACCGTGGGCGACACGGTGCGACGGCGGAAAACAAGATCGTTTCCAATCGCCTCGATGTCCTGATACATCTGAAGCAGGTTGCCGGAGATGGTCACCTCCTCGACCGGGTGGGTCAGTTCACCGTTCTCGATCCAGATACCGGCAGCACCCCGCGAGTAGTCACCGGTGACGCCGTTGACGCCGAAACCAATCAATTCGGTAACGAAAAGGCCACGGCTGGTGCCCCGAATGATTTCTTCCGGTGACTGCTCCCCCGGCTTCAGGTAGAAGTTGCTCGATCCCGGCGACGGGGTGCCGCCCAAGCCCCGGGCAGCGCTGCCGGTGGTGACCATGGAGAGCTTTTTCGCGGAATAGGTGTCGAGCAAAAAGTGCTTCAATACGCCGTCGTCCACCACCACGTTGCGCCCTACCGGCACCCCCTCGCCGTCGAACGGACGGGAACCCAGTGCGCGGGGCATGCAACCATCGTCAATGATGGTCACGCCGGGGGCGGCGATTTTCTCACCGAGCTTGTCCCCCAGAAACGACACCCCCTTGTAAACAGCGTTTCCAGACACCGCACCGGCCAGGTGCGACATCAGACTGGCGGCCACGTCCGACTCAAAGATAATCGGCACCTCGCAGGTGGGCACCTTTTTGGCGCCCAGCCGCCGCAGCACCCGGCGAGCGGCATTCTCCCCCACCGACTCCGGGGTCTCCAGGTCACTGAAGTGACGGGAGCCGGTAAACCAGTAGTCGCGCTGCAGGCCGCCGTCTTCCTCCTCCGCCACCGGCACTGCCGACAGTCCGTAGGAGGAGACGCTGTAGGCGCCGGCAAAGCCGTTGGAGCGGGCGTAGGCCACCTCCCCCACGCTGCTGTCGAAGCTGGCGCCCTCGGAGTTGGTGATGCGCGCATCAGCCCCGGTCGCCGCCGCTTCCGCGCGGCGGGCCAGGTCGATGCGATCGTCGATGGACAGGGTCACGCCGCCGTCGCACAACTCCAGGGTGTCGTCGCCCGCAGGCCCCGCATCGTCCGGCAACCCGGAGTACGGATCCGCCTCAGTCAGCTTGGCGAGGGCACAGTTGTCGGTGATAAAGCGCTCGATCCCCTCGGGGGAAAAATCGGAGGTGGAAGCGGTAGCGGAACGGTCTCCCTGAAATACGCGCAGGCCCAGGCCTTTGTCGCGGGCGCCGGTGGTATTCTCCACCTCGCCCAGACGAACCTGAACCGAAAAGGAATCAGACTCCATGACCAGGGCATCGGCCGCCGTCGCACCCATGGCCATGGCGCGTTCTACCACCTGTTCAGCAAGGCTTTGAAGCGATCGATGTGCTGCGGTCACGCGTCCTCCCGTTCCAGAAAATGGTTGCAGGCGGGACATCGGTAACCCTGTCCCGCCTCATATCGGCAGCATTCGGTCAGGTAGCGGCGGTCGTACACGGCACCGCAACCCGGGCAGGCCATGGTGGCGTCCATGCCCTCATCGGCCACCTCACCGGGGCCGCCGTCGGAAGACTCTGATGCCTCAGCTTCGCTCATCCGCCCCTCCCTCTTCCGGGTACCGGTCAGCCCGTCGTTGCGTCATCCGGCCCACCCGGGGAGTTGGGGCTCACCCGGTCGCGCACGGCGTTTACGAAGTTCAGGTCGATCTGGCGCACCCCGGCGCGCTCGGCCTGTTTGAGCACCGCCCGGCGGGCCAGCCCGCGCACAAAGAACGGCACCTTTTCCATCGCCGCCTCAGCCTCCTGAGTCCACACCAGTTCACTCATACCGAATCCCCCATCAGTGTTTGTGTCCGGGCTCGTCACACTTGTGCCCGTGCCCGTGCCCGTGCCCGTGCCCGTGCCCGTGCCCGTGGCCGTGGCCGTGGCCGTGGCCGCCGCCGCCGAAGTGGCTGTTGGGCGCCATAAACACCAGCACCCGCATGCGGCCACCATCACCGTTTTCAATGCCGTGGACCACGCCGGACGGCGCGATCACGATCTGCCCCTCGCTGATGGCCGATGTTTCATCACCCACCGTGACCGAACCCGAACCCTCGAGCACGCAGTAAATCTTGTCCTCGCCCTCGTGGGCGTGGGCCTTCTGCTTCTGACCCGGCTCCAGACAGTAGAGGTCGTTCATCACCCGCTCGGTGGAGAACAGGCTCACCTTCTTCATCTTCTCGTCGGAGTACGCAGCCAGATCGGCGATGGTCTTAATATCCATGGGGTTTCCTGGTTCCTATTTCTGTTTTTCCATACGACATCGCGACGTGCCCCTGGCAGCGCCGCTCAGGTGGAAAGTTTACGACCGAGACGCGACTCGACCGAGGCAATTTTGCCTTCCAGCCGACCGGTGGCCCCGGCCCGGGTATCTACGCGGATCGATGTAGTGATGCGGTCGCAGTCCTGGGCCATGCGTTCGTGACACTGACGCACCACATCAAACACGTCGTCCCACTCTCCTTCGAGGATGGTTCCCATCGGTGTCAGCCGGTAGGACACCCCACTCTTGTCGATAATATCGAGGGAGCGGGAAACATACTCGCTGACACTCTCCCCCTTGCCCAGGGGGCTCATGGAAAACTCAAGCAGCACCATCGTTCCGAACAATCCATAACCGCCGCCGGACACCCCGGCGGCCAAGTGGGAGAGTATAGCATGTGGATACGGAACGGTTGCCGCCCCGGCACCCGTGCTAACCCCGCTCCGAAGCTCCCACCAGGTTCTCCACCACCACCGCGACGCCCTCGCCGCCACCCACGCACAGGGCGGCGGCGCCGTAACGCCCGCCGCAACGGGCCAGCGCCGACAGCAAGGTCACCAGAATGCGCGCACCGCTGGCGCCGATGGGATGCCCCAGAGCCACCGCACCGCCGCCCACGTTGACCCGGTCCGGGTCCAGGGAAAGCTCCCGCATGGCAACCATGGCAACCACCGCGAATGCCTCGTTAATTTCGTACAGGTCCACCTCGCCCGGCGTCAGGCCGGCACGGGAAAGGGCGGCTGATAAGGCCACCGCCGGGGTGGTGGTAAACCATTCCGGCTCGTGGGCCACCCCGGCCTGGGAAAGCAGCCGGGCGATGGGGACGAGACCGGACTCCCGGGCGGTTTTGCCGGAAGCAAGCACCAGCGCGGCGGCGCCGTCGTTAAGGGAGGAACTGCTGGCCGCCGTCACCCTGCCGTCCGGGCCGAACGCCCCCTTCAGGGAGTCGATTTTATCCGGGCGGTAACGTCCCGGCTCCTCGTCTTCGGCGCATACCGCCCCCCGGGTTTCGACCGGCACGATCTCATCGGTAAAGTTCCCCGCCTCCCGGGCCGCGAGGGCGCGCCGATAGCTTTCCCGGGTGAACGCGTCCATGGCCTCGCGGGAGATGTCGTAGCGCTCGGCGGTGCGGTCGGCGCACACCCCCATGTGCATGCCGCCGTAGGCGTCGGTGAGGCCGTCCGCAATCAGGCCGTCAACCAGGGTCAAATCCCCCAGTTTGCGCCCGGTGCGGCTTTCCATCGCCAGATGAGGCACCCGGGACATGGACTCCATGCCTCCCGCCACCACCACCCCGGCGTCCCCGGCACGGACCGCCTGAGCGGCCAGCATCACCGCCTTCAAACCGGAACCGCACACTTTGTTGACCGCGGTGGCGCCAACCCCGTCGGGCAGTCCCGCGCCCCGCGCCGCCTGACGCGCCGGGGCCTGCCCGGCGCCGGCGGCCAGCACCTGGCCCATCAACACTTCGGATACCGCAGGCAGGGGCGCTCCGGCACGGCTCAAAGCGGCCTCGATCGCCACCGCCCCCAGCGCGGGCGCGGACACATCGGCAAGCGCACCCATGAAGCTGCCGATCGGGGTGCGGGCGGCGGATACAATCACCACGTCATCGTCACGCAAGGCGGGCATGTTCATGAGCGGGCACACGACCTGTTCAACCGCGTCCCGCAAGGGAGTAATGCGTGTGGGGGAAAAGCGGCGCGGGAACGATTCTCACCCGAGGAAACAACGCCCATGCAGTCCCCGTCTAGAAAAGGGTGTCGAGCATCGAATGGAAGCTCAGCACGATGGAATGCCAGAAGCGCGTGATCAACCCCGCCTCCTCGACCGCCTGCGCCGCCACCAGATTGACCGTGGCAAGCTCTTCCTCACCCAGCATGACGTGGGCGACGCCGAGCACCTGACCTTTTTCGATCGGGGCCACCGCCTCCTCCACTTCGGCGGTTACCGAAATCTCCGCCTCCGCTTTCCGCTTCACCGTGAAATAAGCCGCTTTCTCGGGCACCGCCGCGACGCTGTCTTCGCCCCCCTTCCACACCTTGGCCACCGCCACCGGCTGCTCCAGGTCCAGGGGGGATACGGTGGCCCAGGTGCGGAACGCCGCCATCAGATAACGCTGGGCGATGGTCTCCCGGGCGGCCTCGCTGTCGGCGCCCATTACCGCCACAATGAAGCGCTGGTCATCCTTTTTGGCCGACGCCACCAGATGGAAGCCGGAGTCCTCGGTGTGGCCGGTTTTGATACCGTCCACCCCGATGTCCCGAAACAGCAGGCGGTTTCTGTTGTTCTGGGTGATGCCCTCGTGGGTGAATTTTTTGGTGGAGAGCAGTTCGATCGATTCGGGAAAATCGGTAATCAGGGCGCGCCCGAGCCTTGCCATGTCTTCGGCGTTGGTAACCTGTCCGGGAGCGGGAAAGCCGGTGGCGGTACCAAAGCGCGTACCGGTCAAGCCAAGCTCCCCGGCCACCTCGTTCATCCACGCCACAAAGCCCTCTTCGCTGCCGGAGAGGTGCTCGGCCACGGCAATGCTAGCGTCGTTGCCGGACACCACGGCGATGCCGGTGACCAGACGCTTCAGCGGTATCCGCGTGCCCTCCCGGATAAACATCTTGGAGCCACCCATGCCCCAGGCTTTGTTGCTGATCAACACCGGGTCGTCCCAGGCCACCTGCCCGTCGCTCACGGCGGTAAACGTCAGATACAGGGTCATCATCTTGGCCAGACTTGCGGGGCCGACCGGGTCGGTGCCCTTTTCCGACTTCACGATCTGGCCGGACACCGCGTCCATCACCACCATCGATTTAGCGGTGAGCGCCGCCTGGCTCACGCCGGGTATGGCGGCGAACGCCAACATCCAGATTGCCACCCACGCGCATCTCAGGCGCTCCCTCATGCCTTGCCTTGCATTCGGCTTCACAGTGCCTCCATACCCTTGCCCGCCCGTAAAACTTCCAACTCCCCGTCCTCCATGGTCAGTACCGTTGAGAGATCCCCGGAAATCGGCCCACCGTCGATAATCATATCCAGATCGTGCCCGAGGACGTCCTGGATGTCCTCCGGATGAATGAATGGGCTCTGGCCCGAAATATTGGCGGTGGTGTTGACGATCGGCCGACCCAGCATCTGCACCAGCGCCAGCGGAATGGGGTGATCCGGAATCCGGATGCCCACCGATTTCTGCCGGGTCTGAAGCGCGCTGGGCGGCAGTTTGGTGGCCTTGAGTACAAAGGTATACGGCCCCGGCGTCAGCCGCTTCATCAAGCGGAACCCGACATTGCTCACCACCGCATAATCGGCCAGGTGGGACAGGTCGGCGCAGATGAACGACAGGGTGTCCTTGCGGTCCTTGGACTTGAGACGGTAGATGCGTTCGATCGCCTTCGCGCTGTCAATGGCGCAGCCGATGCCGTAGGTGGTGTCGGTGGGGTACGCAACCACTCCGCCCTTTTCGAGCACCGCTACCGCCTGGGCAAGCAGCCGGGGCTGGGGGTTTTCGGAATTGATGGCAAGTAATCGGGCCAATGCTGCGCGTCCGGCTGGTGTGACAATTCAAAAGGGAGCCACATTGTAACGGCAGCGACCCACCCTGTCATGGGCGGGACCCGAACAGGCGTCAGACGACCACGCCGGTCAGGAGCCGTCCGGCCCGCTGTCGTCCATATCGGGATCTGTCCGTCGTCAGATAAATTGGGACAGATGAGCGGGCAGGCTAAAAGGAGTGTC
>JBHHVE010000065.1:0-6505 GCA_046754085.1 Leptospirillia bacterium
TCACGTCGTAGCTGTCGGCGGTGCTCGGGTCGTTATCGTTGCAGACCACCTGGGATGCGGAACAGCCGTTCAGGTCCACCGGTTCCCCGGCGGGTGTGTTCAGGCACTGGTCGGTGCCATCGTCCGGCACACCGTCGCCGTCCGCGTCGACCGGCGGGATCGGCGTGAACACGCAGGTTGCGGTGGTCACGTCGTAGCTGTCGGCGGTGCTCGGGTCGTTATCGTTGCAGACCACCTGGGAGGCGGCGCAGCCGTTGACGTCCACCGCTTCACCCGGAGGGGTGTTGGGGCAATTGTCGGCGGTGTCTACCACACCGTCACCGTCCGCATCGGCAGGCGGAGTCGGCGGCACGGCAGGATCAATACAGGCACCCGCGCCGCCACCCAGGAAACCCTGGATCGGCGCGCCGCCGGCGGCGCCCACCGCCGGGATTTCCACCATGTTGTCGTCGGCAATGCCGTCACCGTCCGAATCCACGGTGGCGGCATCGTCACCCGGGTGGCCATTGGACACGAACAACTGGGGGTGGTCGAACGGCGCACTCTGGTTGCGTACCCGTTCATCCGTGAGGGTAAGCAGGAAGCTCACCACGTCGGTGATGTCCTGGTCGGTCATACCCAAAGACAGGATGGTGGGGTCCAGGTCGTTGGCGTTTTCCGCGTGGAAGTCGCCGCCCCGGTTGTAGAAGTTGACCACTTCGCACAGGGTGCGCTTGCCGCCGTTGTGGAAGTAAGGCGCGGTCAACTCCGCGTTGCGCAGGCTGGGCACCTTGAAGGCGCCGTCCACCAGCGCGCGGGTGTCGCTGGGCAGGGCCGGTTCCAGGGTCATCGGCTGCCCGGTGAGCGGGTTGATGATGTCCGGCACCCCTTCCAGGGTGTGGGCCGGGTCAACCCCTGCCAGAATTTGCGCCGACATGCCCAGGGGGTCGCCGTCCGGGTTGACTCCGGGAGCGCCCAGACCCAGGTCGTCGCTGGAGGGGGTGACGCCGATGTTGTAGAAGCCCAGGTCGTAGAGCATGTTGGGCGCGGAGGTGACGGTACCCAGCCCCACGCCGCCGGCGGACACGTCGTACGTCCCCAGGGGCAGGTTCAGGGTGGTCACTTCGAAGGTGATCTCGCCGTCGGCGGTCACCACCAGGGTGGCGGTTGCCGAAGGGTCGTTCGGTAATTCGGGCTGGGGTTCCATGCCCTTGGTGATGACCCCCGGCTGGGTGAGCTTGTCGCCGAAGGCGATTTCCCAGCGGCCGCTGGCGGTTGGGTCGCCCGGTTGGGCCTGCAGTACGATCAGCTGGGTGAGGGGCGAGGTTGCGTCCAGCGGGAAGTCAGCCGGGAAGGTGATCTGATCCGGCAGCGGCGCGCTGCTCATGGTGAGGGTCGCCTGGGCGATGGTGGCGCCGGTCTGCATGCGCTCCACCAGGAACTCGGGCACCTCGGGCACCCCCGGCAGCACCAGCGGGGCGAGCCCCACCTGGCTGAAGGCGGCGCCGGTAAATTCCGCGCCCAGGTGGCAGATGGCGCAGAACGGCACCGGAATCGCCGGGTCGGGGTTCTGGCCGATGTTGGTGAAGATCTCAAGGCCGCGCAGCTCGTTGGCGGTGAAGGAGGCCCCGGGGTCGCCGCGGCGCACCTTGTCGAACTTGGCGTCATCCGAGATCAGGGTGCCTTCATACAGCTGAATGGCCAGGCCGAAGAACAGGGAGAAATTGGCCTCCATCATCGAGTACGAACCGCCATTGATGGCGATCGGGGTGGCGCTGTTCCAGTACGCGGGCTGGAAGGCTGCCTGCACCATGTCGGCGTAGGTGCCGGTCATGCCCGTGGGCACTGTGGCCAGCGTGCCCAGCACGCTGTCGGTGAGGTCCACCATCTGCTGGGATAGTGGCTGCATGGGCAACAGCTTGTGGCCGATGTCGGGCCAGGTGCGTCCGATGGCCGACATTTCCACGTCGCTCAGGGGAGGACCCACCGCCTGGGAGGCCAGGCTGGACAGGTCGATCCGAACGGTCGTGGGGACCGGGTTGCCGGCGCCGTCCAGCACGAACACCACCGCATCCGGATCATGCTGGCCGAACGGCGTCACGCCGTTGAAGCTGGCGGAGGCGCGACCGTCCCAGAAGTTTCTCAGGTTGAATGCGGCATTGATCACCGACGGCGTGTTGCGCCCCGTCACCCGGTTGGTATTGACCAAGGGTCCTCCCACTCCGTTGGGGGCATGGAACACATCGTCCGGAATCACCACGGTGGTCTCCTCCGGAATGCCCGGCGTGGCACCGCGAAACTCGGTGTTGGGAACCCCCTGGGAGCCGCTGATGTCGTGCATGTCACGGCTGCGGGGGAGGATGAACCGGTCGCTCGGGACGGGGAAGTCGACAAAGGGATAATCGGTGGCGGCCAGCGGGTAGTTGGGGTTGCCCACCTCGAAGCCGTTGATGCCCGGGTTGAGCTGGTTTTTATCGCGCTTGTCGGCCCCCGCGTGGAAGTGGCAGGAGGCGCAGGCCTGTTGACCGTTGCTGCCCACCGACATATCCCAGAACAGGGCCTTGCCGAGCTGGATGGCGGCGGTGCGGTCGGCCACGAATTCGCCGAGGTTGCCCGGTTCCGGAATCGGAACGCTGCTCAGGGGCGGCGGCACGAAACCGTCCAGAATGTCGTCGTTGAACACCGGCGCCACCTGGGCAAATCCCAGGGCCGGGGAGAAGGTCATGGTGACCATCACCATCAAGGCGATCAGCGCCTGCAGCCTGCGGACAGAAAAACGGGACTCCCCCGCGGTCGAAATACTAAACATGTGACGTATGTCCCCAATCAGATTGTTATCAACAAAAACACGGCACGCTGCGGTGCCCTGGCCCGTTTCCGGATCGCCCAGTCGATCCGGCGGGATATCCCCCCGGGGTTTCAATGTTCCCCATATGAAGGCGGGACTATCCTGCTTACAACACAAAAATGAATACAGGTGACTTTATTGTACCTAAAGTAAACAGTTTTTTCCAGATATTGGCAAGGAGAGGTGTGTTATCGGCAATAAATGGATCTAACCAACGGTTTTAATGGGATTTTATGAATCCACGACTTTGTGGACATTATTGCCCGAGGGGGTTCCAGGCCGTGCTTCCGACAGTGGAAGGCGGAGGTTGTCGGTGGTCAGGGCTGGGTTTTGAGGGGGTAGCGTTTGACTTCGGCGCGGGCGTACAGGCGGGCGAGGAACCGGGCGAGCCGTTCGGATGCCTCCCGGTCGGACAGTTGCTGGCGCACGCGGGTGCGGGCATCGGCACCGCTTTCGCCCTTTTTCGGGCCGCCTTCGGCCTCCAGGGCGGCCTCCACCTCGGCGCTCCGGATCATCACGAAAGCGGTGATGCGCTGGCCGATGAACGCTTCCACCCAAAGCTGCTCACGTACCTTCTCGTTCAGGGCCGCATCGCCGATGTTGATCTGGTAGGCCTGGACCCGTTTTTTCAGCACTGCGGCGGCTTGCTCCACCTGGGCGTCATCGGGTCTTGCGACCCCGAAACGGGCCGCTTCCGTGAGCAGCAGCCGGCGCTGGATCAGATGCACCAGCGCCGCTTCCCGCTCCTCGCGGGTCATGTCCGAATACAGCTTTCCGGAGCGAAACAGGGCTTCGTGCAGGATCACATCGGACAGCAGGATCGGCTCGTTGCCAACCCGTGCGATGAGGGCGTCAAACCAGGTTTCGGCGGCGGCCTGTGCGGGGCCGAGGGCGACGGCCAGGAGGAGGCTCACAAGCAGCGGGCCCAGTAACAGCGCAGGCCGGAACCGGGGTCTCGGGTAGCGAACCGGACGGAGCATCAGGGGGGAGTGGTGGAGCGGCGCGGCGCGGGGATGTAGACCACCCGGGTATTTGCCAGACGGTCGTGGAGAGCCCGTTTGGCCGGCCCCAGGGCCAGCAGAAACCCCAGGCCCCAGGTGAAAAACGAGGCCAGATAGCCCAGGGTGCGCCCCAGCGCCCTGCCCCAGGTGAGGGGCGTACCGTCGCTTTTTTCCGCCCGCAGGGAGAACAACATCTTGCCCGGCGTGCGACCGCCGTAGGCCGTGAAAAACAGCAAGTAGGTAAACAGGAACAGGGGCAGGGACTGGACGGCGAAGGCCGCCGCGTGGTCGTGGGCGGCATTCCACGCCTCCGGCCCGCCGCCTTCGGACAGGGCGCGGGCCGCCGCCGCCATGGTACCCAGCACCCCGGCCAGCAATTCGGCGATCACCAGATCGGAAAAAAATGCGATGGCGCGGCGGAAGAACCCGGCCGGTGTGCCGGGCAGTGTCCCGGCCTGACCCGGATCCGCCGGTGCGCCCCTGAGCGCGCCCGGTCCCCCCGGCAGCGGCCCCACCTCGTAGCCGGCCGGTACCGCTCCACCGGGCAGGTGGTCGCCCTGGTGACTCCCGGCGGGCGGGCGGTAGGGGATGCCGTGTAACGGGTTCTGTTCCATCGGGTTCGCTAAGTGTTCCAGCGTATGGGCGAATGCGCGCCGGGCATTGACCTGATTCATTATCTCGGAAATCCGGCGACTTGGCGAGTCGTCTCCGGGTTTTCCCTCATCCCTGAACAGGACTTTGCTGGTGGCGCTATTGGATTGGCGTCGGTCTGCCTGACCGTGGGCGACGGTGAACCGGTCGCCGTGGCTGGCCCGTGTGGGGCTTGTCTCCGACTGAAAGGGGGGCTAGGACCTCAGGGTGCGGACCATATCCGGAATGTTGATGAGGGTGTCGCTCACACTCGAGACCAGGGCCGCGGAGGTGTCCAGGCCGCCGGGGATGGCGGTGACGGCCACGATAAAAAGGCCGCTCCAGAGGAGAATCAGACCGGTCTTCCGATCACGTTTTCTTCGTTCGCTTTTTTTCAACGGTCATCCTTTTGCTGCCCCCATCGGCTGTTCGTCGCTGTTTCGTGCCGGGCGACACACACACATGGTCTCGGCCTCACTGGCCCCGATCAGAGAGCAAGGCGCGGGCCAGAATCAGAAAAGCATGGGAACCTTCTTGTAAATCAATTGGTTGTGTTTTTATCCAGGGTGCCGTCCTCCCTCGAAAGGGGTGGAATGAGAGGGGCACGCCAGCCGCATCCAGCCACGGATGTGGGAAACCCGCTGCCCACTGTGGGTCACCGTGTCCCCGGCGCGCTTTTCAAAACCGCTAAATACACCTAAAATTGAGGCACGGACTGGGAGTGTCATGAAATTTCTGCAGGTGTTGAAGGGGCGCCGCGATGTCGAGCGGGAGCGGCCCGAAGTGTCGCTGACCGTGGCGGAAGGGTTCAGGGAGGACGCCACGGCGCGCATCCCCCGCGCCCGTCTGTGCGAATCCCTGCGTGCACAACTCAACGTGGTGCCGGGCAGCTTGGTGCGGCTGTCGGCCCTGGGCCGTGTGGTGAACTGCCGGGTGGGGGTTTCCGCCAGGGACGATGAGGGCAGCGACGTGGTGCGCCTGAACCCCCGTGCGCGCAAGCTTCTGGGCATCGACATCGGCGCCGAGGTGGCGGCGGCGGTCAACCAGTCGCCGATTTCCTCCTCGGCGGTGCCGCTGGAGGTGGGCGCCGCCTTCAAGGGGGACGAAAAGGACGCCGAGCCGGTGGTGCGGGTGTCCAAACAGATGCGCACCAACCTGGGGCTGTCCCGGGGCGACTATGTGAACATCAAGAGCGGCGAGCATCAGGTACCGGCCCGGGTGGAGGTGGGCGCAAAGGACGACGCCGCAACCGCGCGCCTGAATCCCATGGCCCGGGGCATGCTGCAGGTGCAGGTGGGCGATCTGGTGGAGGTGGTGCCGTACGAGACCCTGGTGCTTCTGATCGACGCCTCCGGCAGCATGGAAGAGCCCATGGGCTTTATGACCAGCAAGGTCAAGGCGACCCGCCGTGCCATCGACGACCTGATTGACGCCAAGGCAAAGGCGAAGGAGCGCGACCTGCTGGGGATCGTCAGCTTCGGCGAGGAGTGCGAACTGATCTCCGAGCCGTCTTCGGACTTTGCGCTGGTCAAGCGGCGTGCCCGTAGCATCACCCCCTGCGGACGCACCGCCATGTTCGAGGGGCTGGCCTATACCCTGGAACTTCTGGAGGAGGCCCACGGCCTGCGCCGCACCATCCTGCTTTCCGACGGCTGCCCCACCACCACCGGCGACGGCCTGGTGCTGGAACTTGCCCTCAAGGCCAAGCAGATGGGGGTGGTCATCGACACCATCGGCGTGGGTGGCGCGGCGGCCGGTCGCATCCGTATCACCTACGATGAGACCCTGCTGCGCCGTATCGCCGAGATCACCGGCGGCAAGTTCATCCATGTGGAACAGGTCAAAGCCCTTGAAGACGAGTTTCTGATGCTCTCCGAGGCCAAGAAAATCCCCATGCTGACCGCGGACAGTGGCTGATACCGTGGGTATCTTGATGTATAACGAATAAATGGTTTCGCACCCCTCTCCCCCCGCTGCCGGACATCTGCCCGGCAGGCTGTTTCGTTCCCCGGCGTACCGGAATGAGTGACGAAAGCTACTCATCCGG
>JBHHVE010000066.1:0-5998 GCA_046754085.1 Leptospirillia bacterium
CCCCTGAAAAACGCAACAAACGCAACAAACACAAGTCGAAACGCAACAAACACAACACGCCCTTCCCACCCCACGGGGCCGGTGACACGATGGCCCCATGAGCGACCGCACCGCATTCGACAACGCCGTGGCCTTCGTCCTCCGGCTGGAGGGGGGCTACTCCGACAGCCCCATCGATCCCGGCGGAGAGACCAAGTACGGCATCAGCAAGCGCCGGTATCCCCACCTGAACATCCGAGACCTCACCCAAGAGCAGGCGACGGGGATCTACCGGCGCGATTTCTGGGATCGGTACAGGTGCGGTGAACTGGCCTACGCCCCTCTGGCGACCCACTACCTGTCGGCCTGTGTGAACGTCGGCCCCACGGTGGCGGCCAAGGCCCTGCAACGGGCGGCCAACAGCAACGGTGCCTGCCTGGTCATCGACGGCATCGCCGGCAGCCGCACCATCGCGGCGGTGAACGCGGTGGCCGACGGCGGCCTGCTGCTCAACGCCTTCTTCGCCCACCTGTTGGAGCACTACCTGGGCTTGGGCTACGACGCCTACCTGAAGGGTTGGGCGCGGCGGGTGGTGGCGTTTCCGAAGGAGCTCACCACGTGAGCCCGCTGGTATTGGCGGGACTGCGGTGGGCGGCCAAGGCGACCGGGACGGCCCTGGTCAAAAGGTGGTTTTCAAAGGGCAAGGAGAAACGAGCGATGAACGGAACCAAGGCGTGGTGGCAGAGCCGTGCGGTGTGGGGTGGCCTGGTGGCGGCCCTGGCCGGTATCGGCGGGCTGTTCGGCCTGAACCTGGACGAGGTGTCTCAGGGCATGATCGTCGACGTGGCGGTGCAGATGGCCACGGTGGCCGGTGCGCTGGTGGCGGTGATCGGCCGGGTGCGGGCCACCACGAAGATCGGCTGACGTGGTTGAGGTCAGTCTCCTCAAGGCCCTGAGCGCGGGGGGCGACCTGGCCACCATCGCCCTCTTGGCCATCATGTGGCGCTTCGACCGGCGGCTGCTCAGGATCGAGTGGGCGGTGTTCGGGCAGCACCGGGACGGCAAGGAATGAGCACCGCCACCCTGTACGCCCCTACCGTCCGGCAGGTGCTCCACTTCGCCTACGGGAGGGAGGGGTTCGCCTCCTACACCCGGCCCAGGACGAGCCGCATGGAGGGGGGCATCGACCTGTCCGATCCCGGCGGCATGTCCGCCATGGAGAAGAACGGTGAGGCGGCCATGATCCGCCGGATCGTGGAGCGGGAACTCTCCCCGCCGGACCGGTTCTACATCTGGGCCCGGTACACTGCGGAGGGCCGAAGCCCCATCCTTACCGGCCGGCGTACCACCTCTACGGCCATGGTGGCGAGCGAAGCCATGCGCAAGGTGCCGTGCAACGCCCTGTTCGCCATGGACGTGTGCCGAGGGTTCTTCCGGGGTGGGAAGATGGATGAGAGTATCCGGGAGTGGGCGCCACGGCTACGGAAGTCCCGCAACACGTTGGCGGATACCCGGCACCTGATGCTGGACCACCTGTACGAACGGTTGGACGATGTAGAGGGGTTTCTGGAGGTGAGGCTCGCAGTAGTCGAGGTGAATGAGGGGTAGCGTAACCCGCTATCGCACCACGAGTGTTTTCTGGGGGACTGATTGGTACCGTCCTGTGTAGACGGTGGTGAAAACCGAGGCCAGCTAGGTAGGATTAGCTCACCTAACACAACTGATCCTCCACTGGAGCCTGTTTGACGTCGTTTTCCCTTCTCGGTATCGTTGTGCTACAAGGTAATTTTGCCCTTTGTTTGTTCAATTAAGGGGTGTGCGATGGGATGTTTCGATGGGATGAAGGCCCACCGAGTGAAGGTGCCGATGCTTTTCTCGGGTATCGGCCATGCCTTCCTGGTGGTCCTCCTGCTTGGTCTCGGGCCGTTCGGCCTGGCTGGTTGTGGAGGGGGCGGGGGTGGCGGTGGAACGGGTGGTGGGGCAACGACCGTCACCGTGTCGGGGACAATCGTGGACTCTAACGGCGCCCCAGTGGCCAGTGCCACGGTCACGATCACGAGTACCCCAGTCACAACCCAGACGAACGCCGGCGGCGGCTTTTCAGCCCAAGTCGAGCCCGGCGCCCACCACCTTACCGCCTCGAAGGGCGGCACCATCTTCCTGGAGATGGACTTCACGGCCATGGCGGGCGCGCCAATGGCCCTTGGTACCTTGCAACCTACCATCACGTTCCCGCTGCCCACCACCGGCACCCTTTCCGGCAAACTCCTGGTCGGCCCTTCGGCGAGCCAGAAGCCACGCGCCAAAGCTTCCGGCGGCCAGGCCAAGACGGCCGCTCCCGCCGAAGCGGAGTTCGTTATCGGAGAGGTGATCGTCAAGTTCGACGATCAGACGATCATTGCCGACGGGATCGCCCACCTGCAGACGACGTTTCCGGATGAGGGCCTGGAGAAGAAGGACGAGATCACGATAATCAATGCCGCAACCCTCCGGAGCGGCCTTTTTTACGATTACCGGGAAAACCGGATCGATAAAACCGTTGGTCGGGCGAGGACCCTGGACTTGATCGAACGGATCGCAGCCCAGCCGGGCGTAGTGCGGGCCGAGCCGAACCATGTTGCGACCGCCCAGGCTATCCCGAACGATCCTCTTTACGCCCAGCAGTGGCATTACCCGTTCATCTCGCTACCCCAGGCGTGGGAAATCTTCACGGAGGAGCCGGGGAAAGGAGTTGTCGTCGCGGTGCTGGACACCGGCATCTACCCCGAGCACCCGGACTTAAAAGACCAGCGGGTTCCCGGGTATGATTTTGTGTCGGATCCCCTGAGCTCGGGGGACGGTGGTGGAATCGACCCTGATCCCACTGCTGTGCCCTGGGCACGGGATGGCGGCATCCACGGAACGCACGTTGCCGGGACCATCGCCGCCGCGTCCAACAACCGCCAGGACGTGGCGGGGGTTGCTTGGGGAGCGAAAGTGATGCCGGTTCGGGTGCTGGGTATCGGCGGGGGGACGGATAGCGACATCATCCAGGGCCTGCTGTTTGCGGCCGGGCTCCCCAACGCCTCCGGCACCGTGTCGGCGCAGCCCGCCAAGGTCATCAACATGAGCTTGGGCCGTGGCGGATTTCCCA
Source organism: Leptospirillia bacterium (assembly GCA_046754085.1). Taxonomy (GTDB): domain Bacteria; phylum Nitrospirota; class JACRHL01; order JACRHL01; family JACRHL01; genus JBHHVE01. The sequence continues at coordinate 3,113 of JBHHVE010000066.1, forward strand.
ACGCCTCGGTACAAGACGTAATCGATGCGGTTGCTGCACAAAGCGTGACGATAATCGCGGCCGCCGGAAACGATGCGGAGCAAGGGAACCCGGTCAACTACCCATGCGCTTACGACCACGTGATCTGCGTCGGCGCCGTGGGGCCCACGGGGGAGCGGGCAAGCTACTCCGAGTTCAATTCGTTCGTAGACGTGGCGGCGCCGGGTGGGATGGGTCGTGGTGTTTCCTACGAGAACGTGCTCAGCACGTCCTGGGACGTTAACAGTAATCGTCCCAAGAATGAGTTTCTTCCAGGCACCTCCATGGCCACTCCGCACGTAGCGGGGGTGGCCGCACTACTGCTCTCGCTAGACCCCACGCTGACCCCCACCCAGGTGGAAACGGCCTTGACCACTACGGCTGTGGACTTGGGACCCGCCGGTCGGGACCTCGAGTATGGTGCTGGCCTGGTGAACGCCTACCTGGCCGTGAAGATGGTCAAAGACGGTGCCCTGCCCGGCGCGCCGGTCCTCTATGTCCAGCCGGACGTGCTATATTTGGATGCAGCACTTTCCCAAGCAGCCCTTGAGGTGCGCAACCTGGGGGGTGGCACCATCCACGTAACATCGGTGACCGACGTCGAGGATACCGGGGGTGACTGGCTGTCCACCCAGCTTTCCGCCACGACGACCCCTGCCACCCTAACGATCCGCGCCAACCCCGTGGGCCTGGGGGCGAGCTTTTTCACCGGTACGGTCACTGTGACCACGGATGTCGACACAGAAGTGATCCGCGTGGTGTTGGATAATCGACCCCCGCCGAACCTGGGCACCGTCCTGGTTGAACTTTACGACGCCAATGGCGACCTTGCGGGGCAGACTACTGCGTCAGCGGCACAAGGGTACGCGTATACGTTCACTGATCTGCCCCCAGGCGGCTATTTCGTAGCCGCCGGGTCGGACCGGGATGGCAGCGGCGTTCCAGCTGACAACTGGGGAGAGTTTGTCGGGGTCTTTCCTATGTTGGGAACCCCCGCCTCTGTGCAAATCGAGGCTGGCCAGACCACAGGCAGCATTGATTTCCGGCTGACCGACCTGGGCGACCTGATCTGGGAGGACGGCAATGGGCTCGGCCCGATCAACGGTGCCCTGCTGGTCCAAGTGAAGGATGCTTACGGGAACCCCATTGAGGGCTCTACCATCTACGTCGGCGACGGCGCGGCCGCTACGGCTATGACCAACATATTCGGTCGCAAGACTATCCTGGGATCGTTCTCGGGTCCTCAAACCGTCACTGCCACGGCCCCGGGTTACACCACGCAGACCTATTGGCAGACCAACGCCTCGTATCTGACCTTCAATCTGGACCCGGTAAATCCAGGAACGGTGACCTTGAACCTGGCGATCACGGGTCTCTCCAGCGGGGAGAGCGGGATCGTTTATGCAGGGGGTGATTTCCTCACATTCACCGCCTCGGGCGCGTCGGTTCTTCCCACGTTCCAGGTGCCCAAAAACGAGCCCTTGGCCGTCTCGGTCATCACCTACGACCTGCTAGGCAACGGGTACCAGTTTGCCTATCAGCTCTACCCGGAGGGGCTGGCCACCAACACCACCGACACGCTGTTGGTGGCACCGGCCTTGTGGGGGAGATTTGCTGGAAGCATGGTCCTGCCCACAGGGAATTTCAACCTGTCGTCCGGAGTGAGTATGGGAGGGTTTGGATACGCCTACCTTGGACTAAACGACCCTCTTATCTGGACCGGGACCAGCATCGTGCTTAATCCCTTATTCTCGGTCGTGGACTTCGCGCTGACGGACGCGCCGGACTGGAACGCGGTTGGCTTTTTAGCCGCCAATGGGTTGGGCGAGGTTTCCTTTGCGTCTACCCAGGGCCCGTTTTTTTCCCTGCCAGCGACCGGCACATTTTTTCTCTCGGACGTGCCGGGCCTGACTGCCCCTGCAGACGGGACGACCGTTGTTTCGATGACGCCGACGTTTTCCTGGACCAACACCTTTGACCCGAGTGCAGAACTCGTCACCGTTTCCGATCCGGCTTCCGGCTGGGAGTGGGAGATCGTGACGGATGGGCTAGTGCGGAGTGTGACGCTACCGGCCATCCCAACCGGTGGCCTGGGCGCCGGCACCAGCTACAATTGGGAAGTGACAAATACTGTCTCGTCGTTCTTCGACTTCAATGACTTCAACAAGCAGTTTGTGGAACAGAACCTGTCGGACCTGTCGATTTCGAGATTCCTGTCTTTCTCGACGCCTTGACGATCGAGGAAGCGGCGAAACACAACGTTGCGTTTTGGGCTCTTGTTACCCGGAGAGCCACTTGGTATTATGCATTTGTAGGTTGGAACTCCCCCCATCAGTTCCGCCTCACAAGGCCCGCTTCGGCGGGTCTTTTTTTGTGCCCGGAAATCATGCTCAACCTGAACATCACCGCCGATATCCGCAAGACGGAACGGTGGCTGACCCGCGTGCAAAAGAAGGCCGTGCCCAAGGCGGCGTCCATGGCCATCAACCGGGTGGCCATCACCGTGCGCAAGGAGAGTGTGCGGGGCATCTCCAGGGCCACCAGCCTGAAGCAGAAGCGGGTGCGGGAAGCGGTGGTGATTGCACTGAAGGCGCGGCGCACCAACCTGGTGGCGGTGGTGGCCGCCCGGCCCAAGGGCATCAACCTGATCGAGTTCGTGACCAAGGGCAAGCGCGTGCCCGGTGTGTTCCGCCGGCGGGCCGGCGTGAGCGCCAAGGCCTGGGGCGAGCGCAGGGTCTACAAGGGCACGTTCGTCGGGCGCGGACGGAACAGCGGAAAGCCGCTGGTCTTCACCCGCACGAGCGCCGCGCCCAAGCCTCTCAAGAGCATCCACGGCCCGAGCATCCCGCGCACGTTCGTGCGGGAGGA
>JBHHVE010000067.1:0-5655 GCA_046754085.1 Leptospirillia bacterium
TGGAGATGCCGGTGTCCGAATACCTGGGCTGGCAGGCCTACTTCAAACAAAAGGAATAACCCGTGGGCAAAGCGGACGCGCGATTCACCATCAGCGCCCGCGACAGAACCCATGCGGCCTTTCGCTCGGTGAAGGCGGGCCTGTCCGGCCTGACCCGCGCCATCTCTCCGCTGCGCCTTGGCATTGCCGGTCTGGTGGGCACGGCCGGCTTCGGTGCCATGGTGAAAAACTCCCTGGCGGTAAACGACTCCCTGGGCAAGACCGCCGAGAAGCTGGGCCTGACCACCACGGCCATGGCGGGGCTGCGCCACGCCGGTGAACTGACCGGGATTTCAAACCGAACCCTCGATATGGGTGTGCAGCGCCTTACCCGCCGGGTGGCGGAGGCCGCTTCCGGTATGGGTGAGGCGAGGGACGCCATCAAGGAGCTGGGCCTTGATGCGGAAGCACTCAACCGCATGGGGCCGGAGGCGGCTTTTTATGAGATCGCCGACGCAATGTCCAACGTTACCAACCAGGGTGACCGGGTGCGGCTAACCATGAAGCTGGTGGACTCGGAAGCCGTGGCCATGGTGAACACCTTCGGCAAGGGCTCGAAGGATTTACAGGCCATCGCTCAGGAGGCCCGTGATTTGGGCATTGCACTGGACGGCATCCAGGTGGCTCAGCTTGAAGAAACCAACGATTCGCTCACTCGGGTCAAAGCCACCATGGGTGGTGTCTTCAACCTCATTACCTTGCAGCTATCGCCGACCATCATCGCCATGGGTAACCGCTTCGTGGAGGCGGCCAAATCCAGCAACGGGTTCCGTGACCAGGTAACAGGCGGCATGCAAATCGCCATCAAGGCAGTGGGACTTTTGGGGGATGTGATCCGAGGGTTGAATCTGCTGTGGATGGTCGGGAAATCGACCTTTCTCACCTTCAAGTCGGCGATCCTCGATGGCCTGGTGTCCATCGTCGAATCCTACAACCGGGTGGCCGAAATCCTGCCGTTCATGGATCCGGTGCCTTTGGACAAGCTGGCCCGCTCCGCCACCGAGGCTGGCATCGCGGCGGACCTCACCTATGAGGAACTGGTCCAACTGGCCAACGCCAACCTGCCGTCCGACAACATCGACGCCTTTTTCGCCAGCATCAAGGCGGGAGCCACGGAGGCCGCCATGGCTGTGGCAGACGCTCGTGCCGGGCGGGTTGCCGATAGCGAGAGTGGTGGATCTGACGGCACCGAAGATCCGGCCCTACAACGTCGACTTGATGCGCTGACCCTAACCCTTGGCACCGAGGAGGAGCGCATCCGCGAGTCGTACCAGACCCGCCAGGGCATCATCCAGGAGGCGCTGAACAACCAACTCATCGACCAACAAGCGTTCATGGAGTTGTCCCAGGCCAACGATGACAAGCGGGTCGAAGATCTGGTTGCCAACGCCTTGAAATGGTCCGAGGCATGGGCCGGTGCCTTTGACCAGTTTTCTCAGGGGATCGGCGACGCGGTGGCGGACGCCATCATGGAACAAAAGTCGTTCAGCGATGCCATGAAATCCGTGGTGCGCCAGGTGATTAAATCGGTCATCTCCGGCCTGATTCAGATCGCCGTGAAGAAGGTGGTTTTGGCCGGTGTCGAGAAGGCCATGCTCGCCGCAACCATCGCGGCAAATGGTGCGGCTGCGGCCACCTCCGCCGCTGCCTGGGCCCCTGCAGCCGCCGCCGTCTCACTGGCCACATTGGGGGGAAACTCCGCCCCCGCCATGGCAGGCATGGCATCCACCTTTGCCCTCAGTGAGTCCCTGGCGGCCGCCTCCCTGGCCGGGGTCGCCCACGACGGTCTCGACAATGTGCCGACCGACGGCACCTACCTGCTGCAAAAGGGGGAAGGGGTTTTAAAAAAGCAGGACAACGAGGGGCTGCGCGATCTACTTCAAAACGGTGGCAACACCACGGTGAACATCAATATCTCCGCCATGGACGGCAACGACGTAGCCCGTGTGATTCACCGCCAGCGGGGCCAGATCGTCGGCATCATCCGTGATGCCAATAACGAAAACCTGGGAGGCTGATCGTGGCTGGCGCACTACCTACCAACCCAGGCCCAAGCCGGGTCGAGCTGTCCGACGTTACCGGTGCGGTGGTATCGAGATCCTTGTCCGGCAAACGGTTTGCCCGGTTGTTCGGTGGCCAGCGGTGGGCCTTAAGGGTCAAATACCCGCCCATGACCCGTGCCGAGTTCGCGCCGGTGTTGGGGCTCTTGCTGTCTCAGCAAGGCCAGTTCGGCACCTTCACCGTGATTCCGACGGATCTGGCGGTGCCACAGGGTTCATGGTCTGGTGCCCCGACAGCTTTTGGGGGTCACCTTCCCGGCGCAATGACGGTATTCATCGGCGGTTTCACAGCCAGTACCGCAGGCGTGGTCAAGGCGGGTGACCTGCTCAAGTTTGCCGGTCACGAAAAGGTCTATATGGCGGTGGCCGACTCAGGGTCCAACGGCACAGGCTTGGCTTCTATCCAACTCAACACCCCACTGGTAGGCACCGTAGCTGATACGGAGGCGGTGGTATTCAACAACGTGCCGATCACTGTGGCCCTCGACGGTGATGTGCAGTCCTATGCGGTGGGGCGGGGTGGCTTTTACCAATTCGATTTTGACGCGACGGAGGCGGTCTAAATGGCGGGACGAGGAATGAGTGCGGCGATGCTTTCGGAACTGGATAATCCAGACATCCGTCCTTGCCGTCTGGTGAACATCTACTTCGACAGCGGCACGCTGCGGTACACAGATGCGGGTCATAACGTCACAACCAGTGGCGGCAACATCTACTTGGCCGACGGTAACCTGACTGGCGTCGATACCATCAAGGAGACCGCCCCCTTGAAGCGGGGCAGCCTGAAGGTACGCCTGTCCGGCGTGCCCCTGGCCAACATCGCCACGGCCCTTACGGAGCCGTACACGGACCGCCGGGTGACGGTTCACATCGCTCTGCTGGACACAAACGGTGTGCCGATCCCCTCGCCCTTGCTGGTCTACGACGGCCGCATCGACAGCTTTGAGATCACCGAAAAGTCCGGCGGCACCGCCGACGTGCGATGGGACGTGGCCAGCCACATGGCCGACTTCGAAAAGACCAACGGCCGCCGCACCAACGATTCCGAGCAGCAGGCCATGTATCCCGGCGACACCGGTTTTAAGTTCGCCTCAACCGTTGATCCTGATACGGAGTGGGGGCGCTAATGGCTGGTGGACTCGTAGGATGGATTGAAGATGGCCTCGGCGCTGCCGGGGAGGTGCTGGACGACGTCTTCCAGTTCACCATGGATATCACCGGTCTCGGTGCCCTGTGGGACTGGATTATGCCGGATATGCCGGAGATCGAATATCCCGGTGTGAAGCTCAACAAGGTGGGCACTGACCTCCCACTTCCCCTGGTCTACGGCACCCGCCGCTTGGGCGGCATCGTCGTATTCAAGGCGGTGGATCCGGCCAACTCCGGCAACCTGCACATGGTCATCGCCCTGGCTGAGGGGCCGATTCACTCCATTGGCGATGTGTACCTGAACGATGATCCCTCGACTGATGCCAAATTTAACGGTTTGGTCACCATCACCAAATACACCGGCACTACGACCCAGGCGGCGGACCCTGACCTGGTGGCAGTGTTTCCGGATTACACCTCCACGGCACAGCTGAAGGGTGTTGCCTACCTCCATATCAAACTGACTTACAACCGCGATGTGTTCCGGGGCATCCCGGTCATCACGGCGGATGTGACCGGTCGCACGGGGCTGAGCCTGTATTACGGTTCCCAGCGTCCCGCCAGCAATCCGGCCATCGCCTTATTGGATTACCTCATTCACCCGGGCTACGGCCGGGGGCTGGATCTTGGCGATATCGATCAAGCCTCCTTCGCCAATGCGGAGGCGGCCTGTGACGCCCTGATGCCCGCGTACTCCGGTGGCCAGAATATTAAGATGTTCGAGACCAACGGGGTGGTGAACACCAGCCGTCCCGTGTCCGACAACATCACCGCCCTGTTGGCCCAGTGCCGGGGCAACCTGATCTACACCGGCGGCAAATACCGGCTCGAGATCGAAGGCACCAAGGCCCCTTCTTTTTCCCTGAACGCCGACAACATCCTCAGCCACTCGGGGGTGAAGTCCGGCGGCAAGCGGGCCCGCTTGAACGGGGTGAAGGTGGAGTTCATCAATCCCCTCACGGATTGGGAGAAGGATTACGCCATCACCTCGTCGGCGGCGATGGTCGCCGAGGACGGCGGTCTGGTCCTGGAGACCACGGTCAATCGGCCCTTCGAGACCAGCCCCTACCGGGCCCAGTACATCGCGGAAACCATCGTCAAGAAATCCCGGGAGTCTTTGACCCTTTCCCTGGTGGCCAGCCACCAGGCGATGCAGGTGGAGGTGGCGGACATCGTCGACGTAACCCACGCCTCCTTTGGCTGGGCATCCAAGTTGTTCCGGGTGGCGGCGGTGGAGATCCGGCCGGACCTGACCGTGGGGCTGGCCCTGGTGGAGTACGAACCCACCACCTACGACCGCACCATTCCCGCCTCGGCCTTCGTGAGCCCGCCGAACACTAGCCTGCCGGACCCGTCCGTGGTGGTCCCGCCCTCCGGGGTGGCCGTGGCTAGCGGCACGGCCCACCTGCTCACCATGGGCGACGGCACGGTGGTCACCCGCGCCTGGGTCTCCTGGACCGCCTCGCCGGACGCCTACGTGGACTTCTATGAGGTCCAGGCCAAGCAGACCACCGGTGCCTGGGGCGGTGTGGGCATCCAGGGCACAGTGCGGGTATCGGCGGATGAGACCGGGGCTTACGTCTATCCGGTGGAGGACGGCAAGAATTATGACTTCCGTGTACGGGCGGTGAATACCGCCGGGGCTCGATCTACCTGGGCAGTTGTGGTCGCTCACTTGGTGCTGGGCAAGCAGGAGGTGCCCGCTATCCCCAACCTGGTGGCGTACACCACCACGGCGGCGGGTCGGCGGCGCCTCACCTGGCGCATGCCGGTGGTGACCCCGGACCTGGCCGGCTTCGAGATCCGCTATTACCCGGCCCTGACGGGCGGAGGGTGGAACGCGGCGTCGAAACTGGTGGACGGCCTGGTGGCCGTGGACCCCAACGTGGCGCCGCCGAACGGCGATTACGCCTTTGAGTGGGATCACCTGCCCGCAGGCGACTACCAGTTCTATGTCCGCCCCTGGGACACCTCGGGGCTGACCTCCATCAATGCCTCCAGTTCCGGCGGGGTGACGCTTCCGGCGCCGCCGCTGACCTCCGCCGACTGGAGTCAGGTAACCGGGCCCGGCCGGCCTCAAGACAATGCGGACGTGACCGCCACCAACACGGCGGCCGGTATCGCTGGCCAGGGCGCCCTGGCCACGGCCAACAGCGCGGATTGGCAAACCCAGGTCACCGGGGCTGGGCGGCCCCAGGACAACGCCGACGTAACCCAGCAGGTCATCGACACCGGAATATTGACCACCGGCGCCGTGTGGATGAACTCGGGAACCTTCGGCGCCAAGGGCATCCAGGCGGAATACAACAACGGCACCCCGCGCCTGCACGTGGGGGACGGAGCCAACTCGTACCTCAAGCACGACGGCACCCTCTTAACTTGGAAGGCGGCCAACACGGAGTTGGAT
>JBHHVE010000068.1:0-4838 GCA_046754085.1 Leptospirillia bacterium
ATTACGTGCGGTGGAAGAACAACTGGATCCCGTCGGTACCCACCGGCACGGTGCTGCTGATGCCGAGCCGCTGGTTCAAGGCCCACTGGGGCGACAACGTTACCTTTCGCGATGTGCGCCGCTTCGTCGGTCCCTGGAAACCCAACATGGCGGTGAAGGAGTGGAGCTGGACCGCGCCCCACTCCGTGGACGCGGTTACCGAGTCGCCCTACTACGCCTTCCTGGTGGGCGCCACCGTCTACGCCGTCACCAGCGTGCCGTGGTACGGGGCCAACACCGGCCCCACGGAGCCCAACTGGGCCGCCGCCGGCTACCTGGGCGCCCAACTCACCGTGAACCAGGTCACCTATCAGAACTGGGGACCGATCTCGGGGATCGAGCTGATCTCCGACTGCAACTGGCGCAAACGCATGACCACCGGGGGCTACTTCAGTTCGATGTTGCTGACCTCCACCACCCTTCGCAAATAGAAAAGGAGAAACCCAAATGGCCGCATCCATCGGCACCGCGATGAAGAACATTCTGCTCGACCGCACCCTGCGCGGCACCGGCGCCGCCACTACGGGCGTGCTGGACGGCGGTACTGCCGTCCTGGAGATCTACGACGGGGTGCGTCCCGCCAACGCCGACACCGCCGTGGGTGCCCAGACCCTGCTGGCGTCCCTGGTGCTTCCGGCTTCGGCCTTTGCGGCGGCGGCCGCCGGGGCGTCCAGCCTCTCCGCCCAGATCCAGGACAACCTGGCCGACGCCTCCGGCACCGCCACCTGGTTCCGCCTGCGGGATTCTTTGGGGACCTACGTCATCGACGGCGCGATCACCGCCACCGGCGGCGGTGGGGACATCGAGCTCAGTGACGTGAACATCCTGGCGAACGGCACGGTGACCATCACCGCCTTCAACATCTCGATCCTCTAGGCGGGCGGGGCCGATATGGCCATCGCATTCGACGCGGCCGCCTCTTTCGGCGACAAGGAGGTGGGCAGCCTCACCTGGCCCCACACCTGTAGTGGCACCGACCGCATTCTCATCGTCGCCGCGGGCAGCAACGGCGCGGGGAGCGTGGGGGCGCCGGTGCAGTCCGTCACTTATGGTGGCGTGCCACTCACCTTCCTGCGCCAGGACGAGGACGCGGCCAACGGGGCCACCCACGAATTGTGGTACCTGGTGGCGCCAGCCACCGGGCCCAACGACGTTGTTGTCACGTTCAACGGTAATCCGAAATTCGCCACCGGCGGCTCCCAATCCTTTACCGGGGTGGACCAGGCCGGCCCCATCGACTCCCAGGGCGGGGCGACCGGCACCGCCGATCCGCTGACCGCCAACATCACTACCGTGGCCGATGGGGTGATGTTGGTGGATGGCATCCACGTTTGGAAACTGGGGGGCTTCGCACCGGGGGCCGGGCAGACGCAGGTGTGGACCGCCAACGCCGTGGACGGCGACGGGGCGGGTTCCTACAGGACGGTTCCCACCGCCGGGGCCACTTCCATGTCCTGGGGGCATGGGGCGAGCGCGGCCGCCTTGAGCGTCGTCGGGCTGAAGCCGGCCGGTGGGGCAGTCGGAATCAGTGGGGCCGGTGGAGCGGCTGTGACCGCTTCGGCGTCCGGTGCCGGGAGCGCAGCGGCGCCTCCTGGTATCTCGGGAAGTGGGGCCGCCTCGGCAACCGTATCCGTGGCGGCGGCGGGATCGGTGGCCGTGCCGGGGTCCACGGGCGCCGGGGCGGCTGGGGTGGTAGTCGGCACTGCCGGCAGTGGATCGAGTGCGCCGCCGAGCCCAATGACGGGGGCTGGCGGGGCTTCCGCGGCCATCGGAATCTCGGGTGCCGGTACGGCCATTCCGCCCGGTGTTGCCGGCGCTGGCAGCGTTGAAGTGGTGGTCACAAGCTCGGGCTCCGTGTTGGTGCAGGGGCCGGCTCCGGTAGACGGGAGTGGTGGTGTGGCCGGCCAGGTCGTGGTCGCCGGCAGCGGTCAGGCCGTCCCGCCGGGGTTGAACGGAGCCGGTGCGGTGGTCATCGGGGTCGCCATGGGCGGTGGCGGGACCGTCTTGGTGCCGCCTGGGACCACCGGTGCAGGTGGCATCACCCTTGGAGCGGGTGCAGCCGGTACAGGGGACGCGATTCCGCCCGGCGTCGGCGGCACAGGGGTGGTCGGCCTCCTCGTGGGGCTGAGCGGCACGGGAACGGTGGTCACCCCTCCGGGGTTGTCGGGTGCGGGCGGCGTCGGTGTTCAGGTGAATGCCGGCGGGAGCGGCGGGCTTCTGTCCGCAGGAACGAGCGGGACCGGGGCGGCCCAGGTGCAACTCGGCCTGGGAGGGGGCGGGATCGTGGGTGTTCCGGCTGGAGTGTCGGGAATTGGTGGGCTTGGCATCCAGATCCCGGTGGCCGGCGCCGGGACGGCCATTCAGGCCGGCAGTACCGGGACGGGCGTCGTCCGGTGGGCTGTCCAGGCTGCGGGGGCTGGCGTGGCCCTGGCCCCTCCGGCCACCGCGGGCTCGGGAGTTGTGGGCCTCACCCTACGGGCCATCGGCCAGGGCGTCGTGTTCGCCGGCCAGCCGGAGCCTACACTCGCGGTGGTGGTCCGGGACGGACGGAGCGATGTGGTGCTCGGGCCCGAGGCGGACACAGTCGAAATCCAGGATGAACCAACAACGGTGACGGTGGGATGATGCGCACGATCACGGCAAAGCTCGACGGCCCCACGGAGATCCCGGCGGCCAAGGACCCGGCGGACAACACTCAGTACCGCATGGACTGGACGCCCATCCTCACCGCCCTGGGGGAGACGATCCAGTCGTCGGTTTGGACGGTGGAAAGTGGCCTCACGGCGGGGATCAGCACCGTCTCGCCGCCCGGCGTCCCCACCACGGCCGAAATCTGGCTCAGCGGCGGCACCGCCGGCCAGGCCTACGAGGTTGCCAACACCATCACCACCAACACCGCACGGGTGCTGCGGCGGTCGATGGTTGTGTGGGTGGTGGGGAGGTAATCCACCCTCCCACCTTTTTATCCCGTCGTTTCGCCATGGTGCTCATTTTACCCGGTCAGGGGTAGGTTTTGAGAGGTTCCCTCAAGTGAATCTCATCGCGGATTGCACCTGCCCTCCGCCCTTAACCAAACGACAAAAAACAACTAACCGAACCATATCCGACCGCAAATCCACACTGAACAAAGCCTCTCTATAGTCATTCCCGAGCCTGTCGACAAGGTGTTTCGGAAGCGATGAACTATTTGTAAGAGGATGAAAAAAAATGAAAGCGGAAAAACTGATGGCCTGGGCCGTTGCCAGCGCCACATGTATCGCACTGGCGGCCCCTGTCGCCCATGCGGATGACAACAACGATTTCGATAACCCTATCGACTTCGGTGCCAAAATGGAGCGGATGTTAGCGGATAACTCCGACGCCCTGTTCGGCGTCCAGCAGCCCCTGGCTGCTCCGGCCACCGCCGCAGACTATGTGGCCCGCGACCAGGCCACCGCCAATCAGCGCGTCAAACTGGCCGATGGCCTTAGCGCGCACTACGTGACCCGTAACATGGCCCAATGGGGCGACATGATGGATTTTTGGCCGAACAAGACCAACTATTCCCACCTGATCGTCTGTATTGAGCAAAGCAGGGTGGCGGACGGCAGCAACCCCTCGGTGCAGCGGGTTAACGTGAACACCGGTGAGGTGGAGACCATCCTTTACGGGATGAACCGTTGTGACGGTGTCACCACCACCGCCTGGGGGACCGTGCTGGTGTCCGAGGAAACCGGCGACGGACGTGCGTACGAGATCATTGATCCGCTGACCACTTCCGGCCAGTGGATCGCCAACCGCACCAGCGGCGACATTCGCACCGCGGTAAACGCCGCGGCCACCTCCACCAAGGTGGTCCAGCGTGACGCCATGCCCACCGCCGCCTGGGAGGGCCTAGCGGTCCTGCCGTCCGGTGTGACCTACTCCGGTGACGAGCTTCGTCCGGGTACCGGGCTGCTGGATTCGGACGGCGGTTCTCTGTTCAAGTTCGTGCCCAAGACCCCGCGCACCGGCACCGGCACCGGGCAGATCGCCGACCTGGCGGACTCCCCGCTGGTGGACGGCACCACCTACGCCATGACCGTTTCCTGCCGGGAGGAGACCAGCTCTTCCTTCCCGCAGTACGGCCAAGGGTGTGAGATCGGCGCCGCGGCCTGGGTGAAGATCGACCCGCTGTTCGCACGGGCAGAGGCCGATTTCAAGGGGGCAACCGGCTACTACCGGCCGGAGGACCTGCACCTGGACCCGAACTATCAAGGCCCTGGCGCCCGCTTCTGCGTGGCCAACACCGGTCGTGAAAAAGCCCAGAACTACGGCGAGGTGGTGTGCGTGAACGACACCACTCCGGAGGGTGACGGCAGCAACATCGTCGACACCCGCTCCCTGTTCCTCTATCAGGGCTTTGCCGGCGACTACGCCGTGGCCCACGCCAACCGCTTCGTGGAAGGGGATGCGCGCCTCAACTCGGTGGATAACCTGGGTGTGGATGCGGTGCGGAACAACCTGGCGATTATCGAGGACCATAAGTACGGCGAGGTCTTCTCCTGCCTCAGCGACGGTGCGGATCGGGACATCAAGTCCGACGGTTGCATCGCCCTGCTGTCGGTGGTGGACCCGGCTGCCGAACCCACCGGTTTCATGTTCGATGCCAGTGGTCAGGTGGCCTTCATCAACCTCCAGCACGGCGAGCAGCCCGCGAGCCTGCTGGACTTCAACAGCAACCCGGTGAATGGTCAAACGGACGACCTGCTGATGATCACCGGTTTCGAACTGGACGACTAACCAAAAAGTGCAGTGGGTGGCGCCCCCAAGACAGGGGG
>JBHHVE010000069.1:0-4772 GCA_046754085.1 Leptospirillia bacterium
TCACTCCCTTATTCAACCCGCCTCGTTTGTCCCATGAGTGCTGACGACGGACATCTACAAGCGGTTGAGCTTCGCCGGGGTAAAGATCATCACCCTTTCCGAAGGGGAGGTGGGGCACCTGCATATCGGCCTGAAGGGCACCATGAACGCCCTGTTCCTCAAGGACCTGGCCGACAAGACCCGGCGTGGCCTGCGCGGGCGGGTCGAAGCCGGGAAGTCCGGTGGCGGAAATTCCTACGGCTATGACGTGGTGAAGCAATTCAACGCGGAGGGAGAAGCCATTCGGGGTGACCGTACGATCAACGAACTACAGGCCGATGTTGTTCGCCGCATCTTCACAGAGTATGCCGCTGGCAAGTCGCCGAGGGCCATTGCAAAAGCGCTGAATACCGAAGGCATCGCCAGTACCTCCAAAAAAGGTTGGAGCCAAAGCACCATCAACGGTAACCGGGAGAGGGGGACTGGCATCCTCAATAACGAGCTCTATATCGGCCGCCTGGTCTGGAACCGCCTTCGCTACATCAAAGACCCGGAGACCGGCAAACGTGTCTCGCGTCTGAATGATCAAGCGGATTGGGTAATTCAGGAAGTGCCGAACCTGCGCATTATCGAGCAGTCGCTGTGGGACAAGGTAAAGGCACGCCAACGCGCATTACGGCCCAACAAGAAGAATGGCGAAGGTATATGGGATCGCCGCCGTCCCAAATATCTGTTTTCCGGGCTGGTGAGGTGTGGGCATTGCGGCGGGGCCTTCTCGGTCGTTTCACAAACCCATATGGGTTGCTCAACGGCCCGCAACAAAGGTACTTGCGACAATCGCCGCACCGTCAAACGCGAACCGCTGGAGGAATTGGTTCTTTCAGGCCTTCAACATCATTTGATGGCACCGGAGCTGTGTGAAGTGTTCGCGGAGGAGTATGCCAGCCGCCAGAACGAGATCCGCATGGCGAAGAACGCCTCGATCCGAGCGGCTCAGGAAGAGCTGGTGCAGATCGACCGTGAACAGGAAAAGCTGGTGGATGCGATCTGTGACGGTGTGCCCGCGATCAAGGTCAAAGGCCGCATGATCGAGCTGGAGGAACGGCAGCACGAGCTGGAAGCCAGGCTGGCCGCTTCAAAAGAAGAGCCCGTGCTGATCCACCCAAGCATGGGGCAGGTCTATCGGCAGCAAGTCGGTGATCTGGTGAAGGCGTTGAACGATGAAAATGGGAGGACCGAGGCGTCCCATATTCTGCGGGGTCTGATCGACCGGATCGTGATCACCCGCGACCCGGAAACCGGTAAGCCCGTGGTGGACCTGGAGGGAGACCTCGCGGGTATCCTAAGTCTTTCAAATACAAACAAAAACGCCGTCTCCATGACTGAAGACGGCGTTTCGCAATTAAAATTGGTTGCGGGGGAGGGATTCGAACCCCCGACCTCCGGGTTATGAGCCCGACGAGCTACCAGGCTGCTCTACCCCGCGACAAAGTCCGATACCATACGATGTGTGATGGGGTGATGTCAATCGGATTCCCCGTATTTTTCATCGAACCCCCGCGATCCTGACACGGCCTGCGACGGTACGGTGCACCAACCCGTACAAGTGGTGTAAGTTGGCGGTATGAGGACGATTTTTCTGGCAGCGCTGGTTCTGCTCCTGTTCCCTTTCTGTGGGTATGCGCAGCCCCCTGAAAACGGGGTCATGCAGGTGCGTCTGGAAGGGGTGATCGGCCCCGCCAGCGCCGATATCCTGGATGGCGCCATTGCCGACGCGGAAGCCGCCGGAGCGGAAGCGCTGCTGGTTTTGCTCGATACCCCCGGCGGCCTCGATGACGCCATGCGCCGCATGATCAAAGCGATGCTGGCCTCGGAGGTGCCGGTCATCGTCTACGTCTCACCGGACGGCGCCCGCGCCGCTTCCGCCGGGGTGTTCATCCTGTATGCCGCGCACGTTTCGGCGATGGCTTCCGGCACCAATCTGGGGGCGGCTCACCCGGTGGCCATGGGGGGCGGCGAAATGGACGAAACCCTCATGGCCAAAGCCACCAACGACGCCGTGGCCTACATCCGTTCCCTCGCCAATATGCGTGAAAGAAACGCCGAGTGGGCCGAACAGGCGGTGCGCGAAAGCGTCTCCATCACCGCCCATGAGGCCGTCGAGGCCGGGGTCGTTGATCTGCTGGCGGACGACAGGTCGGCGTTGCTTGCCGCAATCGACGGGCGTCAGGTGGAAACCGCCCTGGGTACTCAGGTGCTCGCCACCGCCACCGCCGATGTGACGGAGGTCGAGGTGCCGTGGAGCATGCAGATACTGGCCCTGTTAACCAATCCCAACGTGGCTTATATCCTGATGATGCTGGGCACCTACGGCATGATCTACGAGCTCGCCAATCCAGGTTTGATTCTGCCCGGCATCGTCGGCGCCATCTGCCTGATTCTGGCGCTCTATGCGTTTTCCGTGCTGCCGGTTTCCTATGCGGGGGTCGCCCTGATCCTGCTTGCCGCCGTGCTGTTTGTATCGGAGATCATGGTGTCCGGTTTCGGGCTTCTGGCCGGTGGTGGGGTAATCGCCCTGGCGCTCGGCTCGATGATGCTCATGGATACGAACGTGCCGTTTTTGCAGGTGAGTATGGAAGTGCTGGTGCCGGTGCTGGCCTTCGGTGCCCTGTTCGCCGTACTGGCGACGGTGATGGCGATCCGGGCGCACCGCCATCGCCCGGTATCCGGCGAGGAGGGGATGATCGGCACGGTGCTGCATCTGGATCACGCACTGTCGCCGGAGGGCCAGGTGCATCTGGGTGGCGAATTATGGAACGCCCGCGCGCCGAGGCCTTTGGCGGCGGGCACCCGGGTACGGTTGACGGGATTTGACGGACTGACTGCTCTGGTGCAACCGGAGGAGGCCGCCGGGGAGAATGGGGCACCCGGCGAAGCAACAGAACATACAGCGGAGAGCGAACATGGCTGATCTGATTTATCTATTGACCCAGCCGGTGGCGTGGGTGGTGATTGTGGGTCTGTTCCTGTACTCCGCGGTCAAGATTCTGCGGGAGTACGACCGTGCCGTGGTGTTCCAGCTCGGGCGCTTCTGGAAGGTCAAGGGGCCGGGCCTGATACTTCTGATTCCCGGCGTTCAGAAGATGGTCAAGGTGAGCCTGCGAACGGTGGCGATGGACGTGCCCACCCAGGACATCATCACCCGCGACAACGTCTCGGTGAAGGTGAACGCGGTGATCTACTTCCGGGTGCTGGATCCGCAGAAGGCGATCATCAACGTGGAAGATTATCTATACGCCACCAGCCAGGTGGCCCAGACCACCCTGCGTTCGGTGCTGGGTTCGGCGGAGCTGGACGAACTGTTGTCCGAGCGCGACGCCATCAACCAGAAGTTGCAGGAGATTCTGGACCGGCAGACCGACTCGTGGGGGGTCAAGGTGTCCTTGGTGGAGGTCAAGCACGTGGACCTGCCCCAGGAGATGCAGCGGGCCATGGCCAAGCAGGCCGAGTCCGAGCGTGAGCGGCGCGCCAAGGTGATCCACGCCGAGGGTGAGTTCCAGGCTTCCCAGAAACTTGCGGAGGCCTCCCGGGTGATGAGCGGGGAGCCGATGGCGCTGCAACTGCGCTATCTGCAAACCCTCACCGAGATGACCTCGGAAAAGAGTTCCACCATTGTGGTGCCGTTGCCGATCGACCTGATCAAGCCCCTCATGGGGAGCCTAGGGCAGTCGGAGCCGCCCCGGCCGAAATCCCCGCCGCCAGAGCCCCCCTCGGGTTAAGGCGGACATCCCCCCGTGGGGGAGGCCGGGCCGGTCAGCGTTTCAGAGCGGCGGCAAGGCCTCCCACGCTGTCCAGCAGTGCATCAAGCGCCACCGCCTCGCCCGCCATGTCCATGGCGTACAGCCCCTCCGAATCGCGTATTACGACCGCCACGGGCTCGCGGCCGCCGACGGCCCAGATCACATTATCGTGGGTGCTTTGGTGGAGCCAGACCCGTACCACGGGGATGAGACAAATCCCCGCCGTATGGAGCGGGGTATCGGCCCGGAGGGCGGTCACGGCGCGCCTCGAACGGCGGCGCGCAGGGCGCGGAAGGTGACGGGGGAGAGGAGGAAGGTGAGCAGCGCCCCCAGCAGCGCGGCGGGGACGATGCGGACCTCGGTGTGGGCGTCCAGGTGCAGGAGGGGTTCGGCAAACTCGGGGGTGACGGCGATGCGGGCGGATGACGGCAGAGTCAGAAGCGCTGCGACGGGTCCGGTCAGTCCCCACAGGCGGCCGGTATCAGCGGGATCATCCAGGCCAAGGCGGAGATCGAGGTCAAGTCGCCGAATATCAACCTGGCGCATCAAGTCACGCAGGAGGCGCAGCACACGGCGGGGAAACGCTTCGGTTCGCACCATCGCCAGTGCACGGCGGGCGCCGGAGGTCTTGCCCGGTTTGGTCCGCCTGCGCCGCTTCGGTTTCCCCTGGCGGGGCTTGTCTCGCCCGCCTTCCGGCGTTGGCAGGGGCACAGAACCCCACATGTCCGTCGCCCGGTCCGGGGTCGCCATCGGGGACCAGCCACAGGTCGGTGCCGTAGGCGGGGGACCGCACCTTGATGCGGATGCCGGTGTCGTTGAGGGTGGCAATGGCTTGGTCCCCGATGGCCCGTTCCACCCGGTCCACCGCCACATACCGGGGCGCCTTCCGATGCGGCCTCGGACCGGGGTGTCTCCGGTCCTTGAACCGGGCCATCCAGCGGCCCGGGGGGAGTGCGGGGGCCGGGGGGGCGGCCCCCCCCCCGGCCCCCGGCA
>JBHHVE010000070.1:0-4194 GCA_046754085.1 Leptospirillia bacterium
CATCGCAACCGACCGCCCGGCTGGCCCGGTAGCGATTGCGCCCGTCGATGATCCGGCCGTCCCGGTGCAGCCAGATCGGCTCCCGCACGCCGTGTTCCCGCACATCCACCACCAGGTCGTCGAAGGCCTGCCCCTCCAGCAGCGGGAACACCTCGCTGACCGGATGGAATTGGAGTTCCGTCATGACCGTCCTCCTTGCAGCAGTTGCAAGGCATCCGGTGCCCGGTACCTGGTGGCCGCATCAATGAACGCAACCTCACCCTCAGCAGCCAGGGCTTTGATGACCTTCTGGCAGCGGGGCACCAACCCCACGCGGGCCTTGTTCAGGACGCCGGCCAGGGCGGCACTCAACACACCCGTGGCTATCTCGGGCAGAATCCCCGCAGGCAGAAACCACGCCTGTCGGCCGTTGGGAAGCACGATCGGCGACGCACCGATTTCCCAGGTGATCAGCGACTGGGGAGCGAACTCCCCCAGCAGCCGACGAAACCGGTCTCCCGGTTTTTTCTCGTGAATCCCCAGCACACCGGCCAGCCGGTGTTGCACGTACCCTCGCTGTCCGCTCACCAGGACCACGGCTTCGCACTCCAGGTCGCCGAAGCGGACGATCCCGTAGTGGCTGACGGTTTGAATGGATTTGTTCACGGCCACCCCCCTCACTGCGCCCAGCTGGGGCGGCCGGCGGTGGCGGCGGGTGCAGACGATGCGGCGGCGGCCGCAGCGGGTGCCGTGACCTGCCCCATCACCGCCGCGTACTCCTTGTGGTCCGGAGCGATGGCCTGCTTGATCACGTTCTTGTCGTCGCCGCCCGCGTCCTTCTCCCAGTCGATCTTCGCCACGAACTCGATTCCGTCCAGGTCGGCGAAGCCGGCGATGCGCCGGGCGTTCTGGGCCTGGGGCGTCTCGTCGCTCGGATGGACGCCGTGTGCGGAGTTCAGGATGCCCTTGATGAAGGCGCGGCCCATGTTCATCCACTCAGCACCCTTCTCGCTGTGCAGGCCGATCAGGGACCAGACCTTGCGGCGGGCGTATGGGCCCTCCGTTACCACGAACTCGGCGTTCAGGTAGACGGAGCCGGTCTTGTCGTTGCGGGTGGCGTAGCCGCCGGTCCACCCCTCGGTGGGGTTGTCGTGGCCGCCCGGGCGGATGGTCATCCGCACGCGGGCGATCGTGCCCTTGGGGATCAGGTCGAAGGACTGCTGGTCGTCGGCGTTGTTGAAGTCGTTCCAGGTGCTCATCGTCGTATTCCTTATGCGGTGGGGTTCTGGATGGCGGCGGAGAAGTCCAGGTGTTCCGGCGCGGGACGCCCGGGGCTCTGGATCTTGTCCATCAGCTTTTGGAGGTTGGGTTCCTCGACCATGTCGAGCCGACCGGAGCGGTCCTTGGCCGGGTAGCCCCAGGGGTTCAGCGTCTGGCAGACGAAGACCCGGTAGGCAGCGCCGTCGTCGTCCTTGAGCTCGGCCAGGGTGATGACCTCGTCGACGATTCCGGGCAGTTCCAGGCCGGTCTTGGAGCCCTCGATCTGGAGGGAGAAGACCCGGCGGTTGAAGTCATCCAGCTTCTCGTCGAGGATGCCGACGAACCAGACGTTCTTGTTCCGGGTGTGCTGCAGGTGGGTGAGCCAGCCCACCATCTCCTGGCCCATCAGGCCGTAGGCGCCGCGCATGTCCGGCTTGCCGGTGCGGTCGGACACCGCCTGGGGCTGACCGGTGCACCACTGGAAGCAGAGGCGGCCGGCCACGGTGATGGAATCGATGAACACCGTCTCGTACTTGGCGAGCACGGCGGGATCACCGAACCGCTGGCACACATCCTTGTAGTGGGCCTCGCTGTACGGCTGCTCGTCCCGCAGGGCCGGGTTGGGACCGCCGATGAACACGGCGAAGTCGCGGCATTCCTGCCAGGTTCGCGGGCGGATGGTATCGCCGGCCCAGCCGTCCACGGCCAGGTCGCCCGCCTCCAGGTCGAAGAACAGCGTCTTTTCCGGCGGCAGGGTCCACAGCTGGCTGGTCTTGCCGATGCCGCTCTTGCCTTCAAGAACACCCTTCACGCCACGAGCCTCGGCCAGGCGCTCGTCGGCTCCGATAATCGGGAGGTGGGGCCGGGTGGTGTGCTCGGCCACCAGGTTCTCCAGCCATTCGCTTTGGGGTTTCGTTTCCTCGGGCGCTACCGCGCCGGTCTGACTACTCATCGATCGCTTCCTTCTTCCTGTCCCACCCGGTGGCGGGAGCGTCACTGGTTTTCAGGAAGGACACGATCAGGTCCGCGACGGCATCCACCACCTCGTCCGCCTGCTTGGGCGTGAGCCGGCGAGTACGCCGCGTCAGCTCGAATTGAGGTGTTTCCGTCTGCACCGATCTGCCCTCCGTGGCGACGCCGTTGGTGGCGCCGCGTCCTGGGGCAGATGGTCGTTCCGGGAGGGGGTGGAAGCCCCGGACAGGTCTAAAACGGATCCGACAGGTCTCCTCCGCAACTCCCATTGCGGGTATGTGGCCACCCCCGACAGGCCACGGAGGAAAATCCGTAATCGGTTGTTTTTACGGGAATGTTGTCGGGTTCGGATTTGGCCGATATTGGCCGCCTAAGCTCACCGATCGGTGGGCCAGAAAAGTTCCCGACAGGTTGAAAAAGTTTCCGACAGGTCTAGCGGAGACCCGCTTGGAATGGGCGAATGGTGACGCTGGCCGGATTGAGCCGGTATCCGTTTTCAGCCTTTCCCTGCCCGCTCCACTCCACGGTTTCGATGATGTCATCCCTGTCGATCGGGTGCCCCAAGTGCCGCTTCACCGCCGTCTCGATGTCGCCCTGCATCCGATTGACCGTGCGGCGCACGCTCTCGATGTCCGCAAATTCTTTCCCGGTGCGGTCTTCGAGCGCACCCGTCAACTCATCCAGGCCTACGACCTGGAAGTCTTCCGGTGACCGGCCGTCCAGGCAGTCTCCGAGGAAGCGCTCCCAAAGAAATCGGAACAGGTGCAGGCGCGGCCCGGCTTGGGGAGCAATGACCGTTTGGCCGTCCACCCTGACCTGATTTGGGCCAACTTCGATAACGAACTTACGCCCGGCCGGAGGAGGCGCGACCTGCTCTGCCATCACGGGTGCGGCACCCCTTGTATAGATAGGAACCGACGCCCTGCGCTCAGCCGGCGGCGCCAAAGCGGCACCGGCAGCCTCGACGACAACCTCGCCCAAATCAACAACGCTGGCCACCACATCGGCCAGCGACACGATGCACAGCCATTCTTCCGGCAAGAACCGGTCTCGCAGATCCCGGTTGTTCACCACGATGTAGCAGGTGGGGCTGATGCTGGCCCGATCCCTGGCCAGATACCACTCATCCTCACAGTGGTCGACGATGCAGACCGTCACACCGTCCCGACCGACATCAACGTTGAACACGCCGCCGGCCACCTCCTTGACCCGTTCACCCGTTTCGGAAAGCCGTGCCAGCACGTAGGCGCCCACGCCCTCTTTCGAGACACGGGTGTGCAACGCTTCGAAGCGCTGCTTGCCGTACCGCTCCGGGTACACCGACCGGTCGCAGTCGGGACAGACCAGCTCGCCACCTTCCTCGTCCAGGCTGTCCACCAGGAGGATCTCGCCGGAGCAATAGTGGTTGGACTCCCCATAATCCCGATCGCGGGCGTTGGCGCACACGACGTAACTCCATCGCTCGGTCGTCGCCATCCCGAGCGAGCATATGTGCTCGGCGGCCGCTTCGTCCTCAGGCGAAGGCTTATCGACTTGGCTTCCGTCCCGCAGGAACGGGGCCAGGGTGTCGCTATTGATGCTTGAACCGTTTTTCCGTCGAGAGGACCGGTATGTCATGGGCCTGTTTCATCTCCGCTTCAAAAGTGCGCCGCTCCAGGGCGTTGAGCCGGTGGTCCGTGTACCGAACCACGTATTGATCCACCCCCAGATGCTCGAACTTGAGCGACACCCGCTTGCCCCGGTAGCCCACCTTCACGGCGTCGATCCGGTTGATATCGGCCAGGAGCGGGCCGACCGCCTTGTCGAACTTGTCGATGGCCTTGCCGATCGAGCGTTTGCTGGTGACCAGCAGCTTGGTGCCCTCCAGCGGCGACTTGGTCACCACCGCCTCCACCAACTCGAGCGCCTCCGAGTGGTCGTTGCGCAGCTGGGTGAGGAACCCGTCGATCTGGGCCGTGAAGGTCACCTTGGTTTCGTTGTCGT
>JBHHVE010000071.1:0-4151 GCA_046754085.1 Leptospirillia bacterium
GCCATTCCGGCGGCGATGCCCGCCTCGGTGGCGGATCGGGCGATGCCGTCCAGCGGCGCCGGGTCCAGGAACGGGATCGCGTCGGCGACCGCGTTG
The DNA here is from genome assembly GCA_046754085.1 of Leptospirillia bacterium. Taxonomy (GTDB): domain Bacteria; phylum Nitrospirota; class JACRHL01; order JACRHL01; family JACRHL01; genus JBHHVE01. The sequence continues at coordinate 97 of JBHHVE010000071.1, forward strand.
AACTTCTCCGCCAGGACCACCAGGCCGTCGAGGACGGCGGCCTTGAAGGAAAGGAAGGCGAGTTTGCCCGTCTCCCACAAGAGGTCCAGGCCCCGGATGCCGTCTCCAAGAAAGCCCACCGCCTTCACCACCAAGCGCGTGCCGGAGATCACCTCGTCGCGGAAGCCGTTGTGGGCGACGGAGGCCTGAATGAAACGGTCGGCGATCCCGGAGATCACCGGGGCGAGCTGCACCGTGATCCGGTTCGCCACGCCACCGATCGCCGCGCGGATCCGGGTCATGGCGTCGTTGGCCTGCTCGATCTTCGCCACCTGCACCCGGTCCAGGGTGATCCCCAGCGCCTCCGCCTCGGCGGCCACGTTTTTGAGCCCCTCCTCGCCCAGGCCCAGGGTGTTCACCAGGGCCACGCCCTCGCTGTCGAACAGGCGCATGGACAGCCGCACCCGGTCGCCCTGGTTTTCCACCTCCCCCATGGCCCCGGCGATGGCCTGGAACGCCTGCTCCGGGCCCATGGCCTTGAGGGCCACGGCATCGAGCCCCAGTTCCCGGATTGCCGCCTTGGCTTCCCCCGTTCCCTGGGCCGCCTCGGCGATGCGGCGGGTCATGCGCTGGACCGCCATGTCCAGGGTGTTCACCGACACCCCGGTGAGTTCGCCGGCGTGGCGCAGACCGGCCAGACCCTGGGTGGTCAGCCCCAGCTTGTCGGCGGTTTTTCCCAACGCGTCGGCGGACTTCAGGGAGTGCTGGATCAGCGCCCCCATCCCGGCGGTGCCCACGACCCCGGCGATCCCGAGGCGCAGGGGCCCCAGGGCGCGGGTCATGCGGGACAGCCCCGCGTGCACGGAGGCGAAGGCCGCCTTGGTCCGGTCCCGGGCGGTGATGGTGAACCTGGCGTCGGCCATCTATCAATTACCTGTCAACATTGCTGTCCAAAACGATTCTGAGATGGACCTACAGGTCCTGAATTAACAATAGGTTGAGGCGGGGTTTTCGAGGTTTTCAAGATTGTGCCCCCATGTGCTGTCCAAGACCGGAAAAGGCCAGGAGGCTTTGCTGTGGTGACTGTGGTGGGCCTGACCGCACGGTGAAGGGCTGATCGAGCCAGGCACGCAGGTCACGATGGGTAAAGAGGTTCATGCGCAGCAGCGCCACGAGATTGGACAGGCTCCAGCCGAAGCGGGAGGAGAGTTGCAGGTAGCGCAGCAGAAGCATGGCGATCAGCGCCGTCCAGATCTGGGTCTTGACCGCATTGGGGGAGGTGCCAATGAAGGTCTTGATCTTGAGGTTCTGCTTGAGCGCCTTGAAGAACAGCTCGATCTGCCAGCGGTCCTTGTAGATGGCCGACACGATCGAGGCGCCGAGCCTCAGGTGGTTGGTCAGAAAGACCAGCGTCTCGCCGGTATCCTCGCGCACCGCCTCGATGCGCCGCAGAAAGTGTGGGCATTTCTCCCGGGCGCCCTGGCCGGTGAGCCGAATGGTCTGGTCCCTGAGGATATTGCGGTTCCTGGGCGGCTCGCGTTCCTCGACGACCTCGAAGAGCGCGTTGTCCTTCATACGGGTGACGAAGAACACGTCACGCTCGGTCCAGTGGGAAAAGAGGCGGTAGTCGTTGTAGCCACGGTCGTCCACCACCACCGTCCCCGGGGCGAAGTCGATCCTCCAGGCCGCCTTGACGTCATGGACGGCCCCTTCGGTGACCAGGCCGAAGCAGGGCAGGTAGCCGTCATGGTCGAGCACGAGATGCAGCTTCACCGCCCCCTTGGTACGGCGAAACCTTGCCCAGTCAAAGGCCGACAGGCAAAGGTCGATGACGGTGGAGTCGAGGCTGACCAGCTTGTTCTTGAAGCGGAACTTGCGCGGTGTGCGAATGCAGCCGGCCACCCGCTCATAGAGCCGGTAGAACACCTGCTCGTAGAGTTGCCAGGGGCGGTGCCCATTGGCGTAGGACAGCGATGAGCGCGCCGGTGCCTCACAACCAAGGTGCGTGAGCTTGCCTTCGCAGCTCCTCAGACCGCCTTCGATCTCCCGCAGCGAGTGTGCGCGGCCCAGTTGGCAGAACAGCATGGCCACGAACTGGCTCCAGCTGGTCAGGCCCTTGGCGGCCCGCTCGGCGCCCGTCTTCCTGACCAACTGCTCGAACTCCGTGCGCGGAATCAGTTTGAGAATCTGGCTGAACATGCTGCATGATGCCTTCACGTTGGGCCTCCGTTGGTTTGGGATCGGGTGGGTGTGGTGACTTTACCCGTACCCTATACCTCCGGACGGCCCAACGTCATATGCTGTTTTGGACAAGAGTGAGCTGGCATATTTCACCAACCGGCATGAAACGGGGTTGACGTTGGCGGTCAGGGGACCGGCCTTGTGTATTGCCAGTTTGTAGGGCGAGATGGGGGCGGATTCCCGGTTTTCGGGCGCAGGGCTCCCTTGATCCCACTTCACCCCACGCCGCCCTGAGGCATTACGCCCGTGCGGCACGTACCCGGCGTTGGTACAATCCCGGCGTGACCCGCCGCCCGGTGGCAGGGGATCGGACCACCATGTTCAAGAACGCCGCAATCATCCTGCTGGTTACCGTCCTGTTGTATGCGGGCGTGGACGCCGTATTCGGGATCGTGGTGGGCGAACAGCCCCACAGCGGCTATCTGGAGCGGCGGGTCTCCCCCGCCTACGTCCACGAGCCCTACTTCTCGGACGACTTCCTGGTGGAGAGCTTTTCCCAGCCGGGGGGGTGGATCACCCCGGCGGGCACGCGCCTGGTCTTCCCGGCAGAGTTCCACGGCGACTACATCAACGTGGACGTCCTGGTGCCGACGGGGAACACCTACCGCCGCACGGTCAACACGGTTCCCCTCGACGCGGCCGACGTGGTGGTCCTGATGCTGGGCGGCTCCACCATGTACAACTCCTCGGTGCCCGACGGATACACCATCGCCAGCCAGCTCCAGGCCATGCTCAACGCCGGGGGGAAGCGCCGCTTCCACGTGGTGAACGCTGGGGTCACCTCGGTCAACACGACCCAGGAGCGGGAACGGCTGGCCGACGAGTTGGCCAAGGGGCTGAAGCCGGACGTGATCGTCTCCCTCAATGGCGTCAACGATGTGATCCAGGGGGTCTACTTCAACAACCCGGACGGGGTGATGTTCTCCAACGCCCGACGCACCGGCGCCCGGGAGGTCCGCCACCAGCGGACGGCCCTGCTCGTCGTCCGGGCCAAGCAGCTGCTGCCCCGGAACATCTACCTGTACCTGCGCAGCCGCTCGCCCCGCAAGAAGCTTCCCCACATGGTGTCCGGCGACCTGGACGGGGTCGTGGCGCGGACGGTGAACGTCTACCGAGAAAACATCCGCGCCGAAAACCACATGGCCCGCGACCGGGGCGCGGTATTCATCTCGGTGCTCCAGCCCCACGTCTACGCCGGCACCCACGCTAGCTACCACCCGGCGGACCGGGAGGACGTGCGCACCGCCCTCGCGCTGGCGCAATTTAAGACCCCTCTCCTGGATACGGCCTACGAGCGCACCTACCCCGCCCTCCGCCAGGCGGTGACGGATCTGGTGCGGGAAGGGATCCGCGCCGTGGACGGATCGACCCTGTTCGACGCCGCCAACACGCCTATTTTCCTCGACTTCTGCCACGTGAACGCCGTGGGTCAGCGGATGCTGGCGGAGCAGGTCGCCGACCTGATCAGGGGGGCATTGATGCGCGCCGGTTGATTGGCATCGCGTCCGAAAAACGCGATTTTCGGATGCTCCGGCAACTGCACGCAGCCGTCGCGCGGCAGCGCCCCCCTGGTTGGACACCGTATCTTACAGGTTTTCGGCCACCTCTCCACGCCCAACTTGGCAACGGTCAAGCAGGTGATTTTTCCGAAACTGCTCGACCCTGCTGGGGAGCGGAGAAAAGCGGCCCTCCGTGCCCAGGGGATGGGCACAAAGAGGGCACACTTTGGGCACAGCGGGAAATCAAGGGGCTACGCCAATCGACGTAACCCATTGATTTATTTGGTGGGCCGTGTAGGGATCGAACCTACGACCCGCTGATTAAGAGTCAGCTGC
>JBHHVE010000072.1:0-3990 GCA_046754085.1 Leptospirillia bacterium
CCCCCGGCGTTAAGGGTTTTTCTTTTGCCTTTTTTCCGCCCCCGCTTCAGGCGGCCTGCCGGTACAGAAATCCGGACGTGGGGCTCCGGTACACATATTCCCCCCCGTAGGGGAATATGTGTTTACCCCCGGAAATGCCCGGGCTGGACCCATACCGGAAACGCAACATGTTGTTATTACGAGTGAAAGCCTGGTTTCATAACCCGGTACAGATTTGCTGTACCGCCCCTGTACCGCCTGTACCGGAATGACCTAACCCATTGTTTTCATTCATTACCGCCCCGGTACCGGAAGCGGTACAAATCCTCTGTACCGCCCTAGTCCAGATCCTGGGCCAAGGGGGCCGGAATCTGGATCCTTCGCACCACCCCGCAGATGGTCGCGGGGCCCGTCACCTCCATGACCGGATACCTCGGATTGATGGGGGTGAGGTATTTGCGGTCGCCGTCCATCACCAGCTTCTTGAACGTGGCCTGCTGCTCCTCATCCAGCCGCACGACGGCGAGACATCCGTTCTCCGCGGTGTGGTCCGGGTCCACGAAGATGATGGAGCCCTCCGGCACCTTCGGCTCCATGCTGTCGCCAACCACCCGCAGGCAGTAGGTGCGGTCCCCAAACTGCTTGGATGACGGCACCATGGCCTCGCCGTCCCCCGGGTGGTAGTTGTCGATGACCTCCTGCCACTGTCCCGCTTGGACCCATGAGATGAGCGGGTAGTAGGCCACCGCCCTGGGGCCCGTTACCACCTCCGTGTTGCCCTGGCCCACGTACCTCGGGCCTTCCCCCTTGAGCAGCCAGTCCAGGTTCACCTTGAACCGCTCGCACACGGCCAGGGCGTAGTTCACGTCAGGGACGCGCTCCTCCTTCTCGTAGCGGATGACCGTGGTCAGACCCACCCCGAGCTGTTCCGCTAGCTCGGTACGCGGGATTCGGCCGCGCAGCTCCCGCATCCTTGCACCAATGCCCGGATGGGTTACGGAAATCTTTTTTTCTTCACTTGACATGGCAAATCGTCCCCTATGGAAGCGGATCACAGAAACTTTATAACCCATAGGGGACAGTTATACAAAAGAAATTCCATTTACAAAATTCCGGGCGGCGCATATCGTCGGACCCATGACGACGCCGACCACACTCGCTGCGCTGACCGCTCCCGACTGGCATCCCGCCGACATCGTGGCGGCCCTGCGCAAGGTGGGAACGAGCCTCCGGAAACTCAGCATTGCCAACGGTTATGCGCCACACACGGTCAAGGCGGCGCTGAACAAGCCTTACCCGAACGGGGAAAGGATCATCGCGGATGCGTTGGGCGTCCACCCCATGGAGATCTGGCCGTCCCGCTACACGGATGAGGGCAAACCGATCCGCAAAACGGCCCACAAAATAACCCGTATGGGATACAACAGCCTGGTAAAGGTGACGACATGACCGTCCCTGGACCGCTTCTTTCCAGTGCACCGGTGATGGGGATCGATCCCGGGGTAAGCGGCGCCATCGCCGAGCTTTATCCGGACGGCCGCCTCTACACCTATGAAATGCCGGTCTTCACGCTGGTAACCGCTGGCCGCACCCGGCGGCACGTGAACGCGGTGACCCTGTCGCAGCTGTTGACGGACCCGTTCCCTGCGCACGTCTTTGTGGAGCAGGTGGGCGCGCGCCCGGGGGAGCGTGCGGGGGCAGCCTTCGCGTTCGGTGAGGGGTTCGGGGTGATCAAGGGCGTGACCGCCACCCTGTCGCTGCCGGTGAGTTTTGTGCGGCCCCAGGTATGGAAGAAGGCCCTGGGGATCACGGCGAACAAGGGGCAAGCGCGGCAGCGGGCCACGGAGTTGTTCCCGGGAAACGCGGAGGACTTCGCCCGCGTGAAGGACGACGGCAAAGCGGAGGCGGCGCTGATTGCCTGGTATGGGGTGCAACAGATGAAGGGAGAACGGGCATGACGGGGCTTCGTTTTCACCCGGTCAGCGAGGTGTTCCCCCTGCTGGAGGGGAACGAGTTCGACGAGCTGGTGGCGGATATTCGGGAGCACGGTGTGCGCGAGCCGATCTGGCTGCATCAGGACGGCCGGCATCTGAACGAGAGCCAGCGCGCGATGGCGGCGGCAAAGCGGACCAATATGAATGCCGGCGACAACCAGCATACGGAGGTCGTGCCAATTGGCACGACCTGCGGCACGCCATTGCCGCTGGTGCGGTTGTGCGCGACCGGTGTGGAAGACGAGGTTCAGGTTTCGGAGGCGTTGACCCCGTGTGTTGGCGCCCCGGCCTGATGTCCGACCTCTACCCCTATCAGGTAGACGGCCAGGAATTCCTCGCCGAGCGTGAAACCGCGCTGCTGGCTGATTCGATGGGCCTCGGCAAGTCCGCCCAGGCCATCGCGGCGGCCGACCGGGTGGGGGCGAAGTCGATCCTGGTCATCTGCCCCGCCTCCGCCTGCATCAACTGGCAGCGGGAGCTGACGCGGTGGTTGTCGGAGCCTAAGGGTGTGGACACCCACGTCGTCAGCTACGACAAGGCCCGCGGCAGCCAGCGCAAGGCTTTGATGGCCAAGGAGTGGGATGTGCTGATCCTGGATGAGGCCCACTTCCTCAAGTCCTGGAAGGCCAAGCGCACCCGTACCGTGTACGGCGCCCTGTGCGACGGCGAGGGTGGGCTGATTTCCCGCGCGCGTTACATCTGGGCCCTGTCCGGCACCCCGGCCCCCAACGACGTCACCGAGCTGTGGCCGATGATGCGGGCCCTGTTCCCGGAATCTCTGGCCACTGAACGTGAAGTGCCCATGGGCCTGTGGGACTTTCGCCGCAGGTTCACCACCGGCTTTGAGACCAAGTACGGCTACAAGGTCACCGGCGGCCGCAACCTCGAAGAACTCAAGGAGCGCCTGGCCCCGCACATGCTGCGGAGGAAGACGGAGGAGGTGCTCTCCGACCTGCCGCCGATCCGCTACGGCGAGGTGGTGCTGACCTCCGAAGACCTGCCCGCGGGGCTGCGCGAGGCGGAGGCGGGGTTTGAAGGGGACGTGATCCGCGAGGCCCTGGCCGCGGGCAAGCTGCCCGGCCCATCCGCCGCGGTCGCCACCTCCACCCTGCGGCGCCTGACGGGATTGGCCAAGGTGGATCCGGTGATCGACCTGGTCACCTACGAGCTCAACGAGGCCGAGGGCAAGATCGTCCTGTTCGCCCACCACCGGGAGGTGATCAACCAGCTCAACTGGGGGCTGGCGGAGTTTGAACCCTGCCTGCTGCACGGCGGATTGCCGGAGGACCAGCGGCAGAAGGCGGTGGATTCGTTCCAGAAGAACCCCAGGGCCCGGGTGTTCATCGGCCAGCTCACCGCAGCCGGGACGGCCATCACGCTCACGGCGGGGGCTTCGGTGCTGTTCGTCGAGTACTCGTGGACGCCATCGGACAACCAACAAGCCGCCAAGCGCTGCCACCGCATCGGCCAGACGAACAGCGTGCTGGTCCGCTTCGTGAGCCTGGCCGGTTCCCTGGACGAAGACATCGCCCGGGTGGTGCGGGACAAGACGGAAACCCTTTCCAAGGTCATCAGCTAGGAGGAGACATGACACTGAACCTGACCATACGCATCGAGGACGCCGCCGGCGCCGATCAGGCGGCAAAACTGCTGCAACTGTTCAAGGACCATTGGAACCGCGCGGAGGCGAAGGTGGCGGCGAAGACCGCAACCGAGACGCCGGCCGCCGAGCCCACTGATGAGAAGCCGCCCACTATCGAGGATGCCCGGGCGGCCCTGGAGTCCGTGGTGGGCAAGCACGGCATGAACGAGGGGCTGGAGATCGTTCGCTCTTACGGGGTCGAAAAGATCTCCGAGCTGCCGGCGGACCGCTACGGGGATTTCATCACGGTGTGTCAGGAGGCGGCGGCATGACCCGGGCCCATTCCAGACTGGGGGCGTCCGCTGCCGAGCGGTGGATGGCCTGCCCCGGCTCCGTGCTGATGTCGGACGGCATCCCGGATCAACCCACCGAATA
>JBHHVE010000073.1:0-3969 GCA_046754085.1 Leptospirillia bacterium
CCGTAGACGATGGGGATGGCCTTGTCCGTGCCCACCTTGTTGAGCTTGACGCCCGGGTACTCGATGTCCGGGGTGAACTGGTCCTTGATCCAGTCCCACAGGTTGTCGAGGCCGATCAGGTCGGCGAGCCCCTCGCCCGCATCGACCAGGGCTCCCCCTAAGCCCTCGAAGAATCCGATGACTCCGCCTGCCATTTATCTACCCCACTCCGTATCGGGATCCACTTGGGATGCGAACTTGAACCCGCCGTCACCGGGGAACAGGGCCTGCTGTTCCGAGTCGTTGGTGTGGCGGCCGGCCACCTTCTCGAAGTCGGCCATGTGGCTGGCGATGTCCCACCGTACGTCGGCGGTGCCGCCGGGCTTCTCGGTGATCTCGTAGCTGTCGATGCGGCCGTCGTAGATCAGTAGCGGATCCGCGATCACACCGCCTCCGGCATTCAGCAGGGCGATGTGGATGGTCACCCGCCGGTCCGTGTACGGCTCCGACAGGGCCGTGGCGATGTTGGCCAGGGGCACGCCGGACAGGGAGACCTTGAGACCGCCGCGCTTTAGGGGCGCCGTCTCGGTGATGGTGTCCACGCCGGTCAGGTTGCCGTCGGCGGAGTAGGTATTCCCGCCCCAGGCGACATCGTGGCCGGCGTCCGTATAGCGTTGCACGCCACCGTCGAAGTGGAACGCCACCAGCCGGCACGGGCGGATGTCCGGCTTGCCCAGCTCCGCCAGCATCGCCGCGCTCATGCCCCGTCCCGCCATTTAGACCTCCACCGCATCGAACTCGAATTCATAGAAAAGCCCCCGACCCACGGAATAGCTCTGCACCGGACCGTCCAGGGAGATGGTCACCGGGGTGTTGGCCGAAATGACCGGCTCCGCATTGACCAGGGGCGCCACCAGGGGCGTGTTCAGAAGAACCGTGGCCAGGCCGGTGGCGCCGGAATTGGCATCCGCCGTCACCAGGTAGGCCTTGGTGTGGCCGTTGAAGCGGATCAGGTCACCTGCCATGGCCACGCCGGGGGTGCTGTTGGTGAAACCGCCGATGGTCACGGCGGTCACTCCTTGCCCGTGAGCGCCGGAGACCACGGGCACGCCTGGCCAGCTTCCCCTGGGCGTGGCCAGGTCCGAGGGGATCACGGAGAAGGAGCCGAACGGCCCCTGCTGGCCCGCCAGGAACGCCCAGATGGGGGCGAACTCCTGCCGCGTCATGACCGGGTAGCGCACCCGCACCCGCCAGCGCTGGCCGCCCATCAGCCGGGCGAAGCGTTTTCCCGAGAGGGAGCGGGAGACCACGGCGCCGGTCACGTCGGACAGGTCGATGCGGGCCGGGGCCGGGCTGGTGGGAAGTGCCCCGCTCATAGTTGCTTACCCATGTTCTCGGCGTTGGCCGCGCGGATGATGCTGACGATCTGGCCTCGCTGGCGGTGGATCACGCGGGCCACGTCCGCGCCGTCCATGGCGCTGATGTTGATGGTGACCTGGGTGTTGCCACCGCCGTTCTGCAGCAGATCACGCAGACCCCGGTTGTCCTGCTTATTGAGGACCCCCTCACCCCGCTGGAGCAGGTAGGTGCCGTCCGTGGGCACATTGTCGAGACCGTCGTGGGCGACACCGGCCAGGGAAGCCGCCGCCAGACTTTCAGAGAGGGCGAACGTGGAGGTCATGCCCGCCATGGCCGGGACGGAATTGCCGCCCAGGGTGGCCAGGGAGACAGCGGCGGCGGCCGGCGCCCAGGCCACAGCGGTGCTGGCTCCGGCTGCCACGTTGGCGGCGGTGGTGCCGGCCAGGATGGTCTTCTCGATGCCGGCCAGCACAAGCTTTTTCACGCCGATCTCAACGAGGCCGGAGATCACCTGCCTGATGACGCCGCGGGCCACCGACCGCATGGCGTCGGAGAAGGACTGCTGTTGAAAAATGGCGTCCGCCACTGCATCACCCACGCCGGCGGCGAATCGGTTGAATGCGTCGTCCCAGGCGTCCGCCCACTTCAGGGCGTTTTTCGAGAGCGCCTCGACGCGCCTGTCATCGTTGGCCTTCGACAGTTCGATGAACCGCTGCTGGTCGATGAGCTGGCTGTTCAACGCCTCCTGGATGATCCCCTGGCGGCGCTGGTAGCTCTCCCGGATTTTTTGCTCCTCCGTGGCGAGGGAGGTCACCAGGTTGTCCAGTTGCCGCTGGAGGGAGGGATTCGGGTCGGTGTCGGCGCCGGTCACTCCGGCGGTCCGTCCCGCCCGCGCCTCGGCCACCACCCGGGCGGCGGACTCCGCCTCGGCCTTCAGGTTCTCGAAGAAGGCGTCGATCTTGTCCGACGGCAAGGGCTCCGTGGCCAGCCGCACCAGTTCCGCCTGGGCGAGACCCGCCGCGATGCCCGCCTCCGTGGCGGAGCGGCTGATGCCATCCAGGGGCGCCGGGTCCAGGAAGGGAATGACGTCGGCAACCCGGTTGAACCCCTCCGCCAAGTCGACGATGCCGTTCAGCACCCCCGCCTTGAAGGTGAGGAAGGCCACCTTCGCCGTTTCCCACAGCAGGTCCAGACCCCGGATCACGTCGCCCAGGAAGCCGACCGCCTTCACCACCACACGCATTCCGGAGGTGACGTGGTCGCGGAAGCCGTTATGGGCGGCGGTAGCCTCGGCGAATCTTTGGGACAGTCCGGCGATCACCGGGGCCAGTTCGATGGTGATGCGGTTGGCGATGCCCTTGATGGCGTCCCCGGCCCGCTTGAGGTTGTCGTTGGCCTGCTCGATCTTCGAAATTTCGGTGCGGTCCAGGGCGGTGCCGAAGGCCTCCGTCTCGGCGGACAACTCGCGGATGCCGTCCGCCCCCAGATCCAGGGTGTTCAAGAGCGCCGTGGCCCGGCCGCCGAAGATCTTGTAGGCGATGTTCACCCGCTGGGTGTTGTTCTCGACGCCCTTCAGGGCCTCCGCAATGGCCGCGAACTGCTGGTCCGGGGAGAGGGACATCAGGTCCTCGGCGGAGAAGCCGAGTTGTTCCAGCTCGCGCTTGGCCTCGCCGACGCCCTGACCAAAGTCCGCGATGTTGCGGACCATGTTTTGAAGGCCCTTGTGGAGGGTGCCCACCTCCACCCCGGTGATGCCGGCGGCGTGCTCCATGCCGGCCAGGGCTTCAGTGGTGAGGCCCAGCTTGTCGGCGGTTTTGCCGAGGCGATCGTTCACCTCCAGGGACGACTTCACCAGGGCGCCGAGACCGGCGGTGCCCACCAGTCCGGCGATACCCAGGCGCACCGGACCGAGGGCGCGGGTGAGTCCGGACAGGCCGGCCTTTACCGAGCGGAAGGCCGCATGGGTCCTGTCGCGGGCGCTGATGGTAAATCGCGCGTCCGCTTTGCCCACGGGTTACTCCTTTTGTTTGAAGTAGGCCTGCCAGCCCAGGTATTCGGACACCGGCATCTCCATCACCTGGCCGACGGTCAGGTGCAGGTGCTCCGCCAGCCGGTAGCGGAATAGGAGGTCCGGGTCCGAGGTCAGTTTCCCGAGATGGTGTCGAAATCCAGGCGTTCCGCCCGGTTCATCTCCTCGCAGACACGGGCAATCACCTCGGGATCCACCTCCCGCATCAGCTCGGTGCGGTGCACGCTCTTGAAGATCGGCTTGCCGTCCGCATCGAGGGCGCGGACGATGAGGGTTTCGACCAGGGCCTCCAGGGAATCCTTGGCGGCGAACCGGTGGATGCGATCCCGCTCCCTGAGGTTCAGGGGGCGGAAGTGGATGGTGGTGCCCCACTCGGGGACCTCGATGGCGCCGAGGCCGGCGGACAGCCGCTCCTTGAAGTGGCCCTTGGCCTTTTCCAGGATCTCGCTCATTGGTTTACCCCCTTAGACCGTCGGCTCGTTGAGGATGCCGTTGCCGGTGAAGTTGAAGCTGGCGGAGACGATGCCGCCGTTCTCGCCGCCCATGGACTTGCCGGTGAAGATGGCCAGGCCCGAGTAGTACTGGTCCCCCAGCACGTCGCC
>JBHHVE010000074.1:0-3852 GCA_046754085.1 Leptospirillia bacterium
ACGGCATCAAGTTCCTGGTGCGCCACGGTGAGCCCATCAAGCGGGAGGGCAGCATTGAGGATGGTAAAGCATCCAGTGTGGTTTACCGTCCGGCGAAGCACGACGTGCTGGCGTATGACCCGGCTCTAGGGGAGCTGAGTATCAACGCCCGTTCGAAGGCCGAGCGCGAGATGTACCGCACCCGGTTCGGCCTTCACCTGTTCGGCGATGTGGCGTTTTTTCCCGGCCAAGGCAAATACACCCTGGAGCCGCTTCGGAAGGACTGGGAGAAGGCCCTGGTCTGCACGGATATCGACGGTATGGAGTGGGTCAAGGTGAAGGAGGTGCAGATTTCCAGTGATGGGGATCACCCGGAGGTGGTGAGCCACAAGGCGAAGGGTACCTTCGCCGCACTGGCGGTACGGAAGGCAAGGCTCCCGGATGACGCCGAACTGGTTCAGGCCAGCTTTCTGGTGAAGTTTCCCGACTCGCGGACGCCCAGGGCGGTCACAATCCGACCGTCCAATATCGCCAACTACACCCGTGACGGCGATAGCGATATGGTCGAACAGTGGCTTGTAAAGCGGGGATTCATCATCGCCCAGGAGAAGGTGGAGGAATCCCATGCGTTTGTGGCGGGCGCTTGAGTGCGTCCGAGGCCAATCCGCCGTGCTGGCGGTATGGAAACGGCACCTGGGTTCTGATTATCCGGCGGCGGCGCCCCTGCTCCAACCGAACGGCAGACTATCCCCCACCCATCCATGCCCGGAGAAGTATCCGTGCGGGTGCCGAAGCCATGGGGTGATCGAGCACGGGCCAGACGACATTGTTTCAGTCTGCGAGTGTGAACCCCGGTATTGCGATACAAGCCCGCTTGAACGAGCGGACATCGTGGTCTGGGAGGTTGACCGGGAGAAGTTGGGCGCCGCTGTGGCGGCCGCCATCGGTGCAAATCCACTTTGGGAGGAGGTGGATGGCATCCCCCTTACCCATCAGGTTGGGATTTACACTCCCCTGGCCGGATTCGAGTTTCCCGTCTATCTGACGATTCAGACACAGGAGGGAGATTTCCGGCGGACGCTCACCGAGCTCGTGGTGCAAAACGGCGGGCCCTTCATCCTGGTCTCACCCACATCCAGGCATCTCGACCGGTCGTGTTCGGATCTGCTGGCGAGGCGGAAATCCGGCTTTTTGACCATGGCCGACTTTCTTTCGGTGAGTGAGAACGGTCAGATCGTTTCGGACCGTCCGGCGGACGATCTGCTCGCAAAATTTCGCACGGCGGTTTTGCCGAAACCCGAGACCAACGTGCGGGCCTTCTTTCCCACCCCCGCGGGTGCCACCTGGGACGACGTCACCATCTGCTTTACGGATGGGCACACCGTATCGATTAAGGTGCGCGAGGCAACCGGCCGCTTCAACTACACCCAAGTGGGCCTGGCCAACTCCAGAAACGGCGAGCCGACGGTGCAGTGGCACCTGCTGTCCGCCGTCGCCGATGAAGGCGGCACCAACACCAGGGAGAGCAAGTACGCCGACCGGCGCAACAAGAAGCGGTGTGAGCTACTCTCCCAGGACCTGCGGGCCTTCTTCCGTATCGACGGCGACCCGATCCGGGCTCTGCCTGCCGGCCGGGGATGGCGGACCCGATTGTCGGTCTCCGCCGAGCGTTAAACCCACCCGCCCCATCCGTGGCGGCCTAAGCTGCCTTGATTTCGTCCAGCAACTCCGGGTGGCGGTCGAGCACCTTGAGTAGCTTCACCAGGGCCAGGGGGGGGCGGGTCTTGCCGTTTTCGTACCGCGAGAAGGCATTCACGCCACCACCGAAGATCTCTGCGGCCTCGCGTTGATCGAGCGCGAGCTTCCGGCGCACGCTGGCAATGAAGGCCGGATCGACAATCGAGGCGTTCACCTGCTTGTTGAACTCCAGCATGGCCGCGCTGGTGCGCCGGGATTCGCCCGCGTCCAGGACGGACTCACCGCAAGCGGGGCAGAAGAGGCCGGCCACCTCCGGGATGATGGTCTGCTCACCTTTATAGGTGTACGGAACATCGCGGGTGTCCTGCACCAACTTTCCCGACGAACAGGATGGACATTTCATATTCATAGCTCCTTGAACGACACGATGAGCACGTCGTCAATGACCGTGAGTTTCAGGTAGACCTCCCCGGCCGGCGTGGTCGGCCGGTACACATCCTGCCAAATCCGATGGTCGGTATGGGTGGTCATGCTTTTGTAGAAGTCCGCTGGTGTCAGCGACTTCACCACCTCAACCATCTCATCAAAGTCGAGCCCCAGAGCGGCAGCACCTGACAGCGCCGACATGGTGGAGTGCACCTTGCCCGCCTCGACCATTTCCCTGATCACCGGCAGCGCACAATGAGGTTTCCGCTTCTCCATTAGCGGATATTAACCTAATCGGTTAATTTTGGCAAATAGGTTAATGGAACCGCGCCCCTGCGAAATTTCGCTGAGCCCCTCAAAAAAAATCCAAAAAAGTTTCGGGCCATTAATTTGGATTTATTTCCTTTGTTTTCCATGTGTTGTACGGATCACTCCGCACACCTGCACCTTCCGTTTTCGTCCGTTCTGCGAAATTTCGCCAAGTAGGGGTGTCAGGTCCGGCGAGGGCGGCACTCCTTAGAGATCAACCGGGCAACCGGTTGTAAGCCCCCTGGGAGAGTTCCTCGCCGGACTCCACCTCCCAGGGGGCTTTTTTGTTCGCGCATTTCGCGCAGAGGCACAGGACGGATCGATGAAACCGGCGACCAACACCATCCAGATCAAACGGCATTACGTGCCGATGTCGCCGGAGCAGGCGGACGAGGTGGTGAACACCGTGGCTGACCTGATCGTGTCCTACCTCGAAATTCACGGAGTTCCTGCGGAGCCGCAGGAGAGGAAGGAAGACACGACCCATGAGTAGTCAAACCGGCGCGGCAGCGCCAGAGGAAACGAAACCGCAGAGCGAGTGGCTGGAAAATCTGGTGGCGAGCCATACCACCAAGCCGCAACTCCCCATCATCAGTGCCGACCAACGGCTTGCCGAGGCTCGAGGTGTGAAGGGGGTCTTAATTGGCCTCAGCGGCATCGGCAAAACCAGTGAGCTTTGGACGCTGAATCCGGGATCGACCCTGTTTTTCGACCTGGAGGCGGGCGACTTGGCGGTCGATGGATGGCCGGGCGACACGATCCGGCCGCGCACCTGGCAAGAGTGTCGCGACTTCGCTGTGTTCATCGGTGGGCCAAACCCGGCGCTTCGGGATGAGCAGCCCTACAGCCAGGCCCACTACGACGACGTCTGCAAGCGGTTCGGTGATCCGTCGGCGCTCGACAAGTACGAAACCGTGTTCATCGACTCCATCACCGTGGCCGGCCGCCTCTGCTTCCAGTGGTGCACCGGGCAGCCCCAGGCGGTATCGGACAAAACCGGCAAGCCGGATATGCGCGGGGCCTACGGGCTCATGGGCCAGGAGATGATCGGATGGCTCACGCATTTACAGCATACCCGTCGGAAAAACGTCTGGTTCGTCGGGATCCTCGACGAGAAGTTCGACGACTTCAACCGCCGCGTGTTCAGCCTTCAGATCGAAGGCTCGAAAACGGGCCTGGAGCTTCCCGGCATCGTCGACGAGGTTATCACCCTGGCGGAGCTCAAGGACGATGACGGCGCCACCTACCGGGCCTTCGTCTGCCAGACCTTGAATCCCTGGGGCTACCCCGCCAAGGACCGCTCCGGCCGCCTCGACCTGGTCGAAGAACCGAACCTGCAAAAGCTGATGGAGAAGATCCAGAGCCCCGGGCAACCCGCCCCGGATCGCCTCGACTTCACCAGCACCACTCAAAACGCCACCGCATAAGGAACCATAAAGA
>JBHHVE010000075.1:0-3733 GCA_046754085.1 Leptospirillia bacterium
AAAGAAGGGGGAGGAATTTGTCCACATTTCATCTGAAGCGCATCGCCCGACCGGAGGTTCTCAAATCGATCGGCCGGCCGTATCTGCTGGAGTTGCTTCAACCACATACAAAATACCTGTTCGACCGAGGAGTTACCCTCCCCGCACCGGATGCGGTTGACGACATCCCATACGACAAGCTGGCAAGGGCGCTGATCTCTCCCATTGTGGAGACCCCCAGATCGCTGATTGATGCGCTTTATTTCGTGGATCAGATGGCCACGCCCAGCAAGATGGACGCGCTACTTGGTGCGGCGGAGCTCGCCGGGATTGATCTCAATGGCCATCCGGATCCGGCACCGGCGGACGTGGCTGTCCAGGCGTGGCTGAAGGCGCCGGATCTCATCGAGCGGTATCACGCCGAGCAGTGCATCACCAACCGGCGCTCATTCGAATATTTTCAGACCGACCGATCCGATCTGCCGCTGTTTGAGTCGCCCAACCAAGAGACGCTGACGGCCCTTGAGGGGGATCTGAACGAGTGGTTTGAGCGGAAGGGCCGAGGTCGCGGGGCCCGTGTATTCGTTTACGACCGCCTGGAAGCGGTGTGGTTTCTGGTGCGCCACGGGGAGCCGCTCAAACGTGAAGGCAGCATTGAAGCGGAAAAGTCCTCAAGCGTGTTTTATCGACCGGAGAAGTACGACGTGTTGGCCTATGACCCTGCCCTGGGGGAGCTGCGGGTCAACGCCTCATCCAAGGGGGAGAAGGAACTGTATCGGACGATGTTTGGCCTGCACCTTTTCGGCTCAGAGCACTTTTTCCCAGGCAAGGGGAAATATGTACTGAGCGTCCTTCAAACAGACGGGAAAGCGGCGCTGGCCTGTATGGATGTGGAGGGGATGGACTCGGTCACACTGCGGGAGGTTCACTTTTATTGGGAAGGTCGGCAAAACGGGGTGTCGAGCCTCAAGGCGAAAGACGTGTTTGCCGCCTATGAGGAAAATAGCCTCTCCTTTCCAAACCAGCGTCGTATCGTCCAGGCCAGCTTCCAGGTGAAATTCACGGACGCCAAGACGCCGCGAATGGTTACGGTTTGCCCTTCGAATGTTGCCAGGTATACGCGAGATGGCGACAGCACCGTTGTGGAAGAGTGGCTGAGCCGGCGCGGGTTCATTGTGTCGTAAGGGGGGGCGATGTATCCATTGCCAAAATTGTGGCCGACACTTGAGCGGATATGCGGCCAAGCCGGGGTGGAGGCCATGTGGCGCTCCCATATCGGGGATGAGTTCGAGCTGGCGCGTGCCCTGTTTCGACCGGACAACACGCTTGCGACGTCCTACCCCTGCCCGGAACGGTACCCGTGCATGTGCGGCTATCACGACGTGATCGAACACGCCCCGGATGACCTGGTGGCCGCATGCCAGTGTGACGATGAGTGCGATACCGTCCCACTCACTCGGTCCGACATCGTGGTGTGGCGATTGGACCGGAAAAAGCTGGCTGCCACGGTAGCGTCCGCCCTCGGGGCAACCCAGGAATGGGGCGAAGTGGGCGGTTTACCGATGACCTGGCGGGTGGGAACGTATGCCCCCACCGCCGGTTATCGCTTTCCGGTCTATCTGACCATCCGGATAGAGAGTGCCGAGTTCCGCAGTAGCATTGCAGAATTGGTGGCCAAAAACGATGACGCCTTTATCGTGGTGGCGCCAACCTCCAATCTATTCAAACCGGCGTGCGAGGAAATGCTCGCAAAGCGAAATGCGTGTTTCTTCTCCCTATCCGACCTTTTCGTTTTGGATGAAAAAAAAGGCGGTCTTATCGCCAGCCAATTGCCTGAAGCCCTCCTATTGGCATTCCGCACGGCGGTTCTGCCTACTGTGACGGATGGCGCTTCATCCATGGAGTTCTTCCCCACCCCTGCAGGCGCCACCTGGAGTAATGTCACCATCCGGTTTACGGACGGCCACACGGTGTTCGTCAGCGTGACGGATGCTGGTGGCGGCCAGTTTAACTACACGCAGATGGGGATGGCGGACCGAAGAAACGGTAACCCCACTGTCCGTTGGACTTTGCTTCAGGCATTCGCCGAGCGGTATGGCGTACTGGATTGGAACAGCCCACATGCCCACCCCAGGAACCAAAAGCGCAAGGAGCAACTCGCCCGAGATCTCCAAGCCTTTTTCCGTATCAAGGGGGATCCTTTCCGTCTGACAGACGATGGAAAAGGGTGGCAGAGCGTGTTCTCAATTTCCCCGGAAGAATAGCTGTAAACACCCTTCATCGAAATTTCGATGGGGCTTTCGAAAAAAACTCAAAAAACTTTTCGGGGCTTAAACGCCCCTAATCCTTCCTTATTTCAGTCGGTTAGCGCCTTCTGTCCCATTCGTCCGTTCTCCCGAATTCTGCCCCTCATCGAAATTTCGACAAAAGGGGGTGACAGGTCCGGCGAGGGCGGCACTCCTTAGAGATCAACCGGGCAACCGGTTGTAAGCCCCCTGGGAGAGTTCCTCGCCGGACTCCATCTCCCAGGGGGCTTTTTTGTTCGCGCATTTCGCGCAGAGGGATCGGACAGATCGATGAAAGCAGCGACCAACACCATTCAGATCAAGCGGCATTACGTGCCGATGTCGCCGGAGCAGGCGGACGAAGTGGTGAACACCGTGGCCGACCTGATCGTGTCCTACCTCGAAATTCACGGAGTCCCCTCTGAATCAGGGGAGAGGAAGGAAACGATCGATGAGTAATCAAGTCGGCGCGGTAGCGCCAGAGGAAACCAAACCACAAAGCGAATGGCTGGAGAACCTGGTGGCCGAAAACACCACCCAGCCCCAGCTCCCCATTATCAGCGCCGACCAACGGCTCGCCGAGGCCCGAGGCGTGAAGGGGGTGCTGATTGGCCCCAGCGGCATCGGCAAGACCAGTCAACTTTGGACCCTACCTCCGGAAAAGACCCTGTTCTTCGACCTCGAGGCCGGCGACCTAGCTGTGGACGGCTGGGCTGGCGACACCATTCGCCCACGTACCTGGGTCGAATGCCGCGACTTCGCCGTGTTCATCGGCGGGCCGAATCCGGCCTTGCGGGACGAGCAGCCGTACAGCGAGGCCCATTACAAGGATGTGTGCGAGCGGTTCGGTGATCCCGCCGTGCTCGGCAAGTACGAGACGGTCTTCATCGACTCCATCACTGTGGCCGGCCGCCTCTGCTTTCAGTGGTGTACGGGCCAGCCTCAGGCGGTATCGGACAAGACCGGCAAGCCGGATATGCGCGGCGCTTACGGGCTCATGGGCCAGGAGATGATCGGATGGCTCACCCACCTGCAACACACCCGTCAGAAAAACGTCTGGTTCGTCGGGATCCTCGACGAGAAACTCGACGACTTCAATCGGCGCGTGTTCAGCCTCCAGATCGAAGGCTCGAAAACCGGGCTGGAGCTTCCGGGCATCGTCGACGAGGTCATCACCCTGGCGGAGCTCAAGGACGATGATGGCGCCACCTATCGCGCCTTCGTCTGCCAGACCCTGAACCCCTGGGGTTACCCGGCCAAGGACCGTTCCGGTCGCCTCGCACTGGTCGAGGAACCCAACCTGCAAAAGCTGATGGAGAAGATCCAGAGCCCAGGGCGTCCCGCCCCGGAGCGCCTCGACTTCACCAGCACCACTCAAAACGCCACCGCATAAGGAATACCAACGATGAGTACTTGGAACGATTTCAACAACGCCGACGACCAACAATCCTACGACCTGATCCCCAAGG
>JBHHVE010000076.1:0-3514 GCA_046754085.1 Leptospirillia bacterium
CCGAACCCGAGCAGGACGGACAACCGCACCGCCCGCCGGCCCACCACACCACCGGCGCACCGAACACCCGCGCCGCCGAACCCACCAGACCCGACGCCGAAAAGCGCCAGAAACCCCGACCCGAAGGACCGCCCACGGCGAACACCCGCACCCGCGCCCCCGAAAGCAACGCCGGCACCAACGCGAACGCGTCCCCGCCGGAAGCACAGCCGACCGCCACACCGCGCCCGGCCGCCACCACCGACCGCACCACCGAAGCCACCAGGGGCCGCGCCGAGACCGGCAGCGACCGCGAGCCAGCAAAGCCGACAAAACCAGACGAAGCAGACACCAAAACACCCCCAAGAAAAACCCAGGACGCCCACCGGCGCCCGACCAAGGCCCCGACCCGCGCCGAGGCCGCCAAACGCAGCCCCACACCGCCGCCAGGACATCGCGGAGCGGAGCCCGAAGCTATCAACCAGGGCGGCAGCCCGGCGCCGGAGCGGCGTGCCGCCCGAGCGCCCGGGCTGTCCGCCTACCACCCGGCGGAGGGGCGCCCGAAGGAAAGCGCGGGGGAGCGTAGCGACCCCCGAAGCGACGCGGCTGGCGGCATAGTGGGGGCAAGTTTTGGCGTGCCCGGCGCCGGGTTCGTGGGCCTGTGGACGGTGCGCCTGGGTGGCGTTTGGGTTTTTGGGGGATGTGGTGGCTGCGGTCTGGTTGGTTCGGCCCTTCGACAGGCTCAGGACGCCGCCCTGGCTGTGCGGTCCTGGCCGGACCGGCGTCGACTTCCTGGGGCGATGGTGCATGAGGGTGGATGGACGTTGGGCGGCGGTGTGGCCGGGCGGCTGTTGCGACGAAGGGGACTTGTTGGTGCCGGCATCTTGCAGCGGGGGCGTGGATGGGTGTTTCGCCGGGTGGCCCCGGGGCGGGTTGGCGCTGTGATCGCGTGGTCTGGGTGGGTTTCGGCGGGTGCAGGTTCGGTGTGACGCTGGTGGTGGGCTATGCGGGCGTGTGCGCGTTGCCCTGGTCTGCGGGGATCGGTGTGCGACTGGCCGTTTGGGTCGCGTTGCGGCGGTTGGGGGCGGGCGATGCTTCGGTGCGTGTACGTGGCCGGCCGGTTGGGGCGCGGGACGTGTGGCTTGTCCGTCCGCCTGGTTCGCAGGGTACGGTAGTGTGCGGGTAGCGATGGTGTGCGGTGGATGCCGTTCGGTGGTGGTTGTGGGGTTCTCTGGGTCTCGGCTGCCGGTTTTGCCCGGTGGTGATGGGGCTGGCGGGGGACCGGGAAAGGGGCTTGGACGTGTGGCGCCTGGGTCTGTTGGTGATCCGGGACGCTGGTCAGGGATCGCGGCAAACAGTTGGGGGGTGCACTTCACTTCGAGGGCGGCGACGTGCTGGCAACGGCTGGGGGCATGCAGGAGAGACGGTGCTCGGGGGCGCGTGAGTCCATCCGCCGGCAAATCGGGTGGGTGGGTCACTTCCGCTTCCGGCGTAGTCCCATCGAACAACGGTGAGGCGTCGCCCCCTGCGCGCCTGTCTGCGTGCATCGCACAGGCAGGCAATGCGCAGGCAAGCACAGGCAGGCGCGCAAGCAGGCCGGCACGGCAGACAGGTACCACGGCGACGCCTCAGTGCGCCGCTCTGCAGGCGCCGGCGCACAAAGTGCGGCCCTCAGCGAGTGGGATCGTAGTGGAGCACCTCGACGATCTCGTACACTCCGTGGACATTGACGAACTCCTCGCGGTGCCGCATCAGGTTGGGACAGCGCCGGCGGGGGGCCACGCCCGGGTCGAAGTGGACGCCGTAGGTCAGGCCGGTGTCCGCGTAAGTGACAAACTCCACTTCCCCGGTGCCGGTCGCCAGCACTTCGCCCGTCTCGGCATCGACGATCCGGATCTGGGCACCCCGATCGACGACTTGCCGATCCAGGTCACAGGTCTCGGACCGGGGTTTGTACGGAGCCAGTCGTACCTTGACCGTCAACTGACGTACGGACCGAGGGACTTCCATGGCCGACCGGCCAACGAGGGGCAGGTACACGTTGGCAGAATCGTCGGCCTGGGCGTGCGACGTTGCGGTGAGCAGTGCGACAGCCACAACTGCCAACACGATAGCAAGACACCTCACCTCTTCGATAACTTTCGAGCGGTACATGGTCTACTCCTTTCGTAAATGCGGGATCGAGCGTGACAATCCGGTGACGTTTCCCGATAGGGCGCCGGCTACGACGTTGGTCAGGTGACGCGCACGTCGATGTCGGGCCGGTAGTGTTGGATCAGCCGGGCCACCAACTGGCGATGGTCGAAGCCGTCGGTGGTCCAGGTGCACAGATACAGCTCATCACGCGGATCCAGGCTCTCCAGCCAGTGGGACACCTGGGCCCAGTTGGCCTCGAGGTGCTGTCGGTAGGCCTCGATGAACGCTTCCTGGGTGATGGGCTCGTGCCTGATGACGACCTCGCCATTCGGTTTGGTGATCCGTAGTGGGCCGGCGGTGTTGCGTTGGCGAAAGGCCCTGGCCACCTTCCGCGGCGGGGCCAGGAACTTCAGCCGGCCGTGTACCTGGCCGATGTTCCTCGGATAGCTGTTGTCGATGGACAGGACTTGACCAATGCGCTCCTCTTCGAGGGGCAAGCGGTGAAAGGCCGTTATCTTGATCACGAAACACCTCCTTGGGAACCGGGAGCGGGGAGCAAGGGAGCCCATCTCTGTCTCGACTCCCTTACTCCCGCATAGCCGGCGATATTAAAACGGAATCTCCGCAGAATCCAGGTTCGGCGGAGGGGCCTCTGCGCCGTTGTCCCGACTCTGCCGCCTGGGGCTCAGGAAGCTGACGCGGTGGGCGATCACCTCGGTCACGTATTGGGTCCGGCCGTCCCGCTCGTAGCTGCGGCTGCTCAGCCGGCCCTCCACGCCGACCAGGGCACCTTTCTCGAGGTGCTGCGCGCACGCCTCAGCGGTGGCGTTCCAGGCGACGACCGTGATCCAATCCACCTGGTCGTTGGGGCCGTTGATGGCCACCCGCAGGTTGGTGACCGCGCGTCCACTGGACGTGTAGCGCAGTTCTGGGGCCGCGCCCAGGTTGCCGACGATGGTCACGCTGTTGATACCAGTTGCCATTTGAAGAACCTCCTTTTGGAATTGAACATCTGATGGTTAGTTGCTGTGCAGCAGGCTAGCGGCGGGGGTGGCTTGGCTGCGCCCGTCAGCATGACGGACATCACCCAGCCCACCCCCCTTCGACAAGCCCCTCGACAGGCTCGGGAGGGGCCTCAGGACGTCGCGCCGCCGGCTTCGTGGCTGTAGGTCCGTTTGTTGCTCAGTCGAGATCGTGGCCGGCCTCCAGCAGGTAGCATTCGCAGCGCTCGCCCAGGCAGTCGGGACAGTCGCCGCACCCGCGACTACCACAGGTCCAGAAGCCGCAATCGCACACCTCGGAGCGGTAGAAGCCTTCCGCCTGTCCGTGGTGATACGTCGGTGAAACGTAGCGGCCCGCTGCCCGAGCCTGGTTGCAGACCTCACAATGGCACATCGTC
>JBHHVE010000077.1:0-3052 GCA_046754085.1 Leptospirillia bacterium
GCAAGCCAGGGCGGTCCGGGAATCCCGGCGGGCGCACGCCGCCGGGATCGAGGTCTACACCGTAGGCCATGGTTGGAACTTGCGGTCCCTGGCCTCGTCGCGGGCCCACTCCTTCGAGTGGTGGTTCAGCAATGACACCCCCGCACCTCAGGCTCGAGCCGCCGCAGCCCGAGCCCTTCGGGTGGTGGACGACACCTTCTACGGCCTCCAGCCCGACACGGTGACCATCAGCGACACCCTGCCGGTGGACATCGGCTACGTGCCTGGCTCGGCGGGTCCGGGCGGGACATGGGACGGCGCGAAGCGCAGGGTTTCCTGGACGATCCCCCAGCCGGGGGTGGTGACCCATACCCGCACCTTCGACATCCGGCCCTTGGCGTGTGGCCACCTGGCCCTCAGCGAGGGCGGCCTCGCCCAGGCCTACATCGCCGGCTCCGTCGTTGCCTCCTATGCCTACCCGATTCCAGAGGCGGACGTCCCCTGCCCAACGGCAACGGCGACCACAACGCCCACACCCACGGCCACGGCCACGAGCCCCGCCACATCCACCCCCACCGTGAATCCCACGGCGACCCGGCGGCCTCGCCCGTTGTATCTGCCCGTCGCCCTCAGGGAGCCGCCGTGCAGTGCCGTTCGCCGCACCGATGTGGCCCTGGTGCTGGACACCTCCCGGAGCATGCTGGAAGCCACAACCGGAGGGCGCACGAAGCTGGAGGCGGCGGTGGCGGCGGCCGAGGCCTTCCTGGACCTGTTGGCCCTGCCCGAGGATCAGGCGGCGGTGGTGACGTTCAACGGCGGGGTCCAAGTGGTGGCAAGTCTCACCGGCGATCGGGCGGCGCTATCCAAGGCCTTCGGGCGCATCGTGCCGGGCAGCGGGACCCGGATTCACCTGGGCATCGAGGCGGCGGTGTCCGAGCTGACGGGTCCGGCTCGGCGGGGCGAGAACGTGCCGGTGATGGTGGTGCTGACCGACGGCCGGGCCAGCCCCGACGGGCCCGAGGTCGCCGTGGCCGCGGCCGACAGGGCCAAGGCCGCCGGCATTCTGATCTTCACCATCGGCCTGGGGGCCGACCTGGACCGAGGCGCCCTCCGGCAGATGGCATCGCGCCCTGAGTGGTTCTACGAGGCGCCGGACGCTGAGGAGCTGGCGGGCGTGTACTCCGCGGTGGCGGTGGCGATCCCGTGTCCGCCGGGCACGTACTGGGGCCGGAGGGAGTAGGGGGCTGGCTTGCCAGCGCGCCACCGTGAAAGAGCAGGTGGAGCCCCTGTCGCCTCGGGGGCCGTGTGGCTATGGACGGCGGTCGCTAGACAAGCGGAGCGAGCGCAGTCGTCATGGGGAGTCCGGCAGGGGGGTCGAGCCCGGTCCGGTCACCGTGGAGAACCGCGGCCGGATTGCGGGTTTGCCGCCGTCGGCCGGATGGCTCTACAATAGGAAGTCACGACCTTCCGTGGCCGGAAACCGCGGAAGCTGTCAATCAAGGGGCACACCCGGTTGACAGAGCGAGGCGCAAAAGCGCCTCGGTAGAGCCAAGGAGTTCAGCATGCCAAAGCTGCGCAACCCGTTCGCCTCTTACCAGCTCTCTCTCTCTCTCTCTCTAGCGCCGGGCGCCACGCCTGGGGCCGCCGCCTAGTTGCCGCGACCCTGGCGGCAGCGGGAGTCGGCGCCCTCCTGCACACCGGCGCCCTCCACATGACGGCTCCACCGCCGGTGTACGCCGCCTGCCGCGTGGGGTGGCCTGGGTGCGGGCCCCCGGGGCATCCAGATCCCACCCGCACCTCGAACCTGCGGGTGGCCCACAAGGTCGATGGCACCGACACCAACGTCTCGCCTGATAACTCCGAGACGCTGACGATCACGGCCGCGTACTCTCCGACGTCGGGGCCCTGCAACGACGCCACCTACCAGGCCACGGTAACCGTGCAGGTGACGGCCACAGGCTGGAGCGTATCCTGCGTCGGGTGCACGAAGGCGCCATTCCAGGGCATCGGCATCTGCGACGACGGTCAGTGCACCAATAGCCCTGAGAACAGCTACCAGTACATCCTGAAGGTGGATCTGGACGATGCCGACAACGCTGGTAAGAACCTTCGTCTTGTCACCTACCAGACCACTTCCATCGATGATGGCGACACCGTGGCGGACTGCTCGCGGGTGGATGCGGTAAGCCCCACGAGCCAGAGCTTCAGCGCGTCGGACACCACCTTCCCGTGCAGCTACGACTGCACGACCAGCGTCGACACGACCATGACCATCACGTACGAGTAGCTGTCGCCGGATGAGGAGCTGGCGGGTGGGTCAGGTGGCCGCCGCGCTGTCGGCCACCTGGCTCACCGGCAGGAAGGGAGTCAGACCATGCTCGGCAAAGCCCTGACCTTGGCCGCCATCGCCTTGGGCCTCTTCACGACGGTGGCGCTTGCCGGCCGGTCCAGCGCGGCCGCGCCGACGTCGGATGCGGCACCGCCATGCCTGATTTTCGGGGCACGCACCGATGACACAGCGGGCCTGGCCCTCGGCGCGGTCTCCCGGGTTAGCCTGGCGGCCCAAGCTTTGTGCAAGCGCCGAGAGCTCGTCATAGTCTTTGGCTATATCGGCGGGTCCGGCCTGCTGCCGCGCCCTAGGCATGCCTACGCGAAACCGGTCGCGGACTGGCTGGAGGACGTCGAGTTTCGCGGAGCCCTTGTAGGGATTGTCGGGCGTTTCCGAGCGCGGGTCGTCCAGCCCCTGACGGACGACCGGGAGCTCTTGGAGCGGGCCGCGTTCTTGGCCTTCGACTCAGAGCATGACGAATTGGTGTGGCACTACATGCGCAAGGCCACGGACTACCTCCTGGCGGTTCGGGCTGCGCCGCGCCACCCGGAGCCGGACCAAGCCATTCTGCTCCTGGGCGATCAGATGCACGACGGGTCGCAAGCCAGGGCGGTCCGGGAATCCCGGCGGGCGCAAGCCGCTGGGATCGAGGTCTACACCGTCGGCGAGGCTTGGCTCTTGCGGTCCCTGGCCTCGTCGCGGGCCCACTCCTTCGAGTGGCGGCACCGCGCCGGCCAGGAATCC
>JBHHVE010000078.1:0-3040 GCA_046754085.1 Leptospirillia bacterium
AAGCGCAAGGCGGTGGACTTCGACATGGACGAGGTGGCGGCGGTGATGAACAGCCGTCCCATCAACGACGCGGTGGTCCACCACTGGCGGGAGAAGGCGGAAGGCCGCAAGACCATCGTGTTCTGCTCCACCGTGGCCCATGCGGAGGCGGTCAGTGACACCTTCAACCGCGAGGGCATCGAGGCGGTGCTGATCCACGGCGAGCTGTCCGAGACGGAGCGCCGGGCCCGCCTCTACGACTACGAGCACGGGGACGTGCAGGTGGTGGTGAACGTGGCGGTGCTCACCGAGGGCTACGACTACACCCCCACCTCCTGTGTGGTGCTGCTGCGGCCCAGTTCCTACAAGTGCACCCTCATTCAGATGGTGGGGCGCGGCCTGCGCACGGTGGATCCGGCTGAGCACCCGGGGGTGGTCAAGACCGACTGCATTGTTTTGGACTTCGGCACCGCCACCCTGATGCACGGGTCGCTGGAGCAGGACGTGTGCCTGGACGACCGGGTCAAGGAAGATCGTGACGCGCCGTCCAAGACCTGTCCGGAGTGCGAGGCCATCGTGCCGGCCCGGGTGACCGAATGCCCGGTGTGCGGCTACGACTTCCCGGAGCCGGACAAGGGATCCCTGGCCGACTTCGTGATGACGGAGGTCGACTTGCTCGCCCGCTCCAACTTCCTCTGGACGGACCTGTTCGGCGCCGACGACGCCCTGATGGCCGCCGGCTTCAAGGGGTGGGGCGGGGTGTTCTTTCAGGACGGCCGCTGGTACGCCGTGGGCGGCGCCAAGGGGCAACAAACGCGGCTGCTGGCCATTGGCGAGCGGATGGTGTGTCTCGCGGCGGCGGACGACTGGCTGAACGACCACGAGTCCATCGACTCCGCCCACAAGACCAGGGCCTGGCTGAACCAGCCGCCCACGCCGGCGCAGCTGCGCTACCTGCCCCCGGAATGCCGGGCCGACTTCGGTCTGACCCGCTACCAGGCCTCGTGCCTGATGACCTTCAAGTTCAACAAGCGGGAGATCCGGGAACTGGTGATGGCGGCGGGTGACCGCGAGATGGTGGCGGCGTGACGGCCTGCGCCGTCTGCTCACGGCAAGCGTCGGGGTTCGGGTGGTTCAACCCGAACCTACCCCGCACCCCCCCGGGGCGCCCATCAACGTACCGCAATTTATTCTCCCTGCGCTGCCAGGAGGCCTATTAGAATCTGATGACGAAGACCGGAGGAAAGATGATCGATCCCACTGAGATGGAACAGGCGGCCATGGCGGCGTGTCTGGGGCCCCTTGGCGACTACGTGACCGCCCTGGGGCTGGACACGCCCCTGGCGGCATACAGCAAGGAACAAATCCTGGGCCTGATCGACGTGGTGGTGACCTCGTACCAGGACCAAATGGTGACCGGCCACGAGCGGCAGGCGGGGGTGCCGTTCTGATGCTTGATTACAACCACCAACCGAAGTTCCACGAGCGGGTTTCGGAGCTCATCGACGCCGCCCTTCAGGCGGAGCAGGCGCAACAACAGCCCCGCGACTACCTGGGCGGCTCGCGCCTGGGGGTGTCGTGTGAGCGGGCCCTGCAGTACGAGTACACCCACACCCCGGAGGATCCCGGCCGGGCGTTCTCCGGGCGCCTGTTGCGGGTGTTCGAGGTGGGGCATGCCCTGGAGGAGCTGGCCATCCGTTGGCTGCGACTGGCCGGCTTCGAACTCCACACCCAGAAGGCCAACGGCGGTCAGTTCGGCTTCTCCGTCGCCGGCGGCCGCATCCGGGGCCACGTGGACGGCGTCCTCACCGACGGTCCGGAGGCGCTGGGCCTGACGTTCCCCGCCCTGTGGGAGTGCAAGACCATGAACGCCAAGGCGTGGCGGGAGACGGTCAAGAAGGGGGTGGCCAAGGCGAAACCGGTCTACGCCGCCCAGGTGGCGGTGTACCAGGCCTATATGGAAGGCAGCGTGCCCGGCATCTCCCAGAACGCCGCCCTCTTCACCGCCATCAACAAGGACAGCCAGGAACTGTACTTCGAGGCGGTGCCGTTCGACGGCGCCCTGGCCCAACGGATGTCCGACAGGGGCGTACGGGTGATCACCGCCACGGCGGCAGGCGACCTGCTGCCCCGCATGACCACGGACCCCGCCCACTTCGAGTGCTCCTGGTGCGCCTGGCAGGACCGTTGTTGGAAGGCGGGCTGATGTTACTCGACTTCAACGATGCCCCCGACCGGCAACAAACCATCGATGTGGACACGGTGCGCCGTGAGCTCTCGGACCGCTTGGAATCGATGCTGGTGTACCTGTTCCCGAACGGCACCACCAAGGGTGGCACTTTCCAGGTGGGCGACTTGATGGGCAGTAAGGGCAACAGCCTGTCGGTGGCGCTCACCGGCAATAAGCGCGGCCTGTGGACCGACTTCGCCACCGGCGAGGGGGGAGATGTCATCGACCTGTGGGCCGGGGCCAACGGCCTGTCGGCCCGGTCCGACTTCCACCGGGTGATCGAGGGTGTGGCGGACTGGCTGGGAGCCGCCCCGGCAACCAAACGTCAGTCGTTCGGAAAATCCGAAAAGCTGCCGCCCATGGACGATCTGGGTGGCCACACCGGCAAGTGGGACTACACCACGGCGGACGGCAAGCTCATCTGCTGCGTCTACCGCTTCGACCCGCCGGACGGCAGGAAGACATTCCGGCCCTGGGATGCCACCCGCCGGAAGTGGGGTGACCCCACCCCCTGGCCCCTCTACAACCAGCCGGGCATCGCCCAGGCCAACACAGTGGTGCTGGTGGAGGGCGAGAAGTGCGCCGACGCCCTCATCGCGGCCGGCATCTGCGCCACCACCGCCATGCACGGCGCGGGCGCCATCGCCAAGACCGCCAAAACGGACTGGTCGCCCCTAAAGGGAAAGCAACTCGTGGTCTGGCCGGACAAGGACGCCGTGGGATGGCGCTACGCGGAGGCTGTCGCCGACGCGGCCGCAAAGGCCGGGGCACGGTCCGTGGCCATCCTGGTGCCGCCGGAGGCGAAACCGGAGAAGTGGGACGCCGCCGACG
>JBHHVE010000079.1:0-2762 GCA_046754085.1 Leptospirillia bacterium
GTGATGGCCTCCGAGATCCTGCGCACCGGCAAGGTCACCGTCACCGGCGACGGCTACCCCACCACCGTGGTGGACTTCCTGCGTCCCGCCGGCCACACCCTCACCTTAGGTGCGGGCAGCAAGTGGGGCGATGCCGGGGTGAGCCCGCTCAAGGACATTAAGGCCTGGAAGCTCCAGGCGCTCCAGTCCAGCGGTGCCGGGATCACCGACATCGTCATGGAGGCGGATGCCTGGGAGCAGTTCATTGCCGATCCAGATGTCAGCAAGGCCCTGGATGAGCGCCGGGGCGGAACGGCTTCTGCGGAGCGGGTGCAGTCGGCCACTGACGTGGGTCCGGAGTACATGGGCCGCATCGGCGGCACGAGCTACTGGACCTATCAGGACTGGTACGTGGACGAGAACGACGTGGAGCAGCCGATCCTGCCCACCGGCACGGTGATTCTCGGCTCCCGTTCCATCGCCGGTGTGCGGGTGTTCGGGGCCATCGAGGACGAGCAGGCGCAGCTGAATGCCCACCAGTACTTCCCCAAGTCGTGGCTGATCGAGGATCCCCCCAAGCGCGTGCTGATGACCCAGAGCGCCCCTCTGGTGGTGCCGGGCCGCCCCGCCGCCTCGTTCGCCGCCACTGTCCTGTAACCAAGGAGACAAACCATGAAAGTAACGCTGAAACACGCCGTGCGCATCAAGCGTGGCAAGGAACACGTGACCCTGGAGCCCGGCACCACGGCGGACCTGCCAAAGGAGACGGCCGAGGAACTAATCGAGCGCGGGGCTGCGGAGGCTGCAACCGCCCCGGGGCCTTCGGAGGAGGAACCCGGTGCCGAGCCGGGGAGATGACCTGGAGGCGGTCACCGCCGGCGATGTGGTTTCCCACCTGGGCAACCGGCCGGCAGTGTACCGCTCACAGGACGGCACCGAGCTGCGGGAGTTGAACGGTATCTTCCGGCGCGCCTACGTGGAGGTGCCGGGGGAGTACGCGGCGACGGCGGTCAGAAAACCCACCTACACCACCCTCGAGGCCTATTGGCCGGAGACGTTCAAGCCGCAGGTCGGCGGGACGCTGGAGGTGCAGGTGGATCCGGAAACGGTCACCACCTACGCGGTGCGGGGGGCGGAGCCGGATGGGGCTGGGCTGGTGGTGCTGGTGTTGGAGGGGCCTTAGCCGGCCTTCAAGCTGGCCAATTCTTCACGGATGGTCGTGCGGATCTGCTCGTTTAGATCCGTGCCTTCGATGTGGTCACGCAACACCTTGTTGATCAGGGCCTGGTAGCTGCCGCCACCCTTCACCTGGTCCTTGAACCACTGGATGACATCCGGGTCAAGGCGGATGGAGATGGCAACCTTGTTACCAGGGCTGATGACCGGCGTCCGACGGGTTTCAGAAAAGTCGAAGCTATCCCGCTCGGCGTCTTCCTGGGCCAGTTCTTCTTTGAGTTTCTTGCTGATCATTCGTTATCTCCGATCCTGCCAGTAGCGCTGTTGCTCCCGCTCATTGGATTTCCAGGCGGTGATGATTCGGATCTTGTCGCCACGCTCGGTCCAGATGACGGTCAGCAGCCTGCCCTGAGGCCCCATGCCAATGGTCACGTGGCGGATTTCTCCGTCCCGGTGTTGCGTGGCCTGAGGAGTGGGAACGTCCATCAGGACGTACTCGGCATCCGCAAAATCCACCCCGCGACTGGCAAGCACCGCGTCCCGTTTTTCGGCGTCCCACTCCAGTTCCATAAGACAAATGTATATACGAACGTATATCTAGTCAAGAGGGCCATAACGAAAACGGGCGCGAGCCGGCCAGACGGCCAACCCGCGCCCGAGCGCTGACAGGGAGAAAGGAGGGTAACAGAAATGCCCCACGTTCGCACACAGATCCGGAACGCCGTGGCCGTGGCCCTCACCGGCTTGGCCACCACCGGCCCCCGTGTCCACCCCTCTCGACTCTGGCCCCTGCAGCAGACCGACCTGCCGGCGTTGCTGGTCTACACCACCAGCGACCAGGCGGACTACGAGCGCTCGACCATCGGCCGGCCCCGGCTCCTGTGGCGGGACCTGGAATTGGTGGTGGAGGCACGGGCTTCGGGGGCTGCGGGCCTTGACGACACCCTCGACAGGATCGAGGCCGAGGTGACCGCCGCCCTGAACCTGGATCCCACCCTGGGCGGCCTCTCGAAGGACATCGACTTCGCCGGCGCCGAGATCGATCTCGACCAGGCGGAAACCCCCGTCGGTACCAACCGCATGACCTTCCGCGTGGCCTACCGCCACCGGGAGGACGACCCCAACACGGCCATTCAGTAAGGAACGAAAGATGGCGGACAAACGCACGCTGACGATGACCCACCCCAAGGCGAAGGAACCCATCGAGGTTCTACCCGACGCCGTCCCGGCCATGAAGGCGCGGGGATGGCTGGTAAAGGGAGAAAAACCGGCGGTTGCTGGCAAGCAGGAGGCGAAGTAGATGGCGAATCACGTTGGATCGGAAGGCCTGGTGAAGGTGGGCGTCAACACCATCGCCGAGGTGAAATCCTGGTCCCTGGACATCCAGGGCGAGGTGGTCGAGGACACGGAACTCAACGACGCCTGGAAGACCCACAAACCGGGCATCAAGTCCTGGACCGGCTCGGTGGAATGCCACTGGGACGAGACCGACGCCCTCGGCCAGGGCGCCATGGTGGTGGGCAACGAGGTCACCTTGAACCTCTACCCGGAGGGCGACGTGCTGGGGGACCAGTACTACTCGGGCCTGGCCATCTTCACCGGCAAGT
>JBHHVE010000080.1:0-2700 GCA_046754085.1 Leptospirillia bacterium
GGTCTACCTGAAACTCACGGTCATTGACGACGTGCTCATCGTGTCGTTCAAGGAGTTATGAAGATGAAATGTCCATCCTGTTCGTCGGGGGAGTTGGTGGCGGACACCCGTGATATCCCGTACACCTATAAAGGTGAACAGACCACCATCCCGGCCGTGGCCGGCCAGTTCTGCCCCGCTTGCGGTGAGGCCGTCCTCGACGCGGGTGAATCCCGGCGCACCAGCGTAGCCATGCGGGAGTTCAGCAAGCAGGTGAACGCCTCCATCGTCGATCCCGCCTTCATCGCCAGCGTTCGCCGGAAGCTCGCGCTCGATCAGCGCGAGGCGGCGGAGATCTTCGGAGGTGGCGTGAATGCATTCTCGCGGTATGAAACCGGCAAGACCCGACCGCCCCTGGCCCTGGTGAAGCTGCTCCAGGTGCTCGACCGCCACCCGGAGTTGCTGGACGAGATCAAGGCGGCGTAGGGGCCGTTAACGCTCGGCGGAGACCAGAAAACGGGTCCGCCACCCCTGACCGGCCGGCAGGGCTTGGATCGGATCGCCTTCGATCCGGAAGAACACCTTCAAATCCTGGGCGAGCAACTCACATCGCTTCTTGTTACGTCGGTCCGCGTACTCGCTTTCCCAGGTGATTGATCCCCCTTCATCGGCGAAGGCGAACAGCAGACGCCATTGCACCGTCGGCTCGCCATTCCTTGAATTGGCCAAACCCAGCTGGGTGTAGTTGAAACGGCCGGTTTTCCCGCGCACCTTGACGGAGACGGTGTGGCCGTCGGTGAAGCAGATGGCCACGTCATCCCAGGTCGCGCCCGCCGGTGTGGGGAAGAAGGCCCGGACATTGGCTTCGGATTTCGGCAAGACCGCAGCGTGAAATTTCGCCAGCAGGTCTTCCGCTGATCGCGTGGCCACGACCCGGCCGCCATCGTCCACGGACAGGAAATCCGCCATGGCCAGGAAGCACCCGTTCCGCCGGGCTAGCAGCTCTGAGCACGACCTGTCGACGTACTTGGATGTCGGTGCAACCAGGATGAACGGGCCGTCGTGACGGATCACAAGCTCCATGAGCATCTGCCGAAAGGTCTCCCCCGGCATCCGGATCGTCAGATAGACGGGGAAATCGTATCCGGACAGGGGGCTGTAGGTTCCGAGCTGATAGGTTAACGGCGATTCATCCACCGCTTCCCAGTCCGGGTCCGCGCCAATAGCGGACGTCACACCGGTGGCCAACTTCTCCCGGTCAACCTCCCATACCACGATGT
This sequence comes from Leptospirillia bacterium, assembly GCA_046754085.1. Taxonomy (GTDB): domain Bacteria; phylum Nitrospirota; class JACRHL01; order JACRHL01; family JACRHL01; genus JBHHVE01. The sequence goes on from JBHHVE010000080.1 coordinate 1,260, forward strand.
CTGCCCGCTTGAGTTGGGCCGTGTCGCAATACTGGGGCTCGCACCGACAGACGGACACGATATTGTCCGGCCCATGCTCGATCACCCCGTGGTGTCTGCAACCGCACGGATACTTCTTTGGGCATGGATGGGTGGGGGAGATCCTGCCGTTTGGTCGGAGAAGGGGCGCCACCACCGGGTATTCAGAGCCCAGGTGTTTCTTCCATAGGGCTGGAACGGCGATATGGCCTTGTATGCGCTCAAGCGCCTGCCACAAGCTCATCGGCTTCTACCTCCTGATCCTGGGCGATGATGAATCCCCGCTTTACAAGCCACTGCTCGACCACGCCGCTGTCGCCGTCACGGGTGTAGGTGGCGATGTTGGATGGCCGAATCGTGATCGCTCTGGGTGTCCGCGAGTCGGGAAACTTCACCAGAAAGGTGGCCTGAACCAGTTCGGCTTCATCCGGCAGTCTTTTCTTCCGTGCCACCAGTGTGGCGAAGGTCCCTTCCGCCTTGTGGCTCAGCAACTCCGGGGGATCACCATCACGGACGCGCACCTCCTTTACCTCGATCCACTCCATTCCATTGATGTCCGTGCAGACCAGGGCCCTTTCCCAATCTGTCCGAAGCGGCTCCAGGGTGTACTTTCCCTCCCCCGGGAAGAACGCGGAATCGCCGAACAGGTGCAGACCGAACCGGGTGCGGTACAGCTCACGCTCCGCCTTCGAGCGGGCGTTGATGCTCAATTCACCCAGCGCCGGATCGTAGGCCAGCACATCGTGCTTCGCAGGACGATAGACCACACTGGACGCCTTGCCATCCTCGATGCTGCCCTCCCGCTTGATGGGCTCACCGTGGCGCACCAGGAACTTGATGCCGTCCGGCAATTCATAGGCGAACACACGGCAGGCACGCCCCCGAAGCTTTTCTTCGAACCAGTCGTCCAGGTCGTCCTGGAGTACCGTGAGCGTTTTCCGACCGGGCATCCGAAACGGTGGCACCGGGGAAGTGTCAGTTTGGAAGTATACGAACGAGCGGGGCCGCTTGATGTGCTGTTCGGCGTGCTTCTGCTCCATCAAGTCCGGTGCCTGCAACCAGGTGCGAACGGCCACATCCGCCGGCGTGGCATCGAAGGGGGCGTCCAACCGCACCCCAGCCGTCTCGGTCGCCTGCAGGAGGGCATCCATGCAGTCCTGGGTGGCCATCCCATTGATGAGGTAGAGGGCATCCACCAGGGCCTGCGGCGTATCGGCGCCTGGCGACACGAAAATCCCTGCCAGATCGTCGTAGGGGATCCCGTTAACCGATCCGACCGGCGGAAGGGCCACACCACGCCTGGAGAAGAAATCCTCGTGGGGCGCCAACAGTGCCAGGAGGTGATCGTGCCCAATAGTCTTGAGATCGTCCGGTCGGGCGATGCGCTTCAGATGAAATGTGGACAAATTCCTCCCCCTTCTTT
>JBHHVE010000081.1:0-2692 GCA_046754085.1 Leptospirillia bacterium
ACACTCCTTTTAGCCTGCCCGCTCATCTGTCCCAATTTATCTGACGACGGACACTTCAGGGTCATGACGCCTCCTTTATGCAATGACTTGGGAAAGGGTTTCGGTTTTGGCCTTGGCCACCCGGGTGATCTGTTCATCCAGGGAACCGGACAGGCTCACGAACCGCACCAGGACGGGGTTGTCCTGGCCGATGCGGTGGCAGCGTTTGGCCGCCTGCTGGTTGTCGGAGGGGGTCCAGGAGTACTCGAGGAACAGGACGGACGATGCGGCGGTCAGTGTGAGGGCGGTTCCGGCGGCGGTTAGTTGGCCGATGAACACCCGGGCGTCCGGGTCGTTCTGGAAGGAATCCACCGCCTTCTGGCGCTGGTCTTCGGGCAACCCCCCGTGGAGCAGGCACGGGTTGAATGGTTGTAGCCCCTCATTCAGCTGATTGATGACCTCCCGGTGGTGGGCGAACACCACCAGCTTCGAATCGTTGCCGGTGAGTTCCTCGGTGATCAGCTCGACGGCGGGCGCCACCTTGGCAAGTCCCGTGAGGCGGCGCAGGGTGGATGTGGCCACGGCCGCGTTGGGCCCCGGCAGCTTGCCCACCATCAACGCCTCGCGGATGACATCTCCCTCCAGCCCCGCCTCCGCCTCCTTGAGCACCTTGGGGATGCGATGGTTGGTGAGGGTCACTTCGCCGAAGCGGATGGGCGGCAGGTCCAGGCGTACGTCCTCAAGCCTCCTGCGCAGCATGAACGGGAGTAACCGTTCCTTGAGCTCGTTCAGGTTTTTTCCACCGGTGACCTTGTAGCCGTACGGGGTCTGGCGGCCGGTGGTGTAGTGGGCGGTGAAGGGCCAGCGGTCCATGGGCTGGCCGGTGCCGTCGTTCAGCGCCTCGGGAAACAGGGCCCGCAGCATGGGCCAGAGTTCCGTGACGTCGTTGGGGGCCGGGGTGCCGGTAAGGGCCCAGACCCGTGCCGCCCGGGCGCACAAGCCGCCGCCGGTGCAGAAGCGGCCATAGACGGCCCGGGTCCGCTTGGCCCGCCAGGACTTCAAAAAATGGGCCTCGTCCAGGATGAGCACGTCCCACTGCCGGGCCAGGAGACTCTGGTACTCGTTGCCCCGGGCCTTGTCATAGCTGACCACCTTGGACTCAACCGCCCGCGGGTCTGACAGCCACGTCGTCAGCTCCCGCTGCCAGTTGATGCGGGCAGAGGCGGGGCAGAGGACCAGGATGGATCGGGCGTTCACCCGGTCCGCCGCGGTGATGGCCTGGGCGGTCTTCCCTAAGCCCTGGACATCCGCCAGCAGGGCGGTGGTTCGGGCGGCCAGGAAATCCCGGCCCTCTATTTGATAGGGGTAGAGGGCCGGCATCAGATCACGCCCTCCGCCGCGAGTTCAGCCACGCCAGCGATCGCGCAGTCGTATTCGCGCTCCCGCTGTACCCGCTCCGGCCAGAACACGGTAAACGGGGTACCTTCTCCATTTAAGGCAAACAGCGGGCGCATCCCGCCGGAGGGTTCGTAAGGGCGCTGTCCCTGCTGAAACACCATCCGCTCCAGGGCCTCCCGGGGCAGTTCCACCAGGGTCGGCATGGATTTCTCCGCGCCAAGCATTACCCGACTGCCGGCGTGCCCTGGGGAATCGCCGTAGACGTCGTTGTGTCGGCAGAGATACCTAACTCCCGACAGGCGGCCTGCCAGATCAACAACGCGCCCTTACACGGCACGCCTTCCGCTTCCAAGTCCCCCAGGAAACCGGTCATTTGGTGTGCCAATACAGTACGGGTCCGCCTGGACCAGTTCTTGTGCTGCAACTGGCCCAAGCCCAGGGTGGGTAGCCTGTCCGGTGTCAGGTTGACCAGATCCACGGCCTTGACAGACGCCATGGCCTCGCCAAGGCTGGCCGTGGGGATATCCCTGTAATAGATGACTGCGAACGGCGCTTTGGCGGCTGCCCAGAGCGTGCGGAACGCCAACCCCCGCATTTTCACGTCCACCTCGTTGGCCCGTTTGTGGACCAGGGAGTAGAGTTCCCGTTTTTGCTCTGCTGTCAGGCCATTCTTGACTGGTGTTCTCAACTCCGCTCTCCTTTCATCTTCTGCTTCCCGTACCAGGCGATCAGCGCCGCCTCCGCACGGCCGTCATCCTTCACCCGCTTGAACGACTCGGCGTTCGCGGGGAACAGTTCGGTGGCGCGCTGGCGGGCCTGGCCCTTGTCGGCGGTGATGCCAAGCGCCTTCTTCCAAACCTGCGGGCGGACGAAGGTGACGGGGATTCCCAGGGTGCCGAGCACCCCCTTGATCACCCCGAACCCCTCCCCGAAGCTGAAGGCGGCCCGCGGGCTCTCTCCCGGGCGTGATCCCACCTGCTCCACGAAGACGTGCGCGGGATAGGGATCCACCAGCAGTTCGGCCAGGGCGGCGGCGTTCACGTAGCGGCGCCGGCGGCCACGGGTGATCAACTCAAAGGTGGGGATGTCATAGGTGTAGAGGCGACCGTCCGGGTGGTATTCCGCCACGGCGCCGCTGACGCCGGGGTCGATGCCGACGACCATGGCTGCCTTTTCCGACAGCTTCCTGGAAAAAGTCGCGTCGCATTTGGTATCGTGACCCGGAAGGCCCTGGCCAAAAGGGAGGTTCTCACCGCGATCCGGCTGAGGCTTCCCGTCAGAACCGCCGATGGAATATGTCATATCCGATGCCATG
>JBHHVE010000082.1:0-2605 GCA_046754085.1 Leptospirillia bacterium
CCGAATGTCACGGTGACGTGGCGCGGGTGATCGAAGCGGCGTAATCGCCCCAGGTGTCAAGGGCGGAGCAAAAGTGTACCGCCGGGGCGGAGTAAAAGTGACCCACCTGATTCAAAGGAAAGGGGGGCTCGAGCCCCCCTTTCCTTTGGCCGCGTTTGATGAGGTGGTCAGGGCTTGAGGCGGGAGCGGGATTGGTTGAGACGGTAGCTGTCGCCGTTCATCTCCAGGATATGGACGTGGTGAGTGATGCGGTCCAGGAGGGCACCGGTCAGGCGCTCGGAGCCGAAGATTTCGGTCCACTCGTCGAAGGGCAGGTTGCTGGTGAGCAAGATCGATCCCCGTTCGTAGCGTCTGCTGAAAACCTCGAACAGCAGCTCGGCCCCGGTCTTGGACAGCGGCACGAATCCCAGTTCGTCGATAATCAGCAGCTTGACCTTGGCCAGCTGTTGCTGAAGGCGCAGCAGACGTTTTTCGTCCCGTGCTTCAATCAGTTCGTGGACCAGGGCCGCCGCCGTGGTGAAGCAGACGGAGAGCCCCTTCTGGCAGGCGGCCAGACCCAGGGACAGGGCGATATGGGTCTTCCCGGTGCCGCTGTTGCCCAGGGCGATCACGTTCTCGTGACGGTCGATGTACTCGCAGCGGGCCAGTTCCACCACCAGGTTCTTGTTCAGTGACGGGATGGCTGTGAAGTCGAAGCTGTCCAGGCTCTTGACGGTGGGAAACCGGGCCTGCCGGATCTTCCGCTCCACCATGCGCCGTTCCCGATCGATCCGCTCCAGCTCCGCCAGGCGGAGCAGGTAGCGGGGGTGATCCACCCCCTCTGCCGCGCACTGCCGGGCCACCTTGTCGTATTCCCGCAGGAAGGTGGGCAGCTTGAGGGCCTTGAGGTGGTGGGCAAGGAGCACCTGAGGTGTATCACTCATGCCGGACTCCCGGTCAGCAACTCCCGGTAGGCGGCGGGCGAGGTGGTCCGGACCCGGGCCCTGGGCAGGTAGGGGTAGAGGTCCAGGTCCAGGCGCGGCGGCTTCTCCTCGATGCGGCACAGCACCAGGTGCTTGACCGCGTCGTAGGCCACGGCGCCTAGTCGAAGGGCATCCCGGACGGCCCCGTGAAGCGTCTCGAAGGGGAAGTCCTCCATCAGCCGCAACACCTGCACGTACTCCCGCTTGCCCGACTTGCCCATGCGCGCTTCCAGTAGCCGGCGCAGGGTTCCAAACGCCTCCGGCAGTTTCCATCCGGCCAGCGGCGCCGCCTGGTCCAGGGCGCCGATCTTCTGCTCCAGAAGCTTCAGGTAGTGAATCGGGTCGAAGACCAGCTCCTCCCTTTCATAGGAGCGTTTGTGCCGGGCAATGACTTCGGCGCCGCAGCTGATGACCACCTCGTGGACGTAGCCGCGCACCAGTACCTGCCGGTGGCCGTAGGCCACGGGCACCGAGTAGTCGTTGTCGCGGTAGCGCACCAGGGATAGAGAACTGACCCGTCCGGCGCGTCGATCACAGGCGTCGTACGGGGCACCGGGCAGCATCATAAAGGCGTCCCGATCCCGCTCCATGCGCTCGGCGATCACCTCCTTGTGCCGCCGCAGGCGGTTTTCCTGGTGCTTGCGGCACGCCATTTCCAGGTGGGCATTCAGGGCATCGAAGCTCTCGAAACGCGGCACCGGCACCATGAAGTTGCGCCGGGCATAGCCGACCAGCCCCTCCACCTTGCCCTTGTCATTGCCACGACCGGGGCGGCCGTAGCGGGGTTCGAACAGGTAATGGGATAGCAACTCGGTGAATCGCTGCGTCCGTTTCCGGGTGCCATCGCCCAGGATCCGGGCCACCGCCAGCTTGGTGTTGTCGTACAGAACGGTCCGGGGCACCCCGCCGAAGAAGGCGAAGGCGGCGTTGTGCCCGTCACAGAACGCCTCCGTAGTCTCACCCGGATATGCTTTCACGAACACCCCGTCGCTGTGGGGCAGGGAGATCACCAGGAAATGGGCCTTCCGCTCCACTCCGCCGATCTCCGCCAGCGCCTCGCCGAAATCGGCCTGGGCGTGGCCCGGCGGATGAATCAGGGGAACGAACACCTCTCGGGTGCGTTGCCGCTGTTCGCGAACGTAATCCTTGATGATGGTGTAGCCGCCGCCATAGCCGTGCTCCTCGCGGAGCCGATCGAAGATCCGCTTGGCGGTATGGCGTTGCTTGGCCGGACGTTCCCGATCCGTTTCCAGGATCCGGTCGATGATTCCCTTGTGCGGGTCCAGCTTCGGCTGGGACGGCGCCACTCGCCGCCGGTAGCCCGGCGGCACCGAATGGACCAGCATCTTACGCACTGTGGTCCGGTGCAGACCGTATGTCCGGGAGATTTCCCGGATGCTCTTCCCGTCAACGTAATAGGCCCGACGAACCTGATGGTAAAATTCCACGTAATACATCCCCTGAAATATCCTCCCTGAAAGGCGTTGCGCCTATCAGACAGGACCGGTAAACCGGCGGTACACTTTTGCGCCGCCGTAACCGGGTCACCCGGCCACTTCAGGGGTACATTTTCTCTCCGCCCTCTACAGCTTTCTCTGTACACTTCTTCAAGGGTGTCGACCTCCTCTTTTGGGTTTTCCACC
>JBHHVE010000083.1:0-2471 GCA_046754085.1 Leptospirillia bacterium
ACGCCTTCTCGTGGCTCCAGGCGGCGTACTCGTCCTGGGCCTCGCGGCCGATGCTGTACTTCTCGGCGAGGTTCTCGGCCGTCATGCCCATCGGGATGTAGGCCTCGGGGTAATCCCCCGTGGTGAACTTGGGATTGAAGCTCGGGCTGAACCCGCCCATGGGCACGTGGGTCATGTGCTCGCAGCCGGCCGCCACCTGCACGTCTCCGCAGCCCGTCATGATGGCCTGGGCGGCCATGTTGATGGTCTGAAGGCTCGAGCCGCAAAAGCGGTTCACGGTCGTGCCCGCGACCGACAGCGGAAGCTCGGCCAGGAGCGAGACGATGCGCGCCACGTTCATGCCCTGCTCTCCCTCCGGCATGGCGCAGCCCATGATCACGTCCTCGATCTCGGCCGGATCGAGGCCCTTCACGCGTGAGACGGCCTCCTTCACCGCGATGGCGGCCATGTCATCAATGCGCGAGTTGATGAAGCTGCCCTTTTTCGCCTTCCCGACGGCCGATCGGACGGCGCTTACCACCACTGCGTTCGGCATGGAAATGTCTCCTTTCGAGTCCCGGGATCTCTTTGAATCCGACGGGGTCACGCCATGGGGTGCAAAGACCCGGGAAGGGTAGCATAAACGCGGCCCGGCCTTCCAGCGGGGGCCATGCGCCGGGGGGATTGCTTCGTCGGGCCTTCGGCCCTCCTCGCATCTCTGAAAGCGCGCCGTGGGTCAAGGGCCGTCTCGAACGGGTGGCCTTGGGTGTTCCTGGTTTTTCCGTTGTCCCTCTGGTCTTGCCAGAGTCATCTCTACGCCGTCCTGGCGGCATGAGGTGGTATCAAAAGAGGTGTCGCAATCAATGAACGGGCCGTCGGGGCCCATGCGAGAAACGCGCTTACCCCTTCGTCGGCAAAACCGCCGAGGACCCCAAAGCGGGATCCCGGTAGGGCACCTTCTTCTTCAACACCCAGTACGTGGCCTCCGACAGGTGCCGGGCCACCGCGCCGATGGCCTTCCCATGTCCCTTGCGGGCCCTCAGCCGCTCGTACAACCGGCTGACATGCCGCTCCGGATGTCGCTTGCGCTGCAGACAGATGCAGTTGGCCGCTTCGATGAAGGCCCATTTCAGGTACTGGTTCACGTCCCGCCTCAACCCGCCGTACCGGGTCTTCCCCCCGCTGGACGCCACCCGCGGGACCGTCCCGCTGTAGGACGCCAGGCGCGGCGCCTCCGGAAATCGCTTCACCTCTCCCACTTCAACGGCAATCACCGTGGAAAGAATGGGACCGACCCCGGGGAGGGTCTGCAACAGGCGGGCTTCTTCTGTCTGCTCAAAAACCTCCTTCATCCTGCCTTCCAGCGCCTCAATGTGCCTTTCGATTTCCTCCAGACTCTCCAGGGTCTGTTCCGCCGAAAATCGCGTTTCCGGTGGAAGCTGTTGCATCGCCTGCCGCAACAACTCCCGGCCCTTTTTTCCGAAAAGGTCGCTGACCCCCTGCACCGAGAGCGCATATTTGTCCATGGTGGCGTGCAATCGGTTCTTCAGCTTCGTCCTTTGAGACACCAGCACCATCCGGGTCCGTGGCAAATCTCGTTTGTCCCGCAGCTCAGCCGGCGGAATCCAGACCGTCGGCAACGTGCCGGTTCGCTGCAGCCGGTTCAAACCCCGGGCATCCAGCTTGTCCGTCTTGTTCACCTGCCCCATCATCACCTTCGCTTTGCGGGCGTGCACCAGCCGGGGGACCATCCCCGCCGCCTCGATCTCCGCCACGATCCAGTACCAGTTCCCGACCGTTTCCACGGCCACCGGGGAGCCCGCGTCCATCCGACTCAGAAAACCCCGCAACGCCCCTGGTTCGTGAGCAATTCTCGTCTCCCGGGACCGGCCTCCCTGAACCGGTTCCACCGATGCCAAACTGTATCTCTTGTGAGCATCCAATGCGATATAATGCATGTGCGCGCCTCCTTCCCACGGTCCTGGCCGTGGTTTGGTTTGCCCCAATGTAGGTTCAACCTACGCTGAGGGAGGCGCGCTTTCATCACATCAATGACATGCGCAAGATGAGCAGCCGAACTTTTCATGACTGGAATGTTTTTTCCCTTTTTGGGGAATCTTTTTCCTTTGCGATTCATCCCGTATTGATAAAACCGGGTTTTTCCGTGAAGTTAGATGAGCCTCGGTCGTGGCACGAAAAGTGCATCCGTTAAGGGGCTTGAATGTGTCGGGGGGGCGGTCTGCCCCCAACCTTCCATGGCTTTTCGTCCGCTGACCATCAGCAGTTAGCCTGAAACCACGTTCTCTTCGGCATACGTACGCTGTGCTGACAGGGGCGCCCGGTTAGGAGTTGATGGCATGAAAGATCGGATATCGCCCAAAGTGGGTTTCTGGCTGAGCAGACTCCTGATGGTCTTCGCGGTGATCGCCCTGGCGCCGGGACCTGCGCAGGCGACGATCACCGAGATCATCGATACGACGGGGGATGGCGGG
>JBHHVE010000084.1:0-2424 GCA_046754085.1 Leptospirillia bacterium
TACCGGCAAGCCTCGGGGGCACGCGCAGGCTCACCGGGGCCGTGGCGCGGCGGAGGTTCGATGCCTTGCCGGCGGTGTTGATGCCGGCGGCGGGGGGTGAAACGGTCCACCTTCTGACCGACGATGCGGTGGTGCACTCTCTGGACGCAGCGACGCTGGAGGAGGTGGCGGCGCCGATCCCGCTGCCTGATTTCCTCGGGCCGCGGCCGTACATCCGCCGCACCAAAGCCAACTACATGCAGGCCGCCCTCAGTGCCGACGGCCGCCACGTGTTCGCCAACCGCTGGGCGGGCCGCGAGATCTCGGTGGCGGATCTGGTGGGGCGCACGGCGTCGACAGTGGCCTTGAATCCCGATGTCAAGTACACGGGCGGCATAGCTGTGGACCACACCGGGACGCACCGGGGGCTGGTGGCGGTGCATGGCATGGACCAGGTCATGGTGTATCGCTTCACTCCGCCGGCGGCAATGGCCGAGGTGGCCCGGGGGGCGGTGAATGCGCCGAACTTGCGGGCGGCTGACGAGATCGGTCCTCTTCTGGCCCTTGCCTGGTCCCGGAGCGGTGAGCGCATCGTGGCCGCCACGGACGACGGGGCAGCGGAGTTCGTGATGCTGCGCTTCGACGGGCCTGGGTTGGTGGCCGAGACGGTTATTGCAGCGTGTCCGGAAGGCTACAACTCGAGCAATGACGTCGTCACCCTGAACCGCCCGCAGATCGTGCCGACTGCCACCGCCTCGCCCACGGCAAATGCCTCCCACACGCCAGACGCCACCGCGACCCACACCGCCAGCCCCTCGGCGACGCCGACCATTGCGGCGAGCCCCACCCCGACGGCAACGGTCCAGCCGCGGATCTACCTGCCGGTGGTCCAGAAGGATGCCTGTGGGCCGGTGGCCGTAGATGTTGTGGTGGTCCTCGACGCCTCGAAGAGCATGGATGAGCCGGCCCGGGATGGGCGGACGAAGACAGCCGTGGCGCGGGAAGCCGTCGCTGGGTTCTACGGTCTCTTCTCCATGCCGCCGAGCCAGGCAGCCCTGGTGGCCTTCAACGCCGAGGCGCACCTGGTGCAGCCCCTGACCTCAGACGTGGCGGCTCTGGAAGCGGCCCTGGGGGCCGTGGCGACCGCACCACTGACGCGGATCGACCTGGGCCTGGCCAAGGCCCGGGAGGAGCTCACCGGACCCAACCACGTGGCCGGCCACGCCAGGGCCATTCTCCTCCTCACCGATGGACGGCAGCACCCCGGTGATCCGGCGACCGCCATCGCCGAGGCCCGCCTAGCCGAGGAGGACGGGGCGGTGGTGTTGGTGGTGGGTGTCGGCCCCGACGCCGATGGAGCCACCTTGGCCCAGATCGCCACGGGTAGCGAGTGGTTTGCCGGCAACGTGGCCCCGGCGGACCTCGTGGCGGCGGTTGCTGCCCTGGGGCGGTCCCTGCGCTGCAGCCCGGGCGGGTAGCCACGATGTCTCAGGGCTCGTCTCTCTCCGGAGCCGACGGTGCAGATCGAGTACCCGTAGGGAGGGGCACGGGATGAGCGCGGGGTCGGGCCGGCCCGCAGGGCTACTCGCCCTGGCAGCCGGCATGGCGATCGCCACTGCAATGGGGGCGTTGCCGGGGCGAGGCGCCGCCGACGCGCCGGCCGACCTCGTCTTCGTGACTGAGGATAATGCCGAGCCGAGGCGGGGCTGTGATGCCATCTCGGTGTTCGATGCCGGGACCGGCGAGGCGCACTTCCGAGGGGAAACCCACCTCTCGCCGGGGCGGCTGACCTCCGACTCCAAGGGCACCGTCGCCCTGGCCTCTCCGACGAACACCGAGCGAGTGATCTACGCCCTGAGTCGGACTGGCTCCGATCTCGCGCGTTGGAAGGTGGGCCGTCTCGACGGCCCAGTCCTGGCCACCCTGGGGGCCATTGCGATCCTGCCAGACGACGAGCATGTGCTGGTGACGACGACGTCCCAGAATCCGACCGCACCCCAGCCGTGGCTCCCCAACCGCCCTCCGTTCCATCTCGAGAAGTACCGGCTACCGGCAAGCCTCGGGGGCACGCGCAGGCTCACCGGGGCCGTGGCGCGGCGGAAGTTCGATGCCTTGCCGGCGGTGTTGATGCCGGCGGCGGGGGGCGCGCGGGTCCACCTGCTCACCGACGATGCCGTGGTGCACACTCTGGATGCAGCTACTCTCGAGGAGGTGGCGGCCCCGATCCCGCTGCCGGCGTTCCTGGGGCCGCGGCCCTACGTCCGCCGCACCAGGGCCAACTACATGCACGCCGCCCTGAGTGCCGACGGCCGCTACGTGTTCGCCAACCGCTGGGCGGGCCGCGAGATCTCCGTGGCGGATCTGGTGAGTCGTACCGCCTCGGCGGTGGCCTTGAGGCCGGACGTGGCGTTCACCGGGGGCATTGCCGTGGACCACACGGGGGCG
>JBHHVE010000085.1:0-2420 GCA_046754085.1 Leptospirillia bacterium
CCACCGGCGAAGGGGGTGATGCCATTGCCCTGTGGGCCGGGGCCCACGGCCTGTCCGCTCGCACCGACTTTCACAAGGTGATCGAAGGGGCTGCCGAGTGGTTGGGGGCTGCCAGTTGGCAGAATCCGTTGCCAACTGGCAGGACAACGGAGACGGGTTCGTGTAGGGCGCCCAAGCAACCGCCCATGGACGAACTGGGCCCGTACACCGGCAAGTGGGACTACACCACGGCGGACGGCAAGCTCATCGGCTGCGTCTACCGCTACGACCCGCCAGGCGGCAAAAAGACCTTCCGGCCGTGGGACGCTACCCGGCAGAAGTTCGGCGACCCCACCCCCTGGCCCCTCTACAACCAGCCGGGCATCGCCCGGGCCGACACCGTGGTGCTGGTGGAGGGTGAGAAGTGCGCCGACGCCCTCATCCAGGCCGGTATCTGTGCCACCACAGCGATGCACGGGGCTGGAGGCTTATCCAAGACCAACAAGACCGACTGGTCGCCCCTCAAGGGCAAACAGGTGGTGGTCTGGCCGGACAAGGACGCCGTGGGCTGGCGCTACGCGGAGGCCACGGCCAAGGCCGCGTCGGAAGCTGGGGTGCGGTCGGTGGCCATCCTGCTGCCGCCCAACGACAAGCAGGAGAAGTGGGATGCCGCCGACGCGGTGGCGGAGGGGTTCGACTGTGGCGGATTCATCCGGGACGGCCAGCGCAAGTCCATCAAGACCGGGCCGCCGGCGTGGGAGGACTTCACCCAGTGGTCGTCTGGCCGGTACGACGGCCCGGCCCCGGAGCAGGAATTTCTGGTCGACGGCGTGTTCCCCCTGGGGGTGGTGGGGATACTCGCCGCCATGGGTGATACCGGCAAGGGCATGTTCACCCTGGATCTGGCCCTTAAGGTGGCGCGGAAAGGGCCCAGGGGTTACCTGTCCAACCCGGACACGGCCTTCGGCGGCGCGGTGCGGGCCGAGGGGGCGGCGGTCATCCTGAGCGCCGAGGATGACGCCGGTGAGATCCATCGTCGGCTGGAGCGGCTCGATCGGTACGGCTGGCGCAAACAGTGCGCGGACCGCCTCTGGATCGTACCGCTGCCCAACGCCGGCGGCCCGTTCCCGATCGTCTCCATGGGCCAGGACGGGCCACAGGCCACACCCCAGTTCGACAGGCTGCGGGAGCAACTGAACGCCATCGACGACCTGAAGCTGGTGGTGTTCGATCCCCTATCGTCATTCATCCACGCCGACGTGTCGTCGGACCCGGCCGCCGGCAGCTTCGCCACCGGCCTGCTGGCCAGCCTGGCCACGGAGACCGGGGCCACGGTGCTCGTGGCCCACCACATGCGGAAGCCGCCCAGCGGCCGCCCCATCAGCACGCCCGAGGCGGCCCGGGATGCCATCCGGGGCACCAGCGCCCTGGTGGACGGGGTGCGGGTGGCCTACGCCCTGTGGTCGCCGGACGAAGACACCCAGAACGAGGCGTTCGAGCGCTTGGAGCGGAAGTGGCAAAGAAACGCCGTGTTCCAGGGGGCCGTGGTGAAATCCAACGGCCCGGCGGACCGGCTGGTGCGGACCTACGTCCGAAACGACGCCGGGCTACTGGAGGATCGTACCGCGCAGGTCAAGGTCGCCGGGATCACCGACGTGGAGCTGCTCGACACGCTGATGCACGCCATTGCCCGCTCCGCGCAGCTGGGTCACCCCTTCACCCACACCGGCCAGAGTGGGCTTTACAGCCAGCGGGAGCGGCTGCCCGCCGTGTTCCACAACATGAGCAAGAACCGCCTGGAGAGCCTGGGGCGGGAACTCCTGACCAACAAGCCGCCCCGGATCGTGAAGGTCAAGGCGGCCGGTTCCAACACCAACAAGTGGCTTGACATGCCGGACGGTCCCTTCGCCCGCGGCGAGGGGGATTTCGTGAAGGGCGCCGAGCCGAATTCCCCCGACGGAAATACCTGAAGAAGAGGCCAGATAATGCACGCAAAACGATGCTACAAAAATGTCGCAAGCGTTCCCGTTCCCACGTTCCCGGCCGGTAACCGGTTTTGCGTGGGAACGCTTTTCCCCTTCAAAAACAATGGGTTGAACGTTCCCAAGCGAAGCCGTTCCCAAAATTCCGTTGGGAACGCTAAGTGGTTGCTTTTCCAGGGGAAAAATCGCGTTCCCAACTTCCCACCCATATCAGAGATATGGGTAGGGTTGGGAACCCCTACCCATTATCGTGAAATCGATGTGCCCGGGAACGGAGGTGTGCAATGACGGCAATCCTCGCCCTTGACCTGGGCACCACCACCGGCTGGGCGGTTCGCTCGGCGGATGGGACCGTCACCAGCGGCACCATGTCGTTCCGGCCCGGCCGCTTCGAGGGAGGTGGCATGCGCTACCTGCGGTTCAAGCGCTGGCTCACCGAGATCAAGAACCTGGCCGGTG
>JBHHVE010000086.1:0-2356 GCA_046754085.1 Leptospirillia bacterium
GGCCGGTTCGGATCCGGCGGCCGGGGCCCCCACCAGCCGTCGCCGTGGTCCAGGACGGGGACCTCTTCCGCGCTCACGAGCCGGACCGGTCCCACGCCCTCAGGCTCGTCCACCCGCCGGAACCATTGGCCCTGGGCCAGCATCCGGGTCTTATGGCCCTCCCGCAGCAGGTCCCCGCAGGCGCCGCAGGCGTACAGGGCCGCGTGGGGCGCCTCCTCCTCGTACACCAGGTTCGTGTGCACCAGCCGCTGGAACGCCCCGCACTCGGGGCACGGCACGTAGAAGAACGCCCGGTCGCTGGACTCGAAGTCGTCGTCGATGCGGCTGGCGTACTTCAGCTTCGGCGTCGAGACCTCGAAGATCTTTCTAAACGGGAAGGTCTGCGCCCGCCGCTCCCCCAGCTCGATGGCGTGGCCCTCGCCGTTGACGCTGTCCGGGTAGGCGTCCACCTCGTCGAAGAACAGGGACGCCGCCGGCATGGAGCGCAGGCCGATGGCGCTGTTGGCGCCGGTCACGATCAGGATGCCGCCGGGGAACTCCTTGGCCAGCATGGTGTTGCCGGAGTCCCTGGAGCGGGCGTCGGTGATCTTTCCGTACAGCCGGGGCGTGTCCCGAATCATCGGCGCCAGGCGTTGCTTGGACCACCGTTTGGCCAGCTCCACCGTGGGCTGCACGATGAGCATGGGCCCTCCCACCATATCCACGACGAAGGCCACCCAGTTGTTGCCCGCCTCGGTGTTGTGGGTCGGGATCCAGCCCCGGCCGCACAGGTACAGGTGATTGGGCGAGTCAACCTCAATGCAGCGCACCGGCACCGGCGGCACCGGCTCGATGGCCACGATGCGCCGGCGTTTGCCACGGGAAGGGCGCCCTTGCTCAATTGAGCCCATGCGCCGCAGCTTGCGGGACAGCCGGAACATCGGCTCTTCCCGGTACGCGGTCCAGGACACCCGCCAACTCGGCTGGCTGGTACAGATGCGCCCGCCGGGGTAGGCTTTGGTCTTCGGCTTAACCGGATAGACCGATGTCTTATAACCCAGGCTTCCCAGGAGTTCGACAACCCCGTCCACCAAGTGGCGGTTGATGTTGGAAAACTCACACCGCTTGCCATCCGGCGTGATCGTCCCGTCGCTGTCCATCAGGCCTTGCAGCAACGCCAGCCGCTGTTTGTGCGAGGCCCGCAGGTACGCTTCGGGGATATGCTTGTTGTCCAGCACATCCAGGAACCGCAAAGCCCGGGTGAATGCGGAGGTGTGGCGCCGGACAGCCACCGGCCCCTCGCGTTCGAATTGGTCGGCCAGGCGCGGGGTGGGGTCGACGACGATGTTGGCGCACTTGCCTTTTCGCCAGGTGGGAAGCCGGAACACCGCCGCCACGCCACAGGCATTGAGGTGATCCGCGACCTCGGCGTCGGTTTCCTCGACGCTGATATGGTTCATGATGCTGTTGCCATCCCCCAGCCACACGCCGAGCACGTAGGGGTGCACCAGCAGATCACGCTCGGGCAACTGGGTGGGCTTGCACGTATCGATGGCGTAGCGGTAGCGCTTCCCAATGCGCACCCGCCCCAGCATCTGCCCGATGGTCAGCGTCTTGAGCTTCGGATTTCTGGAAGTGAAATCCCACACCGGCCAGCGGTGCGCCGCGTCACAGACCACCGCTTCGCCATCGTCGAACCGGACGCGGTAACAGTCCCGGCCCCTCATCACCGGCGAGACGCTTTGAACCCGGCAGGGCTGTCCTAACTCGTCGAACAGCCAGTCGCCCACGGCGACATCGCCCATGGTGGTCCAACCGTCGACCGTCGGGATTGGCGTATCCAAGGCCAACGGCCCGCCCACCTGGGCGCTCTTGCGGAAGATCACCTTGCGCACCGGGCACGAGGGCGACAGGCACTCGAGAATTTCCCTTAAGTACGGGGTGCGGTCGGTGACCCAGCGGCCCGGCTCGGCGGAGGCCACCTGGGACAGCACCCGGTGTTCGTCCGACCACTCCCAGACGGTGAGGTCCGGCGGTGGCTTGAGGGCCTCGCGGAAGGGGACGGTGTACGTCTCCCTGGGATCCGCGAGGGTCGTCATGAATGCCGCCTGTTGTAAGGGTTATTCGGAGGCCAGCCCCTCCAGCACCTCCCGGAACTCGGCCAGCAGCCGGTTACGGATGGTATGACTGTCGTCCAGGGTGGCCAGCTCCGGGCTGATCTTGTCCGGGATCTTCATCAGCCGGTCCCGCACCTGGCGGCCGGCGGCGAAGGCTTCCTTTTCCACCGCCGCGGCATCCACCAATTCCCCCGTCTGCCGGGCGATCTCGATCTCCAGCTTGTCGGCGGTGAGCTTGGTGAGGCGGGCCTTCTCCGTGT
>JBHHVE010000087.1:0-2295 GCA_046754085.1 Leptospirillia bacterium
TGGAGCGCTCCCTTGGGGCGCTCCACCAACACGACAACACCCTGGCGGTGGCCCCCACCGGGTGCCATGCGCCCGGAACCCCCATCCTCCTTTATGACGGCACAATCAAGTTGGTGGAGGAGGTTCAGGTCGGTGATCTGCTACTTGGCCCCGACAGCCGCCCACGATGCGTGATGGAACTTCACACGGGTGAGGACACCTTGTACGAGATCCGCCCGATCAAGGGCGAGGCGTTCGTGGTCAACGCAGGGCACATTCTCTCCTTGGTTAAGACCAACGAGGGCAGTAAAGGGGCTCACCGTTACAGCGGCCCAGAAGGTCAGGTGGTCAACCTGACGGTGGTGGATTACCTCCAGCGTAGCGCGTACTTCAAACACCTCCACAAGCTGTATCGAAGAGCGGTGGATTTTGCACCTCAACCCGACCCGGTTTTGGATCCCTATTTCCTGGGCGTTCTCCTGGGCGATGGAGGCCTGAAGGTCAACTCGCCCTCGGTCACCACGGCTGATTTCGAGGTGGCCGAGTACTGCCAGCAGATGGCCGATGAACTGGGACTCACGCTCCGTATTGAGCAACTTTGGGGCAACGAAGCTAACACCTACCATTTTTCCGGAAAGAAGGGACGCCGCAACCCGCTGACGAACCAACTACGTGGGCTGGGTGTTTACGGCTGTGGGGCTGCTGAGAAGTTCGTTCCCCACCACTACAAGGCCGGGTCCAGGGAGACTCGGGCTGCGTGTCTGGCAGGGCTGATCGACACGGATGGTTACTTGGCTCGGAACTGCATCGAGTTCTCTACTGCATCCAGGCAAATGGCCGATGACGTCGCGTTCATGGCCCGAAGCCTTGGGTTTCTGGCACTGCCGAAACCCAAGGTGGTGAACGGCACCACCTATTACCGGTTTCACATTGGGGGAGATTTTTCGGTCCTTCCCTTGAAACTAGCCCGCCGCATTCCGGGGCCGCGCCGGCAGAAGAAGAGCCCCCTGCGCACCGGGTTCACGGTGCACCCGGGCGGATACGGGCGATACCACGGTTTCACCGTGGATGAGGACCATCTCTACCTGATGGGCGACTTCACAGTCACCCACAACAGCGGTAAAACGGTGATGCTCTCATCGGTTACCGGGAAGGTTCTTGAAGCACCCGACGCCAAGGCCTGCATCCTCGCCCACCGGGACGAACTGACCGCCCAGAACCGGGAGAAGTTTGGGCGGGTGAACCCGGGCATCGACACCTCGGTGTTCAACGCCAAGGTGAAGTCGTGGGAAGGACAAGCCACCTTCGCCATGGTGCAGACCCTGTCGAGGGAGGCGAACCTCAAGGGGATGCCCCGCTTCGACCTGCTGGTGATCGATGAGGCCCACCACGTGGCCGCCGACAGCTACCGGCGAGTGATCGATCGGGTGCGGGACAACAATCCCGATGCCAAGGTCTACGGCGTCACCGCCACACCCCAGCGGGGTGACGGTCTGGCCCTGCGAGAGGTGTTCAGCAATGTCGCGGATCAGATCACCTTGGGGGAGCTGATTGGCGCCGGTCACCTGGTAAAACCCCGCACCTTCGTTATCGACGTGGGGGCTCAGGAGCAGTTGAACAACGTCCAGCGCCGGGCCGCCGATTTCGACATGGACGAAGTGGCGGCGGTAATGAACCGGCGCCCCATCAACGAGGCGGTGGTTCACCACTGGCGGAAACACGCCGAGGATCGGAAGACCATTGTGTTCTGTTCCACGATCGCCCACGCGGCGGCGGTCTGTGACACGTTCCTGGGGTTCGGCATCAATGCGGTGCTGATCCACGGAGAGCTCTCCGCCGCCGATCGCCGGGAACGGCTGGAAGCCTACGAGCAAGGCGATGCCCAGGTGGTGGTCAACGTGGCGGTGCTCACCGAGGGCTACGACTACACGCCCACCGCCTGCATCGTCCTGCTGCGACCGAGTTCCTATAAATCCACCCTGATCCAGATGGTTGGGCGGGGCCTGCGCACGGTGGACCCCAACGAGCATCCGGGGGTGGTCAAGAGCGACTGCATCGTCCTGGATTTCGGTACCGCCACCCTGATGCACGGATCACTGGAACAGGACGTGGATCTCGGCGGCAAGCTCGAAGATGACGACACCGAATCCGACTCGGGCGCACCGGTGAAATTCTGCCCGGAATGCGAGGCGGAGGTCCCCATCGCCTGCCGTGAGTGTCCCCTGTGTGGGTTCACCTTCGAGCAGAAGCCAGACACGGCCAACCTGGTCGATTTCGTGATGACGGAGATCGATCTGTTGGCCCAGTCCAACTTCC
>JBHHVE010000088.1:0-2185 GCA_046754085.1 Leptospirillia bacterium
GGCTTTTAGGGACTGACGCTAGCGATATTCTGCGCCGCTACGCCTCCGAGGCTTTCAAAGCCCCGGAAGTACCTTTATTTATCAGTAAGTTACGCGCGTCGCGTCAGGAATCGTCATCGAATAGTGCGTCTACGATGGGGCATTCCGGCACGGCGCCACCCCCGCAGCGGGAGGAGATGTCTGCCAGCGTCCGTTCCAATCGCTTGAGGTCCTTGATCTTCCGGCGCACGTCATCCAGATGGGCGAGCGTGACCGAGCGGACCTCCTCACAGGTGTAGTCACCACCGTCCACCAGGCCGAGCAGGGCACGGATCTCGTCCAGGGAAAACCCGAGTTCACGAGCGCGGCGGATAAACGACAGCCGCTTCCGCGCCTCCTCGTCGTACAGCCTGTGCCCCCCCTCCGACCGCGCCGGCTTGGGAAGCAGGCCCACGCGCTCGTAGTAGCGGACCGTCTCCACATTCACGCCGGTCTTCCGCGACAACCGCCCGATTGCCATGCGCCCGATTCCTTGTGCCACGCCTTTTCCTCCGACAATCCCTTGAACCTGTAGTTGCTACAGGTTCTATGCTATCAGAGTGAGTTCGGATCAGGAGCGCGTATCCATGGGTAACGAGGTAGATAGAGGTGGAAAATCCGGCTGGCGCGGCCTGGTGGCCGCCGGCAGCGTGGCGGGTGCGCTTGCCGCGTCCTCCTGCTGCATCCTGCCGTTGGTTTTCCTCGGCCTTGGTGTCGGTGGCGCCTGGGTCGGCAACCTGACGGCGTTGGCGCCGTACCAGCCGTTTTTTCTTGCTGGCACGGCGGTCCTGCTGTGGACCGGGTTCCGCATGGTGCGCCGCCGGTCCGAATCTGTATGCGCCGCCGGTACCTGTGCCAGTCCCATGTCCCAACGTGCGATGAAGGTCAGCCTGTGGCTTGCCACCGCCCTGGTCGTGGCCGCGCTTGCCGTCGATGTTCTGGGACGGGTTTTCCCGTGATGAGGCTTGCCATGACCAGTCGTCTGTTGGCGGTCTTGTTGGCCGCGTTGTTTCTGATTCCACCTCTTGCCGGTGCCCGGGAACAAACCGCGACGTTCGCGGTTGAGAAGATGACCTGTTTTCTCTGCCCGTTCACCGTGAAGCGAGCGATGAAGAAGGTGCCCGGTGTGGCGTCCGTGCGTATCGAACGCCGCGCCGGTCGGGCGATCGTTACCTTCGACGACGAGGTGGCCACGGTCGAACGGATCGCCAAAGCGTCCTCCGATGCCGGCTATCCGGCTAAACCCATCACCCGACCAGTTGCCCCATGAAGAACCGGACGCTTCTCGCCACCGGCCTGGTCGGCACCGTCGCCGCCGCCGTGTGCTGCTTCACGCCCGTCCTGGTTGTTCTGCTCGGCGCCGTCGGCCTCTCCGCCGGGCTCGGGTGGCTCGATTACGTGCTGCTGCCCGTGCTGGCGATATTCGTGGGCGTCACCCTATACGCCCTCACCCGAAGGAAATCATCATGCCGATCCTGAAGTCCACGATCACCTGCCCGGAATGCGGCCATCAGGCGACGGAAACCATGCCCACCGACGCCTGCCAGTTCTTCTACCGGTGTGGTGCGTGTGAGGCCATGCTGCGCCCCAAGCAGGGCGACTGCTGTGTTTTCTGCTCCTACGGGGATGTTCCCTGCCCGCCAATTCAGGAAGCCCGGCAAAGCGGCGGTGAGGCCGGTTGCTGCCCGTAGGGGTCAGCGCATCCTGCTCAGCGCAAACCTCAAGGCCCGGTCAAACTCGATGGGCCAGCGCCGCTTGGCGGTCACCACCATCACACGGTTGATCTCCTCCTGCACGAACGTGCGCGGGATGCTCGGACCGTGGATCGTCTTGAGCGGTCGGGGTTGTGTGCTCGTGCGTGCAAAGACCAACGGCTTTCCGCTGTTGCGTCCTCGCCCCACGAACGCCCCTTTGTAGACCTTCCGGTCGCCCCAGGCCTTGGCGCTCACGCCCGCCTTGCGTCGGAACGACCCGGGTACGCGCTTGCCCTTGGTCACGAACTCAATCAGGTTGATGCCCTTGCGTCTCGCCTGAATGACTGCCACCAGGTTGGTGCGGCGGGCCTTCACGGCAATCACCACCGCCTCACGTACCCGCTTTTGCTTCAGGCTGGTGGCCCTGGACACGGCCCGGACGCTCTCCTTGCGCACGGTGATTGCCACCCGGT
>JBHHVE010000089.1:0-2085 GCA_046754085.1 Leptospirillia bacterium
GAGCATTCCGTTCCGGAGGAGCGCAGGCGCATGGCCACGGGTGGAGCAAAGCGGAACCCGTGGGTTGGGTGCGATAGCTTCATCATCTCGCCCTGAGGTGGGCGAGGGCAGCGTGCCTGCGCCAGGGTGATGAGATGTGCGGGAGAAGACCCTGTCCACGATCTCTCGCTGCGCTTCACTCGTGGCAACGCTCCATTCTCCCTCCGGGACGGATTTCGTCGGACCTCCTGCGCGAAGATCCCTCCCAAACTGTCATCTGCCCCCTCCGGGACGCCGGAAAGGTTCCAACTTGACGCGGAGCCGGACTTACCGACAATATATGCGGACCTTTCATCGCCCTTGACCCCGACCGACGGTCAGCCACTCGCCGGTCTTGCAATTCGCCGTCATGGATTCGACCTTATGGATGCGGCATACCTGCGACGGCCGCCACGTGGATCCTGGTCTGATAAAGAGATAACCAAGGGCAAACACGGGTTTGCTAAGGCCCCCGTTCCGATTGGACGACGAAACCGATGGAGGGGGAGATCTTTCGGTCTCCGGCTGTGTGGATGAGCGGGGCATTCTCTCCATGCAACCCACCAGGTTGGCAAGCGTATAATCAGCCGGGAGCGGGAGATAGGAGTCAATCCCTCGCTACCCACAAAGGTGCATTTTGAAATACGGACGACGCATGATGAACGAAAACGATCCAACATTCAGCCATCGGAAACCTCTCCGGCGAGCCGCCATCCTGTTCGGTTTCACCGCGGTCCTTTTGGCAGCGCCACCGATTACTCAGGCTCAGACAGACGCGAAGAAGTCTCCTGAGCAGGCGTCGCCCTCGACGGGGGCGCCGACCGCGAAGACCCATCCCAACGATCCCATGATCTGGGATGAAGAGCAGATGGTGGAAGAGGCGGTGACCCAGATCACCCGCCATTACAACCTCGGCAAGACCCAGGAAGACTACACACGGCTGCTCCTCAAGACCAAGGTCCGCGCCTTTCTCGAAGAACACGACATGGAGGTGCGGGAATTACTCCAAGAGTCTATCGACCTGCGACGCCACCCCGAAAAGGCCACGCCGGAACGGCTGATGGATTGGGCCCTTCGCGCCGGTCCGGTCTACGATGCCGCCAAGAAGGCCATCCTGGATGGCAATGCAACGTGGCGTGAGATTCTCGATGAGGCGCAGATCAAGATCCATGATCGCGACTTGCGGTTGATGACGGCGAACTTCAACAATGTCACCGATAAACTCGAATCCTGGCAGCGTGGCGAGGGCTACGTGCCCGGCGTCACGCGCCCCAAACCCCAGGTCATCGCTGCCAGTGGTTCGGGACAGGTCTCCCAGGGATCGGGTGGCCAAGTCGTGCGGAGCGTCAAGGTGGAGGATCAGTGGGGCGCCTACGTCAATAAATTCATTCGGATCTACCATCTCGACGAAGCCCAGCAAATCTCCGCCCGAGAGAGCATCCTGAAGGAACAGATGGCCAAGGCGAACAAGTATCGTGAGCAGAAAAAGAGCGAGTTCAAAGACGTGGAAGAGAAGATGGCGCTCAAGGGGGATAAGAAGGATCAGAAAGATCGGATGCGTCGTCTGCGCGCATTGAACCGGCGCCGCCACGCCTTGGAGCAGCCCATCCATGCCTTGTTTATCGATATGAATGACCGGCTGAACGGGCTGCCTCGTATCGAGCAGAAGGCCAACCTGGATGCGGAACAGAAGCAGGAACTGGATCGCCAATATCGAACGCTGGCCGGCGTCGAGGACAAGGATGCGACATCGAGCGTGAACGACACGAAGGTCAAGCCTGACGAAGCGAAGTCCCCTCCTTCGGTCAAGTCCGATCCCGCTAAGAAGAAGCCCAGCGATGCGGACCCGAAGGCTGATGACGCCAGACTGAAAAACGCCGGCAAAAAGGAACCCAAGCCCCAAGCCAAACCAGCACCCGGATTGTCCTGATCCACCGCGCTGCTGAAGCAGCGGTGATCATTTGAACAAATCTCCGCAGCCCATCCCTGATCGAGTACTCGGGATTCTCTTACCGGCTCAGCACCGGGCAGTTTTTCTGTTTGCCACCGACTTCAGTCGGTGGTGGA
>JBHHVE010000090.1:0-2071 GCA_046754085.1 Leptospirillia bacterium
GCGATCAGACCTTTACCCAGGTGGCGGAGGAGCGGGGTGTGCCGTGCGCCAGTCCTGCCTGATGTCCTTGGCCGAATCGGTTACCAACGTAGCGGTTGGTTACGGCATCGCCGTGCTGACCCAGGTGCTGGTGTTTCCGCTGTTCGGAATGACGCCCAGCCTTGGTGATAACCTAGCCATCGGCGCTGTATTTACAGTGGTGTCCTTGGCCCGTAGCTTCTGCCTGCGCCGGGCTTTTGAGGCGTTCCGCTGACCCTGTCGCAAGCGGCTGAACCGTGCGATAATTGATCGGATTCAAACCAATCACGATTCAGGAAGGAGCCAATGGGAAGCGGAGTCAACAAAGTGCCCGACGACATCATGCGACAAGCTCAGCACGAAAAGAACGGTCGCCCTCAGTGGCTGTACTTGATACTGATCGGCTTGGCAGCGGTAGCCACCCTGGTGGGATCCGTTGTGTCGATGTGGCGGCCCTGACGCACCCCATTTCTCCGGAATCGCTGACCTAAATCTCCGGACAACTTGAATGACCTGAACCCGCACCACCAACCGTAGGGAGCCGACGCACTGGTACGTCCATGAGCACCAATAGCTACCCCGTCAAAACCATCGCCAAGCTGCTGGGCCTGACGGAGCGGCGGGTACAGCAACTGGCGCGGGAAGGGGTGATCCCCAGGGCGGAGAGCGGACGCTACGACCTGGTGGCGGTGGTGCAGGCCTACATCAAATACCTGAGGGACCGTTCCCTGGGCGAGGCGTCCACGGCGGACGTCTACACGGAGAAGGCCCGCCTCACCAAGCTCACCGCCGACAAGTTGGAGATCGAAATCTCCCGGCAGACCGGGCAACTGGTGGATGCGGCGGCGGTGAAGAAAGAAGCCTTCACCGCCGGCCGCCAGGTGCGGGACCGGCTGATGAAGATCCCGGACAAGATTAGCCCGGAGCTGGCGACCATGGACGATGGCCACGCCATCCGAAACCGGCTGCTGGCTGAATTTCGTGAAGTACTGGAGGGCTTAGCCTCCGAATAAACCCTTACAACAGGCGGCAACGATGACGGCGACCTTCGCGGATCCCAGGGAGACGTATGTCGTCCCGTTCCGCGAGGCCCTGAAGCCGCCGCCTGACCTCACCGTGTGGGAATGGGCGGACGAACACCGGGTGCTGTCCCAGGTAGCGTCCGCCGAGCCGGGTCGCTGGGTCACCGACCGTACCCCGTACCTGCGGGAGATCCTGGAGTGCCTGTCGCCCTCCTGCCCGGTACGCAAGGTGATCTTCCGCAAGAGCGCTCAGGTGGGTGGCACCGAGGCGGGCAACAACTGGGTGGCCTTCGTGGTGGATATGGTGGGCGGGCCGATGCTCATCGTCCAGCCCACAGTGGAACTGGCCAAGCGGTGGTCGAAGCAGCGTCTGGCCCCGATGATCCGGGATACGCCCAAACTGCACGGCAAGATCACCGATGCTCGTTCGCGGGACTCGGGCAACACCATGCTGGCCAAGGAGTTTGCCGGCGGCATCCTCATTGTTACCGGCGCCAACAGCGCCATCGGTTTGCGCTCCATGCCAGCGGCGACCCTGTTCTTCGACGAGGTGGACGCCTACCCGGAGAGTGTCAACGGCGAGGGCCACGCCATTGAGTTGGGCGAGCGCCGTGCCCAGACCTTTCCGTTCCGGAAGGTGTTCGAGGTATCGACCCCGCGTATCAAATACGCCAGTCGCATTGACGACGATTTCGAGTCCAGCGACCGGGCGTTCTTCTATGTGCCGTGCCCAAAGTGCGACACCTACCAGCGGTTGGTTCACACCCAGTTGGTCTACGAGGAAGAGGCGCCCCACGAGGCCCTGTACGCCTGCGGCCACTGCGGGGAGTTGCTGTCCGAGGGCCACAAGACCCGGATGCTGGCGGCGGGCCGGTGGTTCCGGCGGGTGGACGAACCCGTCGACATCGAGATGGTGGACCACGGCGATGGCCACTGGGCACCACGACAAGTGGACCCAACCAAGCCGGCGGGCTTTCACATCGACGCCATGTACTCGCCGGTGGGCTGGTTCTCCTGGGGCGACGTGGCCA
>JBHHVE010000091.1:0-2059 GCA_046754085.1 Leptospirillia bacterium
AATCGAGGCCATTGTCGTCGCCGCCCGCACCGGCAAGATCGGTGACGGCAAGATCTTCATCCACGATATTGCCGACAGCATCCGCATCCGTACCGGCGAAAAGGGTGCTGACGCGCTCTAGGCGAATTCCGGCCCATGTCTCTCCGAACGGCCGATTCCCCTTCCCAGTGTAGCGCGGAGCCTACTGAACATGACCCGGCGACACCGCATAGAGGCTGAGACCAGCGAAGAACAGCGCACCAGCTACAAGCTACGTGAACTGACCGCCCTGTCCATGATCGGGGAGGCCTTGGGAGCGCCCCTGGAGCTCTCCGCGATTGCCCACCGGATCATGGAGATTCTGTATCAGCAGATGGGCATGCGGCGGGGCACCCTGGCCCTGATCGACCCGGAATCGGGCGACATTGTCATTGAGGTGGCCCTTGGCCTGTCGGCAAAGGAAAAGGCCAAGGGCCGCTACCGCCCCGGCGAAGGCATCATTGGCCGCATCGTCGCCGACAATATGCCGGTCATTGTGCCCAACGTGGGGCAGGAGCCGGATTTTTTGGACCGCACCGGCGCCCGCGCCGGCGTCGCCCGGGAGGACTTGGCGTTTCTTGGCGTGCCCCTCAAATTCAAGGGCAAGATCCTGGGGGCGATCACCGCCGATCGGGTATTCGACGATAAAACAGTTTCCCTTGAGGAAGATTTGAGGGTGCTCACCACCGTCGCCACCCTGTTCGGGCAGACGGTGGAACTGCACCGTATGCATGAGGCCGAAACCCATGCCCTGCGGGTTCGGGCGGACAACCTGGAGGCCCAGCTCAAGGCCCAGTTCCGGCTCGACGACATGGTGGGCAACAGCCCCCGTATGCAGCAGGTGTATCAGGCCGTGGCCCAGGTGGCGCCGTCCCGCGCCCCGGTGCTGTTGCGCGGCGAATCCGGTACCGGCAAGGAGCTGATCGCCCGCGCCATTCATGTCAACAGTCCGCGCGCTGACGCGCCGTTCGTTACGATCAACTGCTCCGCCCTGCCGGAAACCCTGCTGGAGAGCGAGCTGTTCGGCCATGAAAAAGGCGCTTTTACCGGTGCCGTGTCCACCCGGCGGGGGCGTTTTGAGATGGCCCACGGCGGTACCCTGTTTCTGGACGAGATTGGCGACATCAGCCTTACGACCCAGGTCAAGCTGCTGCGGGTAATACAGGAGATGGCGTTTGAGCGGGTGGGGGGTAACGAAACCATCGAGGTGGACGTGCGCATCATCACCGCAACCCACCGCAATCTGGAAGAGCGCATTCGGGACGGTGAGTTCCGTGAGGATCTGTACTACCGCCTGAACGTGGTGCCGATCTTCCTGCCACCCCTCAGGGATCGCAAGGACGACGTGCCGCTTCTGGTGGAGCACTTCCGGCGGCGCAGCTGTGAGGTCAACAAAAAGCAGGTGGTGTTTACCGAAGAAGCCCTGTGGGAGTTGATGGGCCACTCCTGGCCCGGCAACGTGCGGGAGTTGGAGAACGTGGTGGAGCGGCTGGTGGTCATGTCTCCCGAAGGCTCGGTAAACGGTGACACCGTGGTGCGGCTGCTCAAGCTCATGCCGTCCGCCTCGACGGTGGCGGCGGCGCAGTCGCCGGACTCCGGGGAGGCCCCGCGCCGGGGCCTCAAGGCCGGGGTGGAGGCGATTGAGCAGGAGCAGATTCTGGAAGCGCTGGAGCGCTGTGGCTGGGTGCAGGCGCGGGCGGCGCGGCTTCTGGGGATTACCCCGCGCATGATCGGCTACAAAATCAAGAAGTACAACCTGACCCCCAGTGACCCGGCCTTTTTGCCCACCGGCCGCCAGGGCAGCCACTAACGCTCCGGTACCGGCCATGCCCCTGTTTTCGGGCCGGCTTCCCCCCCTTGCCTTCCAGCAGTTTCCGGCTATAATATTCCGACTTTGCCGAACTCGGGCGGGCGTGTGAGTGCGCCGTTCATCCCACCGGCAGTGACAATTTGACGAGCACATTCCCCAGTAGCTCAGTTGGTAGAGCAGCTGACTGTTAATCAGCTTGTCCGTGGTTCGAGTCCACGCTGGGGAGCCACT
>JBHHVE010000092.1:0-1936 GCA_046754085.1 Leptospirillia bacterium
CTCCTGGCCAGATGGCGGGATTTCTTTTTCCGGCCGTTGGCGGTAACCGCCTTACCGGGGTGACGGTGGACATCGCACCGCCGGGTCAGGCCTTTGGGGTTGAGTGGGGATGTGACGGTGATCGAGGTTCCGCATTCAGCGCAGCGGGTCCGCCAGCACAGCAGCACGGTCCGGCTGCCGTCCCGGCGGATGTGTGGTTTCACCGAGACGAGTTTGTAGCGCTGGCCATCACGTACCAGCGTGGTGCCGATGCTCGGGGTTTTGGGGGAGTCAATCGTGGCCATTTCGCACCCCCGCTTCCCGGCCGCTCTGGTCAAAAATGGCGATGGGGTATGTGTGCGTTCCCGGGGAACACATACCCCCCTTATAGGGTGGGAAGCCGGGAACGCGAATTGCTCCCTTAAAAAACAATGGGTTAGCGTTCCCGGGTTTGCCCGGGAACGGAAACTGCCCGGGAACGCTCAAACCCTTGCGGCAGTAGGAGATGAGCGTTCCCGGCCTGAGGTGGTTACCGGCCGGGAAGCCGGGAACCGGGAACGCTTGCGACAATTTTGTAGTACGGTTTTCCTGCATTTTCAGGTCTCGTTTTTCAGGTGTCATCGGTGTTGGAAATCGGTGCTGCGCCGTGCTCGAATTCACCCACGCCGCGGGCGAAGGGACCGTCCGGCACATCGAGCCACTTGTTGGTGTGGGAGCCGCTGGCCTTGACCTTCACCAGGCGCGGTGGGCGGTCGCTTAGGAGCTCCTGAGCCAGGGCCTCGATCTTGTTCCGGCCTATCTCGTGGAAGTCGGCCGGAAGACGCTCCCGTTGGCTGTAGAGCCCGGAGGCGCCGGTGTGGGTGTACGGGTGCCCGTCCCGGGCCGCCTTGGCAACGGCGGCGACCAGAGTGTCCCGCAGGTCCCAGTCCGTGGAGCCTGTCTGCCGAACTTGGCTGGTGCAGTCCTCCAGCAGCCCGGCCTCGTTGCGGACGTAGGTCCGCACCAGCCGGTCCGCCGGGCCGTTTGCCTTCACCACCGCCCCGTGGAACACGGCGTTGCGCTCCCACTTCCGCTGTAGGCGCTCGAAGGCCTCCTTCTGGGTATCCTCGTCCGCAGGCCACAGGACGTAGGCGGCTCGCACCCCGTCCACCAGGGCGCTGGTGCCCCGGATGGCGTCCCGTGCCGCCTCGGGGGTGGTCACGGCCTTGGTGTTCGACGGTTTTCTGAGGTGGTGTGCCACCAACACTGTGGCCCCGGTTTCCGTGGCCAGACTGGCTAGCAGTCCGGTCGCGAAACTGCCGGCGGTCGTGTCGGATGACACGTCGGCGTGGACGAACGATGACAGGGGGTCGAACACCACCAGCTTAAGGTCGTCGATGGCGGTTAGTTGCGCCCGCAGCTTTTCGAACTGGGGCGTGGCCTGGGGGCCGTCCTGCCCCATGGTGACGATGGGAAAGGGGCCACCTGCATTGGGCAGGGGCACGATCCAGAGCCGGTCGGCGCACTGCTTGCGCCACCCGTATCGGTCCAGCCGTTCCAGCCGTCGGTGGATCTCGCCGGCATCGTCCTCGGCGCTCAGGATGACCACCGCTCCCTCGGCCCGGACCGCGCCGCCGAATGCCGTGTCCGGATTGGACAGGTAGCCCCTGGATCCTTTCCGCGCAACCTTGAGGGCCAAGTCCAGGGTGAACATCCCCTTGCCCGTGTCACCCATGGCGCCGAGGATGGCCGCCACGCCGAGGGGGAAGACACCATCGACCAGGAACTGCTGCTCCGGGGCCGGGCCGTCGTATCGACCGGACGACCACTGGGTGAAATCCTCCCAGGCCGGCGGGCCGGTCTTGATGGTCTTCCGCTCTCCGTCACGGATGAAAACCGCGCACTCGAACCCCTCATCCACCGCGTCGGCGGCGTCCCACTTCTCCGGTTTCGCCTCCGGCGGCACCAGGATGGCCAC
>JBHHVE010000093.1:0-1858 GCA_046754085.1 Leptospirillia bacterium
CGATTTGCAGGGTGTCCACGGACAGGTCGGCGATGTAGCTGCCGATGTTGGCGGAATTGATCTGGTTCAGGGTGGCGAAGGCGCCGGCATCGGCGAGATTCGAAATGCCGGAAGATCCCGCCCCCACGGTGATGGCCCCGGAGACGGTGGCGTTGGTCATCGTCGCGTTGTCGAAGGTGGCGTTGGTCGCGGTCAGGTTACCCGCGACATCCAACTCCGTGTTGGCTGCCTTCCAGGTGAGCAGGGTGCCGTCGTGCCTGATGTAGCTGTTGGCCCCGTCCCCCACGTGCAGGCGCGGGGTGCCGTTGTTGTATTCCGCCTGGATGCCCTTGGCGCCGAAGGTTCCCGAGTTCATCCACACGGCGCCGGTGGTCAATATTCCGGTGTCGATGACCTGCTGGGTTACGTCGGCGTTGTCCTGGGGCCGCCCAGCCCCGGTGACCTGGGTTTGCCAATCCGCGCTGTTGGCCGTGGCCAGGGCGCCCTGGCCAGCGATACCGGCCGCCGTGTTGTTGGCGGTTACGTCCGCATTGTCCTGGGGGCGACCCAGCCCGGTTACCTGACTCCAGTCGGCGGAGGTCAGTGGCGGCGCCGGCAGGGTCACGCCGCCGGAGCTGGCGGCGTTGATGGAGGTCAGCCCCGAGGTGTCCCACGGGCGGACATAGAACTGGTAGTCACCGGCGGGCAGATGGTCCCACTCGAACGAATAGTCGCCGTTCGGCGGCGCCACGTTGGGGTCCACGGCCACCAGGCCGTCCACCAGCTTCGATGCGGCGTTCCACCCACCCCCGGTGAGCGCCGGGTAGTAGCGGATCTCGAAACCCGCCAGGTCCGGGGTGACCACCGGCATGCGCCAGGTGAGCCGCCGCCGGCCCGACGCCGTGGTGGTATACGCCACCAGGTTGGGGATGGCGGGCACCTCCTGCTTGCCCAGCACCAGGTGGCCCACGAACAGCGCCCAGGTGGAGCGGGCCCCGGCCGTATTCACCGCCCGCACGCGGAAGTCGTAGTTCACCCCGTCCGCCACCGGGTAGACGTAGGCCCCGGTCTCGTCCGCCGAAACACGAACCGTGCCCTGGATGCCGACACCGCCCCACGCGCCGGTGGTCAGCTTGGCCTGGACCTCGTAAGAATCCACATAGGCGTCAGGCGAAGCCGTCCACGACACCCACGCCCGCGTCACCAAGGTGCCGTCGCCCATGGTGAGCAGGTGCGCTGTGCCGGATGCCACGGCCACCCCCGAGGGCGGCGCCACCACGGAGGGATCCGGCAGGCTGGTGTTGGGTGGACTCACAAACGCCGAGGCCGGGATGGTGCGATCGTAGGTGGTGGGCTCGTACTCCACCAGCCCTAGGCCCACGGTCAGGTCAGGCCGAATCTCCACCGTCGCCGCCCGGAACTGTTTTGCCACCCATCCCGCCGGTTCATGGGTCACGGTCACCACGTCCCCCACCTCGACCATCAGGGCCTCGTGGCTGGCCACCACGGAGACGGCGATGCTCTCCCGCGATTTCTTGAGGACCAACTCCGCCGCGTACTGGGCCCGATACGGATCGGTCTCGAAGGGGCGGTTGATTGTGGTTTCAAGCAGAAGGCCCCCGTCCGCCGCCAGGAGGGTGGCGGATTCCGCAATGGCGAAGTCCTTCTCCCAGTTGGTCTGGGGGTTGGTGAACTCCACCTTCACCCTGTTGAATCTTTGCCGCTTGCCGCCGGACTTGATGCCGGCGTGGCTGATGATGTTGTCGGCATCGAGGGCGAAAGAGGGCGCCTTGGTCCCCTCGATCTCCAGGCGGTAAAGGCCGCCGGAAAAGACCAGGACACCCCGGCACTGGGTCAGCAGGGAGGTGATGTTCTCGGA
>JBHHVE010000094.1:0-1757 GCA_046754085.1 Leptospirillia bacterium
AACGGTCACCCCTGTGTCGCTCCTTGAATCCAAGCAACTGGGTGATTTGACGCCGTACGTACCCGCGTTCGCCGTCCAGCAGGACCACGGCCTCGCACTCTAGGTCACCGAAGCGAACCACTCCGTAATGACTGACGGTATGAATCGGTTTACTCATGGCCACCCCCCTTACTGCGCCCAGCTGGGGCGACCAGCGTTGGCGGTGTTAGTGGTCTGAGTGGCGGCAGATGCCGGAGCGGGTGCCGACACCGCCCCCATCACGGTCGCGTACTCCTTGTGGTCCGGGGCGATGGCCTGCTTGATGACATTCTTGTCATCGCCCTTGGTGCCTTGCTCCACATCGATCTTGGCGACGAACTCGATGCCGTCCAGGTCAACAAGGCCCTGGATGCGCCGGGCGTTCTGGGCCTGGGGCGTCTCGTCGCTGGGGTGAACGCCTCGGGCGGAGTTGAGGATCCCCTTGATGAAGGCGCGGCCCATGTTCATCCACTCCGCACTCTTCGGGCTGTGCAAGCCGATCAGGGACCAAACCTTGCGGCGGGCATACGGCCCCTCCGTCACCACGAACTCACAGTTGAGGTAGACCGAGCCGGTTTCGGCCTTGCGAGTGGCATAGCCGCCGGTCCAGCCTTCGTTGGGATCGTCGTATCCTCCGGGGCGGATGGTCATCCGCACCTTGGCGAGGGTGCCCTTGGGGATCAGGTCGTAGGATTGTTGGTCGTCGGCGCTGTTGAAGTCGGTCCAGTTATTCATCTTTATGGTTCCTTATGCGGTGGCGTTTTGATTGGTGCTGGTGAAGTCGAGACGATCCGGGGCGGGTTGCCCGGGGCTCTGGATCTTCTCCATCAGCTTTTGGAGGTTCGGTTCCTCGACTAGGTCGAGGCGGCCGGAGCGGTCCTTGGCGGGATAACCCCAGGGGTTCAAGGTCTGGCAGACGAAGGCCCGGTAGGTGGCCTCGTCATCGTCCTTGAGCTCCGCCAGGGTGATGACCTCGTCGACGATGCCGGGAAGCTCCAGGCCCGTTTTCGAGCCTTCGATCTGGAGGCTGAATACGCGCCGATTGAAGTCGTCGAGCTTCTCGTCGAGGATCCCGACGAACCAGACGTTTTTCTGACGGGTGTGTTGCAGGTGGGTGAGCCATCCGATCATCTCCTGGCCCATAAGCCCGTAAGCACCGCGCATATCCGGTTTGCCGGTCTTATCCGATATCGCCTGAGGCTGACCCGTACACCATTGAAAGCAGAGGCGGCCGGCCACGGTGATCGAATCGATGAACACCGTTTCGTACTTGTCGAGTGCCGCCGGGTCGCCGAAACGCGTGCACACATCCTTGTAGTGGGCTTCGCTGTAGGGCTGCTCGTCCCGCAGGGCTGGATTCGGACCACCGATGAACACGGCGAAGTCGCGGCATTCCTGCCAGGTACGTGGCCGGATGGTGTCGCCGGCCCAGCCATCTACGGCCAGGTCGCCGGCCTCCAGGTCGAAGAAGAGGGTTGTGGTTGGTTCCAGGGTCCAAAGCTGGCTGGTTTTGCCGATTCCGCTGGGGCCGATTAAGACCCCCTTCACGCCACGGGCCTCGGCGATCCGTTGGTCGGCGCTAATGATGGGAAGCTGGGGCTTGGTGGTATGGCTTGCCACCAGGTTTTCGAGCCACTCGCTCTCCGGTTTAGTTTTTGTTTCTTCTGGCGCTGCTGCGCCGGCCTGATTACTCATCGATCGTTTCCTTCCTCTCCCCTGATTCAGAGGGGACTCCGTGA
>JBHHVE010000095.1:0-1673 GCA_046754085.1 Leptospirillia bacterium
GCTCGCCGACAGTGCCAAGCCCACGCCTCTGGCGATCTACATTCATGGCGGAGGTTTCCGTGCGGGCAGCAAGGAAAACCTGACTCGGAAAAAGCAACTGCAGAACGTTGGGGTGGCCCCGGTTGAGTGGACACCCGGGGCGGGTTGGGGTTGAGGTTAGTTCATGCGGTTTTCGAAGTCCACAGGGGTTTGATAGCCGAGGGCGCTGTGGAGCCGCTCTCGGTTATAATACGTTTCCACATAGGCGAACAAGTCGGCCTGGGCCTCGGCCCGGGTGGCGTAGCCGCCGCTGGCCTGGGCCGGGCCGACGCATTCGCGTTTGTAGGTGGCAAAGAAACTTTCCATCACCGCGTTGTCATACGGATTGGCGCGGCTGCTCATGCTGGGGACCAAGCCGGCCGCGGCAAGCAACCCACGGTGTTCAGCGCTGGCGTATTGCACGCCGCGGTCGGTGTGAACCAACCCGCCCCGGGGTGGGCGACGTTGGTCCAGCGCCCGGTGCAAGGCGGCCAGGGTGAGCCGGGCCGCCAGGGTGGGTCCCGCCGCCCAGCCGACAACCCGCCGGCTCCACAAATCCAGGATTACCGCCACATACAACCAGCCTTCGGCGGTGGGCACGTAGGTCAGGTCGGCCACCCAGATCTGGTTCGGCCCGGTGGGCGCGGGCACCTGAGCCAGTCGGTTGGGCGCGATGGGATGGGCGTGGGCCGAGTCGGTGGTGCGCGGCACAAAGCGCCGGGGCTGAGTCCCAGAAAGCCCTTGCTGGCGCATCAACCGGCGCACCCGTTTGCGGCTGTGGCGGCGGCCCTGGCGCCGCAACTCATGCTGGATGCGCCGGGCGCCGTAACGGCCCCGGTGCCGGGTGTGAACCTGCTCGATCTCCGTGCTCAAGACCGCGTCGACCTGGGCGCGCGCACTCGGTTCGGCCCGGCGCCAGGCGTGGTAGCCGGAGCGGCTCACCGCGAAGGCGGCACACAGTTGGGCCAGAGGGTGTTGGGTTTTCATCGTTTCAATGGCCTGGTAGCGGGCTTCGGGGCTTCGGAGAGGATGCCCAAGGTTTTTTTTAGAATGTCACGCTGCTCGCGCACGCGGGCCAGCTCGGCCTTGAGGGCACGGTTCTCGGCTTCCAGGCTGGCGCGCTGGGGCAGGGCGTCACCGGTGTAACGGCGTTTCCACTCCTTGAGAGTGGGATAACTGATGCCCAACTCGCGGGCGATGCGGGTGCCGGGCAGGCCCGAGCGCAACCCGTGCTCGACGGCCTGGCGGCGGAAGGTCTCGTCGTAACGCGGGGGCGTAGTGCGGGAGCGGGAGGGTGTCGCTTCCGGGGCCGGGGTCCGGGTCGCGGGCAGGGTCTGAGTTGTCTTTTTCATCGTTCAGCCATTCTGTCGATCCGCCTCCCGGGTGTCCACCCAACCGGGACCACCCCAGGTGAGCCGGTTCAGCCAGTCGTACGAGCGGGTGGTCACCAAGCGATTGGTGGTGCCGCCCTGCTTGAAAGTGAGGGTGTTGGGCAGGTCCGAGTAGGGGTGGTAGGTGTAGGTGGCCGTGTCGCTGTCCGAGGTCACCGTTTGCAGGCGACCGGCGGTGTCGTAGGCATAGGTGGCGGTCTGGAGGCTGCTGGCCCCGTCGTAGCCCGTTACCTCCGACAGGCGCAGATCTGCATCGTAGGTGCG
>JBHHVE010000096.1:0-1604 GCA_046754085.1 Leptospirillia bacterium
TTTCATTGTAGCATAGATCCGCCGTTTTGCCAATATTTTCATTGCAAAAAATAGACGCTCATGTCCATTTTTGTGGGAACGTATGAATGACTGGAAAGAGGCTGGCATCAGGGGTATAATCTCCTTCAGAGACAACCGAAAGGAGGTACCCCATGATACGCAGCCTCGGTCGTATATTGTACATCATTGGGCTGGTGACGGCAATCGGCCACGTCTTGCTGATGGCTGTGCCGTTCAACGTCGAGACGATGGAAGCCGGGACGACGGAAACGCGGCTGAGTCAAGCCCTGCTCACAGCGGTGGCGGTGCGGGAAGTGTATGCCAGCGGTTACGGTCTCTGGCGGGATGGGCGACGCCGGTGGCGACGCCGGCGGCGGGGCCGGCGGGCCAAGGCCAAAGCTCAGTTGAGCCGGCGGGAGTTGGTGGACATGGCGGCGCGGATGTTTCCCGAACCGCCCCTGGCCGGTACGCCGTCGTGGGCCGAAGCCGTGATGTTGGCGGTGATCAAGCGCACCGTGCGGGGGATATTCAACCTGCTGCCGGAAAGCACCTGCGTGGCGGTGTATCGGTCGGTGCGCTGGGCGGGGGGGCGGCGCTGCGTCTACTGTGGGGGCCAGAACTTGCGGGTGAAAGACCCGCACTATCGCACCTACTTTCAGCGTGATACCTGTGAGGACTGTACGGCGGCCCAGGGACGGGAGGTTACCTTCTACGATCTGACGGGCACCATCCTGGAAGGCAGTCACTTGCCGGTGCGGTTCTGGCTGTGGGGCGGCTTGTTGTACGTGTCGGGCTGCAGCACCCTGGAACTGAAAGAGGAACTGGGCATCAACTACAAGACGGCGCGCCGCATGGTGAGTTTGTCCCAGTTGGCCTATCTGACCCAGCGGTTTCGGTTCCTGCTGAGCGGACCGGTGGAGATCGATGAAATCTACATCGTTGGGGGTCAGAAAGGGCGCGCCGGTGGATTGCCGCTGCTGCGCCCACCCCGCTGCCGGGGCTTGAAGAAACGGGGACGCGGTGACTGGGCTTCCGACAAGATACCGGTGCTGGGCCTGGTGGACCGCCAGGGGCAGGTCTACTTGATCCCGTGTGCCAATGTCAAAACCCAGACCATCCAACCCTTTGTCGAGCACCTGGTGGAGCGAGGGGCGACGGTCTACACCGACAGCTACAACATCTACAACTTCCTGCGCCGTCTGGGGTATCAACATGAGCGGGTCAACCACAGCCGCGGGGAGTATGCCCGTGGGGAGGTACACGTCAACGGGGTCGAAGGGATGTGGTCGCTGTTGCGTGATCATCTGCGCATCCATCGGGGCGTGTCCAAGCTCTACTTGCCCCTGTATGTGGCCCGCTTCGAGTTCACGTTCAACCGGCGGGATCAACGCCGCTGGGGCCAGTTGGTGGACCTGTTGGCCCTGGGCTGCCATGCCGATGGGGATCACCTGCGCCGGTTGGTCCGGGAAGGCCGTTTGCGTGAGGTCTGTCTGATCCCGGGCTTGGTGCTGGAGTAGCAAGGGATGGATTAGCGGGAAGGCGGCGCCGTCGGCCTCGTATGGCCGGCTGCGCTGAGGTTCGCCAAGGGCTTGAGCCCACCCACA
>JBHHVE010000097.1:0-1589 GCA_046754085.1 Leptospirillia bacterium
GATCCCCTGGCTACCGCCATGGCCAGCGTCGACAACCCGGAGGTCGGCTCGGACGAAAACGAATCCCACGACAACGCCGCTGCATCGGTAATCGCCGCCGGCCGTGAGCTCGGCGTGATCGCCAATCAGTAAAAAGGAACCAAAACCATGCCCAACGTGAACCCGAGTTTTACCTCGACCCCTTACACCCCGGATCGGCTCATTGGCGGTGACCTCAAACTGGTTACCGAATCGGTGACCCTCGCCCTTGGTCAGAACCTCCTGCGCGGTGCCCTGCTGGGCAAGATCACCGGCAGTGGCGAGTACGTCCTGTCCCTGGCGGCCGCCTTGGACGGCTCCGAGGTGCCGGTGGCGGTCCTGGTAGCGGATACCAATGCCACCACCGGCGCCACGGTGGCCGGCATCTATCTGGCCGGTGAGTTCAACGAGAACGCCATCACCTTTGGCGCCGGTCACACGGCGGCGAGCGTGAAGGATGCCCTTCGCAACCTGAACATCTACCTCAAGAGCCCCGTGCCCGCGTAGCACTTCCCCTCGTCCTACGGGCCCCATTCGGCATTGCCGGGTGGGGCCTTTTTTTTGGAGCAAGATTCATGGACCTTTTCAGCACGAACACCCTGACGGCGGTAGTGGATAGCCTTATCCGCCCCCCGTCATTTTTCCTCGACCGCTATTTTCCCACCATCGAAACCTCGGAGACGGAGGAAATTCACTTCGACGTCACCGATGCGGAGGAACGGCTTGCCCCGTTTGTCTCTCCGTTGCTGGAGGGCAAGCTGGTCGAGTCCCAGGGCTTCAACACCAAGACCTTTAAACCGGCCTACATCAAGGACAAGGTGGTGTTCGATCCGTTCAGCCCCTTGAAGCGCCGGGCCGGCGAGGCCATCGGTGGCAGCGCCCGACCCATGGACCGCTCCGCCGCCAACCTAGCGGACGCCCTGGCCAAGCAGTCCGTGCGGCTGAACCGCCGGTTGGAGGTGATGGCGGCGGAAACCCTGCGCACCGGCCAGGTCACTGTCATCGGAGATGGTTTCCCTTCCCAGGTGGTGAATTACGAGCGCAATGCCGCCCACACCGTCACCTTGGGTGTCGGCTCCAAGTGGGGCGATGCGGGCATCAGCCCGCTGGATGACTTGGATTCCTGGGCCACCACCGTGTTGGACAACTCCGGCGCCACCGCCACGGAGGTGGTGATGAGCCCGGACGTCTGGCGGGTGTTTCGCAACAACGCGGAGGTCAAGGCCATCCTCGACAACCGCCGTGGTGGGGATGGTTCGAACCTGAACCTGGTGCGGCGCATCGGTCACGCCACCTTCCAGGGCAACATCGGCGACTTCGACATCTGGGTCTACGGCGGCAAGTACAAGGACAGCGCCGGCACCCGTGTTCCCATTCTGCCGCCGGGCACGGTGATGCTGTTGTCGTCCGATGCGGACGGCCGCCGCCACTTCGGGGCCATCCGAGACGAAGAGGCGGGCTTCCAGGCGCGGGAGATGTTCCCGAAAAGCTGGATCGAGAAGGATCCGTCTGTGCGTTACCTGCTGATGCAGAGTGCACCGCTGACGGTGCCGTACCGCCCGGATGCCACC
>JBHHVE010000098.1:0-1551 GCA_046754085.1 Leptospirillia bacterium
CGGATCATCGACGGGCGCAATCGCTACCGGGCCAGCCGGGCGGTCGGTTGCGATGTAGCCACACAGGTGTTCGAAGGGTCAGATGCCGAACTGGTCGGGTTCGTGATTTCCCTGAACCTGCGACGGCGACATCTCAACGAAAGCCAGCGGGCCATGGCGGCGGCGAAGCTGGCGACGCTTACACCAGGGCAGGGGCAAATGCGCAAATTTGCGCATTTGCCTTCCCAATCGGATACGGC
This sequence comes from Leptospirillia bacterium, assembly GCA_046754085.1. GTDB lineage: Bacteria > Nitrospirota > JACRHL01 > JACRHL01 > JACRHL01 > JBHHVE01. The sequence goes on from JBHHVE010000098.1 coordinate 240, forward strand.
AGAAATGCTAGGTGTCGGTCGCCGTTCTGTTCAACACGCCCGCCAGGTGCAAACCCACGCTGCCCCCAACGTGGTCGAGGCGGTGGAGGCGGGCCAGGTATCCGTGAGTGCCGCCGCTGTACTGGCCAAGGCGGTTCCCAAAGACGAACAGAAGGGGCTGACGGTCGCGGATATCAAGCGTGCGGCGAGGGAAGCTGTGCTGGGAGACACCCAGTTTCCTACCAAAAAGCAAGCCATTGCACGAGCCAAGGAAACGGGCGCTCCTGTTTTGGCTGAAGACGGGAAATACCACTCCCACACAACCCCGGACAACGACCTGAACACCCTGATGTTCACCATCCTGCACACCCATACAACCCCCGACCTGTCGCCCGAGGCGGCGGTCGAATGCGTCCCGGAAAACCTCCGGAAAACGGTGCAACGCCACGCCACCGAAAAACTCGCGTGGTTTCAGCAATTCACAAACCTGTGGAGGGAAGAAGCATGAAGAACATGACCAAGAGCCACTTGGCAACGCTGCGTGATTACATCCGTGACGAAATTTCCATTCACATCAACAACGGGGGAGCCCAACCGAGGAAGGTTGCCCGAGCCGTTTGTACCAAATATCCCGACCTGATTAACAAACTGGGTGGTCGGCTTGCTGAGGATGCCATCACCAAGATGGTGAACCGGGAGGTCAAGCGTTGCGGTGCCATGGGGCTGGCACCCAAAGAACAGATGGTGATGCCGGGCATGGCGTCCATTGTGGATGGGCTGCCGGCGGTGATTTCCGTGCCGTCTTCGGATGGCGATGACGGGGATCCCACCTACCGACCGCTGTTTGGTCCCCATGGTGCAACCGTCGATGAGCTCCGGCAGGCGGTGGCCGCTCTGTGGAAGAGCATCGCCGCCGACCGGCGCAACGCCGAGGCGTTGAGTCTGTTGCTGGCGTACCTGGAAGAGGCCGGCGCCGATGATGACACGCGGCTGTCCGATGCCCTTCAACGCCAGATGGATGAAGCGGCATGATCCTCCGGCCCAGACAGAAACAGATGGTGGAGCGCTCCGTCGGGGCGCTCCACCAGTACGGCGACACCTTGGCCGTGGCAATGACCGGCGGGGGGAAGACCATCGTGTTCTCGGCGGTCGCCGGTGCCATCCTCCGCGAACAGCCCGGCGCCAAGGCCTGCATCCTGGCGCACCGGGATGAACTGACGGACCAGAACCGCCAAAAGTTCCGGCGGGTGAACCCGGGCATCGACACCTCGGTGGTCAACGCCAAGGTGAAGTCGTGGGACGGACAGGCCACCTTCGCCATGGTGCAGACCCT
>JBHHVE010000099.1:0-1544 GCA_046754085.1 Leptospirillia bacterium
CACTCCTTTTAGCCTGCCCGCTCATCTGTCCCAATTTATCTGACGACGGACAGTCGGCACCGGCCTGCGCCTGGCGGCCAAACCGGACTACGTGGCCTTGGGGCGCGACAAGGCCTGGGCGGACGACTGGTCCAAAACGGTGGAGGCCCAGTGGCGCACCTGGGCGGAAAGCACGGAATGTGATGCGGCTCGACAACTGACCTTCGACGGCCTGACCACCCTGGCCTTCCGCACCGGGCTGGTGAACGGGGAGGCCCTGGCCCTGCCCCTGTGGCTTCCCAACCGGGGCACCCGCTTTGCCACCGCCATCCAGATGGTGGATCCGGACCGGCTGTCGAATCCGGCAGGAAAGATGGACGACGCCAAACTGCGCGGCGGTATCCAGTTCGGCCGCTATGGCGAGCCCCGCGCTTACTGGATTCGCAAGACCCACCCGGCGGACGTGCCGGTGGCGTCCATCGGCGCGAACGAGTGGGTGAAGGTGCCGGCGCGGATGCGCTTCGGGCGTCTGCGGGTGCTGCACGTGCACGACCGGGAGCGCACCGGGCAGAGCCGTGGCAAGCCCCTGTTCGCCTCGGTGATGGGCCAGTTCAAGATGCTGGACCACTACCAGCTCGCGGAGCTGCAGGCCGCCATCGTCAACGCCAAGATCGCCGCCTTCATGGAGACCGGCATGGGGGCCGAGGACATCGCCGAGTTTTTCGGCGGCTCCCTGGACGATTACGTGGAGAAGCGCAACGCCTGGGAGGTGAAGCTGGAGGGGGGCTCAGTGATGCCCCTGTTCCCCGGTGACAAGATCACCCCGTTCACCCCGGCACGGCCCGCCACCGCCTACGCGGAGTTCACCCTGTCCTCCCTTCGGCAGATCGCGGCGGGGATGAACATCCCCTACGAGCTGCTGGCCAAGGATTTCTCCAAGACCAACTACTCCAGCGCCCGCGCCGCCCTGCTGGAGGCGTGGCGCTACTTCATGGGGCGGCGCAAATGGCTGTCGGTCCACTGGGCCAGCCCGGTCTACGCCCTGTGGCTGGAGGAGGCGGTTAACCAGGGGCTCGTGGACGCCCCGGACTTCTACGACAACCAGGCCGCCTACTGCCGGGCAAAGTGGATCGGCCCCGGCCGGGGCTGGGTGGATCCGGTGAAAGAGGCCAAGGCGGCGGACATGCGCATCAAGGCCGGCCTCTCCACCTACGAGCAGGAATACGCCGAGCAGGGCCAGGACTGGGAGGACCAGTTCGAACAGCGGGCGCGGGAGAAACAGCGGCTGGCTGATTTGGATCTGGATAGCCAGGACATCGGTGACGTTCCCACGGAAGCGCCCAAGGAAGATGAAGAGGAAACCCAATGAGCGCCTTCTGGAAAGCGGCGGATGCGGTGTGGGCCATCCGCGAGGACTCGTTGATGACCCTGCTGGATGTGGCCCGGCGGGACAATCCGAGCCCGGAGGCGGTGGCCAAGAAGCTGGGGCGCCCCTTGAACAACACCTTCACGGTAACGGTGCGGGATGGCGTGGCGATCCTACCGGTGACCGGGCCCCTGTTCCG
>JBHHVE010000100.1:0-1538 GCA_046754085.1 Leptospirillia bacterium
GTAAGGCGGTTACCGCCAACGGCCGGAAAAAGAAATCCCGCCATCTGGCCAGGAGGAAATCATGACCACCATCCTCGCCCTGGACCTGGGCACCACCACCGGCTGGGCGGTCCGTGCCGCCGACGGCACCGTCACCAGCGGCACGATGTCGTTCAAGCCCGGCCGGTTCGAAGGGGGCGGCATGCGCTTCCTGCGGTTCAAGCGCTGGCTGGCGGAGATCGAGCTGCTGGCCGGTCGGCCGACCACGGTCTACTTCGAGGAGGTACGGCGGCACGCGGGGGTGGACGCGGCCCACGCCTACGGGGGCTTCATGGGCCAGCTCACCGCCTGGTGCGAGCTGCGCGGTGTGCCCTATCAGGGGGTGCCGGTGGGCACGATCAAGAAGTACGCGACCGGCAAGGGCAACGCCGGCAAGGCGGCGGTGATCGCGGCGGTGCGGGAGCGCGGCTACGAACCGGCGGACGACAACGAGGCGGACGCCATCGCGCTGCTGCTGTGGGCGATGGAGACCCAGGAGGTGGGGGTATGAGGTCAGGCTGCCGGCTCGAGTGCCAACACCAATCGCTTGCCCAGGACAGCAGCGGCCTGTTCCACCTGGGTGAAACGGGACGAATGATCCAGATCAAGCAGCCGGTCCACCTGCGGCATATGCCAGTGGAGCCGGCGGGCAAGCTCCGCCTTGGAGACCCCCTGCTCGCGCATCGAGGCGTAGATGCCGAGCTTGGCGCACTCCAGGGCGTCCGGGGACACCAGGGGGCGCCCCTCCGCATCGCTGGGACGGGGAAGGTCACGACGGTCCTCCACGTAGATGGAGAGCGCCGTTTCCAAGGCATCCTTGGCCTCCAGAAGGGCCTCATCCTCGGTTTCCCCCTGGGTAATGGCCTCGGGGACGTCCTGGAAGGTCACGATGAATCCGCCTTCCTCGGCGGGGGTCAGGGTTACCGGGTATTCGAACATCACGTCACCTCACTTCAGCCCAAGCTGCTTCTTGATCGCGTTCACGGTGCCCGTTTTCAGCTCCGTGGAGTGCATCGGGAGCACCGAGCGGCGGTCGTTCAGGAAAACCTTGAGATGGCCACCTTTGCCAGGCTGAAAGGTTGCGCCCTGTTTGGACAGCCACCGCTTGAATTCCGCGCTCTTCATCGTAGGAAATGTAGAACAGATATGTTTTGTTGTCAAACAGAAGTGTTGTTGCCCAAATGGTCCGCACAGGGTGGTCGGGAGGGGAAGAAATGAGCCGGGGCATGATGACAAGCGATACGGAGGCCTACCTGGAGCGCCTGCTCACCCGCCTGGGGCAGCCCGTGGCCGGCCGCTACAAGACCGGGACGGTGGCCAACGTGCTGGGCTGGTCCAGGGAGTGGGTGCGGCAGCGGACCGAACTGCCCGAGGACCACCAACTCCACATCCGCTCGGTACGGGAGCGGTCTCACAGGGTGGTGCCCCACGAGGAACTGGTGCGGCTGATCCGGGACGAATCGGCCCCCTGAAAAACGCAACAAACGCAACAAACACAAGTCGAAACGCAACAAACACAA